>NZ_JBHSGN010000012.1:0-42392 GCF_042654545.1 Dysgonomonas termitidis
CTTTCATTTGGGGATATACTTTTGATAAAATTTACAATCTATAAATAGCAACTTAAATTATATTAGTATAGTTCCCAATTTTACAGACTCCGCCATATCTGATCCATACCCTTTGACAAGCTAATTTAGTATGGTCACCAACAATTAAACTGCCATCATTAATAATATATTGGGGCCTTACTGAATTTCTATTTAATTCAAAAAAACTGTATTTATTAATTTCAACAATTGCCCCATTTGTAAGAAATAGTTCGACGCCTTCAAGCCTAACCTTTTCTTTAAGAATTAATTTTGAAGACGAGTCTACGAAAATATCAGAGTTTTTAACTATGGCAGTGTTGTCTATTTCAGCTACCCCTCCCCGAATTATGCGTACGTTTGATTTGTATCTTTTATACTTCCATCGAGTTTCACTGCATTTTTTTATTATTCGAGAAATAAATGATGACATATTGTATCCTTTTTTTGATGAATATCTGCAATGTTTATTACAATCTTTTCAAAAATCCAAGTATCAATGACTTACATATCCGAATCCCATCGTTTTTTACCAAGAAATTCAATGTAATATATAGAATGGCAAATAAACTACCATTTATTAAGAGATTTAATATATATATATTCGTGTCAAAACATAGATATTTCCAAAATATCAATATACTGGCAAACGGAAAAACATAACTAAGTATAGATTTTAATTGATCTTTAATGGGTAATCCGATAGTGGATCGAGTAGTAAACACCGAAGGAATAATCTTAATAATCCCTGCAATGGATATTGCCCATATATATCCTTTAAAGCCGAAATATAAACCAATCGGAATTGCACAAAGAACCAAGATATTCCGGAAAACACTTAGCCCAAGATACATTGTCATCCTATTTACTACTGTAAGTATGGTATCAAATACAATTGGTAGACATAATGAGATAGAAAATAATCCTAATATTTTAAATATTTCAATTGAGCCTTCCCATTGTTTACCGTAAAGGAAGAGAATTAAATCTTCAGCGCATACATACATCAAACCTGCAAATAGAAAAGTCAAAAAAGATATTACATGCAGTAGTTTCAAAACACTATATTTAAGGGCATTGAGATCATTTTGCAATTTACTTAAAGAAGGAAGTAGTACATTTCTTATTGAAGAGAATGAATATTCTATTACAAGATTATTTAATGATTGGGCTCTATTGAATAATCCTAATGTTGAAGCTGAATAAAGTTTTCCTATAATAAGGGTATCCAGTTGGCGTATAATTCTATTTAGCAATGTAGATAATGTCATTTTCCATCCAAAAGAGAACATATCAGACACTGATTTCGGGTTGAAAATAAATTTAGGACGCCATGAAGACATAAACCATATAGATGTGGTATAAATAATCCATCCAGCAAGATTTGAATAAACTAATGCCCAAACATTAAAATCAAATATCGCCAACACAATACCCAATATTCCTGAAGATACTCCAGAAATCAGTTTTGCAATAAACGGTTTACGGAAATTTAAGGAACGTTGGAATAATGCAGTCTGTAATGTTCCAAACGAACTGATAAGAAAGCACATTGATGTGACGGCAACGATACTACGTAACTGCGGTACATCATAAAACCATGCAAAAACAGGTGCACAAATGAAAACAAGCAGTGTACAACAGCCACCTATCAATATATTAATCCAAAATACAGTAGATGTTTCGGTATCAGTAACTTTATTTTTTCGTATTATAGCATTGCTAAATCCAAAATCAGCTAAAGTATCTAATATAGCATTTAATACCATTGCCATACTTACAAGACCAAAGTCCACCGGAGTAAGCAATCTCGCTAAGATCAATGTTACAATGAAGTTCCTCAATTGATTAATCATCATGCTAAGGAAGTTCCAGACACTGCCCTTAAGACCTTTGGTTTTCAGTTCTGATACATCAGGCATTTAAATGCTTTAATTATTTATAGTTGTACAACAAATTCCCACAATCTGTATGGCTGTAAATCTTTATTTTATCAATTTATAAACGTCCATCAACAATATCGCGAGGCAATAAACCCTTGACATCATAAATAACGCCATCCTTCTTAACGAGACTCTTGACATTGAGTTCAAGGAACTGTTTGTGAGCTACTCCAAGGATAATTGCATCGAACTTTCCAGTCGGTAATTCACTCACAATATCGATGTTGTACTCATGCTTGACTGCCGCAGTATTTGCCCAAGGGTCATAAATAGTTATATTATTGGTATATTCAGCAAGAGTACTATAAATGTCCACGATTTTAGTATTGCGAATATCCGGACAATTTTCCTTGAATGTTATGCCAAGTATGAGGATTTTTGCGGCCTTTACAATTACACCCTTCATATTCATATATTTGATCGTCTGATTTGCGACGTATGCTCCCATACCGTCGTTCAAACGACGGGCAGAAAACATGATGCGTGGCAGGACTCCATACACTTGCGCTTTCTGAATCAGATAGTATGGGTCCACACTGATACAATGTCCTCCTACCAAACCGGGATTCAGTTTGATGAAGTTCCATTTACTCGCAGCCGCATCGATGATATCTCGAGTATCAATGCCCATTGCATTGAAAATTTTTGCCAACTCATTCATAAATGCGATGTTTACGTCACGTTGTGAGTTTTCTATAATTTTGGAAGCTTCCGCTACTTTTATTGATGGGGCTTTATGGGTTCCATTGACGAGTACAGAGTTGTAAACACGATCTATTATGTCCGCAATCTCAGGAGTAGAGCCAGAGGTTACTTTCTTGATTTTCTCTACAGTATGTTCCTTGTCGCCAGGATTGATACGCTCAGGAGAATAACCGGCAAAGAAGTCTTCATTAAATTTCAAGCCACTCACTTTCTCTACTACCGGCAAACACTCCTCTTCGGTTACTCCGGGATAAACTGTAGATTCATAAACAACGATGTCTCCTTTGGCTATAACTTTGCCAACGGTTTCACTTGCCCTCCAAAGCGGCTTCAGATCCGGACGATTGCTTTCATCTACGGGCGTTGGGACAGCCACAGTATAGAAGTTACAATTTCGTATTTCTTCTATATCAGTGGTACACTTAAAACCATTAGTTATCGCTTCTTGCAACAATTTGTCTTCGACTTCGAGTGTAGCGTCATGTCCGTTCATCAAGGTATCCACACGAGTCTGGTTCATGTCGAATCCTATGGTTTCATACTTGGTTGAAAATAAACGAGCCAAAGGAAGTCCAACATAACCTAAGCCTATTACGGCAATCTTTATTTTGTCCATTGTTTTTATGAATTATTAGTAATTATGCAGCGAAGTCATCTTGACTTTTCGTTTTTGTTAATTTTGTTCAATAATATACTCATAAATGCCAGATAGTTGAAGGCTTTCCATGTTGATGCCTTGGGTTCAAATCTGTTAAGCAATGTTCTGCATGAATCCATCTAGGCATTTGCTTTTTCAATAGCATATCTTTGTTCATAAAGAAATTCATCAAATAATACATCTTCTTTCTTATCTTCATTTCTTTGGTTTAGAGCCGTGTTAGCTATTACATCATGTTCAAAGCGCTTATTTCTAAACCCTGCTGAATCGAATCCAGCATCAGCATTAATAAATAAACCATCAACAGCAATTCTGGCCTTGCTTAAAGTGCTAAAGAGTTCATCTAAACGATCTTCAATATCATTGAGGTCATGGTGGTTACCTGCTACAGGAAAGATAATGTCATAAGTGGGATGCCAATCTGTATCCATAACCATTCCATTTTTATATAAAGTCTGATTTTTGAATATCTCATATTACCAATTTTTTCAATATTTATTTTTATTAGAGAGTTATCCTACTCGGCTATACAGTTATAAATATCTTTCGTATGCAAAATTCCATCTATAGGAGATTTTTAACAGAAGAGCCTTTTTCTCAAGATGGACAGCATGCTGTCAGTGATTATTATAATTACCTCCATAGCCATAGTTATACCCATACCGCCCTTGCCTATATTGTGTTCCGTTCAGGAGCAGGGTCATATTATTGAATTGTTTCCTTTCATACATTATTCCTATCTCCGGAAGCATTCTCCGGTCCATAAGTCCTGACCGAACTACAAAAATTGTCAAATCAGTAATTTTACCGACAATAGAAGCGTCTGCGACTATCTCAGCAGGGGTGCAATCCAAAAACACATAATCATATTTCTCTTTCAAACTGTCCAATAGTTCTGAGAATTTATTGCTTAGCAGAAGCTCTGCCGGATTTGGAGGTATCGTCCCCACCGGCACTATATCCAGATTCGGATGAACAGATTCCTTTTTAATTATATATTCCACATTATCTATCATATTGCCCAGATAGTTGGATACCCCTATCGGAGGAGAACCTATATATGTGCTTAATGAAGCTTTTCGCATATCAAGATCTACAACGACAACCTTTTTCCCTTTTATAGCCATGCTTATGGCCAGATTCATTATTGTGAATGTTTTTCCGGAACCGATATTGAAAGATGTAAACATGATGACCTTTTGATGCTTCTCCCCGTTTGTGCTCAATATAAAGTCAAGATTAGTACGTATAACCCTGAACGCTTCATTCATGTAATCTTGTTTTCCTTCGCGAACAATAATGTCATCCCTATTCTTCGGCGGCTTGTTTTTCAACAACAACCGGTTCTTCCGGTTCATTATCAGAGGAATTTCCCCAATAAACGGAATGGACAGGAATGTCAAGTCTTTTCGTCCCCTAACTGTTGTATTCAGATTCTCCTTGATAAATATGATAATAACGGGTAGCAGAAATCCTATGATAACCGTGGCCAATAAGATCGGCATTTTTCGGGGAACTGTCGGGAACATGCTCCCCGCTGGGGGAACTATCAGTTTGGTATTGTAAGCAGTAAAAGCCTGGGATAATTCATTTTCTTCCCGCTTCTGTAATAAGAATAAGTAAAGGGCTTCTTTTACTTTCTGCTGCCTTTCTATAGAAAGAAGGTGTTTAGCTTGCTTTGGACTTGATGCGATACGACTGGTCGTTTCTTTGTCTGATTTTTGGATATCTTTTATTTGGGTATTAAGCGATACTGACAAATTTTCGACAGAATTTATTACTCCATTACGCAAGGTTTTTAAAGATTGGGCTAAGTCCTGCGCCAGAGGATTTTTGTCGCTGCTATTTGCCAATATAGTATTATACCGTAATAATATTGTATTATATTCATCGATCTGCTTTTCTATACCGGCGCTTTCAATTCCCATATTTGCAGGCAATAACTTATCCTTTGTATTAGAATCTTTGAGATAGGATAAAATATAGCCGGCAATAGTATATTGAGTACTCAATGCTAGCATCTTAGTACTATTCTCATTTGATTGGGCCATATACAAGTTAGAAGCAGCCTGAATATCCGGCATTAAATTCTCGCTTTTAAATTCCGATATATTGTCGTCAACATTGCCTAATTCATTTTCAATAACATTCAATCTCTCATTAATAAAAAGAGAAGTATTCACCGCTACCTGATTCTTGTCCTTAACCCAATTCTCGTTGTACACGGTAATTAATGTATTCAATATATCTTCTGCCCGCTGAATGGAAACATCATTTATCACAATGTCAACAATCGAAGCTTTTTCATCGGCTAAAAAAACATTCAGGGCCTTGGTATAGTAATTTACGACATTAGACAGCTTACCTTTTGAATATAATATTTGCTTACCTGAAAAATCTCCGGAACAATCCGAAGTTGCTGAAATAATAATTTTCCCCCATGGAGTATTAACCGGTTCGGACAAGGCGCCGTCTATTATTTCAGATACTTTGGAATCATCGCTGTTGAAAATCAACCTGGAAATTTTTATTTTATTTTGAGGCAGCAATTCTATTGAACAAGAAAAAGGCATTGCCTCTGATAATGAATCAACAGAAACACGAACCGGCGCATTTTTGTATAGTACTTTTTCTCTAAAGAAACCATCAATACTATAATTTTCATACAACTTCAGACGTTGTACAACTTCTTGCATCAACAATGGAGATTTTAATGTTTGTATTTCATTGTGGATGTTAGTATTAGATTTAAATAAGCCCATATCAGAAAATGTACTTATTTCATCCGACGACATCCCTCCTTTAGAATTGTCTTTAATTAACACTGACGCGGAACGGGTATATATCGGAGCTGTAATTGATACATATATAAATGCAACAAACAGGCTAATGGCAAGTGATATAGCAAACCAATGCCATTTTGCGACCGACATGTACCATAAATCTTGTATCCGGATGAATTCTTCTTCTGGACTCTTTTTCATTTTTAGTAATATTTTTTTAACAAGGATTCCTCTTTACTTGAATATCAACACACTTAATGTAGCTGCAAGGGATACAACCGACATCCATAATGATACAGACTTTGCATTGTTATCATTTACAGTAGACTGTCCAGCCCGCACATTATTGGGTTCTACATATACGATATCGTTTTGTTGAAGGTAATAGGCCGGGGAAGAAAATATCTCTGAAGAACGCAGATCCATCTTATATGTAATACGGCCTCCATCCTTCTCCCGCATGACAAAAATCCTGTCACGTTTGCCATAAATAGTGAGGTCGCCGGCCATACTTATGGCTTCCAGGATATTTATCTGATCGCGGTCTATACTATATTTTCCGGGAGATTTCACTTCTCCGAGCATAGATATTTTCAAATTCATGAAATCGACTGTTACAACCGGATCATTTATCAGATTCTCATTCAACAACCGTTCTTTTATCATAGATGACAATTGCTTCCTGTTTAACCCCGCCACATGAATACTCCCCAATACCGGGAAATCGATATTACCGTCTGAATCGACGGTATAACCCAAAATCTGATTGTTCGTATTTTCACTTGGGATCGTACTTCCCGCCTGGTAGGAAATTTTTGGCAAATTGAAAAGAGCGGCAAGCTCGGGATTCTTACTCGACACGACTATCGAAATCAAATCTCTCGGCATAACTTCTATATCAGAAGATTTAACAGTTGTAATATTTTGTCCGACAGGGATATCCTGAAAATATACAATATTTTTAGATGAATTACAGGATGAAAGGAATAAAATACAAATGGGCAAAAATCCAAATAAAGATCTCATAAAATTCTATACTTAATAAATGTTTGATTATTCTTATTAATAAATATCACTGGTATTGAAGTAGGTTATTCTGTATCAGCCAAGATTTATTCCAAAGAGCCTTAAGAAAAATTTTCACTGAAATTTGGACAGGCTCCTAATATCCCACGCTATATAATTTATACTAAAAATCCCTCGTTTCAGTTATTTCAGCTAATTGTCTCTTACGAATTTTCATTGTTATCAAGACATGCATGGCAGTCCACAACACAATATCGAGAATCAGCAAAATATTAATGTTCACATACGGCACTAACAAAACATTGCTTGCTCCAAAAAATACTGCGATTGACAATATTACTATCATTGTGGATTTATGGGACAGACCCAAATTCAGAAATTTGTGATGGATATGGTTCCTATCCGGTTTGAAAGGACTACGTCCGCAACGCACCCGGTGTATAACCACCCTTATTACATCAAACATAGGCACGATAAGCAAGGAAAATGCTATTACAATAGAATGAGGAATCTGTACCATTTCCGGCTCGAAGTAGCATAATTTTATCGTAAACACGGAAAGTAACATCGCTATAGTAAGAGAACCTCCGTCTCCCATAAAAATCTTATGTCCTTTTTTTACATTTCCAAAAACATTGTAATAATAGAACGGAACCAGCATCCCAAACGCAATAAAAGCCTGTATGCAATAAAACCATAAATGGAGATACATAAAAATACAACCATAAAAAAGAAAAGCGATCATGCTCAATCCGGAAGCCAGACCGTCAATGCCATCAATGAGATTTATGGCATTAAGGATAAAAATTATAATAAATATAGTAAGAGGTATCCCGCAATATAATGAAATATCATAAATACCGAAAATACCATATAAATTGTTTATCCATAAACCGGAAGCTACAAAAACAGAAGCTACAAAAGCCTGTATAAGAAGCTTATGCCGGTATCGCAGGCCTACCAGATCGTCTCCGATTCCGGTCAGATACAATATCATGGTGCAACATAATGTTAATATCCATTCTTTTATGGATTCAACACCAACAGAAATATCCAGTGTGTTCCTGAAAATAATATAAACATATAAGAATGATGACGATACAAGCATGAATGTCGGAAAAAAAGCGACACCGCCCAGTCGGGGGACAATACCTATGTGTACTTTCCTTTCATCTATAATATCAAATAGTTTTTTCTTAAACGCTATAAACCGGATTTGAGGTATAAGAAACCACGATGAAAGCAGACTAATGATAAATGGCAAAAAACAACAAATACATAATTCCATATTTTTCTACACTTTTTGATGATATCCAACTAAAAAACAAGTTATTATCCAGTTAAAGATTATCTATCTTTTCTAAAAGTGACGGATGAATGTGCGCGCTTACTACAGCAATCACCCCATCGATATTAACCATGATCCGCCTGTCTCGCTTTATTCTAATGATGGTGCCTTCTACCCCTTTAAAAATGCCGTTGGTAACTCTTACCCGCGTTCCATTTTTCAATACCGGAGCAATATGTGTTAAATAGAGTGTTTGTTCGTTCTGGGTACTGGATATAGCAATAAAATGTTTCATTTGCTCATCAGGAACAATGATTGGCATTTTCCTTGCTTTATCAATCATATACCGGATGGGGAGACTTCTCTCCAGCTCCTTTTTTAAAATATCCAGGGTCGAACGGTTGGTATGAATGAAAATCAGATTATGGATAGCAGGTAATAATTCTTTTTTGGTTTTTCCATTCTTAATGGTTTCGGTCAGTTTTAAAGGTATGAAACTCTCTGTTTTTATGGTATCCAAATATGCTTTTAGCTTAATTTCCCTACCATAAGTAACTCTAATGGCAAACCATTTGTATGAATCATTTTTTTTGACTGGCATACTTCACAAAATAATATACCTTGGGGACACCCCGATAACAACATTATCGGATTAATTTGATTATGAGTAAATTAAAAATTGAGTATATACCAAATTTGCACTATCCAGTAACAAATTCCCTCTATGAGTATTATTAAAAAGATTATTCCTTTGCTAATTCTTATTCCTTCACAAAATCAAGACTGTTTAGCAATTAAAAAATAATTATCTAGCTCATGACTTCATACTCTTATATAGATAAGAGACATTTTACTATACAAACAATTTTTTGTCAGGTAGAAAAGGTTCTTTTATTGAAAAGTATCAATAAATACCGCATTTAGTTTACAAAAATAATAGATAATTCTTTATTTATATACATATTTCATTTAAAAAATTTATTAAAAAGAATATGTCCGGACAACAGACTTTTTCTATTTGAATTCAGAATATAATTCATGCTAAAACATAGGTCAACTTTATAGATTTTTTGAAGTTTACTATAATTAATATGAAAGTGCTTCATCTCAGTTTCATTTGGGTATTTTATAGTAAACCTTAAACCTCCCGTTTTTTATAAAGCCGGCAAAAGGGCATGTTTTTATATACATTGGTCAAAGCACGTGGAAGTTCAGGAGCAGTTAATCGATAGTATTGAATTTCTGTAAGCCTGGGTATTATTTCCATAAGTATAATTTTATGCAGACAAAGTTAGATTCAATGTTCTACATATACAATTATCAAAGTATAATATACTATCAATCTGATTTTTAATCTCACAAAATGTAATTTAAAAAAAAATCGATAAACAATCATGTTTTCTTGATAGAATATGTTAATTTTGGACATTATCTATAACGAAAAAATTTATGAATGAAGTGGTTGAGAAAAAAAACTCCATACATCAGGGTAGGAATATCCGGTTTGCCAGAGAATTTAAAGGCCTATCCCAACAGGACCTGGGCGATAAAATAAATAAACAACAAAGTGAAATATCCAAAATAGAAAATCAAGAAGTAATTGAAAATGAAATATTAGACCGGATTGCGCTTGCTTTGGATGTAAGTGCAGATTTTTTGAGAAATTTTGATTTCCAGAGTGCAACGAAGAATTATTACAATGACACTACCATACATTCTGCTGAAAAATCACAAGATGTAGTGAATCAAGGTGACCAATCTCAAGTTTTTAATTACTATCCACTGGAACAAGTAATGGAAATGACAACCAAACTGCTTAATATGCAAAAAGAGCATTACGAGAAAGAAATGCGGTTGTTAGAAGAAAAGCATGAAATAGACAAGGAAAAAGCGTTGTTAAAACAGGAATTAGAATTCTTGAAGAATAGTAAATAAATAATCAGGATAGACATACTACCCGCTGATTTTTTTCAGCGGGTATTTTTATTTATAGTAAATCCCCATCATGAGTGGATATTACCATGAAATGATTGTTTGTTTTTTAGAAAATACTTTATCTATATATTAAGCCAATAGCCTTTAGCTGATAGCTCTTTGAAAGAATGAACGAGCCCCCTCAATCCCCCACCTTAGCTTTGAGGAGAGAAACCTTGGCTTTGAGGAGAGAAAATAATTGATAAAAGTGTAACTTTTGTGACTTTTTTGATATAGTTACGAGTTTGCCTCGCCTTCGCTTCGGCGAATGTTATTTCTGCGCCCTTTGGGCAGTTACAAGTTACAAGTTACAAGTTACGAGTAGACAAGATACAAGATACGGGTTGTTAACTGCTGACCGTTTACTGTTTACTGATATATCTGTTACCTTTGTTACCTTTTTTGAGTTGACAGTTACGGGTTTTGTCACTTCGCACCGCTAACGGCTAAAAGCTATCCGCTAATAGCTAATTCTGTTAACTGATGACTGCTAACTGTTCACTGATTTTGTGTTACTTTTGTTACCTTTTAACTATTAACTGTAAATATAGGTTAATTTAATAATGGCCACAGAAAGTATATTGTTAAAATAGGGATGATATCCGATAAGAGATTATATTAATTAATCAATAAATATTTCAAATGAAGCATGATCTTTTAAACAAAGCCAATTCGATCTTTTAAACAAAGTCAATACTACTAATACTATCTACTTTTGCTCTAACAAAACATATAAGAAATGAAACGGAATAATAATCAGGGAGCGTTACAAAAACCTATTGGTTCAGGATTTAACGCAAAATCGAATACAAGCGATGTAATTAAAGGCATTGACCTCACAGGAAAAATCGCCGTAGTAACGGGAGGAAACACCGGGATTGGTTTGGAAACAGCCAGAACACTTGCAACCGCAGGAGCCAGGGTTATTGTTCCTGTACGGGATATTGAAAAAGCTAAGAATAACTTACAAAGTGTTGCCAATATAGAAATAAGGCCTATGGATCTGATGAATCCCGTGTCTATTGACACCTTTGCTGAAACATTTCTTGCTTCAGGCAAACCTCTTCACATTCTCATCAATAATGCGGGGATCATGTGGGTACCGCTTCGCAGGGATAGCCGAGGCTTTGAATCTCAATTGGCCACCAATTATCTAGCCCAGTTTCACCTTACGGCAAGGTTATGGCCGGCCTTACAAAAAGCGGGCGGAGCGAGAATAGTCAATATCAGCTCATACGGGCACCAGTTCGCTCCTTTCAATTTTGAAGATCCTAATTTCCTAAACAGGGAATATGATACATTGCAAGGTTACGGACAATCAAAGACGGCTGTAAATCTGTTTTCCCTTGAACTGGACAACCGGGCCAAGCTATCAAAGGTTAGGGCTTATGCGGTACATCCCGGCTCAATCGGAGGGACAGAGCTGGGAAGAGAAGCACCGCGTGAGTTGTTTCAAAAAATGGGTTTCTGTGATGCGGAAGGGAACTTACTGCCGGAAATAACTTCATCATTGAAAACAATACCTCAAGGTGCCGCCACAACTGTTTGGTGTGCCACCAGTTCGAGACTGAATAATGTGGGTGGTGTATATTGCGAAGATGGTGACATAGCGGAACTGGCTTCCGATCCTTCGGTGCCAGGAGGAGTAAAACCCTATTCTCTGGACGAAGACAATGCCAAAAAGCTGTGGAAGTTAAGCGAAGATATGACAGGTATCGTATTTAATATCAGTTGATCCGGTCAATAAGAAAAGAATGATCTTTTAAACAAAGTAAATTGCATAATACTTTTTATCTTTGTAATCACACTTTACTTTGTTGATGAATTCTATAGGGTATGGAATATAAAGCCAGATATATAACGGAGGATATAAAATTATCCTGTTATGAAGACAATTTTTTTAAGTCAGACATCATGTTCGACCAACATATGCTGGTATGGTTCCTTTCAGGGGAAACAAAAATCGTGCAATCAGACACCACCTATCACTTCAGTAAGGGTGATATTTTCCTGATCCCCAGAAATCAATTAGCTACGATCATCAATTATCCCAAAGACGGGCAACCTCATAAAACAGTAGTGATGCATTTATCCGTGGAAAGGCTCAGAGATTACTACCTAAACCTGAATGTCAGGCCCAAGGTCTTTAAGTCTCAAAAGATCTACTGCTTTAAGGACCATCCGTTGCTCGAAAGCTGTCTTGCGTCCTTGTTACCTTACTTTGAGATGAAAGAAATTCCACCGGATATCGCTTCCCTCAAGATTACCGAAGCTATCAGTATTCTCAGAGTCATGGACGAGAGTATCGACAATGTGTTGGCAAATTTTGAAGAGCCCGGTAAAATCAACCTGGCAGACTATATGGAAAAGAATTTCATGTTTAATTTACCAATGGAAAAATTCAGTTACCTTACAGGCCGGAGTCTGGCAACTTTTAAGAGGGATTTCAAAAAAGTATTCAATACCACTCCACAGCGGTGGCTTACAAGGAAACGGCTGGAACTGGCTCACTACCAGCTTGCCGAGAAAAAGAAGAAACCTATCGATGTTTGCTATGAAGTAGGTTTTGAAAACCTGTCGCATTTCTCTTTTGCCTTCAAAAAACAATTCGGCTACCCTCCTACCGGGTTGCTCAAATAAAGAGTACGCTGTTTCACATTGCATGGCCGGGCGCGGCATTCAGCGATATATTATACAATGGCAGGATATGGAATAACATACAGCATTCTCAATACATCAGAAGATGGATAGAAAGGAGGTAACGAATTACCGGAAATTTATAGTGTTTAACCCCGATTTGCATCAGCTTAATTGATTTTTAACCATCTTGTCGTCATATGATAATATAAAATACCATCCTTTGTCTCAGACATTAGCAGAATTTGTCTCACGAATAAAAACAGATACAAATGGACAAGATAAAGGTTGTGTTTTTCGCAGATATCTTAATTGGGGATTTTGACGGGGCTTCGAGAACTATGTTCCAGTTAATAGACAGAATCCCTTCCGACCAGTTCGATTTTTTATTCATATGCGGACTTGGACCGGATAAGATAGGGAATTTCAAGTGTATCCATGTCCCTACAATGGGTGTCCCCGGTAATAAAAGTTACAGGTTTGCCACACCCTTATTGCAAAAAACGGGATTAGATAAAGAACTACAAGATTTTTCTCCGGATGTTATTCATATCTCCACTCCTTCCCTATTGGGTAATTATGCTTTGAAGACCGCCAGGAGATTAGATATACCGGTAGTTACGATCTATCATACTCATTTTATAAGTTATGTTGATTATTATATAAAGAAATTCCCCTTATTGGTAGATTTTACCAAGCAACGGGTCAGAGATATGCTTCGAACCTTCTATAACCAGTGTGAAACGGTTTATGTCCCATCAACTTCAATCATAGAGGAGCTTGCTCATGAGGGAATAAATCCTAACCTAATGAAACTATGGGAAAGAGGCATCGACCGAAACATATTCTCCCCGGGCAAGAGAAATCCTGAACTAATGAGAGAACTTACAGGGAATGACTATCCTTGTATCTTGTTCGTAAGCAGGCTCGTTTGGGAGAAGAATTTACAAACAATGATCGAACTCTATCAATCAATAGAACAGCAAGGCCTCAAATATAACTTCATCATTATAGGTGAAGGTGTTGCAAGAGATGAAATTGAAGAACAGATGCCTAAAGCTGTATTTCTCGGCCATATGGGGCATGACAGGCTATCGGAGGTTTATGCCTCCGCTGATGTGTTTTTCTTCCCTTCGGTAACGGAAACCTTCGGTAATGTTGTACTTGAAGCGATGGCTTCAGGGCTTCCCTGCGTTATCGCAAATAAAGGTGGCAGCAAGGACTTTATCAAGGATGGATACAATGGGTTTAAATGCGCCCCATATGATGCAGATTCTTACCTGGAGTATATTGTGAAGATATTGGAAAATAGCAGATTAGCAAAACAATTGTCAGAAAATGCAGTGGAGACAAGTAAAAAATACGTCTGGGAAAATCTGGTCTCGGCATATTTTAATGATTTAAAATCATTAGCCTTCGATCTATATATAGCATAAGGATGAGAAGATTATTACAAACCTTACTTATTATCAGTATATGCATTTGCTTTGTCTTTTTTCTAAAAGGAACCAATATAAAGGAGTCTATTCTCCTGATAAGGCAGTTAGGCATCTATTCGGCTTTTATAATTATCTCTACTTTTCTGGCATATATTTCGGGTACATTAGGTTGGAAGTATTGCATCGATTGTCCTGATAGGTTCCCGCTCGTTAAATTATTTATGGTAAGACACATCGGCAATACGATCACATTGTTTAATCCAACAAGCGCAATAGCCGGGGAAATGTTTAATGCCAAAGCCCTGATCAAGGAAGGAATGAAAGAAGAAGAAGCTTACAAGTCAGTCTTGCTAAGCCGTATTCTTATGATATTGAGCCAGCTTACATTGCTAATCATATTAGTCTCCTGGTTTCTCTTTTTTCTTTCCGGCAGGTTCCCTTCCGATATTATATACCCGGTTTATATCTGTTTTTTTATACTGTTAGCGATGTTTCCGGTATTAATATGTTTCTTGTTAAAAGAAGAGCGCCATGCCAGGACTTCTCTTCCTGACAGAAAATGGAAGACGGTAATACTCCGTATTATCAAAATGCGGTCTCTGTTAGCCAGCTATATCCGTATGCGGCCCCAAAAAACAATATTGGCATTTCTATTATTCTCTGCCCACTGGATACTGGGATCTCTGGAATTATTTTTCATACTGTATTTCTTACAGTACAATGTAGATATTTTGGACGGCCTGTTCTTGGATACTATAATTATTGTTTTGAAATCAACCGTATCATTTATTCCCGGGCAATTAGGCATAGAGGAACTGATAAATAAGTTTGTCTTACATCTGATAGGAATATCTTCTCCCCACTTATGGTTATCGGTTTCCATTCTTAGACGAGCCCGGCAATTGTTCTGGAGTGGAATAGCTCTCATATTCTATCTGTATATAAGAAACAGGAAAAAGATATCCGAAAATCATGGAAATATTATTCGTGAGTCATAAATTTCCGCCATCAACTGGGGGAATGGAAAAACAATGTTACGAACTGGTAACGGGCATGGAGAAAAAGAGTAAAACCCATCGCCTTGTTTTTGACAGGAAAGGATCAAAATTCACATTCTTTTTAACATTAGGACGAAAGATAAAAAGAGTATGTAAAGAGAATCCCGGTATAAATATCATTTACTTTAATGATGCTCTCATAGCCTGCTTTTGCTCATTTCTGAATCTTCCAAAAAATATTGCATATGTAGTTACATTGCATGGGCTTGATGTAGTTTTCCCAAGTCGCTTATATCATAAATACATCCTTACCCGGCTCAACTATTACCATTGCCTGATTGCCGTAAGCAATGCGACTGCCCGGAAAGCAATTGATTCTGGGCTAGATCGGGACAAGATAACTGTCATCCCTAATGGCGTGGATATTTCGATGTTTCAGGAAATTCCGGAAGAAATATTTACAACCTGGCTATCTGAAAAAGGTATCTGTCTATCAAACAGAAAAATTTTGATGCTGCTGGGCAGACCTGTCAAACGAAAAGGTTTTTCATGGTTTGCCGGACATGTATTTCCGTTATTGAGGCAAGACCAATTCTATCTGATAATCGCAGGACCGTTTCATAACAAAATAAGATTACAGGAGAGGCTTATTTACATGCTTCCTGCAATATTCAGAAATAAACTAATGTTATTTTCGGGTTATTTTTCTGACGAAAAGTTATTGAGGAAAATCATATATAAATCCGAAAACATTAAACATTTGGGAAGATTATCCTATTCCGAGATCCAAATGCTTTTCAGTAGAGCTGAAGCCTTTTTGATGCCCAATATTGCAACAGATGGAGACATGGAAGGTTTTGGATTGGTATGTCTTGAAGCATCTGTCAACAAAGCACTGGTGCTGGCATCTGATATAGATGGTATTCCGGATGCTATTATCGATGGTAAGAACGGCTTTCTTTTACCATCAAATGATGCCGGAGCCTGGGCTGAAAAATTAAATTATATGATTGGGGAAAGGGAACATGAATCTTTCAATCAGTACAGGTCAGAATTCAGCTCATTTACAAGAGCAAACTTTAATTGGGAAAGAATGGTAAATGATTATTATAAAGTTTTTACAGGTTTAAAATCTAATATGAAGTAAACATATCCTAATTTATGCAAGGACCGGAACCATACAAAATCAACATAAAAAATCTGCTTTCTGAAAGGCTGGAAAAAAAACTTCCTGAAATAGTTATCAAACTTTTAAAAAAGATAGCACGGATAGATGATATAAATATACTTTTTGTAAATGCCAGGGGGAAGAAAAATCTTGATTTTATAGACTCGTGCATGGAGCAGCTCCGCTTCTCCTGCAATGTCATTGGAAAAGAATGCCTTCCGCCATCTGTCAGTAATGAGAAGTTAATCTTTGTCAGCAATCATCCTCAAGGTGGAGCCGAGGCTATTTGTATTGCCCATATATTAGGCCATCAATATAACGGTAATATCAAATTTTATGCAAATGAGTTTCTTACTGTTCTGGACCCTCTGAAAGAAATGTTTTTACCGATATACAGACATCAGAGACAGAATAGGGACAGTATTCATATGATAAAAGAATTTTACCGGTCGGACAGTCACTTGATAGTTTTCCCCGCAGGGGTAACGGCTTCCCGGTCAAAGAGGAAGATTGTAGATCATGAATGGCGCAAGAATTTCATAAAAGCGGCCATTGAGCATCATAGAAATGTTGTACCTCTATATTTTGAAGCCAGAAATTCAAACTTATTTTATAATATAGAGAACTTCCGTAAATGGATTCGGTCAAAAGTCAACTTTGAGGTATTGCTTTTTGCTAATGAGTTTTTTAAACAAAAGGGCAATTCATTTACACTATACATAGGAAAGCCTGTCTGCTGGCAAACATTTGATAAAAAGAAAGCCCACCAGGAGTGGGCTGACTGGATCAAATACCAAGTTTTTGATCTGCCTAACCAATATAGCAGGCAGCTATAACCAAACAAACTCTTCTCTTCTGTTTACCTGATTTCCGGATTCAGCTATTTTAGCCAGCAGGTCC
Organism: Dysgonomonas termitidis; assembly: GCF_042654545.1. Taxonomy (GTDB): domain Bacteria; phylum Bacteroidota; class Bacteroidia; order Bacteroidales; family Dysgonomonadaceae; genus Dysgonomonas; species Dysgonomonas termitidis. Next base: position 17,538 of record NZ_JBHSGN010000012.1, read on the forward strand.
GGATAATCCGTTATAATTCCGTTTCCTCCCGCGTTTTGATCTTTATCAGGGTCCGGGGTTGTCTACTTATCATAGTTATGGCCATCTTATCCGGCTGCCTGTCCCTGTTGTCGCTGTGGATACAAGCCTCAAACGGGACTTTAACCTCTTTACGGGCTTCCAGACTATCTATGCCGGCCATCGGTATCGAGACTGTGAAACCATCAATCTTATTTTCCGCATTGCGATTAAATACAATACTCCCACCATATTGAGGCAAGGCAAAAGTTTCTCCCTCAACATATTTCAGGTCGCATTCTCCTACTGAGGCTGTAATATTGAGAACCGTATCATTTACGATTGAAATAACAGCGTCCTCAGCAAGGCTGCCTTCCGGAAAGACATAGCGCCCTGTATAATCCTGCAAATCCGTTTTAACCTGAGCGTTCATTACCGGAAATGAAACCGATAATATAATAAATAAAAAGATCTTTTTCATTGCTGTATTATAATTTTAGAATCCTACTTTAATCTGTACCCCGTATTGACCGGGATTACCTCCCACAAATGTCGGCATGCCTATGGTATTGCCACTGTTTCCGGCATCAATAATGTATTTCTTATCAAAAGCATTCTTACCATAAGTGCTGAACTCACAATACAACTTATTCATTTTAAATCCAATTCCGGCTGTATAATTAAATAGTCCGTAACCCTTTTGGCTCAACAACTCTGTATTGTCATCCTCAAAATAGACCTTCGATTTATAAGAATATGCGGGACGTAAAAATATAGTTTGTCCGCCTTTCAATGGTATATTCGCATCGACCCCTAACGAAAAAGTATGTTTGGGGGTAAGCCGGAATCTATTCCCTGCATATTCCTGGGGATTCCCGTCTTCATCTTCGTTATTAAATTTGCCATCAATGTATGCGTAATTTGCAAACGCACTTAACTGAGGCATAAAATGATATCTCAAGCCCGTTTCAATGCCGAAACTATGAGCTTTACCTGCATCATTAGCCTGATATTGAGGTGTGAGGCTGCCTTCGATCGTCTTTAACGAAGTGGTCTGGAAATGATTCCAGTCATAATAAAACATGGTGAAATCATAGTTAAGCCTACCTCTGAACACATTCCCTTTTATTCCGGTTTCATAACTCCAGATAATTTCAGGTTGAAGATAAGTCGTTTCAGAAGGTAACACGCTAACGACGCCCGGACGCCTGCCCCGTGATACGCTTGCATAAATATTGTTCCGGTTAAACATATAGTTTAATGCCAAACGTCCGACATAAGAGAAATAGTCTTTTGATGCTGAGATTTTCCCGTCCGAAACAGGATTCAACAAATTAGGAGATTGATTCATCAGTTGTCCAAATATACTTGGCTGTGCTGAACCGGCCGATTCGTATGATCCTTTCTGATGTTCGTAACTTAATCTGATACCGCCGGTAAGTCCCAGCCTGGAAGTAATTTTATATGTGCCGTCGGCAAAAAACTCTGCCGCGTTATTTATACCTGTATTTTTAGACGTCTCCTCATGGTAAGCATTTATAGGATGATTGGAGAGCAAATCAATGGTTCCGATCAGTTGTTGCCGTGTCTCTAAAGGCAATTGCGCGAATATTTGCTCCAGTTTCAGAGGCATACCCATCTGAGCACTGAATACCTGTTCTAATGTAGTTCTGATATCGGGAATATTACTTACATAATTCGGCTTGCCATCTGTTAATGCAGGAATAGGAGGAAATAGCATATCGGCAATCCCCGCAACCTGCTCTTCAGACAAAAATCCTGTTGCCGCGAACTGGTCGGTCAGCATTTTTTTCAATACAGGAGAAATATAGGCCGGATATAAGCTTTGCTCATTAATACGCATCGGTACTTCCTGAGAATTGTTTTCGTAAAAATAACTCGCTCCGACAAAGCCTGAAAAATTATCCTTATTGTCATAATTAAAGCGGAATTCCTGACTTAGCTGTGTCCCTTTCGCTTTTTCCGACACCCAAAGAATAGGGGCTGCGGTACCATCCGCATCGAACGATTCGTCTGAGTTGAACGCACGAAATCCGGATATAGAAGAGAATTTCCAGTTTGGATCAAGTGTATGATCAATTAAGAGGCCGGCTCCTCCGACATTTCTTTTTATATAAAGATTTTTACCTTGTTCCAGGTCTGCCATCGTATTCGGGTCTGTATTTCCTCCGGCAGGGGCATACTGTCCGTTTTTGAAAGAAGTTCCGGGATAATTGTCCCGTTGATAGTCTAAAATAAGATCGGCAATTGTGTTTTCTCCACCAAACAACCGCGTAGAGTTCCTGACTGCCCAGGTACTTTTACCATTCAGATCACCACCCGAAAGATTCCTGATAAAACCGTCCCGGTCTTCATAATTGAATGAAAAGCGGTTTAACAATTTATCTTTTATTATGGGAGTATTTATAAATCCGGAAGCTAACTTCTGATTATGAGACCCGTATCCAAGAGTAACCTCTGCACCCAAAGTATTTACAGGTTTATGGCGCACGATGTGTAATGCCCCTATTTCCGCACCACGCCCAAAGAGTGTTCCCTGAGGACCTTTAACTACTTCTATCCGTTCCAGGTCGAACAACTCTACAGCTGACCCTCTGGATCGGGATATAGATATACCGTCCTGAAAAACAGAGACTCTGGGTTGCGACCGGGAATCTCCGTCGTCTGACGTTACCCCGCGGATCACATAACCTGGATTGTTGGGACTTTGCAATTGCATCTGCATACCCGGAATGTATTCCGACAATTCATCCAATTGCCTAACATTCAAGGCTGTCAGATTTTCGCCGGATAATGCGCTTACCGCAGCCGGGACTTCAATATTGCTCTGGCTCCTTTTTTGAGTAGTTACAACCACTTCATTCAGTAGTTGTGTATCTTCCTGTAAAGTCACCGCCATATTCTCGTTGGCTTGTATCTCTTTTGTAATATAGCCTAATAACGAAAAAACAAGGATATCCTGTTTTTTTACATTCGAAAGAGTGAACAGCCCTTCCTGATCGCTATTAACTCCGGTTCTGGTACCTTTAACTATAATACTGACTCCGGCTAAGACCTCTCCTTTATCATCTGTCATTTTTCCGGATATCCTGTTTTGTTGCGCACTAAGCGTTACATTAAAACAGATAATAAGTAGTAAACTGAATAATAAACTGGTAAGCTTCATAGCAAGTTTTTAATTTGTTTATATGCTTTTCTATATACAGTTCAAAGCAACATAAATACAGTTACCGGCAGGTGACCGGACTATTACAATTTTGCTAATATTTTACAAATGCAGTATTATACGATACTTAAAAACCAGGTTGCTATATAAAAAAATAAGCGACTAATCTCTAGCCGCTTATTCCGAGTTAAGTAGTGTTTTTTATTTAGGAAGTTCCTTTATCTGATAACTGCTGTTTTGAGTAAATACCCGTCCAAACATATCAGTTGCCCGAACTTCTATACGGTGTTCCCCTACCGGGAGATTACTTGGTATACTGGCACGCCACAAATGGCGGCATATCTGCGCGTTCGAAGGTCTTCTTACAGGTTTCACTTCGTCCGAATAATCCCAGTCCTGCATATAACGGTAATAGGCAGGATCATAATCATCTATTTTTGTCATTTTTGTCCATGGCCCTTCATCGACACGGTATTCTACACTGTCGTTATTTGATCCCATAAAGAAATTGGCATATATCCCCGATGTGATCCATCTTCCTTTATAAGGTACCACTTTGGGATTATATATAGATATCTGGTAATCGTCCGGCTGCCCGGCTACTTTATAGTCCAATGTATATTTGTCGCCTTTTATATTTACAATTGCATACCCCTGAGGCGTTCCGTCGCGCATTGTAGACGTTGGCAGGCCTTTAGCATTAAGTGCTCCTGAATACCAGTCTCCGCAGGAAGTTCCCACATTATATTCATGAATCGGTTTCTCTCTGTTCAACCCATCTTCTTTTCCGATAAAATTATGGGACTGAATGTGTGTATGGGCAGATAATACCAATACATTCGGATAGCTATTCAACAACGAGTACAATTGTTGCCTGTCTGTTTCCCTGAAGGCATCTTTGTCCCGCCTGTCTAATAGTGGTATATGCATACTGATAATTATAAGTTGATCCGGCCGTACAAATTTAAGATCGTTTTCTATAAATTTCAATTGATCTTCTCTCAATCCCCCCATATACTCCTTGCCTGTAACAGGGTTAGGATAAAGTATATCGTCCAGTACAATGTAATGCACTTTTCCATAATTGAAAGAATAGTTCGCCGGGCCAAAATTAGATTCAAATGTTTCGTCAGAGAATATATCTTCCTTGGCATCGTAATTCATATCATGATTACCAATGACGTTATACCAGGGTAATCCCATTTGTTTAATGGCCTTTTTGTATGATAAATGCAGATTCAGATTATCCCCTACAAGGTCTCCTAACGTAATGCCGAAGCTAAGTCCGCTTCTCTCTTTTGCCTCATTTACAATACCTTTTGTAAAATATTCCACTTCCTGTTCAGAATAGGTCTGAGAGTCACCAAAGATAAATGAAGAATAAACTTCCGGTTCATTGTATCTGATAAGGCCGAAGTCTATCGATTCCGGCAATTCGCCTGTCGGCTCTACTCCTTTATAAAAAGATGATGGCGACCCTTTAGGTTTATGTATATAGTAAGATTTCGGGAAGTTATATTCATTCGCAGGAATTTTATATCCGGCTGGTTTTATTACAAAGATGATATTATCATCACCTACAGGTAAATTATATTTACCTTCGGAATCTGTCAATACAACATCCGTTCCGTTCGATACGGCAACATTGGCGATCCCTTTTTCTTTTTTTTCTTTTTGTCCGTCGTTGTTTATGTCTTCAAATACATATCCTTTTGCTATTTGCTGTGCCGACAAATTAAATAAACTTGTCAATAAGAATGTAGTAAGTAATATTTTTTTCATAAAAACTGTTTGTTTTGTTATTTTAATAAAGATAATAATATTAATAAGGAAGTAAAAGATTCTAACTTACCCAGGTTCTCAGCATCATCCGACTGTAATAATTCGAGTTTTTCGCGGATAAGGGCAATCGTCTTTTTCGACTTATAGCTCACCGTTTTTTCATTCATATTCAATCTTTTTGCCGTTTCCTTGATAGACAATTCTTCTTTATATAAAAGAGTGAATATTTCTTGCAGAGTTTCAGGTAAGCCGGCAATAATAGAATTGATGATGCTATTGAACTCCGTTAGTTCAAAATCCTCATATACATGAGTATAAGAGGATATTTCCGATATCTCTGCAATCGAACGTTGTCCTTTAAGGGACAACAATCGTGTTGATGCCGCCCTTAGGTAATCGATCATCCTGAGATTGAACAGATGGAGCAGGAATCTCTTTGCCGAAGCATTTTCGTCTAATTTTACAATCTCGGGTTCTTCCCATAACAAAATCCAAAAATTTTGAGATATATCGTCTGCTATGTCCTCATCCCCGATTCTTCCTAAAGCCCAGTCATATAACCAATCTGAATATTTATTATAAAATTGATTATAAGCTTTTACATCCTTTTTTGCAATCGCTTCTAATAATTTTTTATCGAACATGAAACTTGAATGTTTAGATAATTGTATACAAATCTAAGAGCCCGGTATTACATTACAGTTACGAAAAAAATAATTATGAAAAATAAGTCGCAAATATTTGACAACATATACTAAAATACTATCAATATGAATATTACAAACTACTTTCACAAAGTAACAATAATGTAACCCGATTTCTGCCCGATTCGCTTCTTCTTATTTCGATTAATATATAGATGGCAGAAAATATAAAACAGAAATATAAAACAGAAATATAAAACGAATGAAAAAAAACGATCCGCTACTCTGGGTATCAATATTACTTCACCGATATTTCAAGGGAGAAGCCAATAACGAGGAAAAGAACATTGTAGAGAACTGGAATCCCGAAGATACTAAAAAGAGATTTCCTACAAACTCGTCTCAGGTGGAAGAAGGCAGCAAAAGGGTTAAGGAAAATATCTTCTTCACTCTAGGCCTGAATGTGGATAAACACGCAGACGAAAAGACTGCAAAAAGAGCAGGATATACAATAATTTACAGATATGCTGCGGTAGCTGTATTCTTTATTCTGGTTTTAGGGACAGGCCTATATATAACTTCTATTGGTAAGGGAAATAAGAGTTATCGGGAATATTTCCATGTTGATATACAACCTGTATATTATGAAACGGATTACTCAGAAATTAAACAAGTAACATTAAGTGACGGGTCTATTATCCATCTCAACGGAGGGACAAAACTCGGCATCAAAGAATCTGAATTCGGCAAACAAAAAAGAGAAGTCTGGTTAGTAGATGGAGAAGCATTCTTTGATGTGGCCAAAGATCCTGACAGGCCATTCATTATATACAGTAAAGATCTGCAGGTAAAAGTAAAAGGAACATCTTTCAATGTAAAGGCATACAATGGGCTAAAGGAACAAACCGTCTCGGTTCGTAGCGGAAAGGTAGAAGTAAGTAATGAACAGCAACTATTGGGCATGCTTACGACCAATGAACAAATAAATTACGACAGCTCCGTTGGTCGTTTTTCCAAGAATGTTTGCGATTACCAGAATGCGATGGCATGGATAGATGGCCGCGTAGTTCTGGAGAATGCCAATGCACAGGAGTTGGCAATCAGGCTCAGGCAAAAATTCAATGTAAGTTTGACAGGTTATGCTGATCTTCTTCAAGAAAGACGCGTAAATGCTATTTTTAATAGTGAAGCGACCCTTGAAGATATAATGAGCAACGTGTGTGCGCTATATAATGTGAAATATAAGATTAAGGATAAAGAGGTTCTTATCTACCGGTAAACTTCACCTTTTTTCATAATAACTATTTATGCCTTCTTTCAGAGGGCACAGGCGAAGCCTTGCTATATAACAAAGTAGAAATATTTACTAATTTATTGATCAATATGAAAAAATTGTTATTTATTTTATTTATTTATCTTCTCCAGTTCAGTCTTCCGGTTGATGCACTGGGACAGACTATCGGGGTTTCTTATCCCAAAGAGCTCTTGTCTGAACGTATCAATCGAATAAGTAAAGACAGCGGTTATACTATCAGTTTCGATTCTCAAAGTCTTGGGGGAATCAGCGTCCCGTCATTAACCATGAAAGGAGATGTAGAATCTGTTCTGAGCAGGAGTCTGGAACTGACGGCTTTCAGGCATAAAAAAGTAGCTGATAAGTCGTATATAATTATACAGAGTAATCCGGCTACGGCTACATCGCAAGGTAAACATTCTCTATCCGGCCTGGTATCTGACAAAGAGGGTGAACCGTTAATCGGCGTCAGCGTAGGAGTAAAAGGAAGTGGAAAAGGAACCCAAACAGATGAAAAAGGGCTTTATTCTTTATCCGGCATATCTGAATCCGACATTTTGATTTTCAGATACGTTGGCTTTGAGACAAAAGAAATTGGTGTCGCGGCTAAACAAACAATCAATGTTATACTAGAGGAATCGCAGAAATCGTTGAATGAAGTAATTGTTATCGGTTACGGTGTTGCCCGTAAAAAGGACTTGACAGGTTCTATTTCATCTCTGGATGGTGCAGATATAACAAGCCGTCAGAATCCTCAGGCTTCTATGGCTCTGCAAGGAGTTATTCCCGGAGTTACGGTTACCCGTTCCAGTTCGGCCCCGGGGGCAGGAGCGGATATACGGGTGCGCGGGATTACATCTATGCGTAATAACGGCCCGCTTATCATAGTCGATGGAGTTGCCGCGAACAGTATCAACGATGTAAATCCTTACGATATTGAAGACCTGACTGTTTTGAAAGACGCTGCATCGGCCTCTATATACGGCGCGCGGGCAGCTTCCGGAGTTATTCTCATAACTACCAAGAGAGGTTCGAGACAGGATATCAATATCGATTACAATTATAGCTATTCTATGGACTTTGCCAGTGACATGCCTGATTATGCGGACGCGGTAACGTATATGAAGATTGCCAACGAGCGGGAATGGAATGGTTCCGGGGCCGCATCCGGAGTCGGAGAATATAGTATCTACGCTAAAGACCTGATAGATAATTACTGGACGTTGAACAAACAGGACCCGAATAAATATCCTAATACCAACTGGACAGACCTTATCCTGAAAAAGTATGCCCCCCGCCAAAGCCATCAGGTAGGCATAACAGCCGGAAACACCCGATACCAGACCAAGGTAGGGATAGGATACGACAAAGTGGACGGGCTTTTCGAAAATAATCTTTCCTGGGATAGGGTTACTTTGCGTGTCAATAATGATATTACGATAAATAATTGGCTGAGTACAAGCATTGATGCCAACCTGAAGAAAACATCGTCAATCAATCCGGCATACAGCCCGTCCACGCAAATGAGATACGCCGCTTCGGTGTATGCCGGAGTATACACTGACGGCCGGCTGGCAGGAGGAAAAGACGGAACTAACCCTTACGGGAAGATGAGGGATGGCGGAGATTCGAAGTCCGATGCTTATCTGGCCAGTATCAAGGCTAGCATTACTCTGAAGCCAATGGAAGGGATGTCTATTACCGGTATTTTTGCTCCTACATACAATTTCTCAAAAGATAAGACATTCACAAAGCAGGTGAAATATTATACCAGTTTTGAAGAAGAGCTTCCGACAGGCATTATGGATGGCACCAAGACAATGTCTCTTACCGAAAACCGGAACGACAGTCACTCTATCAACTCGCAAATATTTGTGAACTATCTGAAAGGAATAGACAAACATAACATCAATACAATGCTTGGCTATGAAGACTACTATTATTTCAATGAGTCTTTATTGGCCGCCCGCGATCAGTATCAACTGGCATACTATCCTTATTTAAATGCTGGTCCCGAAACATTGCAGACTAACAAGGGTGATGCCTACGAAAATGCCTATCGTTCCTTTTTCGGGCGATTAATGTACAATTGGGATCAGAAATATTATTTCCAATTCAATCTACGCCATGACGGCTCATCACGTTTTCACAAAGACCACCGTTGGGGAACATTCCCTTCCCTGTCAGCTGCATGGATTGCGAGTGAGGAGGCTTTTATAAAAAGGATTCCGGTAATATCAATGCTCAAATTCAGAGGTTCGTGGGGACAATTAGGGGATGAACGTATCGGTAACTATACCTATCAGTCTTATATGAAATTCAACAATCCAACTCTTTATGCAGGAGATATTCCAAGTTCTGTTCAGGGAGCCTCTGCAGATCAATATGCAATAAAAGAAAATACTTGGGAAACCACGACTACTGCCGATATCGGGCTTGACTTATACTTATTGAATAACCGCTTGCAATTCACCGGGGACTATTATTGGAAAAATACTAAGGACATGCTCATCGCAGTAGATATACCAAACTTTATGGGTTTTTCAGACCCCTATCAGAATATTGGCAAAATGAGAACCAAAGGATGGGAAATAGAACTGGGCTGGAATGATAAGATCGACCAATTCAGTTATGGGATAAGTTTTAACTTATACGACTATAAGTCTGTAATGGGCTACCTGAAGAATACCCGTGACTACGACAGTGATAACTGGACTATAATAACAGAGGGTTCTGAATATCTTTCTTATTACGGATACCTGAGCGATGGAATTTACCATAAGGGTGATGACCTGGGTGCCGTTACTTCTTCTGTAGTTGGCCCGGGCGATATCCGTTACAAAGACATTAGCGGACCGGAAGGGGTGCCTGATGGGAAAATTTCGGCAGATTATGATCGTGTTGTTATCGGTTCGTCCCTTCCCAGATTCAATTACGGAGGAAATCTGAGCCTCGCTTATAAAGGTCTCGACTTTCTGCTGACTTTTCAGGGCGTTGGTAAAAAGGATGCTATATTGACCGATCAGATGGCACAGCCCGTACGCGCCGACTGGTATAATGTGCCTGAAATTATATTAGGTAAATACTGGAGTAATTACAATACCGACGAGCAAAATCTCAGGGCTCAATATCCACGTATAATGCGGGATACAAATGCTAATAATTATGCGGCATCTGACTTCTGGTTATTCGATGGCTCATACTTCCGCATTAAAAATATAACATTAGGCTATACTTTGCCTAAACAACTAATCAGTAAAATTTCAGCAAACAGGCTGCGGGTATATGCAAATATACAGGACTTCCTCACCATCAGCCATTATCCCAAAGGCTGGGACCCGGAAGTAAGTACGACAGGTTATCCAATAACCAAATCAATAACATTCGGAGCATCAATACAATTCTAAATTAATATTCTATAAAACGAAAACTGATAGATTATGAAATTAAAAAAATTATATATCCCAATTCTTGGAATATCCTCTTTACTTTTTTCCGCATGCCACGATTTGGATTTGCAACCACTATCTCAGGCATCGAGTGAAACATGGTTTACAGACGGGCCACAGGTAGAGATGGCTTTAAATACTCTTTATCTGCATCAGTTCTGGCCTATGTTTAAATGCGACTGGGGTGAAACAGCCATCATGTCTTTAGACGAAGCATCGGATGACTGGATGAATCGTACAACTTTGGTTCCGCTTACTAATGGGACATTAAACGGGGACAATTCCACTTTCTTAAAAAACACGTGGAGTTATTCGTATAAAGCAGTCAGTAGGGCAAATACTATTCTTGAGAATATTGAGAGGTCAAAAGCAAATGTATCGGCGGAACACTATGAAAGGTATATTGCAGATGCCCGTTTTGTACGGGCGTGTATGTACTCCCGCCTGATAAGCCGTTTTGGGAATGTTGTGTATTATTCACAAAATATGGAACTGGAAGATGCTTATCATGCAGGAAAAACAGATAAAGACGAAATACTGAAATACATTTACCAAGACTTTGACTATGCCGCAGAAAGGCTTCCGGTTGAATATGCTTCTTCCGAAGTCAAAAGAGCTACTAAAGGGGCTGCATATGCGATGAAAGCGCGCGTTGCGTTGTTCTTTCAAGATTATGAAACTGCAAAAACTGCGACAAAGAAGTGTATAGACCTAAACTATTACAGCCTTTATTCCGATTTCGGCGAATTGTTCAAAAGTAAAACGAAAAATTCAAAGGAAACAGTCTTTGGCATACCCCGCGATATTGCCTACAATTCGGCTATTCCGGCAAATGGAGTGAAACCGTACCTCAGCCGCAATGTAACATCACCTTCGGCCACGGCACAACCTTCCTGGGACTTATTCTGCTCTTTTTTATGCACCGATGGCAAAACGATTGACGAATCTCCATTATATAATCCAAACGAGCCTTTCAAAAACAGGGATCCCCGATGCAGCTATACAATCGTAGAGTTCGATTCTAACTATTTCGGTTATAATTATACCGTACATCCGGATTCGGCTCAATGCTGGAATTATAATCTAGCACAGTTTGTACCCAACAAAGATTCCAAAGCGGGAGACCAGTATGCCTCTTACAATGGACTGATGCTGCGCAAAGGTATAGATGAAGACTGGGGCGACGACTTCTTTGCCAATAATGATAAACTGATAATGAGATATGCCGATGTATTATTGATGTATGCCGAAGCCAAAATAGAGCTGGGTGATATAGACCAATCCGTTCTGGACGCTATGAATATGGTTCGAGCCCGGGCATACAAAGTGGCTTACACTTCGAATAATTATCCGAAAATAACAGAAACGGATAAAAGCAAGCTGCGCCGGATTTTAAGGATAGAAAGACGGATGGAATTTGCATTCGAAGCCCTTCGTTACGATGACATTATCCGCTGGAAGATTGCAGAAACTGTAATGAACAGGCCCAATTACGGGCTTCCTACGTCTGTTACCGACTGTAAGAAACTCGTTACTTCGCAACTCTGGTTTTTTGGAGGAATTCCGGAGATAGATGAAAATGGTTGTCCGGATTTCTCCAAGATGAATAACATATCGAAATACAGGGTGTTGAGTAAGCGTGTTTTCGATGCACAAAAGAACTATTTATGGCCTATTCCGGCATCGGAAATACTAATTAATCCCGCTTTGGGGAATAATCCGAACTATTAATGTAAACAAGTATGCAAATGGAGACATATAATAAATTCAGGTTCTTAATAATTCTTATCGCATTGTTTATTACATCGTGTGATAAGTCAGAAGCTCAGATAGATTCTCAGGACGGTAAGGGAAATAATCCGGGTATTACAAACGAAGGTTATGTACGTAGCGCTCAAACGGGTGTTGCCAATGTTGTGGTAACAGATGGAACTAATTTTGCAGTGACAGATAAAGACGGTAAATATATATTGCCATATAACACTTCGGCATCGCTTATATACCTGTCCTCGCCGGCAGGATATACAGTCCCTGTAGAAAACAGTGTCCCTAAGTTTTGGATAAATATAAGGAATGTAGCGGATAGGAAAGCGATCAACTTTGAGCTTATAAAGTCCCCGGCATCAGACCAGAATCATTATTTTATCGCAGTCGGAGATCCTCAGGTAAGAAATACCAAAGAGCTTAATCTGTTGAAACCCATTTTATCCGAAATGGCAAATAATATAGATAAGAATAAACTAAACCCTGTCCATTTGATGGTAGTAGGAGATATTGTGTTCGACACGCCCAATATGCATGATGAAAGTAAGATGTATTTTTCAGTCCTAAAGCAGCCCGTATATTACGCGATCGGCAATCATGACCATCTGAAAACGACTACGACTTCTATTCTGAACGACCGTACTTCAGATTCAACTTATATCCGGCACTATGGCCCTACTTACTATTCTTTTAACAAAGGACAAGTCCACTATATTGCACTGGACAATATTCTTTTTGAAGGAGGCCCCGATACGAAATACAGCGTTGGCTTTACACAAGAACAACTCGATTGGGTGAAAAAAGACCTTTCTTACGTATCAAAAGATAAAGCTTTGGTAGTCATGTTCCATGCGCCCTCAATGTCCAGATTTCAGGAATCTTACGGCAATAGTGCCGATTTGCATAAGCTACTGGCCGGATATGCCAATGTCCATTTGCTGAGCGGACATACACATTATAATTCGGTAATGGATAATGGCGCCGGAATTATAGAACATATGGTAGGTGCTGCATGCGGTGGCTTCTGGGAAGGTCCGGTATGTCTGGACGGAACGAATCTTGGATACAAAGTTTTTAAAGTGAACGGAACTGAGATACAATGGGAATACAGGGATTACTTAAATCCGGATGATCAATTTTCAGTTTTCAAACCGGGTGAAGCAAGGCCTGATCTGGCTCCGGCATCGAATGAATTGCTTGTCAATGTATGGGACTGGGATACAAACTGGAAAGTCAGCTACTCCGAAGACAATGGAAAGACATACAAAGTGATGCCCCGCTACAATGAACAAAACCGCGTCTATGATCCATTATCTCTCACATACTTTGGCATAAAAGGGGATAATACTGTTCCCGGCAGGACCTGGATCGGGGCAAGCAAAACAGACCACATTTTTACAATGATTCCATCTGAAGGTGTATCAAAGGTAATTATCAAGGCAGAAAGCCGGTTCAAGACTTATATCAAAGAGGTTGTGTTGTAAAAAACAACCTATATCAGAATATTTCTGATTTAATGTGATTATAAAATAAGGATAGTAAATTTGTATACTATCCTTATTTTACTTATTTGGTTCTTTTTTATTTTTTACTGTATTTCTCCATACTTTTTACCTTGGTCTATTGCATATTAATAACTGTTTTCTTCATCCTCTGACATGATTTACCCTGAATTAGTTATTCGTTTTAACAAAATATCCATATATTTGCAAAACAATTTTAATATTAACGAAAATATAAAGCCCAATACTTAACTTCATTTTTGTTGTTTTTATATCTTTTTTCATATCATATAATTGCCCGATCTAAAGTGATTGAGTTCTTTATCAAAAAATGTACTTCAATATTATTGAATACAAAAGTACATCAGTTAATAATTTAGAATATAGATATGTTTAATACAGATACAAATCAAATCAAATACGGAGTTCTATTGTCTTATACCAATATATTCATCTCTGTTATATTGGGACTAGTACTAACCCCTTTCATTATCAGACACCTGGGTGATTCTGAATACGGGTTATATACTCTAACAGGTTCTTTTGTCTCATACCTATGCCTGATGGATTTTGGACTTAATAATACTATCATCAGATATGTGGCAAAATACAGGTCGATAAATGATAAAAAAGGAGAGGAGCATTTTTTGTCAACGATAATATCCACTTATCTTATCATTGCAGTCGGCATTGTTCTGGCAGGATTCCTACTCTATTTCAATATGGACGGAATGTTTTCAAAATCACTTACACCAACTGAATTACATAAAAGCAAGATTATGGTTGCACTTTTGATACTTAATCTCGCCATAACAATTCCCGGAGGCTCTTTCATCGCCATATGCAATGGTTATGAACGTTTTGTTTTTACACGGGGAGTAAATATCATCAAAGGCATTTTCCGAAGTGTCTTGATTGTCGGGATACTGTATCTGGGAGGAGATTGCATATCACTGGTTATTATCGATACTATTGTAAATCTCATCTTTATAGCAGTGGCTTACATGTATGTAAGCAGATCCATAGCTATAAAATTTGCATTTACTAAATTTAATAAAGTTTTATTGAAGGATATCTTAAATTACTCTTTCTGGATATTCATCCTTGCCATAACGCAGCAGTTTCAATGGCAATCGGGACAGATAATACTGGGAATGAATGCCAATACAATAGCTGTAGGTGTATATGGGGTTGGTATTATGTTGGGAACATACTATGGAACATTTGCCAATGCAATTAACAATCTGCTGTTGCCTAAAGCCACAGCAATGGTGGTACATAAGACCAATCGTGATATTTTTCAGACAATGGTCCAGATTGCCAGTATCAATAGCTATATCCTATTTTTTATCTTAAGTATATTTTTCCTCTTTGGCCGGGAATTTATTTATCTCTGGGTAGGGAACATTTATAGTCAGGCCTGGTATATAGCCCTGATAATTATGCTTGTAAACACGATCCCTCTATTGCAAGGTTTCGGCAATTCGGTACTCGAAGCCAAAGGTAAAATCAGGGCAAAAGCCATATGGGCTTTATCGATTATACTGTTGGTAATTGTCTGCGGCTATTTTTTATCATTCAGATATGGAATTATGGGTATGACCCTGTCAGTTGCTTCAGGATTATTTATCAATATGCTTTTTACCAATTGGTATTACTCCAAAGTATTTTCATTCAAGCCATTCAGCTTTATAAGGAAAGCTCTGCTGAAACCGGTTGTTTATATATCGGTATTAGTCTTTTTAGTAACAGTAATAAATACAGTCTACGCTAAAGAAGTTTCATGGCCTGTATTCCTTCTCAAGATCTCATTATACCTTTTCGCATATTTCATCATCGTTTATCTGTTCCTGATGGATAAACAAGAAAGAACATATTTAAAGAAGATACGAAATGAACAGCATATTATTTAACTTACGCCTTCTATTATGGAAAATATTAGGTGTAGATTACCAAACCTTATTAAAGAAGACAGACTATACTTTGTTGGAAGATGATAAATATACAACGATAGGTCACCGCACTATAAATAATAGCGCAAAGATATGGCGCTGGACGACTGCCGGAGTTTGGGTCGGGAAATATTCGAGTCTTGCCAATGATGTAAAACTAATAGTCGACGAAGGCTATCATACCATAATGCAAGTTACCAGTTTTCCTCTGATACCCAGCTTGTACAGGCATGGGTTGATAACAGAGCAGGAAAGAGGCCGCCTATTAGAAAACAGGAAACAAAGGACAGGTATAAAAATAGGTAACGATGTTTGGATTGGCATGGGGGTATATATATTGCCCGGGGTGACCATTGGAAACGGGGTGACTATAGCGGCAAATGCCGTAGTAACAAGGAACATTCCCGATTATGCAGTGGCGGGAGGGGTACCAGCCCGGGTCATTTCCATGAAACATAACAAAGCCATGATTGACAGGCTAAATCAAATAAAATGGTGGGACTGGGAGGATACCACTATAAAAGAACGGGTAGAAGACTTTTTTGATATAGAGCTTTTTATAAATAAATACGGCTAAGATTCCAAAGAAAATAATATATCGGAGGAAAAGACCTGAGGACTTTTTAAACACCTGCGAATGAGAATAAAAACAATAACCTGCCACGAAGTTTATAACTACGGCGCGACCTTGCAAGAATACGCATTATTGCACTATTTGCAAACTCTTGGATATGAATCACAAGCGATTCATTATAAACCTGATTATTTGAGTAATCATTTTGATTTAAAGATGATATCGAATCCCAGATTCCAAAAGTTTCCCTTAAAGTATTTTTATTTATTGGCAAAGTTTCCCGAAAGGATAACTTCTCTAAGAAAAAAGAAGTCATTTGATAAATTCACTGCCCGCTATTTAAATGTAGATACCGTTATTTACAAATCAAATAATGAGTTGAGAATGAGCCCTCCACAAGCTGATGTTTACATCTGTGGCAGCGACCAGATATGGAATCCACTTTTCCCAAATGGAAAAGATGCTGCTTTTTACCTTGATTTTGCTCCGGAGGATAAGACCAGGCTATCGTACGCTGCGAGTTTTGCAGTTGATAAAATAGCAGATGAGATAAAGTCTTTTGTGTACGAAAAAGTTAAGAAGCTGGATGCAGTATCTGTAAGAGAGAGGTCAGGCGTATCTATACTAAAAGAGTTAGGAATAAGTGCCACGCAGGTATTAGACCCCGTATTCCTGCTTCCGGGAACATTCTGGATCAAAACATTTGTTACTTATATTCCAGATAAATATGTTCTCGTGTATGATTTCGACTCTAATGAAATGATTGAAAAGTTAGTGAAGAAAATTGCGCGGACAAACAATTATAAGATATTCACAGTAAACCGGAATATCTCCTATGCCGATAAGAATTTATGGTATTGCGCCCCGGACATGTTTCTTTCACTGGTCTGTCATGCCCAGTATATCCTGACAAACTCTTTCCATGCGCTCGCTTTTTCTTTGATATTCGGGAAACAGGTCTGTGTAGTTAACCGGAACGAAGAAATAAATACGCGGATGAGAGATTTATTGGATTTAGTCGGGTTAAAACATTGCTTAGTAAAAAATGAAACCGACTTCGATCTCAGTACCACTATAGATTATAAAATTGTAAATTCTATTATTGAAAAACATATAGAAAAATCCAAATCGTTTTTAAAAGACAATTTACCATCTGATGAAAAAGCAAATATTGTTTGTCATTGAATCTTTACATTGCGGGGGAGCGGAAAAGAGCCTTGTAACGCTTTTAAACAATCTGGATTATACCCATTTAGATATATCTGTATTATTGTTTTGTAGAGGTGGACTATTTGAGAAGCTTATTCCTGAAGAAGTCAAGGTACTTACCAGGGAATTTCCTGTAGCTGGCAATAAAATAAAATATATTGGGGGAAGAATTAAATTCTGGATTTTAAAGAAAATGAGTTACAGAAAGAATATGCACGCTTCTCAATTGTTTTGGAAAAGCTTCGGTAAATATATTCCCGTTTTGGAAAAAGAGTTTCATATAGCTATTGCTTATAATCAGGGATTCTCCACTTATTTTGTTTCAGAATTAGTGGTATCGGATAAGAAATATGCCTGGATTAATACAGATTATATAAAGGCAGGTTATAATCCGTCATTTGATTATAAATTTTACAAATCATTCGATAAGGTTATTGCGGTATCCCCTGAGAGCTGTAATTCTTTCACCGTTTCAATGGCTCGTATCGGTGTCGGAATAAATACAAAGGTTATAAAGGATATCGTAGACAAAGACCTCATATTATCTATGAGCCAGGAACCGCTTGCGCAGCCTTTCAGCGATACCTGTATAAATCTGGTAACAGTAGCTCGCCTGACAAAACCCAAAGGCTTGGATCTGGCCCTTCAGAGTTGCCGCAAACTGATAGATAAAGGTTACAAAGTGCATTGGTATATTATAGGCGAAGGTATGGAACGTAAAAATATTGAATATGGGATTGAAAAGCTAGGGATTGCCGATGCCGTGACTTTAACAGGATTTACAGACAATCCATATCCTTATATTAAGGCCGCAGATATTTATATACAAACTTCGCTTTTCGAAGGACTCGGTTTGTCTTTAATAGAAGCTTCACTCTTAAATAAACCGATAGTAACAACAAATTTCGATACCGCCTGTTCAATCATCGAACATGGTAACACAGGACTGATTTGTAAAATAGATACAGATGATATAGTAAAGCATATAGAATTATATATTAACGATAAAAAGCTAAGGCGAACTGTAGCCTCCAATCTGAGAGATCAAGATACAAAGGATAAAGAGATATCATTAGATGCTTTTTATTCCCTTCTATAAGTATATCAACAAAGCAACTACCAAAACACATATGGACTATTCTTTACAATCATTTACAGAAAATCTGCTTCACATGATGCGCGGGGCATTTATGATGATGTGTATTATGATGTGTATGAATTTATACCCGAAAAGAACGAAAAGTTCAATACTGAATTCTCTCTTCTGGTTATTTGCTATAATACCTGTACCGATAGCATTAACGTTCGGATTTATGATTGAAGAACTACAAGAAAATGAAACATTCATCGTATTCAAAAAATTGGTTGACTTGTGCCTTGTCCCGCTAGCCGGGTCCTTTCTTCTGAAAATCATTAGGCCAAGCTACATGGATACTAAAAAAAGTTTTTTACTACAGGCTCCCACTATTCTTTTTGTAATAATATTTGTCATCACCCAGCATAAGATAATACTTATACTTTCCTTTACCTATACAACGATAATTGCTGCTATCATTTTCTTTCTTATTGTTTTTATTTCCGACCGTTACAACCGTAATCTGAGAAATAACCTGTCGAATATTGACACCAATACTATAGAATGGATACGGGTAGTCGTATATATATATTTGCAGTATGGTATCTGATGTGGGCTCTCCTGCTGAAAGAAAATGATAGCTGGCTATATCCGGTCTATTATCTGTTTCTCATCATTATTTGGACTTTTATATACAAATTTTCAATAAAACACGTTTCGGTATTCCATGAAGAGGAATTATTCATACCCGTTCAGGAAGAGAAAACAAAGGCATTACCGTTCAATGACAAGTTTATACATAATTTGGAAGTATATATGGAACAGGAACGCCCATGGCTAAATACTTCTCTATCTTTACAAGACCTGTCCTTAGCATTGAACACCAATCGTACCTATCTGTCAGAGTATTTTCATAAAACATTAGGCATTACTTTTTATGATTATATAAATAGCTTTCGCCTGAAACATGCTTGCAAAATACTATTATCAGATCCCGATCTATCAATTTTACAGGTAGGTGAGAAATCCGGATTTAATTCGATTTCTACTTTTCAGCGAGCCTTTGGGAAGCATATCGGATGCACACCGGCTATTTACCGCCGGCAAAATCTATCAATAAAAACTCGCAAAGCTGAAAAAAATGAAAAACATCCATAACCTGTAAATTTGACTTGTTATCTGTAAATTTGACTTGTTATTTGTAAAATCGACCCGTTATTTGTAAAATTGACTCATCCCCTATTAGTTTTATTTAATATTTTTGGCTTCATAAATGCTATATAATTAAATGAAAAAGAAAAACAATTTCTTAACTGAAAGCCGCAGATTCGGTTAAAATCAAATTCGTTTTTTGACAAACTATTTATACAGTTGTTGCTTAATATTTTTTGAAAAAATAGAAAACGTTAAAACAAAAGTTATCAATAAAATGGATATTAATATATATATGTTAATTATCTCGTTTTATTTTTTTCAAAAAGATGAATGGTATCAATACGACTAAATGTCCCATTGTATTTATTGGTACTAATTCATGGATTTCATACAATTTAAATTAATCTCCTGAGAGGATATTTATGTATCCTTCAATAGCGAAGCTTTTGCCCATTTCCAGAAACAATTAATGTATATTACCCTGTTCGTCTTTAATTAAACATTAGGAACAGAGCCGCACAATGATTTAAACAAAGCTATAAAAAGAGATTCCGGTAGCATCTTTCCGAATGTTAATAACGAACCTCTTATCTTATATTTAATAATTCCTTAAATGTCATATTACAAATCTAACGTCTGGTTTGCCGCCCGGGTAAGGCGCAATCAGGAAAGGACAGTAAAAGAAAAGTTGGAACACCTTGGTATAGAGAATTATGTTCCGTTTCAAAAGGAAATTCGTATACGAAAAGATCGAAAAGCTGAGGTCTGGACGCCTGTCATACCCAATATAGTCTTTATACATACAGATTTCAATACAGGCATGTCAATCGCTAATGAATATGGAATTAAAATCTCATTCATAAAAGCAATAGACGGTAAAGGCTTGCTTATAGTTCCACAAAAGCAAATAGACGATTTCAAATTAATATGTGAAAGTGGTGTAAAATATACTTTAGTAGAGACTTTCGAAAAAGGGGACCATGTGTTAATCAATAATGGATGCCTGAAAGGGCTTTCCGGAGAATTGTTAAGTATGAATGAAAACAATAGCAAAATGCTTGTAAGGATTGACGGAATTGCCACATTTAAACTAATAATTCCAGCAAAAATGTTAAATAGGCTAAATTAAATCACTTCACCAGTCTCATTTGAAGATGCTATCACTAAAAAAAATATTCTTTTCTATCAACATAAATTATAAAAATAAATTACGCAGTATACAATATCTCAACCGGAGTATTGTTTTTGTCATCGATTTATTTTTATCATCTTTCGGTACACTATGTGCTTTACAGCTTGTCTGGTTTATACTGGGGAAAAACGGGATAATGACCTATTGGGAGTTTATGATGGCTTTGACTGCCATCATTTCCATTATATTATTCTTTTTATTCAGAGTCTATAAAACAAGTATAAGATTTTCGAGGCTTAGGGAACTGAACCGTATATTCTTTTTATTGATTGTCAAATGCTCGCTGCTTTCATTAATTGTCATAAAACAAGAATTCTTAAGTGTAAAATATAGTCTTATCTGCTGTATATTAGATTTATTTATCTCCTCATTCTTTATGATCTCTTTCCGGGTATTTATAGTCAGTATATATTACTCTATAGTAAATTGGGATGACAAACAAGTCAATAATGTCCTCATATATGGAGATAACAAAAATGTTCCTCTTCTGGCTTCTCTGATAAATAACAATGATGAGGTTCCGTATAAGGTAGTCGGGATACTAAGCCGGATACACCGGAGAAAAGGATTTCAGGTCGCAGGATTCCAAGTCTATACATGGGACGGAGATTTAGATAAACTATTACTTTCCGTTAAACGGAAAATAACCCATATTGTGTTTACCAATAATGCAGACTTCAATCATGAATCCGATAAACTCGTATACAGTTGCATGGAACACAATATACAAATGCTGATGAGTGGCAAAATACAATTAATGAATAAGCAAAACCTGCTCCAGCAAATAAAAAACATAGAGATAGAAGATCTTTTACAACGGGATGAAATAACTATAGATGTAAAAGCCGTTTCCAGTGAAGTAAGTGAAAAAGTTGTATTGGTAACGGGCGCGGCAGGCTCTATCGGATGCGAGATTTCGATACAACTGGCAGGTTTCGGCGTGAAGGAATTAATTCTTTTGGATATAGCCGAAACGCCTTTACATAATTTAGAACTTGAAATGCTGAAGAAATTTCCAAAACAGAGTATAACATTTATACTCTGTGATGTCCGTTCAGATACAAGAATCAAAGATATATTCAAGCAACATAAACCCAACCTTGTATTTCACGCAGCAGCATATAAGCATGTTCCTGTAATAGAAGAGCATCCTTGCGAAGGGGTTCTCACCAATATCGGGGGAACCATAAACATTGCACGCCATTCGCAATTCAATAATGTGGAGAAATTTATAATGATATCCACTGACAAGGCGGTGAATCCCACTAGTATAATGGGGGCTACTAAACGCATAGCAGAGTTGTGCATACAAGGGATGAACAATATGTTCTATACCCAGTTTATCACTGTCCGTTTTGGTAATGTACTGGGGAGTAATGGTTCGGTCATTCCCCTGTTCAGGCAGCAAATAGCATATGGAGGACCCGTGACGGTCACTCATCCCGATATGATACGTTATTTTATGACAATCCCCGAAGCTTGCCGGTTGGTATTGCAGGCAGCAACGATGGGCCGGGGCGGAGAAATTTTCGTTTTCGATATGGGGGAGCAAGTCAAAATTGACAACCTTGCCCGCAAAATGATATTACTTTCGGGACTTATCCCGGACGAAGATATAAAAATAGAATATACAGGCCTGCGTCCGGGGGAGAAACTGTATGAAGAATTATTGACCGATGACGAATCAACCCAAATTACTAAAAATCAAAAGATACGGATAGCTAAGGCTGATAGAATAGACGAAAAGGAGCTAAAAATAAAAATAATAAAACTGATGAAGTACGCAAAAAGAACGGAGAAAGTTGATACTGTGCGTATGATGAAACTCATCGTCCCGGAATTTAAGAGTAGTAATTCGAAATTTGAGGCTTTTGACAAAGAAGAACTTGTCATGTACGAATAAATAGCGTTATAATCAAGAAAACTTAAAATTCGCGGGCAATGGAAGATAAGCCAATCAGGGTATTAATGCTTTTCACTATTCTCAACAGAGGGGGAGCCGAAACTATGGTGATCAATTACCTTCGAAGAATAGACCGTTCTAAGGTAATATTCGATTTTATTGTGCATCGTTCCGAAAAAGGAGCATATGACGATGAAGTAGAAAAAATGGGATGCAGGATATACAGATTTCCTCCTCTGAAATTATTACGTATACCATCATATAAAAGGTATATATCGGATTTCTTCGATTTGCACCGCGAATATAAAATAATACACGGACATTGTTCCGAATTAGGATATTATATATATAAAGAAGCTCATAGACGAGGCCTTCCTTTTATTGCAGCACACGCACATAACGAACCTCACGGCTTAGATATAAAGACTCCTGTAAGGAATATACTAAAATGGAGAATGCGCCCTTACCTCACTCATTATTTTACATGCAGCCAGGGTTCTGCTAAATGGCTGTTTGGAAAACCGTTAATGGAGAAGGCCATATTATTTCCTAATGCGATAGATACCTGCCGCTTCGTATTTAATCCTGTAAAAAGAAAAGAGATACGGGTCAGCTATGGATGGGAAGGCAAATTAGTCATAGGTAATATATCGAGATTCTCTTATCAAAAAAATCACCTCTTTCTGTTGGATATATTTTCCATAGTGGCCCGCTGCGAGTCTTCAGCATTACTCGTGCTTGTCGGAAGTGGAGGCGAATTACAAAAGAGGGTAAAAGAAAAAGTATTACAACTCGGATTAAAGAATAAAGTAAAGATAATGGGAAGCCGGGCCGATATTCCCGATCTGTTACAAGGAATGGATCTATTCTTATTCCCTTCCCTTTTTGAAGGGTTAAGCGTCGCTCAATTAGAAGCACAGGCTTCGGGGTTGAAGATAATAAACTCAACATCCGTATCAGAAGAAGGTACAATAATACCTGAACTCGTAGAATCTTTATCGCTAAAGCTTACCGCCGGCCAATGGGCAGAAAGAGTATTGCAAAGCATAACAGGCTATGAACGCAAAAACCGAATGCAAGAAATTACAGATGCAGGATTCGATATAAATAGAAATGCAGAATGGCTTCAAGACCTATATATAAGAGAAAGCCGATATTAACGGTATTTACCCCTACCTATAACCGTGCCCATACTCTGGAATTATGTTATAGGAGTTTATTGCGTCAGACATCTTCAGACTTTAAATGGCTAATAATCGACGATGGTTCTACCGATTCAACAGCCGTTTTAGTCAGAAGCTGGATGGCGGAAGATAAAATTACCATTGAATATCATTATCAGGAAAACCAAGGAATGCATGGAGCTCATAATACAGCTTACCGGCTGATAAATACCGAATTAAACACATGTATAGACTCGGATGACTACCTGGCTGATAACACGGTAGAACTGATCATTGATAAATGGCTAAAAGACGGCTCCGACAAATACGCAGGAATAATAGGACTGAATGCAAAATATAACGGGGACATAATCGGCACTGGGTTTTCGGTTCAGAGAACCACACTTACCGGTTTTTATATGCGGGGAGGCCGTGGAGATAAAAAACTCGTATATCGCACATCTGTAATAAAAAGTATACCGGAATATCCGGTCTTTAAAGACGAAAAATATGTAGGATTAGCCTATAAATACGAACTTATCGATTTGAAATATGAATTATTGACAATGAATAAGACCCTGTGCTATGTTGATTATCAGACAGATGGATCTTCCATGAATATGTATCGTCAATATTTCCGTAATCCGCGTGGATTCGCTTTTATCCGGAAAGAATCGATGATACACCACCCTTCACGTATACGAAGATTCATCGAGGTTATACATTATGTAAGTTCGAGCATTATTTGTAAAAACACGCAATTTATAAAAGAATCGCCCAAAAAGATAACAACGGTTTTGGCTCTTCCTTTCGGATTTGTATTGTATATCTATCTTTTATATCAATATAAACACTGCCGGCTGATAACTCCAAAATAAGTACGATACTTTTTACGTGCAATATATATGTTAGATTCTATCCCAATACAATTATATACTGATCTTTTCAACTACTTAATTTAAGTTGCTATTTATAGATTGTAAATTTTATCAAAAGTATATCCCCAAATGAAA
>NZ_JBHSGN010000013.1:0-2974 GCF_042654545.1 Dysgonomonas termitidis
ATCCGTATCCCGGATGACTGGGAAAAGGTAGGGGCTGTAGCGTACCTCGCCGCTGAAGCTGTCGATGATGCGCTGTAACGGGGCGGTGACCGTCACCTCGATCTTCTGGCCCGTCTTCTTGCGGTAGTAGCTGATCACCCCCTGGCGGATATTCTCCTTGCGCAGGTAGGCCATATCCACAAAGCTCATCCCCCGGGCATGGAAGCAAAAGAAAAAGTAGCGCCACGAAGTATAAAGGCCGCTATCTAACGGTGACGATCCTTCCGCAGGCTCACAGGTATCCGCCTTCCGGAGGGTCTGCTGTTCCAGTATAGCCGAAAAGTCCAGGCTGTTCAGCGCGCGAAGGCTTTCCAGATCCAATGCCCGCTTACGGGTTTTCTGGAAGCCCGTGAAAACATGGTCAAAAGGATTCTCACGCCGGGCATCGATCAGTTTTTCCTTGACCGCCTTCCAGTAGATGGCACGCAGCATGCGCATATAGTAAGAGATCGTATTCATGGCCTTGCCCCGCTCCTTGAGGTAGGACTCGAACTCTTTCATCATACAGGCGTTGATCTGGCTCAGGGGGATATCACGCCCCTTATTGAAGGTGATAAGCCCGCGGCTGACGGTGCGGTAAGCACGGGCGGTACGTTCCTGGCCGGCACGCAGCAGGTTCCTGGCCTGCAGTTCGGCAAAGCCGGAAAGGTTGACCGGGTTATACTCTCTATGGTAGCTGCAAAGGATGTCATCAACGGTATAACGCCCCGATTTCTCCAGCCGCCCGGCCGCTTCTTCGAATTGTTCGCCGTAAGCGCAAAGGCTTTCGGTTACCTTGCACAGGTAAGGGTAGCGCGGGGAGTCTTCTTCAGGAAGATGTACCCTTTGCCTGACCTCGTCCCATTCGTGGGGGTAAAGCCGGAAAGGGCTGGTGATGACTTTGACCTTGCGGCTGTGGATCAGGCGAAGGCACAGGCTGCCCTTGCAGCGCGCTCCGCTGACGGACTTGCGCAGGATAAACTTTAATGTGGCCATAATTTAATGCGTTATTGGTATCATATATTATTTGTGAACCTCTCTGTAATTTGTCCCTGAAGACCGGCGCACAGTCCGGAAATCCGGCCGGCGGGCCTGCCGGTGTTAATTCATGATCGTCTAAGCACAAAGGTAAGACAGGCAAGCGGACTCCGGTTATTTCAGCCCGGATATTTATCGCTGGGATAAGATTTATTCACGTTTATCCAATAACCCCATGTCCTTTTATTGTATATAACGTATAATCCATATTATTCAAATTAATCCTTGATCAGATGTTTTAAATTATCATCCTCTTTTATCCGTTTTATTTCCCTTTCCACAATCAGCTTAGCCTCTTCCCTGACACGATCGTAATTGGCCCGGATCTCCTGTTCCATCGTATCGATACCTTCTTCATTCATAAAATCGGTCAGGACAGGAATTTTTTGATATGCTTTTGTTTCGGCAACCACCGCAGCATTATCAATAACAATTTCCGCATGGAATATCTTTTGCCCGATCCGTTCATCAAAATTATCGGAAACAGCACCGTAAGCATTCGGTTTTCTACATCTTGTAACCTCATTTGAAGGTCTTTATCTTTGACCTGTTATATTTTACGGAAGTCTATAACGCAAGTTAGACGACCGTTTAGTTTATGTAAAATGGCAGAAGAAGAGACTAAAACTTATATTGCATATCTCAGACAGAGTACAAAGAAACAAGAAGTAAGTGGGCTTGGTATAGCAGCACAACGAGAGATAATAGAGACCTACTTAAAAGGTGCCTCTATTCTTGAGGAATATATAGAAACCGAGACAGGAAAACGTAGTGACCGTCCCAAGCTCATGGCTGCACTTGTATTATGTCGTCAAAGTAATTCCATCCTAATTTGCGCTAAACTTGATCGTTTATCAAGGAATGTGGCTTTTACCAGTCGGCTATTGGAAAGTGATGTAGAGATTGTCTTTTGCGATTTTCCCCAAGCAAATCGTTTGATTCTACACATCATCAGCTCCATTGCGGAGTATGAAGCAAAATTAATATCCGAGCGTACAAGACAATCATTAAAAGCCAAGAAAGATAGTGGAACAAAGCTGGGTAAACCTGAGAATCTATTAAACAACCATGACAAAGCCATTAGACGAAGTGTTAAAACCAATCAGGATAAGGCGCTTCATAATCAAAATAACAGGCGTGCAACAGCCCTTATCTCTATGATGAAAAAAGAAGGTAAAACTTATACTCAGAGTAATAGTTCGGGTAACCGCGTCTTGCAAAGCCGTACGCGAGTCCTTACCTTTGAGGAAAAAACCTATGGAAGCGAACGAATATGAGCGAGGTGTGATGTTGAGCGAAGCCGAAGGCTTTGCCATGATAGAAAGTTTTTATACAAGTAGACGTGGAGCAGAAGCGTGGTACAGAGGCTTGGGCATGTCCAAGCATACATTCTATAAGTGGAAGCACCGCTACGACGCCTTGCATGCAGAGGGAGCACCGGCGGAGCCGGCAGCAGAACCGGAGCCCTGCCGTCTGGTACCTGTCAGGATAGTAGATACGCCCTCCGGCGAAGTTGTCCGGGGTATAGAGGTGCGCTACCCGAACGGGGTGGTACTGGCCCTTCCGGCTGAGCCGGGCATCGGAATGGGCCAGCTGGCCGAACTGCTAAAACTTAAAGTCTGATGTTCAGCCTGGGAGAAACGGATAAGTATTACTTATATTCGAGTGCCTGCGACATGCGCAAAGGCTTTGACACGCTGCCGGGAATCGTCGCCTCTGTTATGCGGCATGACCCGGCCAGCGGCGAAGTTTTTATCTTTCTTAGCCGCAGCCGGCGAACGCTGAAATTGCTACATTGGGAAAGCGGGGGTTACGTTATCTATCACAAGCGGCTGGAGAAAGGACAGTTCAGCCGCCCCCATTATGATGAAAAGACAGGTTGTTACCGCTTAAAGTGGGTTGAACTGGTGATGATGAC
>NZ_JBHSGN010000014.1:0-10610 GCF_042654545.1 Dysgonomonas termitidis
CGCGTGACCTTCCATGTCGCCAGGCACACAAACGCTACCCTTTTGCTGTCCCTGGGCGTACCTATCGAGACAGTGAGCAAGCTATTGGGACATGCCGATATGAAGACGACACAGATATATGCCAAAGTCATAGATAAGAACAAGCGGGAAGCAGTCAGTAAGCTGGACGGACTGACGGATTAGGGGGGAGAGCTTTCCCTTCGTTATTCAGATGTTCGTTCCCACCCTTCAATATCCGGAGTTGCTGCTTTCAGCCTCAACATGCTCTGTGAGAAAGTTCATGATAAGCAGCAATATTTCATCTTTGAATTGAGAGTGGATTTTTACTCCGGAGTCTTCTCAATGGTGGTTAATGTTTTTTCTTAGCTTAATACTGTACCTGTCTTAAGTAGAATACTTGTATTTCGGATAATTCAAAATATTTATTCTTCATTTTTTTTCGTTAAGTAACTGTTTGATACTGAACATCTGCCCAATTTTGGGTAGATATAAATATTCGTAACTTTCATTTAGTATATTGTACGCAGTATAATTTTTATGCTCTTAACGAGCATAGGGTTTCTTTTCCGTCAGACGTTATGTAGCTTGTATCCAGAAGCATAGATAGTACAGCCGAATTTCTTATTGAATCTAATACATGTTTGTGTTCTCTCCAGAATTTTTCAACTATCGGTAGGCATTGGGATTACTTTCCCAGTCAGAATAAATATGTTGTTAACTTTTTGATTTTCAGCAAAAGTGGAATTTCCCACCTTTATCATAAATATGGGGCATATTTCATTAGGGTTTAGCGATACAATTCGCTCAAACGCATTTCAATACAACGCTACCGAAATTCAATTAAAAGGGTGCGGAACTACTTCGACAATCATCGGCTTATACATCTCAATACTACCAAAAGATCAATTAAAAGTTGTCTGACTGCTTGATATAGTGCAATATGTATTCGCGTTTCAATACTACCAAAAGTTCAATTAAAAGAACCGAAAGATTTAAACACGCCATGTCCGACATTATATTTCAATACTACCAAAAGTTCAATTAAAAGTCCGTCACTGCACAAAGCTACAATAAAAATAATAAATTTCAATACTACCAAAAGTTCAATTAAAAGTAATGGTTAGGAATAAAAAAGCTTTGAAGTAACACATTTCAATACTACCAAAAGTTCAATTAAAAGTTTTATGATTCTCTCCTGTATAGATTCCATAATATTATTTCAATACTACCAAAAGTTCAATTAAAAGATTTAAAATATGTATAAAATAAAAGGTTGGTTTCCACCTTTCAATACTACCAAAAGTTCAATTAAAAGCCGTACTAAAACGGCATACAAATATACATTTTAAGTAGTTAAAACGAGGATTTTCATGCAGGATTTTTCTGTCAAATTAGTCGGTCGGCAATAACCGGAAAAATACGGGAGACCGACTAATAGGGTATCCTGTTAATTATCAGTTTATTTCCTAATTTATATGTTCACCAAGATGTCAAAGAACTCATTTTTCACACATACCGACAACAAAAAGTATATTCAGATAAAGTTATCCAAGGTATTTCTTTCCTGTCCTACAATCTCCTTTTCAAGCCATTTTTCATCCCGGCTTTTAAATACCAGTACGCTGTCTTCCTCCAGTGTCATAATTGCCCGGGCTTTGGACAGGAGTTCTTTCAATTTCACTTCCGTAATTTCCCCTTCGAATACTGAGTTCTGTATCCAATGAAGATATTTACGGCAAAGTTTCAACATTTTACCTACCCGTTTTTCTCCAACGTCATATACCAGAATCACATACATAGCCTGACTACCAGCGTGCTTTAAACGGTTTATACTCTTCCATTCCTAATATGTGCTTTGTTAACTTGTAACATTCCAGCTTTACCAAGTGCTTATAGCTCACATGGCGTTTTAGCACAGGATGCCTGAATGTTTCATTTATCCGCTCTTCCCAAGCTTTGACAAATGTCTTCCGGCCCGGTTCCTTTAGCAGGCAACTATTCACCTGATGATCAAAATCCCTGGCCTGGATCTCCTTCTTGTTCAGCAAACGAAAAATAAGGCGATCTACCAGTACAGGCTTGAAAATTTCAGCGATATCCAGTGCTAATGAATATCTCCGGTAGCCCGGCTCATGCAAAAAACTGATAGTAGGATTTAATTGCGTATGATAAATCTGACTTAAGCAGAGTGTGTAACAAAGCATATTTCCGAACGAGATCATTGCGTTAATTTCGTTTTGCGGCGGTCGTTTACTACGGTTCTCCATTTGAAAGCCTGTTGAAATAATACCATCAAAAGCTGTATAATATGCTTGCCGGATATTTCCCTCTATACCCATCAGTTCATCGATTGCTGAAGTATTGTCTATATGTTGGGCATATTGCTCTATAGTCTCTAAAACTGGAGTAAGGTCTTTATCCCGGTTAATATAATAACGTAAGTTCTTGGTCATATTAAAGGCTGCTCCGGATACAAACTTTTTTGCTATTTCGAGACGTTTTTTCCGGTCGATATAACGTTTAGTCTGTTCAATCTGCATTTTACCCGCCAACAGATATTCTTTTGGAGCGAATGAACCTGTGTAGTGCTCGTAATAATCAAAGAAATGTACTGCAATTCCGGCCTTTCCCAGAAAATTATATAATGCGCTATTGGCATCCAGACTCCCAAAGCAGAAAAAGTCGGAAACACCCTCTATAGGAATATATTTTGGAGAACCTTCCACACCATTCTCATCGACAGGTGTAAATTTCAGGGTATTGTCTTTGCGGCTCAGCCGGCCGGGATTGAAAAGGTAATAGGTCTTTTTCATTCTTCGTCGATATAACAAAGTTCATAATATGAGCAGCTTTTACAGATGGGTTTGTGAATAACCGGAGGGCAATTCCCGTCGTTTTTTAAGGATATGATTTCTGTTACCATATTTTCTAGTGCTTTAATATCAGATTCTGTTAATTCGATTTGGGTTGTCTGCCTCAGTTGCGGGTATTCGAGGATTGCACTCACGTCCCCTGCTCCGTTCAGAAGTAACAACCACATATAAAATTTCACTTGCCATTCATGTGCAGTTTCCGCCTTGTCACTACGTTTGGTTTCATGGATAACTTTTTCCCTGGCATCATAGAAATCGATCTTGCCAAACAAATCGACACCCTTAAATTTTGCAGCAATGTCAATTTCATTATACTTTTTTGCCCGGTCGGTATAACTGGTTTCGTGGAGCAGTTTTCCGTCATACACAATGTCGCTGGTATGTTCCATGTTAATACCGTTGGCATGTAGCCAGCATTCACGTTTGCATACATGGTAAAGATTGATTAGGGTGGCTGTAATATTCATCTTTCACAAAATTTCGGATGTTTTCCAAGGTTCTTCATCATCAACTAACAATCCTAATTCAGAGCTATATTTCTTGTTTGTCATAAAATATGGGATTTGCATTAATTTTTGTTTGTTTTGAAACGCATATATTTCTTTTCTGAGATTTTGGCTTTTTAACCACCTGACAAACCTGCCTTTATTAATTTGTACTTGCAAACTTTCGGAATTAATAAAATCTCCTTTGTCTAGATATTGCTCAAATTTCGATTTTTCTGACTGCGGTAATATCTTTATGCCATCAAATTGACGATAAAAATCTTCTTCAGTATATTTATTGTCAAACATAGGCGATAATAGTTGTAATGCTTCACTCAAATAATTATACTTTCGCTCAAATTCTTCTCTTTCTTTTTCTGTCCAATCGTCATACACATAATCAATCGCATTTTGCAACAACGATTCATCTATTACTCCTTTATGATCCTTTATAATTTTATCAAATGCCTGTATTGTTTTTTCGACTGTTTGAGAGAGATAAATATATTTGTCATTTTCATTACTTTTGCGAAAAACAACACATTCGCAAATTCCTTTTATACGCTTTCTATTCACACGACCAAAACGCTGAATCAGAGCATCAATCGGTGCAGGTTCGGTGTATATAATGTCATAATCAATATCCAAACTTACTTCAATGGCTTGTGTACCAACGAGCAAACAAACATTATCTTGCATCAATTCTTTTTCTTTGATTGCTCGGTCTTTGCCCGTAAAAGAGCCGTGCAATAAAACTGCATTTTCGTTTTCAACACAATCTTTTAATCGCAAAAATGCTTGTTGTGCAGATTTAACAGTATTACAGACCACCAAAACTTTTTTGCCATCTTTTAATGAAGCTTTTATTGCATCATGCGATTCACTTAAGAGTCCATCGTGCAAGACAACACAGTGACGGCGAAATTGGTCGTATAATCCCTGTGTCGCCTTAACCGGCACGTAAATGCCCAAACCTTCTTCCAATTCTTTGCGTAAGAATTTTGGCATTGTTGCTGTCATAATCATCACTTTGGCTTTCAAATGTCGTGTCGCAAATTCAAGTAATACTTTAATTTGAGCAAAAACATCAGGGCTATAAGCGTGTATTTCGTCAAATATCAAATAACAGCCACTCATTTCAAAAATGCCCTGCTCATATCCTTTTAAGCCAAACAAATGTTTAAGCAACTGAAACGGCGTAGTAATTTTAATTGGTGTGATAATACTTTTATATTTTTCCTGTAATTCGTGAATTTTGAGTTTTTTCACATCAACATCATATTGTAAATTTTCAAAATAATTGTTCAAATAGTCGTTCAGTTTTCCGTGCAACATTCCAACTTTCTCTGACTCTTTGCCAATTATCTTGTTCAATCTTTCATACATAGCATTGATAGAAGCGGTAAATGGAAGCACATAAAAAACTCTACCTTGATTTTCGGTATTTTCCATTTGTGATTTTAGCCACAGAAAAGCACTTTCCGTTTTGCCTGCACCTGTTGGCGCAGATAATATTACATTTTCTTTGGTTTTGGCGCAGATTTTCTGGTGTTCATAAAAGTCATACCCTTCTGCCTGTAAAGCCATTCGTTGCTTCTGCAAAAAATCAAAATCTTTATTTTCAATCAAATTTATATTTGTAATTTGGGCTGAGCCTAAATGGTCGCACCATTTCAATGCACCAAACAGCATCATTAAGGCAAAATAATCGGAATGAAACAGTCGATATGGCGTGTTATTATAACTATGTATCAACCCATAAACGGAAGTTGGAACTACCTGATTAACAGGGTAATTATAGCCATTAAGCAAATCTTTAACTTCCTGAATTTCTATATTTTGCAGAAAAGCATCTTCAAAACTTATTTTTTCGCTACCCGCTAATTGTCCAAAATAGTTACCATCGTCATATATGTTCAAATAATTGCGAAGTTGCTCTAAATCTTTGTGGTGTCCGACGACAGCCAAACAAAGTAATTTTAGCGTATTTTTATCTATTTGAGGCAAAGTATCAACAAATGGAACAGAAAAAAATTCGTGTCGTTGATTATTCCACTGATTAGTAACACCGCTTAACAGTTTCTGAAATTCATTATGTGCTTTTCCTAAATCGTGGCAAATCACACAAAATCGCAATAGTTCCCAAAAACGATTTCCCAATGCAGAAACTTCGGCTGCACAGGGATACGCTTTTTGCAGAAAACTCCAAATCAACATACAATCGTCAATATGTTCCCGAAGTGTTCTTGCAGGAATATTCCGTTTAATATCCCTTGATTTGGCTAACAATACCATTAATTATCCATATTTATTTTATGAAAATACACATCGACCTCCTTGCCGCTTGGAAGTTTATCACGATAAACCTCTATATTTCCACCAACATTTATCTTGTGGTTAATGATAGAAAAGGGTCTCGTTCCTAAATTTTTTCGCGGAAATTCATTGGAAAAATATTGCGGCAAGGCTTGTATTTGCCCTGGCAGATAATACTCAAACGGAATAATTTGTCCGGATATCTTCTGTGCGACATTCATTCTTGCCAAGCAATCTTTTTCGGACACCTTTACGATTGTTGCCAAATCATTCATACGGCCCAGTAAAACAGGATAATATGGATTAGCAAAATAACCGGCAATTTTTTTGTCAGGCGTATATATGCGCAAAAAATTATTAAATAGAAATTTACGGGTTATTACATTCGATTTGGCTTCATTTGTTGGTTTTCCATCTTTTCCGCTGATTTGATAAATAGTTTCCAAATCTTCCCCTTCCATTTCGTATTCAAAATAATATGCAACACATAGATTCTTATGTTCAATATAAAAACCGGCGGCCGCATTTATCAATCCAAGTATCGTACTGATAGGTGGTACTTCCAATGTTGGCTGCATACCGCTTATCAGGTTCGGATAACGAAAACTAGCTGTCCAACTTGTTATATCTATTTTGTACACTTCCATACCTTATGGTATTTGAGTTTTTACTTGCTCGCAATATTGATCTATCGCCTGATTAATCGTTAGAACTTTGACATTGGAAAACTCCGCTTCCAATTGCTTTAGCTCGCTATTGTATTCGTCCAAAAATCCGCTGCGTTTTCCAATAAAAATTATGCCTTTAAATTGATCTTTATAATCGTTTAAAACTTCTTTAAGACCTTCTATGTTGAGTATAGTTTGCGTGTTATTTATTGGATCTGATTTTACAATATGAGAAAAAGGGTGATTTCCTGTTGTAGTAGTTGCCAACACGATAAATTTAGGTGTTACATCACCCATATTGCTTGTTTGCATTGCACCACCCGAAATAAATTTTAAAGCACAAATTGTATCTACAACACGCTTTTCTCGTATTTGCTTTGATAATCGGATTAAATTTTCAGGTTGTTTGTTTTTATCCTTTACAAATGGGTCTTGTATTTTTTGTACTCCATCAGTTTTAGCCAACAACTCGCCTACTTGCTTGGTAATGTTTTTAAAACCCGATTTGTTGTAATTAGAAAAAGTTCCGACTTGTTCCAAGTCAATAGAAAACATTCCTTTCATTATGGCGGAATATTCTTCTTTTCCATACAAAACAGGAACATCATTTTGTCTTGAAGCACTTGCAAAATTTTTGGCGACTTTTGTAGAACCGGTAGAAATAAGTACAGAATTTTTAAGTGGAGAAATTCTTGTTACAGAAGCATCTTTCGTTTTAACCA
This sequence comes from Dysgonomonas termitidis, assembly GCF_042654545.1. Classification (GTDB taxonomy): domain Bacteria; phylum Bacteroidota; class Bacteroidia; order Bacteroidales; family Dysgonomonadaceae; genus Dysgonomonas; species Dysgonomonas termitidis. The sequence goes on from NZ_JBHSGN010000014.1 coordinate 7,065, forward strand.
CTCCTTTGTTATTTTTCTTTTCAATTCCATCTTTATCCAATTCAGGCTCTTTATTTGCTCGCATATAGCCAAAAATGTCATCATCGGCAAAATCAACAGGATTTGCTTCTGTAAAAATGACATTCTGTTTTTCCTGCTTAATCAGTGGAGATAACTTCCAAGCGAAGTGTTTCTGCAAAGTATCTCGCCACCAATATCTCCACGCCTGACCTGAAACATAAACATAATCTTGTCCATGTTTAGTGACTTTTTTTGTCTGCACTCTGTTTCCAGTGCCTGCGACAGATATTGTGCCTGAATTATTTAAGGCGACACCATCTTCGTCAATAAGAATAAATCCTTGTGTAATCATATTTTTGTATTTTAAAATTAATTTTCTGTTACTACAATTTCGTCAATAGTTTCATCATCTTCTTCATTTTCTTCATAAATCGAAATGTTATTTTCGTGAAGTTTTTGATAAATACAAATCAATAACAAGTCTCTTACCTCTGACCAATTTCGTCCTTCAGGGAAAAGATATGTTACATAATCATTTAAGGAAATAAGCTTTTCATTTCCCTCTTTATAGTTCTTGTCAATTTGACGAATTAAAAAAGACCTGATTTCGCTACCATATTTGGCAGTTTTCAAACTTCGGATATTCTTTTTCAAATTTTCTCTATCTGAAATAATATAATCCGAAATTCGTTCAATTTGTTTTAATGTTTCACTATTCATATTCATTATATGTATTTGATATTTTTTTGTTATCTCAAAATTGAAAGAATGTTTTTCATTCCATTTTAAAATTTCAGGTAGAATTGACTTCTCTTTTAGCAAGTTATTGTAAATTAAGTTTACCCATTTTTTGACAAAACCATCTTTCTTATATACCAATGTTACCGTTTCTTTTATTGTTTTATTTTCAATGCCAAAACTTTCATTTTCTTTTTTCCATTCTTTATAAAATTTGCTCTGTTTCCAATAATCAAACTCGGTTTTACTAAAAATGTAACAATCACTTTGGGATTTAGTCTTTTTATCTACAACAACTCTTTCACCTGCAGTAGACAGATTAAAATTTAACCTGTCAAATTGCCGTAAATCCAACACTTTTTTCTTCGAAATAACAATAAATTCTGTTACTTTTTCTGAATATGTTTGATTTTCTTCATCATATACTGCTCCTGCATAATTTTCAAATTTTCGATAATTTGCTATTGTGAAATTCATCCAATCTTTTTTATACCAACGAATACATTCCGCATAAAACGAAAACACAACAGCCGGCAACGTGTATAAATCAATGGTTGGTTTTGCTTGGTAATTAGTAAAGTGAAATAAATTCAAGGTTATTCCTTTCGTATTACTACGCCTTGTTTCCTCATTAATAGTTGCAGATTTTACATTTTCGATACATTGATTCGCATAATCGAACAAAGCATTCGCAGGATTAGAAAAATCAGATTTTAAGATTGATTTTGAAATTCCCGCAGAAATATCTCTTAAATTCTGTTCCAGATTCTTTTGCACAAAATAATGGCTAACATATTGATTGTTACTAAATACAATGACTACTTTATCACCTAACTGTTCAACTCCCAGTGGAACAAACAACATTCTAATCAAGGCTTCTTTCGACAGCATAATCCCGCCTTCAAAGCCGTGGTGGAAATTAATCAAAGCTCCCGAACCAGACATAATATGATTATCTCTTCCGGCAGAAAATACTTTCCCTTTTTGTCCAGTTATCCGGCAAAAACCATCCATCGCATTTTCTTCTTCAATCAATCCCTTATAAAAAGCAAGTGTCTTTTCAATTCCTTTTTGTCCTTTATTTTTATTATGCGTTATTGTTGAATTGAGAAAAAACGAATGTAAATTATTATCCCATTTATTTACGTAAATATGGGTTACTTCTTCAATCAAATCCATAATAGATTTATCAGGACTTTTTTCTTGTAAATATTCTATCACAAACCCGCCTATATCTACAAAGGGATCTCCTGTAGGTTTTGTTAACCACTCATAATTAATTGAATTATAGATCTGTTTCATATATTGTTAATGCTATTTTTAAGCAATTTTACCTCCCCACTCCCGCATCCCATCGCATTATACAATCCCGCACCAGCGTTCAGCAGCAACTCTACAAACCGTTTTTCCGCAGTGACTTTTAATTCAAAATTTAGCCATCCTCTAACTTGCGACTCATTCGGAGTGCCTGCCTTAATAGTAATTAAACGTGGTTTAAAAGCTAGCTTTATGGGTAAAATCTCCAGAAGTAAAATTGCTGATTGCGCTGTATTTTCATCATAGCAGGTTGCAATTTTACTACGCCAGTTATAAATCAGGCTTTCGGTAAAGCGCTGATCATCCGGCGAGAGGTATTCATATTTTCCATTTTCCGCTGGTATTCCTGCCACAATCATTGAATTCGGTTTCAGTATGACACTGACGATTTCGTTTTCTTTGCGGGTTTGTAATGGATCCGGAAGGCGCTCAACCGATTTAACCATAAAACTTGCCCGTGACTTCTTGTCGGCTATATCTATTCTTTCAGACTGAAATAAGCCTTTAATAAAACTCTCCATGGCAAGTGGCAAGTGGAATGATATACTGAATGAAAGCTCATTACCTTGCAATTTCATGTACTTTTCTTCCCTGTTTATATTAAAAGGACAATCGATTTGACTGAATGTAAAAAACTTGAATCCCTTACCATAGCCTGTTTCGTGTAGAAAAGCGGCGTAACGGGCATCCCCTTTGGCAATGACACGGTACAATGCGGCAGACAGTGGATACTGGTAATTGATTGGGATACATGGTTTCGGTTCTATACTTTGCAGCATTATTTTAAAGTTCATATATACATTATTTCATATAATCCTTAGACTGTTAAGGCTAAGCAAAGGTAAATTATTTTCGCACAGATATAATTTTTCCCGGCTGTTTTTTTATTAAAGCTTAAGTGAAAATAATTCATTCATATTTGGAAGTAAAATGAGATTTGCAATCTTATTGATAGTTTACATGAATTTCTTTCTTTGGCTAGTTTCTTTCTCATTTTAAACAGTTTTAATTAGGATTTAAGGACTTATTATAATTGATTATGAAAAGCATCTCTTACAATTTACTTAAGCCTTGCTACCTGAAAACGAGTTGGCATATCTCGTTACGGAAATCAGAGATTATCCCCTAGTGGGCGACAGTAAAAAATAATGGCTATTTTGTGACTATTTGAATGTCTTTCCGACTAAACCTCCTCCAAGCGTTCTTAGACTGAAATAGCATTGTTGACTGATACATTTATAGTCTATAGGTAATCATGGATTTACAGGCGCATATTTTCTTTTTATGATTTCTCTACATGTTCGGTTACAAGCCTGTGTTGGCGTCGTTTACACTCCCCGATAAATGGGAAGAATATGATATATGTCATCGTGAGAACGTCTTCATGCGATTAATAAGACGCCATAAATCAACTGACACCAGACGGGCTTCTGTCTGCGGCAGCGACTAATAACTCAAATACGGAAGTATTATCATTCCAATAAAGCTTCC
>NZ_JBHSGN010000015.1:0-86498 GCF_042654545.1 Dysgonomonas termitidis
GTTTTTTCAGGGGTCAATTTAGATTTGGCACGAGGGGGCAACGCTCACTGGATTTTCCATGAAGTTCCAATAGAAGATAAAATTAATGATAATTTATATTTCAGAGATTCTTATCGGCAACTAAAACTTGCGATGGAAAAGATGGGCAATCGGTATTATGCTTTACTCTATAAGTCTAAAGAGATGTACTATCATAGAAAAGAATTGAATTGGGGATGGGACAAAATCTTATTGTACATTAATTATTTATCAAACAACAATGGAATCAGTTGGATTAGAGGAATATTTTTCACATTAACTTGTGCTCTAATAGCATTTTTGTGTCTTAATTTCCAAATGAAAGAGCCCTTATTTCATTGGACTACAGATGCTTCACTTGAAGATACATTTGAAGCAATAAGATTTAATGCTGAATATTTTATTTCATATCTCTCTACTTATCCTATTCTAAAATTAGATGGACTAAAAGAAAATTGGGTTGTTGATTTAATAGTATTGCTATCTCGTATCTTTGTGAGTGTAGGCATTTATCAGATTATTACGGCCTTTAGAAAATATGGAAAATAATTATTCCACTATCTCCGCAATTTCTTTATTAGATATTGAATTTTTTATTGAGATTCTTTCAGTTCACTATTGGATAAATTATCTTATAATTCATTTTCTGCTAACAAGGCTCTTGCCTATATCGGCAAAAGTGGCTATATTTGAAGCTTATTTCAAGTGAAATTTGCCGATAACAGCAATTTATATACTTTATGCAATATTTATCAGTCAGTCAGTTTGCGCAGAAATGGGGTGTACCTGAAAGAACTATTCGCAACTATTGTGCGACAGGAAGAATAAAAGGAGCTTTCTTAACAGGTAAAACATGGAATATTCCAGAAGATGCCCTTTTACCACAGAAAAGTAGTAGTTTATTCAGTGATAATCCTTTGCTCAATATCCTTAAAGAACAAAAGGATATGAAGTTGAAAGGGGGGATCTATCATCGTACACAAATTGACTTAACCTACAATTCCAATCGTATAGAAGGAAGTAAGCTGACCGAGGAACAGACCCGCTATATCTTTGAAACAAATACAATAGGAGTAACCAATGAAACCATTAATGTAGATGATATAATAGAAACATCCAATCATTTCCGTTGTATCGACCTGATTATTGAGAAAGCAAAGTCAAAACTTACTGAATCATTTATAAAAGAATTGCACTATATACTTAAATCCAGTACATCGGATAGCCGAAAAGATTGGTTCAGGGTAGGCGATTATAAAAAACTGCCTAACGAGGTCGGGGGAATGGAAACATGCCCACCCGAGGAAGTCCAAAATACGATGAAAGAATTACTCAATAGCTATCATTCCAAAAAAGATAAGACGATTGAAGATATAATTAAGTTTCATTACAAATTTGAATGTATACACCCGTTTCAGGACGGTAACGGGCGTGTAGGTCGCCTCATTATTTTTAAGGAATGTCTGGCTAATAACATTGTACCCTTTATCATTGATGAAGATTTAAAGTGGTTTTATTATCGTGGGTTGCAGGAATGGGAAAAAGCACATGGTTATTTAATTGATACCTGCCTGACAGCCCAAGATAAATATAAAGACATACTTAACTATTTCAAAATAGATTATTAAATATAAAAACAAAAATGCTATCTTTACACTATCGCTTAGGGAGGAAAAGTCCTCTGATAATCACTTTCAAAACAAAGTGAAAATCGAGTGAAAAGAGAAAAATACTACATAGCTAATATGCTGACAGCATACGGGTTAGTTGATTAAAAATAAATCCGTCAACGCCCACCAAAAGGTGGAAATGTCGAAAGACAAGCAAAGCCAACAAAAGACAAAGAGTCTGATTATCAGTAGATAGTCAGACTTTTTTTATTTCCATGTGCAGACATAAAAAGACAAAAATTGACTGCGGACATAATTGTAAATAAAAACAAAGATTACTGGGCTTTTGCAATAATAACCAATGAGTTGTATAACTTTGAAGAAAAGTATGGGTAATGATTTGGAAACTATTTAATTTCTGCGGTTTGCACCATATTTCAAAGCACTCGGATAACTGGAAAAAAGATACAAATATAATGTTTATACAGCATACATTTCAAGTTGTTCATAAAAGATTCCGGCATACAAGAACTGCGTGATTGCTAACCCCCGTACAAGAATTACAGTGGAACATATAGTCCATAACTTCCGTCCAAGCGGCATATTTTTCATCATCCATGACATTAATATCAGAAGCGTTAAAAGTGAAGTCCACCCCCACATTCTGAATGACTGTCAATCCATTTGTTGTGACATCATGCTCTATCTCTTCCGGCATAGTAAAGAAAAAGACATCAGGCAAAACATCATCAACACCTTGACTGAGTACAAGTTCGTTCGTTTTCTTGTTTGGATAGTTCGCTTTCAAATTTTCGTCAATGCAACCTCTCAGATATGCGCCAATTTTATTGATATATGCAAACATTATAAGACCATTTGTCTTACAAATGCGCTTACTTTCCTGAATTACTCTTATCCTTTCTTCTCTCGGGAGATGGTACATTGGCCCAAAAACTAAAACGACATCAAAAGTATTGTCTGCAATATCAGGTAAGTCCGTGGCATCACCGACAGATACACTTAAATATGACAATTCTTGTTCTTTGATTTTCTTTTGGAACTGCTCAACATGTCTGGGAGTTATATCAATCCCATGATAGGATTGGCACTTCTTTGATAAATAGAAGCCATAATAACCTGTCCCGCAGCCTAACTCAGCAACAGACATATACGGCTTAATATATTGGTCGAGCAGTTTTTGCGTATAAATAAATTCTATCTGCTCGGCTTTTGAACCAAACGCCCTTTTATTTTCATCAAAATTGTTATAATTTGATATTATGGATTCTTCTTTCATTACCTCTATCCTTTATAATCACTGCAAATTTAGCAAATATCTGTCAACCACTCAGGCAACCGAAAGCAAAAATATCACGGGTAAAAGCCGGATGATTTTGTCAAATACGGCAAGTATGACATGCGTATCCGGGATAAAATACGGGTTGAAAATGGCTATATAACCAAAGCTAAAGTCAAATGGTACGGCGGCGATACTTTTGCTTACCTATACCTCTGGAAAGTAAATAAAGCAGACACAGAATATAAGGAAAGCTGGAGCAACCTAAGGCTGCCGGAAGATAACACGGAAAATAAACAGCGAAAGCCGAATCAAAATATTGCTCAAAAAAGGGAGAAGAAAAATGGTCTGGGATTTTAATTGTTTTTTGGAGACTGTCAAATCATTTTTCTTTCCGTCCCAGTTGGATTATATAATCGCAATACTCCGCAACCGTCTCACGATGGGTAATAAAAATTAATGTTTTGTCTTTCGTTTTTGAGATAAGCCTTTCCATCAGCAACTGTTCCGTTCCTTTGTCCAGTGATGAACTAAACTCGTCCAGAAGCAGTATATTGCCGGCACGAAGCAATCCCCGGGCAATACAGATGCATTGAGCCTGTCCTTCACTCAGCCCCGCTCCTTTTTCCCCGCAAACGGTATCTATACCATCAGGCAGGCCATAGACAAACTCAGCCACTGCGGTTGTTAATACGTTTCTTAATTCTTCTTCCGTTGCATCCGGATTACCCAACAGGAGATTATCCCGTATCGTTCCGCTAAGCAATGTATTTCCCTGCGGTACATAAACCATATTGCAACGGGTAAGCGGACTTATTACTATCTCCTGTTGCCGGTTGTATATGTATATCTTCCCCTTCTGCGGGTAAAGCAAGGAAAGGATCAACCGGATAAGGGTGCTTTTGCCCGTACCTGTCTCACCGATAATTGCCGTGCGGCTGCCCGGAATAAAATCGAAAGAAAAACCCTGTATTACCTGCCGGGTACCACCGGGATAAGTAAATGAAATATTTTCGATGCGAATACCCGTACTTCCATCAAGGGTTAATTGTACCCCTTGCTTTTCCAAAGGAATGTCGCTTAACTCTTTCAACCGTTCTGCCGATGCAACAGATTGTGCTATTGATGGAATGTAACCGCCAAGATCGACCATTGGGCGTTGTATCTGTCCTACCAATTGCAGGAAAGCAGTCATAACCCCAAAAGGGACCGAGCCTTCATAGATTCCGTTTACTCCCCACAGAAATGCAATGACATATCCTGTGGCAAAACCTGCCATAACCAGTGTGCGCGAGAAGAGTGTGAAGCCAATGCGTTTCAGGGATTGCCCATACAGTATATTTTGAAGCAATCCCAGTTTACCTATAACCATATCATTTTGCCCGAGGGTTTGTATAAGTACCTTGTGCTGTATCTTTTCCTGTATGTGCGACTGTATCCGGCTCTCAGAGGTTCGTATATCTTTTGTGAGATATCTCATTCTTTTCATATAATATTTACTTAACAGCAAAAAAACAGGCATTATAAAAATCATTATCCAAGCCATTTGTGTATCCAGGCGGGTAAGGAAAAGAAAGGCGGCAAACAGCTGGAAGCAGGCAACAATCACAGAAGGAAGTATTTTGCAGAATGTCTCGGATACAAGCCGTACATCCTCTTCCATACGGTTGAGTATATCTCCGCTGTGGAAACCTTCTTTCCCGCTCCAAGCACTCAACATCGCATTCGTGAACAGTTTATGCCTCAACTTGTTTTTAAGGCATATGTCATTCTTGTTTTCCAAGTAATTATTCCATGCCGAAAGCGATAATTCTATGGCGACAATTACAATCAACAAAGCTGTATAATACCCGATACTGCCATCTGTGGTATGGCTGGCAATATCTATAAGCTGTTTGCATACCCATACGAATGACAGGGATACGCATACACGCAATATGCCTGTTATACTATTGAAGAGGATAGGCAAGCGTAATCCTTCAGTAGCATTCCAGAGCCAGTGTATGTGCTGCTTTAACCCCATCCTGCTTATCTGCCTTTGAGGATATTGCTTATACCGTTACCCCAATAATATATATAGAACAATAATGACTCTTTTGGAAAAATAGAAAGGCAACCGCCTATCCATTTCTGCCTGATATACAGCGAGTGTAGCTTACCGGCCAGATATCCGGCCGGGTGTTTGCCATACTCCGTGTTATAATACCCGAAATTTCCCGTTTGAAGAATTTTGCTTAATACTAGCAGTGAGTCTCCCTTATACTTTTCCGTATAAAAAGGAAAATCTTCTTTGGGTAATCCCAGTTCTTCTACAACAATACAGCCGAAAACTTGCCACGGTTTTAATAAACCAAGGGCTTTCAGGTCTTTCATCAACTCCTGTCTATCTATGTGCCCGTGAAAAATATAGAGATATATCGCCCAATCGCATAGTTGGCGAAGGCCTATACCTCCTGCTATAAAATGATGATATGCATGGTTGAAAATATATAAGGCATTGAAATTGACAGGTGGCAGGGATATATTTACTCCATTCAGGTTCCATGTTTGTAATTCATTCCCCCTGAGGTGTTTTTGCGTCCATCTTTGGAATTCGGCGTTTGCAAACGGATTATGTAATTTTTCCACTAAAAAGTGAAGCTCGATAGTTACTCCTCTCAAATAAAAACTCTCATGTTTGGGACTTTTCTTTTTTGTTTTATTCTCAGGACTAGCACCTGTGCCAAGCAAAATTTCAACCGCTTTCTCACAATTTTCCTTACCCACATACAGGTCGATATCCCCACATTGCCGTCGCAATGGGTTTGGATAATTTTGCGCCACACCCTGCCCCTTCAGTAAAACAGGATTAATACCTTCCATCTGCAGTTTGGAAACAATCTTTGCCAGTTGTTTATTCAGCAGTTCATGGCTTTGCTCAATACGCATAACGGTTTGGTACAATTTACGCATTAAAGGTATAGGTGGCTGCTTATCCACTGGCAATTTATCAATACCATCATATACTATTCCTGTGACTGTTTGCATAGCTGCCATTTTTAGCATGGCTTCCCAATCGACAATATCAGAGAACAGATCTGCATCTACCGGACTACCCCACAGACCCGAACGAAGTAAGGCGAATAATTGCTGTTCGGTTTTATTCATCATTCTTCCGCTATTCCTGCTTTGATCCAACTGTCTGCCACATCAGCAGCATCCGCAAGCGCCTGCTCGTCTGATATATCGTATTTTGCTATTAACAAACCGGTAAGCGTTTGTACTTCAAAATCGTACCCTTCGACTTCCTGCCAGAGATATGCCGCCGATTTGTTCAGCGCAATCAATTTGTTGAAATCCACCTGTTCCAGTCCTTCACCCGAAACAATATATTCCCTGCCTATGGTACGCAGGCGCAATCCTTTTTTTGTTCTCATATTCTTCTGTATATTGCCAATAAATATTTCCTCACAGGTAGCAGCATGCGCCAAATACGCCCTCTGCCACAGTTGACAGGCCTGCTATTATGTACAATAAAAATAGCCCGTCCGTGAACGGCTGATAAACCGCATTGTTCTGTTCCGGTCAAATTGCCATCGCCCATTAAAACAACAACATTGCCGTCTATCCTGATAATACGATGCAGCACAAACCGGCTTTGTCCGACCTCAGCCAGCACAACATCGCCGCGACGATAACTCTCTTGTTTTTGTAATACCACACTGTCGAGCCCGCCAACGATAAACGGCAGCATCGAGTTCCCTTTCACTTTCAGCGTAACCTGTTTGCCTCCGGCAAGCAGGACGGCAACTTCGGACATTAATGTTTTGTCGGGCAGGGTTACCGTCCTCATCGTATCGTATTGTAGCATAGTCTGGCGGCAGCGCTGTCGGGTAGACAATCCAAGTGGTAACATCCTACGGTTGCAATCAACTTCTCCACGGAACAGTGTACGCCCGTCGCTACCTGCTCCTCCCACCGCATAGATGAACAGGATGGAAGCACGGCAGCGTATGCCTGCAATGAAGATAGCGATTCTATTTGGTTTTCAGGTGCTTGCCGAAGTTTTATAATACCTCGCAGCGGAACCGACTCGCTTTTATAGCAGGGTGTCTTGCCGCTCCACGGCGAACCGAAAATGTATGCTTTACCGTCAATAATACGAATCACGGGATTATCGTCATTCAACAATTCGCTACCCTCTATATGGTCGAGCCACAAGCGGCTATGCGTACTTTTCCCTGTCCTGCTTTTACCCAGAAAAACAAAACCTTCGTTACTGTTCTTAATGACGGAGGCATGGATCAGTAATGTGCCGAGACTGGAAGCCGCAAAGGCATAGAGCAGCATCAGGCAGTTATTGAGACAGAAAAAACGGTGTCGTTCGTCACCGGGCAACTGAACTTGTGCTTCTTTAAAAGAGGCATCTACATCCATCGTACAATAATGGTTGTTCCCGGGATAGGCTATCCGGAAACGGAAATTGCCTTCTTCCGACTTGGATATAGCTGTCGATGCTATGTCATCATCGAACCGGCCGACTTCCGAATAAGCGCATGCCATTGATAAGCTATCTGTTACCGACAGATGAAACAGGTAACTTTCCGCCTCTTCATTCAAGAGAAAAGGATGATAGTTACCTAACCCGTTTGCCGGGAATTGACTGTTTGAAAAAGATAGCCGGAAACTGTGTCCGGCTACTTGGTAATTCATGCTTTTCATCTTTATTCATTCGACACTTAAAAATCCCGTATCCAACGGAAATTCATACCCCAAGCATTGCCTTTAGGACTAGTGCCGGTACTACTATCAAGCAAATTAATATAAAAGAATCTATCTGAGGATGCTTCTGTTGAAGACAGATAAAATCCAGAAAAAAAATCGTTGGTTACTCCGATAGCCTTTCCGCCTATTGCCGTAATCTTTGCATTGAATGCTGTGCGAGCTGCTGCACACTCTGCCGAATCAAAATCCGGCATGCTACTCATCCAAGGATCATAAACCTTGCCGCTATACCCTGCGAAAAGCATTTTTAATTCATCACGGGCAGGCAGATACCAGGGGCCATTCTCGTCACTGTCGTTTATTACAATATAAATATATTGGAACGGAGGATAGTCATCATCGAAGGTGGTCAAATTACCCTTATATTTGGCGATCATGCTCCTTGTTGCCAGTACCCCGGCTGTATAGCTACGAATGCCGGCTACTCCGGCTGCTTGCTCATCATTGACCAAACCCCATATCCAGTTAGGGACGGGTATTTCTCCCAGCCCTACTACCTTGCCTTGTGTGCCGAAACTACCGGGCTTTACCCAGAATACGATTCCTTCGGGGTTGTCATCGTCAGGCCAGTAGTCGCCAAGGGCGTAGGATGTCCCTGCTGCATTAAGATCGCTGTTATCCACTTTCAGCTGGAAATAATAACTTTTGCCCTGCTCTATGCCATTGGAAAGAAAATCGAGGTCGGTTCCGATATTATATGTCTTACTGGTAAGATAGTTATTTGTTCCGTCCGTAAAGGATAGTTCAATAATCAAGTCATCTGAACTTTCAAACGCATTCGCGGCTGTGGGTAGCACAGCCATGTAGCCTTCACACTGGTTTTTTCCCTCTTTGGTTGCAAAATTTTGAGCATCACCGGTTAATTGCAGGCTCAAAGCGGGAACCATCATATCAAGAGCATAATAGGTTAGCGAAGTCTCATTGATATGCAAATCGCCCTGGGTAGCAAATACAGCTTTGCCGGAACTCAACCTGACATTGATATTCGCTAACTTAAGATCATTATTATCGGAACTGTTCCAAACGGCAAAACGGATTACCGAGCCAAGGTGCTTGTAGCTAAGATTGATGGGGCTGACGCCATCCACTGCTACATTATTTGTTGCTTTCATCGCCATATATGCTCCCAGATGCATTGAATTGGCCTCATTTTGAGTTTGATTAGCAGGCATGTTTATCATAGGATTTCCAACAAATTTCCATGCCGAAGCAGGGAAAAAACCATAAACAGTGTATTCGCCGTTGTCGATAATATCAGCTTGGACAACATTGAATGCGGTGCTGCTGCTCTGTACGCCTGCCGAAACTTCCGCCGCATATTCCGCTTTTTTATATTGAGAAATATTAGACATGCTCGGACTCCTGAAAAGAACGGTGGTGGCATCACCATTGCTCCAATAGAATTTTTCGCCGAGTATGTAGTCGTTGTCCTCTATTACACCTGATTTGGTGGTTACACTTTCTTGTTCCACAGTGGCGATAAGTTGTGGAGCCGAGCCTTTCCTTTCGGGCTGCTCTGTGATAATTTCATCATTGCTACATGATCCAAACAGTATCGCACTAACAGCAAATAGAATATGTAGTTTTTTCATTTTTTTGATTGAGATATTATTTTCACATTCCAAATTTTCATTACCATGGGGTTCCGCCTCCGGGATTGTAGTCTCCGCCGCCCCCCGCAAGGATACTGCTTTCCATTTCCATTTCGATAACTTCGATTTGCGGTTTTTCGTAAGCCTCTTTCGCTTCTTTGTGTGAGTAATTTTGTTCTTGGTTTGTTTTCATTGTTTTCTTTTTTTATTAGTTAAATATTAAAGTTAATATCGGTCTGCCCCTGTTTTATCTTTCTATAGTCTGTAGGGGAAGTATTGTACATGGCCATAAACTGCCGTTGAAAAGTGCGTACTGTCCCAAAGCCTACCTTTTCAGCTATTTCTTCGATAGTTAAGTCTGACTGTTCAAGCAGAATAACTGATTCTTTCAGGCGAAGCCTGATGTATCGCGCCTTTCATTTGTTCCCTGTTGCAATAGGCCGCCAACAGATTGACGTATACCATGCCTTCTTCCTTTAGATTATTCTGGCTTCGGGCTTTCTGGATATATATATGTTAATTTACAACCATAGCTTTTGCTGTACAGGCTGAGATATATCCAGAACAAATCTATTTGTTTTGTAATAAATATCTTTTTATAGCTTGTTATTTTTCGTTTGACAATTCAAAAAATAACAAAACAACTTATGAAAAGATGGAATTTAAACAGGCTTCTGCTGTTGTTTGTATTGGGAAGGGGTTAAACCTGTTATTTTTTGAAATTGCTGGTGAAAATTTGCACGGTGGTTAAAACCGACTAGTTCACGTACTTTCTCTAGTGATATATCCGGATTTTCTTTGAGTATAGACTGTGCTTCACGGACGCGCAATTCTGAACGCCATGTACGAAAATCGGTCTGCATGTATGTTCTGAAATAATATTGAAGAAAACTATGGTTTACATCAAGTGATTCAGCTATTTCATCAACACTGATATCTTTTTGGGTGAATTTCTTTTCTTCTACCCATTTATCCAAAATGAAACTGAACTTCTCGATTTTTTCTATCTTGTATTGAGGGTTACACTTATCACTTATTTTTTCACTTATTTTCTCGTTTTGATTGATAACAGGAATCGCAAATTTAAAATCTATCTGGTAATTATAGAACCGGCTGACCATATATGCATAATAGGCTGTATATAATATTGAAAACAATATATAAAAATAAAGATTGAGAAACAAGGATGTTAAAGCGAGTACACCAATTATTAATGCCCCATAAAAGGAAAGATTCACCCATCTCAGGCGAATATGTTCATCCTCGTCGTAATATTCTTCCAACGAGCGCAAACACACATTATATTTGAGCCTGAATAAATATGTATAAAAAGAAAGCTGGGAAAGATATGCAACCACAACTATATAAAAAACAAGGTTATATATGAAGTGCGAAGTGGAAAATAAAGTAAGAAGTAGAAGGACAGCAACGAAGGTAATGATTCCTAACTGAACAAATATTTGTTTGCGTTTAATATAAAGAGGCTGTATTAAAGTCAATATGGTGTAAGTAAACAGTAAGGCCTGATATGATGCTATAATCAGGGTGCAGGATGCCATTAGCAACTCATTTTCGGTCTCTTGTTGCGAGAGGAAACTCACAAATCCGGATATTCCCAGAACGAAGTAAGAAATAGCCAGATAGTTTCTTGAAAAACGTAAATTGTCAAGTTCTTTATCGGGAGCAATATGCAATCCGAGTAACATTACTCCCAGTATAGTAACCGTAAACGATATGGCAAATGTTAATATATAATAGAATGTAACAGGATCGAAGATATCCATAGCATCTTATATTTGGCACAAATGTAATTTATTTTAAGGATAAGACAAAGGATTGCTTACGCGATAAGTATATGGGTTCAGGGTAAATACGTTCTACAAATCGATTCATAACAGGAATTATTTTCTATATTTGTGATAAGAGTTAACATATACCTCATTTGCAACCTTAAAAAACTGTCAATATCGTTTATTTCGTTTTGAATCTTTCTTTTTTCGCTTTAAATAGCAATGTATAACAGATAAACAAACAAAAGATTATTTTTATAATCTAAAATACCATTATAAGATGGAAAGAAGGAGGTTTATTCAAGCGGCAGCGCTCTCCGCTTTAGGGATTATGGGGAAAGGGATTAAAGCATCGGCCAGTGAACCGAAAACCCACCCTGACGGGTTGAGAAAGGTACTGGGTAAAACAGGGTTTAGTATTTTTCCGGTTGTCTACGGCGGAATTGTATCGATGCGGGATGGACAGCCTGCATCGGACAACTATGTCTCATGGGCGGTCGACCGTGGCATCAATTATTTTGATGTAGCGCCCAGCTATGAAGACGCACAGGAGAAGCTGGGAAATTCCCTAATCCCTTACCGTAAAAATATTTACCTTGCCTGTAAGACCGGCAGGCGGATGAAAACGGAAGCGGAACATGAATTTGAGGCATCGCTGAAACTATTGCATACTGATTATTTCGATGTATATCAGATGCATGCCATGTCTACGCAAAAAGACATCGACCAGGCATTCGGCCCTGATGGCGTTATGGAAATGATGATACGTGAAAAACAGGAAGGCCGTATCCGTAAACTTGGCTTTACGGCACATTCGGAAGAAGTTGCCATAAAAGCTATGGATTTATATGATTTCGATACCGTTATGTTTCCGGTAAACTGGATGATGAATATGCACAATAAAATGGGCACAGCCTTATGCACACAGGCGAAAACTAAAGGAGTCGGAGTCCTTGCGATAAAACCGCTTATCCATCGCCATTGGAAAGATAATGCCGAACGGGAAGCCTCAAACTATACGAAAGCATGGTGTAAACCTATAGATACCGCTACCAATAAAGAATTAGCCATAGCAGCTATCAAATATACATTTCAGAGCGGACCGGACGTTATTATTCCTCCCGGAGATTTTAAAAGCTTCTCGTTTGCAGTCGACCATATTGATGAAATACTGAATAATCCATTGACCCAAGACGAAAAAACCTTATTAGAAAAAGAATATAGCGAAGTAAAGGACTATCCGTTTTTTTAATCATTTAAATAATATGATAAGGTTCAACGAGCTGTTAATATTCCTGGCTCCGGTACTTTTCATTTTATCCTGGACAAAGCTATTTTGAAAACCATGGGAGAAAGGATTAAAACTGCATCCTGGCTAAAAACAAATTTGACGTGCAGAAGATACATTATGATAAGTGGTGATATATAGATATAGAAGAATAACATCAAAGTTTATTTATATGAAGAAAGTAATATTCTTAATTACGGTATTGGTAATGTCAATAACGGTTTTTTCACAGAATAAGTCATTCTATGATTTTAAAGTGAAGACTATAGAGGGAAAAGATTTTGATCTTTCCAGCCTGAAAGGCAAAAAAGTACTCATTGTAAATGTTGCCTCAAAATGCGGGCTTACTCCTCAATATAAGCAACTACAGGAATTGTATGAGAAATACGGTCCAGAAAAATTTGTTATCATCGGATTCCCTGCCAACAACTTCGGATCGCAGGAACCCGGCTCCAATGAAGAAATAAAAGAATTTTGTTCATTGAATTATGGCGTTACTTTTCCTATGATGGCCAAAGTATCAGTTAAAGGGGAAGATATCGACCCGCTGTATGCCTGGTTGACAGAAAAAAGCGGGAACGGAAAACAAGATGCCGGCGTAACCTGGAATTTTCAGAAATTCATGATCGATGAAAACGGTAACTGGATAGCATTTGCGGAACCCAAGGTCAATCCTTTCGACAAATCTATAATCAGTTGGATTGAGAAGTAGAAGAAGTCTTTCTTTAATCGATCAATGAAACATTTGAAATACAAGAAACCGTAAAATAAGATATGTCTGAAATCAGTCCGGTAAAACCCAAAGAAAGGTATGTAATTCTCGATGCATTAAGAGGAATGGCATTATTTGGAATCTGTATTGCCAATTACCCTGAATTTTCGCTCTATTCCTTTCTAAGCAAGGATGTAACTTCAGCCATGCCCACGGCCGGCATCGATACGGCGGTGAAATATCTGCTGTATATTTTTGTTGACGGTAAATTCTATACCATTTTCTCCCTGTTGTTTGGAATCGGTTTTTCGATTATACTCTCCAATGCTACCCGGAACGACCGTAATAATTTGAATGTATTTTACCGGAGAATGGCTGTTCTGACATTAATCGGTCTTTTCCATTTATTGTTCATCTGGGCAGGGGATATCCTCTTACTCTATGCAATTCTGGGATTTGCCCTTACCTTATTCCGGAATATGCCGGATAAGAAGCTGTTGATATGGTCTGTTGTATTATTGGCATTTCCTGTTCTTATAGATGGATTTACACAGATATACGGATGGAATCTTGCCGCTCCTGTCATAAAGGCAACCGGATATTTTCATGGCAAATATGGGATAACGGAGACAAATTTTCCCGTATGGCTCGCGGATAAACAGAATTATGCGGATATACTTAAATTTAATATTGCAGGCTCTTTTATCCGTATGCAGGAGTTTATTGAAGGAAACCGTGTATTTAAAGTAATGGGATTATTTTTGATTGGCTTATATATCGGAAGGAACCGCGTGTATGCCAATTTGGAGAAAAACAAAAGTCTGTTGAAAACCATCCGTTTTTATGGATATATTATTGGACTGCCCGCCTCCTTGCTTTATGCCTGGAGTGCGATGAACGGGCATCCTTTGGGATTAGCCGCCCACTCGGCTGTATATACCGTCAGCGTATTCCCGCTTAGCCTGGCATACATTTCAACCATCTGTCTGTGGCATATTCACCGTAAAGAGCATATCTTATTTAGAGCGATGGCAGCTCCCGGCAGAATGGCGCTCACAAACTACATCATGCAATCTGTTTTCGGTATAATAATTTTCTACGGAGTAGGATTCGCACTGGGAGCTACACTAGGACTAATATACGTGGAGATGATCGCCGCTGTAATATTCCTTTTACAGATAACTTACAGTCATCTGTGGCTATCCGGATTACAATTCGGTCCATTGGAATGGGCCTGGCGTATGCTGACCTATGGAAAATTTTTGAAAATCAGAAAACAACAAGTTTCATAAGCTACTATAGCCCAATCTAAATGATATATATAAATAAACTAACTAATAAATAAATCTTGAATGGAAAAAACAAAAGAAGTAATCAGCAACACATTTTTCGAAGGTGAAAGGCCATTATTTGCTACAGACAATTTACGTCTTGTAAATATAAAATTTTATCCCGGTGAATCTGCCGTTAAACAGTGTAACAATATAGAAGCATACAAGTGTGAGTTTATGAGTAAATATCCTTTTTGGCATAATGACAATGTATTCATTGAGGATTGCCTGTTTACCATCTATAGCAGGGCTGCTATATGGTATTCAAAAAATGTAAATATGATAAACTCACTTGTAGAAGCTCCGAAAATGTTCCGTGAAGTGGATGGATTATATCTTGAAAATGTGAAGCTCCCGAACGCCGGAGAAACGATCTGGAATTGCAGGAATATAAAACTCCGGAATGTACAGGCACATGGAGGTGATTATATTTTCATGAACGGTGAAAATATCGACATTGAGAACCTGTACCTGCAAGGGAATTACTCTTTCCAAGGTACTAAGAATGTAGTCATTCGCAATGCGCATCTTGATACAAAAGACGCATTCTGGGAAACAGAGAATGTAACGGTTTATGACTCTGAAATTAACGGCGAATTTTTAGGGTGGCATTCTAAGAATCTCAAGCTCATTAACTGTAAAATATCCGGAACGCAGCCTCTCTGTTATGCAACAGGGTTAGTTATGGAGAATTGTACGATGGCAGACACATGTGATTTAGCTTTTGAATATTCAATATTGAAAGCTGACATAAACGGCCATATCCTTAGTGTGAAAAATCCAAAAGGAGGAAGTATAAACGCAAAAGGGATTGGTGAAATAATCATTGATAAAAACTGCCAAAATCCGGGTGACTGCAAGATAAGCCTGGAAGAAAAAATCTAAAGCGAATGAAATATAATTTTGACAAAACAGTTATTCGCAGGGGAAGTAATTCCTACAAATGGGATACATCAAAAGACGAAGAGATACTTCCGCTGTGGGTAGCTGATATGGATTTTCAAACGGCACCCGAAATTATAGATGCATTGCATAAGCGCGTGGAACATGGTGTTTTTGGGTATACAAAAGTACCTCCGGCATATTTCGATGCAACAACCTCCTGGTTTCAAAGAAGGCATAATTTCACCATCGATAAAAAGTGGATATTATTTACCTCAGGTGTCGTTCCTGCGCTATCAGCTATTATCAAAGCCTTATCAGAACCATACGATAAAGTTATTGTACAAACACCTGTTTATAATTGTTTCTTCTCTTCCATTCGCAATAATCAATGTATAGCCGAACTGAACGAACTAATATATAAAGATGGGGCCTATAGCATCGACTATGAAGACCTGGAACGGAAGGCTGCCGATCCAAAGGCTAAGCTGCTGCTGCTTTGCAATCCGCACAATCCCGTAGGAAGGGTCTGGAAACGGGAAGAGCTGCAACGTATCGGGGAAATATGCCTGCGCAATAATGTAATTATCATTTCAGACGAGATACACTGCGACCTCGTTTATGAAGGCCATACACATATACCCTTTGCGTCTGTCAATGAAGAATTTCTGCAAAATTCCGTTACCTGTATTGCTCCTACCAAAACATTTAATTTGGCAGGGATACAGGTTGCCAATATAGTAGCTGCAGATGAGAAGATCAGGGCAAAAATAGACAAGGCTCTCAACATAAACGAGGTCTGTGAAATTAATGCTTTTGCTGTAGAAGCCCTTATTGCAGCCTATAATAATGGTGAGGACTGGTTGACAAGCCTGAAAGCCTATTTGTATGAAAACTATACCGTACTGACCGGATTCTTCAAAGAATATCTTCCGCATCTCCCGGTAGTAAATCTGGAGGCAACTTATCTGGTATGGGTAGATTGCTCGGCCTTGCAACAAACATCTAAGGAAATTGCAGAAACCTTGCTGGCGAAAGAAAAGCTATGGGTAAACGAAGGAACCATGTATGGAGAGGCTGGAAAGGGTTTTATACGTATCAATATTGCTACCCAAAGAGAAAATTTGATCAGAGCCTTGGAAAAGATAAGGAATGTATACGGAAAATGAAGGTACAAGAAGGAATGGGTAAAAGGACAGTAAGCATTATTATTGCGTATTTCCTTATTTATGTAGTCTGGGGTTCCACCTACTATTTTATAGGAGTAGCCCTGAAAGGCTTTTCGCCATTCCTTCTCGGAGCTTTACGATTCACTGTTGCCGGATTGGTACTTTTATTCTGGTGTTGGTGCCGGGGTGAGCCTGTTTTTAAAAAAACACTTATTCGGAAATCTGCTGTAAGTGGTATTGTATTACTGTTTATAGATATGGCGGTGGTCATGCTTGCCCAGAAATATGTCAGCAGCAGTCTTGTGGCAATTGTTGCAAGTTCTACTGCCATTTGGATTATGGCGCTGGATGCTCCTATGTGGAGCAGGAACTTCCGTAATCCGGCTGTAATAGCAGGTATGGTTATTGGTTTTCTTGGCGTCACGTTGTTGTATTTCGAGCAATTTAACCAAAGCAGCAACCTTAATAACCATAGTGAATACGGAATATTACTCCTTCTGTTCGGATGCATATCATGGGCATTGGGAACACTTTATGCTAAATACCGTTCATCAGGTGAAGAAGAAGTGAATGCATTTGCCGGCTCTGCCTGGCAAATGATTTTTGCCAGTCTTATGTTTTGGATATGTGCCGGATTCAGCGGAAATATAGCAGGAACAGACCTGAACACAGTACCGGCCTCAGCGTGGCTGTCATTAATCTATCTGATCATATTCGGTTCCATTTTAGCATATTCCGCCTATATCTGGTTATTGAAAGTGCGTCCGGCTACCGAAGTGGCGACCCATGCCTATGTTAATCCTTTTGTAGCTGTTGTTATCGGGATGACATTTGGTAAAGAAATTGTTACATGGATACAGATAGCGGGCTTAATTGTGATTTTACTCAGTGTGACGTTAATTAGTAAGAAAAAGAAAAGAAATCAGGAATGATAAATAAACGAAAATTGTTGCGGAGCCTTAAAACGGAGTCAATATCTGGCTTTTTCGTCTTTAACCTCTTTTTTTTACTTTGAATGGTAAATGTATAACAGGTAAACAAACAAAAGATTATTTTTACAGTTATGAATATGGATCACATTATTGAATTATTGCATAAAAGAAAATATTCCTGTGTGATCTCAAACGGAAACGAAATCCGCACTTTTGTCAAAGATGGACTAAATTTGTGTAAAATATAATAATAATGGAGTTTACAAGCAAATTTCCTTCATTAAGCAAACTCTTATCAGGCAGAATGATACTTGTTATGAGTTTATTCTTAGCTGTGATCATGATATATCCGAACATCGTGAATTTCACATGGCATTCCACCGGATCAGAGACAGACTCAGAACATATATCTTATACACTGTTCTTTTTATTCCGGTATCTGTTTTTCTGTGTTTTGATATGGATTCTTTTAACGGTTAATATTCAAAAGCTAAAAACGCTGTCTTTTGGAAAAAGACTCATCAATTCGCTTTGGATCACTTTGATCGGTTACGCAATGTACGTCCTGTTTTCACTGGCCGTAAGTAAGCATGTGGATTGTTTTACAGGTATGCTGTTGTTTCAGTTTGTGATTACCTGTCTATTGTGCACTTTCATCGGTTATTTTTTCATCATGTATACCGAAAGTAATGAAAAAGAAAAGCGGATCGAGAGGCTAAAAGCTGAAAACCTGCAAAGCATGTGCAATGCACTGGTAAACCAGATCAATCCCCACTTCTTCTTCAATTCGCTCAATAGTGTTTCCGCCCTTGTCCGCGAAGGCGAAAAAGAAAAAACACTCGAATATATCAACAAACTCTCCGGGGTATTCCGTTATATCCTCCATAGTAGCAACAGAATCGGACTTACTTCCTTAAATGAAGAACTAAGCTTTGTGGAAGCCTTCCGTTATACGCTGGAGGTAAGATATGAAAGCAAACTGAAATTTCATTTCCATATTGATGACAAAAAGCGTGACATGAAACTACCGGTGCTGTCACTGCTTCCTGTGATTGAAAACATCGTGAAACACAATGTCATTGACAGTTATAACCCGATGGAGGTCACATTGTCTACCAGTGTACACGATGAATTGGTCATCGTTAACCCGATTCATGAAAAGCTGGATGCCGGGGAAAGCAGCGGGGTCGGGCTGGAAAACCTGTCCAAACGTTTCGAACTGCTGACCGGTAAAAATATTAAAGTAGAAAATGAGAAGGGTCTTTTTACTGTTTATTTACCTCTTTTAAATTGATAAGTATGAAAGTCTTGATTGTAGAAGATGAAACAGTAGCATATACGAATCTCAAAAGAATGTTACATGACCTTAACTTAGGTGTTGAAGTAGTGGGTAATACAGAGAGCGTGATCCGCACAGCCAAATGGTTAGAGGAATCCCAGGATACGATCGACCTGATCTTTATGGATATTCATCTCTCTGATGGCTCCGCTTTTAAGATATTCGAAATCGTCGACGTGGAAATTCCCGTCATCTTTACAACAGCATATGACCAATATGCGATTGAAGCATTCAAGGTAAATAGCATAGACTACCTGTTAAAACCGATTGAACCGGGTGAAGTGGCACGCGCGATAGAAAAATACAGGAAACTGGCCAAACAGGATATCCGCAAATACTTAGATTTATTACCACGTCTGGTACAACGGGATAAGTATCCGGAAAAAATTCTCATTCCCTTCAATGATAAAATACTCCCGGTGGCTGTTACCAATATCTCTTGTTTTTATTCATCAGAGGTAAAAACGGTTGTCATTCTCAAAGATGGGACTTCCATTCCATATAAAAAAAGCCTGGAATATATCAGTCAGTCATTAGATCCCCATCTGTTTTTCCGTGCCAATAAACAATATATCATCTCCAAAGACAGCGTTAATAATATAACAATCTGGTTTGATAACCGTTTATTGATTGTCCTCGATGTAGAATTACCTGAAGACCTATATGTTAGCAAAAACAAAGCCGCTGAATTCAAACAATGGCTGGCTGATTAATCACATATGACTTTTTTTCGTGATATCCGCCTTTTAGCTGTTTCCGTTCTTAATATTATTTCCGGATAAGTCACATTCCAACTTTTGATGAAATTTTAACTGGCTCTTAATCTTTTGTTTATTCTTGTTTTTACTTACCTCTGGCAAATACGGCAAGACTTTCGTGTCCTTCTGCATCAATACTTTGTACTGCAAAGAAATAATTATCCTTGCTGTAAGGCAAATGTGCTTCTGTTCCATTTATACGTATTTTCATTTGCCATTGCGATTGGTCGGTTTCACGAATCAAGATGTAATAGCCTGCCGGTTTCTTTCCTTGTTTAGGAGCCTCCCAATGGAGAGTGGAATAGTTGGTAAGTTCAGAGACCTCCTGCCTCACATTCACGGGAGCTGAAGGGGCCAAAGCCAGATTCGCTACAGCAGACAGGTTTACACCCGTGTTTTTACGGAGGTATTCAAAGTCGATTCCTTCTATTTCATCTCCGTATTCCACTCCGTTTTCGCTCCGGGCATATTGATGGGTTCGGTTATAATTCTCGTGCATTTCGCAGATGCGCACAGCGGCATATCCTTTCCGGCTGAAGGGCGTATGATCGCCACCCCGTCCGAAGCGGTCGTTGCGGTAGATCAGCTTTACAGTTATATTATCCACATAACGCTCACCGGTTTCTTTAATGTAGCGTGCCAATTGTCGCGAAGGGCTATCGTTCTCGGCAGAGTTGTACACTCGTTCGCGCCTCATTTCGTCGGTTTCGGTAAGGGGGATATTTTCAGAGAAGACACGGAGCAGGGTATTGTTGTGCGTATCTGTTTCGCTGGCCGGGCCATTTCCTATCATATCGTTATTGACTACGGCTATCAGGTTCCAGTTTTCACGGCGGGCCATTTCGGCCATGTGCTGTGCCCCGTAAAGTCCGTGTTCTTCGCCGGAGAGAAACATGATCTTCAATGTAACAGGCAGATCGACCTGCGAAAGCAGACGGATGATCTCCATCAGGCAAGCCACGCCGCTACCGTTATCATTGGCTCCGGGAGCATATCCTATGGAGTCATTTCCGTTCCCATTCCTATTGTCGAAGTGAGCGAGCAGGACAATTACTCTGTCGTCGTCCGGATTACTTCCCTGTACGGTGGCTATCACGTTACACAAGGGCACTTCCCGTTTGAGGCGGGTTTCCGCTCCTCCAATCGTATAGAACTCCTTTTCCACACTGAGCCGTCCACCCGAAGCAGGGATGTATGTATTTACCCGCCGGTACAGGTATTCGGTGGCGGCACCTATTCCCTGAGTAGGATGTGTCATGCTACTGAGGTTATTCCGGTTGTGGAATCCAACCATATCTTGTATCAATGCCTTCATTGTATCAACGGAGATACTATTCACTGCCGATTCGATAATGGCATCTCTATTTTTAATGGTTGTTTGAGCATAAAGACCGTTCGCATACAGGAACAGTCCCATGAGGAAGTATAAATAGCGTGGTGTTTTCATACGATAAGTAGTTACGTTATAATGAACTACAACAAAAATACAGTTTATTTCCGTATTATTTACTCCTTTTGCGTTCCTTAATGTATGTCGGATATTTCTACACCGGGCATGCCTGTATCTTTTCTTCGATTATTAAAGACCGGATAACAAGAAAGGCATTGGCGGAATTATATCTAAATCTAAACTTTCGCATAAAAAATATGGCAGCATTTATTTAACTTTTGGAAAAAACATTTTAAAGAGTATCTGGATTTTAGTCCTA
This sequence comes from Dysgonomonas termitidis, assembly GCF_042654545.1. Taxonomy (GTDB): domain Bacteria; phylum Bacteroidota; class Bacteroidia; order Bacteroidales; family Dysgonomonadaceae; genus Dysgonomonas; species Dysgonomonas termitidis. The sequence goes on from NZ_JBHSGN010000015.1 coordinate 21,192, forward strand.
TTATTCGTTGCCTGAGTAATGGTAAAGGATTTTCTGTTGTACCCGATTTCTTATGCAAAGAGGTTATAGAGTCTGATAAAATAAAATTGGTATGGGAAGGAAATCAACCTTCGGAAAAGATATTTTATTTCGGGACTAGAAAAAAACAATTTATCAAAAAGATATTAAAGTATTGGAGAATTTATTTATAAAAGAATGGAGAGAAAAAAGAGGCCACTCTACCTTTTGGAGGGCGGTACCTCGTAGAATAACCCTCCGACAATAGCCTTTGTCGGTTAATGATTATATGAAAGCCGCAATGCTTTTTATAATATAAAATTCGTATTTGTACCTAGAAAATAATTATTTATTTACCTTATTTGCTTAAATCCAAGTATCTTTGCTACGAACGAAAATATCTGTAAGCCATGAAAATAAGTCAAATATTTAGGCTCAATAAAAATCAAACAAAGTTAGATTTTATTGATATCGGCATAAGTCAGAATATCCCTTTGTTTATCGACTCTTTTTTTATTTCAATACGGACTGATATACATATTTAAGGCTAGCGATTATGAGTGAAATGAAACAAAAGACAAACAGACCGTTTTAACCAATAAAATTATGTCAAGAAGGTTTTATCACTATGATAATTGAGAACAACAAATAAGAACCTATTTGGAAGAATTAAAAAAAGGAAAAAAGTTGATGTTTTATGCTTTCTTATAATTGGAACATCTGGGATAACTTATAAGTTTAAAGCGTTGCGGAGTGAATAATTTGCAAGAGTTTAAGTAAACAACAACAGGACTACTGAAAACGGTTGATCTGAAAAAGAAGTAAAAAGATTTTAAGCACCTACTTTTCAATAAAGCAGATAGTGAGAAGATTTTGTGGTTTGAGATTTTTTTTAATTCACTTGCGGAATAATGCCTGATTAAATATAAAGTAAAGGTTCAAAATGAAATGAAGCAACTATAAAGATATGAACATAAGAAAATACATTTATGAATCGTCTCATAGCATTCGTTGACACTGAAATTGACCCAAAAAGTAGGAATATTCTTGATATTGGAGCTATTAAGGATAATGGAAATTCTTTTCATAAAACTTCTGTCGTAGAATTTACTCAGTTTCTTAACGGAACAAAATATATTTGTGGACATAATATTTTCAATCATGACATTAAATATATTGGAACAGCAATAACCGATTCCGGAATCAATCCTAAAAATATCATTGATACACTGTTTCTTTCTCCATTGCTTTTTCCGACAAATCCATATCATGCTTTATTAAAAGATGACAAACTTCAAACAGAAGACATCAACAATCCTTTGAATGATTCCATAAAAGCAAAAGACTTATTCTATGATGAGGTTACCGCTTTTAATCAAACAGAGGAAACTCTTAAACAAATTTTTTATTTACTGTTGAAGGCGAAAAAAGAATTTTATGCTTTCTTTGATTTCATCGTATATACAAGTATAGATTCGGATATTAAAAAGCTGATTCGGCTAAAGTTTAAAGATGAGATTTGTGAACAAGTTGATTTAACAAAAATTATAGAAGAATCTCCAATTGAACTTGCTTACTGTTTATCGTTGATTCACTCATTCATTCTTCACAAAAAGATTCATTCAATTACTCCTCCTTGGGTACTAAAGAACTATCCGGAAGTTGAACGAATAATGTTTCGTTTGCGAAACAAGCCTTGTATAAGTGGCTGTGCATACTGCAACAATGCTTTAGATGTTCGCAAAGGTTTAAAAAGGTTCTTTGGATTTAATTCGTTTAGGACTTATGGAGGTGAACCGCTACAAGAGAAAGCAGTTAAAGCTGCAATCGATAACAAATCATTGCTTGCTGTTTTCCCGACAGGAGGGGGAAAATCAATCACATTCCAGGTTCCGGCTTTAATGAGTGGAGAGAGTTCAAAAGGTCTTACAGTAGTAATTTCCCCTTTACAGTCGTTGATGAAAGATCAAGTCGACAATCTTGAAAAACTTGGAATTACTGAGGCAGTTACCATAAATGGATTACTTGATCCGATTGAAAGAGCTAAATCTTTTGAAAGAGTGGAGGATGGTTCTGCATCCATTCTCTATATATCACCCGAATCATTGCGTTCAAAGACCATAGAAAGATTGATTTTAGGAAGAAAGATAGCTCGTATTGTAATTGATGAAGCTCACTGTTTTTCTTCATGGGGGCAGGATTTTCGGGTTGATTATTTGTACATCGGCGATTTCATTAAGTCAGTTCAAGAAAAGAAAAATCTTGAGGACGGAATTCCTGTTTCGTGTTTTACGGCAACAGCAAAACAAAAAGTGATTGAGAATATTCGGGATTATTTTAAAGAAAAACTTTCTATCGATCTTGAACTGTATACATCAAAAGCCTCAAGAACAAATCTTCAATACAAAGTTTTTGAAAAAGGAGATGAAGAAGAAAAATATCAAGCAGCAAGAGACTTGATTGAAGAGAAAAATTGTCCGACAATTATTTATGTCTCAAGAACAAGAAAAGCCTATTTGCTTGCAGAAAGACTGACTAAAGATGGTTTTAACGCAAAACCGTATCATGGGAAGATGGATAAGCAGGAAAAGTCTGAAAATCAAGACTCATTCATTAACGGTGAAACTCAAATCATGGTTGCAACCTCTGCTTTTGGAATGGGGGTGGACAAAAAAGATATAGGCATGGTCATTCACTATGAAATTTCAGACTCGCTCGAAAATTATATTCAAGAGGCAGGTAGGGCCGGACGAGATGAACACATTGTTGCGGATTGTTTTGTACTGTTTAATGAAGAAGATCTCAATAAGCATTTTATCTTATTGAACCAAACCAAGCTTTCCATTAAAGAAATTCAACAAGTTTGGAAAGCCATTAAAGAAATAACCCGGTTTCGCTCAAAAGTTTCAAATTCTGCATTAGAAATTGCAAGAAAAGCGGGATGGGACGACAATGTGGTAGAGATTGAAACACGAGTTACAACAGCTATTGCCACATTGGAAGATGCGGGATATTTGAAGCGCGGACAAAATATGCCACGAATTTTTGCCAATAGCATTCTGTCCAAAAATGCACAAGAAGCGATTGACAAAATCAATTCATCTGATAGGTTTGGAGAAAGACAGAAAGAAAAAGGAATCCGGATTATAAAGAAACTTTTTTCAAGTAAAAGCCGGAAACAATCAAGCGAAGAAGTGGCGGAATCAAGAATTGACTATATCAGTGATCATTTGGGAATTGTGAAGGAGGAGGTCATAAATATTGTAAACCTTCTTCGCGAGGAAAAAATTTTAGCTGATGCAAAAGATTTAACAGCATTCATTAAAAAAGGTGAAAACAAGAACCGTTCACTTCATATTGTAGAAACATTCAATAAAATTGAAAACTTTTTACTTCCATTATTCGAGGAACAGGAAAAGGAATTTCATATCAAACAACTCAACGAAGAAGCAGAAAAAAATGGTTATGAAAATGTAAATACGTCTAAAATAAAAACCATCCTCAACTTCTGGGCAATCAAGAATTGGATTAAGAGACAGAATCTGGAATATTCAAAGAATCATGTTGTGGTACTTTGCCTACAGTCTAAAGAGGTATTGAAAGAAAAATTGGAGAAACGATATGAATTGGCACAATTTATAGTTGAATTTCTTTACGAAAAGAGCAACCTAAATTCCTCGAAAGATGATGTAGGAAAAGAGGAAGTGTTGGTCGAATTCTCCATTCATGAATTGAAAGCAGCGTATGAGAATAGTTCCAATCTCTTTAAACTAAACATTGATATTGATGATATAGAAGATACACTATTTTACTTGTCAAGAATTGAGGCAATAAAAATTGAAGGTGGTTTTTTGGTTACATATAATCGATTAACCATAGAACGAACCGAACAGGACAATAAAAAGCGTTATACAAAAGATGACTATCAGAAGTTAAATCAATTTTACGAAAATAAAGTTCAGCAAATTCATATTGTTGGCGAATATGCAAAAAAAATGATTACCGACTACCAGAATGCTTTACAATTTGTAGATGATTATTTTCAATTAAACTACACATCTTTTCTCAATAAATATTTTAAAGGCAGCAGACAAAATGAAATCAAGCGAAATTTAACGCCTACTAAATTTAGGCAGCTTTTTGGGGAACTTTCTCCGACACAACTAAAAATCATAAACGACAACGAAACAAAGCATATTGTGGTTGCAGCCGGACCAGGTAGCGGTAAGACAAAAGTATTAGTTCACAAACTCGCTTCTCTTCTTTTAATGGAAGATGTAAAGCATGAGCAATTGCTGATGGTCACCTTTTCAAGGGCTGCGGCTACAGAGTTCAAGAAGAGGTTAATCAAGCTGATTGGTAATGCAGCTAATTATATAGAAATAAAGACATTTCACTCTTATTGCTTTGATTTGTTGGGTAAAATTGGAAATTTAGAAAAGTCAGATTCAATTCTAACAAATACCATTGAAAAAATTAAGAACGGAGAAGTTGAAGCAAACCGAATCACTAAAACGGTTTTGGTAATTGACGAAGCTCAGGATATGGATATCAATGAGTTCAACCTGATAAATACTTTGATGGAACAAAACGAGGAAATGAGGGTAATTGCAGTGGGTGATGACGACCAAAATATTTATGAATTCAGAGGAGCAAGTTCGAAATATCTCACACAGTTTATTTTATCTAACAACGCTGTAAAACATGAATTAATTGAAAATTACAGAAGTAAATGCAATCTCGTAGAGTTTACCAATCAATTTGTAAAACGAATTCCTCACCGATTAAAAGAAACGCCAATTATTGCTAAGCAAACCTATAATGGAAAGATAAAACTAGTTCGTTATCAAAGTGATAACCTTATCAATCCACTTGTACAAGACATCCTCGCAACCGAGCTTACAGGAACCACTTGTGTACTAACAAAAACAAATGATGAAGCATTGCAGATAACGGGCTTGCTTTTGAAAAACGGAATACAAGCAAGATTAATTCAAACAAATGATGGTTTCAACCTGTACAATCTTTCTGAGATTAGATTTTTTTTGAGTAAATTAGACTTAAGAGATGATATTTTCATCATTAACGATGATAATTGGGAAAATGCGAAACGGGAGTTAGTAAATAAGTTCCGTAATAGCAATAAATTAGAACTATGCGCCAACATCATCAAAGATTTTGAAGCAACTAACCCGAAGAAGAAATATAAATCTGATTTAGAGGTTTTCTTATATGAATCTAAGTTAGAGGACTTTTTCAACGAGAATGGAGAAACCATTTTTGTTTCAACAATTCACAAAGCGAAAGGCAAAGAGTTTGATAATGTCTTTTTATTACTTGAAAATTTCAATATAGCTACAAGTGAAGCTAAGCGACAATTGTATGTTGCAATGACAAGAGCTAAACAGAACTTGACAATTCATCTGAATTCAAACTTTCTCGATGATATTTCCGTAGAAAATTTGGAAAGAACGGAAAACTTAGAAATACATTCTTCGCCAAATGAAATTGCTATGCACTTGACTTATAAAAATGTATGGCTTGACTATTTCATAAACAAGCAATATGCAATTTCCCCCCTCATAAGTGGTGATGTCTTGGTTCTTAATGGAAATGAATGTTTAAATTCCAAAGGCCAATCAGTTTTAAAATTCTCACAACAATTTATCAGACAAATAGAAAATATGAAGGAGAAAAATTATGAATTGAAAAGTGCAAAGGTGAATTTTATTGTTTATTGGCAGAAAGAAAAGGAAGAGCAGGAGATTAAAATTGTTTTGCCCGAACTTTATTTTGAAAAAGATAAGTAATCTGCGCTCGAAAATAACATTATAGAATAATAAACTGAAAATTTTATAATATAGATGAAGATATAAATCCCAGAAATATTAGGACGAATTTAAAGCTACTTCTCTTATATATATGTTTGATGCATGTGCACAAAATCCATTTATACCATAATCATGCGAGCAAAATACCATATATGCGGTATTTTACATTTTATTAAATGTATGTTAATTTGTATCGAAATCACTATGATAATATAAGTACGGCAAAAATGAAATCATTTTCTAAACAATCGACCCTTTCTTTTCAGGAGAGCACTAATTCCGGCACATTCTTTTGCCCAGCCCTTTCCGGCTTCGAAAACTTTTCTTCTTTCCGAATGCGAATGTGTTGCTGTTAATAGCAACATAAAATCTGGACTTATCAATTAAACTGTTCGGTTTTATATGGTTGGTAGCTTGTCTGTCAGCTATATGGAATAGATATATCCGTATATAAAAAACGAACACTTCCTTATCCGACGGCAAATGGCTTTGGAAGTGCTCTTGATAAACATTCATTTATCCATGGTAAAGATAACTAATTTCTTTAAAGGAAGTTATACTTCTTCCTTTTCTGTCAAAAAATGCACCTGCATTTTCCTGGTCCTATTCGTGTGTCCACTGGTCATTCATGCCCAGACAGCACTGACAGGATATGTCCTTGATGAAAAAACAAAAGAGCCGGTAACCGGAGCTACTATCGTTGAACAAGCTACAACCAACGGGAGCAGTACGGATGCCGACGGCCGATTTGAACTGAAAGTATCCGGCAGGTTTCCACTTAAACTGTCAATCCGTTTGATTGGATATAAAGGCCGGGAGGTCATTGTAAAGAACGCAACAGACCCTGTTAGCATACATCTTACCGAAGATATAAATGCTCTCAACGAGGTTGTCGTTGTCGGCTATGGAACACAACGAAGAAAAGAACTAACCGGAGCTGTAGCATCCGTTTCCAAAGCAACTCTGGAACAACCGGCTACTTCGGTAAACGAACTTCTGGGAGGGAGTATCGCGGGACTGAACGTCTCCCAAAATTCAGGGCAGCCCGGAACGGGGTCGGCTATCCGTATCCGTGGCGGGAATTCGATTTATGCAAGCAATGAGCCGTTATATGTGATAGATGGCTTCATATTCTTTAGCGAAAAAAATGCGACTCAGGCAGGTGTAGGTAATATTGATGGAAGTCTCGATCCTTTGGCGGCGATTAATCCTTCAGACATAGAATCGATAGAAGTTTTAAAAGACGTATCGGCAAAAGCCATCTATGGTTCCCGGGGAGCAAACGGAGTAATTCTTGTGACTACAAAAAAAGGTAAACGGGGAGGGAATACCATTCGCTACCAATATACCATAGGCGTAGATAAATCAGCGAAAAAGCTTGATCTGTTGACAGCTAAACAATGGCTCTCAATCCAGAAAGAATATTTCAACGATAAGCCCAGCCTGTATTATAGCCAGGAAGAGCTTGCTCAATTTGATAAAGGGACTGACTGGCAAAATGCAGTATTGCAGACCGGAATTTCACAAACCCATGAATTATCGGTCAGCGGAGGGGATGAGAAAACCCGCTACCTTATTTCAGGTAATTATACGGATCAAAAGGGCATTATCCTTAATTCAGGCTTCAAACGGTTTAGCGGGCGGTTGAATCTAGATAAAGAACTATATCAGAATCTGAAAGTTGGACTTACCGCCACGGTAAACAGAAGCACGCAGGATGCGCTCACTACTTTTGAAGGAGCCAATTATAACGATTCGCCTTATTCTCACGGGATAGCCAATTCACTTACTTATGCTTTATATATGCCTCCAGTATTATCCATCTACAATGCCGATGGAAGCTATAATTACAAGAATCCGTTCGAATATAGCTATCTGAGTTATTATGGTCAGGCTGCAAATCCCGTCTCGGACTTAAAGAACAGCATTGGGCAAACCATAAGCACATCGTTGTTGGGTAATTTCTTTGTCGAATACAATATCCTTAAAGAACTGAAGGCAAAGGTTAACGCAGGAGCAAATACTGATTATATTACACAAAACTATTTTGCCCCACCCTATACGGCACTGGGACTCAATCAGGATATCCGGGGGATGGGAGCCATTGGAAACAGGCGTACTGATGTTACTCAATATGAGTTTTTACTCTCATATACAAAACAGCTAAACCCGGTTCACTTTATAGACTTGCTAGCCGGATATACTTATCAGAATACGAAAACGGACTTTTCTGTAAGCAAGGCCAATCATCTCGAATCTTTCGATAATCTGGCTACAGGAAATGAGCTTCCTCCTATTTCGCGTAAGCAAAAAGCTTCATTCAACTCATTTCTGGGCAGAGCAAATTATATATTGCTGGAGCGGTATAACCTGACAGCAACATATCGTGCTGACAAATCTTCACGTTTCTCGAAAGGTCATGAATGGGGCTATTTCCCTTCTATAGGATTCTCATGGAATGTAAACGAAGAAGAATTCGCAAAGCCTCTTTCCCCGGCATTAAGCACATTAAAACTTCGTTTGACTTATGGGAAAGCGGGCAATCAGGAAATAGATTTCGACGAATACGAACAATATTTCAATACCGGAAGATATAATGGCGCTCCGGCTTACGACATGAAAAATCTGGGTAATTCTAATCTTAAATGGGAGACAACGACGGAATACAATGCCGGAATAGACGCCGGATTTTTGAATGACAGATTTACCCTGACAGCTGATGTTTATTATAAAAAGACACATGATTTACTACTCCGGATACCTGCTCCTTTAGGTTCGGGTACCAGCGAAAAGCAGATTGCCAACATTGGAAATGTTATTAATAAAGGATTTGAGTTCACCTTGAATGCGAAATTAGTAGAGCGAAAAAACTTTTCATGGTCTGCTTCGGCTAATATTGCCCGTAATATAAACCGCATCACAAGCCTGGGCGAATATGATGGATTGACCGAAGGAAACGATCAGGAACAAATTTTACGTGTAGGTGAGTCGGTCGGTTCTTTCTATGGCTACCGTTTTTTAGGAGTAGTGCAATCTGATGAGGATATTTCAAAACTGCCTACAATAGGAGGGCGGACTCCGCAACCCGGAGATGCTAAATTTGCCGACATAAGTAGTTCTGATGGAAGTCCCGATGGCAGGGTGACACCCGAATCCGACCGGGTAGTTTTAGGCAATATTCAACCTGATTTTACCTATGGTTTTTCCTCTTCAGCCTCTTATGGCAGCTTCGACTTTTATATTCTGTTGCAGGGTTCACAAGGCAATCAGGTTTACAATCTGCTAAGACGTTACCTTGAGCGTCCGAATGATTCTTATAACATGTCGGCGGCATTACTAAATAGCTGGACGGAGACCAATCCATCCAACACAATTCCTTATCTCGGTAGTACGCGTGCGACAGAACTGGATAGCCGGTATGTAGAAAATGCCTCATTCCTGAAATTAAGAAATGTGACGCTCGGCTATACAATCCCAATCAAAGTAAATTCCTCTTCAGCGAAAGTGCGTGTTTTCGCTTCTGCACGAAACCTTCTTACGATTACTAGATATAAAGGCTACGACCCGGAAGTAGCCAGTGGTGTAGATCTTGGAATTTACCCTTCTTCTAAAAGTTTTATGGCTGGAGTAAGCCTCACTTTTTGAATAGAAAATCTTGTTATTATAAACCCAAATTGATTGCTAAAATGAAAAAGAATCTGTTTTTTTCAATAGTGCTGTTTGCACTCTTTTCCATTGCATTGTTTTCTTGCAGTGATAATAATGATCCTGACGATGGAGGAGAAAATTCTTCTTCAGTGAAAACCAAAGCAGAAGCCGAGGCTCTTGCCAATGCGGTATATGGCCCGCTACAAACATTATCTTCGTCTTATTCATTCCTGTTGGAATCAGCTACAGAAACTACTATCTCATTTGAAGAGGTAGACGATTCCAAAGATGGGCCTCAAGTGAGTGTATTTGAAACAACACCGAGCAACTGGTACCCAATCAAGGTTTTTAACCGTTTGTATAAAAGTATTGGCGCAGCAAATCTGGCAATAGAGGAAATTGGCGCAGCAAGTACCAGCTCGAATCTGACAGAAACAGATAAAACCCTGTTGGTAGCGCGTTCCAAATTTATCCGTGGTTATAACTATTTCCAGTTGGTACAACTTTTCGGAGAAGTACCCCTGGTACTGACATCTAACAGTACAGAAAGAACGCGTGCATCTATTGATGTAGTGTATGATCAGATTGTTAAAGACCTGACAGATGCTTTACCTAATCTGCCTGAATTCGACAGTAATAAATCCAATCCTTCACAAGGAGCTGCAAACACAATTCTGGCAAAGGTGTATTTAACATGGGGGCAAAAGCCTCTTTCGCAATCTGAGGTTTCTGCAATTTCTGGTACGACCGATCCCACAAAACCGGCTCCCGATACGGAAAAGCTGCAAAAGGCTGTGGAATATGCAAATAAAGTGATAAACAGCGGTAGATATCAATTATTAGATAACTACAATGGTATATGGGGTGTGGCTAACGAGAATAATGCTGAAGTCATCTTCTCTATTCATCATGATGGAGATGGAATCGATGCACAAGGGAATCATCAGACACATTGCGGATTCACATGGCCTAAGAGTGCAAGAACCGATCCGCATATCAGCTATGCCGACATTACACTCGAAAACCGTATTCCCGACAATAACGATATACGTAAACTCTTCTCATATGCAACACGTATAGAATATACCGATGCTGTAGTAGATACATTGACCTGGCCGGTAAGTATTGTCCGTCCAGGCAAATGGATACATAGGACAACTGACGGAACTAAAGCTCTGGATGAACAGCCGAATAATATTGACCATATCGACTTCCGTTATGCAGAGGTACTGCTTATAAAAGCAGAGGCACTATTTTTCTCTAATAAAGCATCTGAAGCTTTACCTGTTGTAAATGAAATCAGAAAAAGAGCATTTGGAGGTCATTATGAGCATGGAGGAAAATTATCGGCTCTCACAAAAGAAGACTTGTACAACGAATGGGATTATGAATTTGCTTTTGAGCAAAAGCACTGGCTGAATTTAGTACGCTGGAGAACATTGCTATCTCAGGTGAAGAACACCGTGCCTAATTATGAATATTACAAACCTGAATATCAGTCGGCTACAACTATCAAGGCTGCGTTCCCAGAAATAGCAAATAAGATAAATGCCGCATTCTATGCCCGTGTACATAGCCACCTACACGCTAAAGTAGATAACTTACATGGAAAATTCTATCGTTTCCCTATACCGCTGAGTGAGGATTATACCAGCTTAGGTATTACTCCTCAGAATCCGGGCTACTAAAAATATTTCTAAAAACAAACCTGTGTTATCGTCTATTGATAGCACAGGTTTAATTCTTTTATAAATGAAAACTATAATTCTAAAAATAATATCGAATACAACTTTCAGGCTGCTTTTGTCCGTAGTTATCGGTATGCTGATCGGCATGTTTGCTAATGAAACCGTAATAAGCGTTATACTCCCCATAAAACATGTATTGGGACAGATCATATTTTTTCTGATACCCCTGCTTATTTTTGGCTTTATCACACCATCAATAACCAAGCTGAAAAGAAATGCATCGAAACTATTAAGTGTTTCCCTGATACTAGCCTATGCTTCATGTATCGGAAGCGCAACGCTGGCTGCTGTTGTCGGCTATAAGTTGATTCCACTTTTTGACATTGTACCTGCGACAGAGTCTTTGAAAGAGATCCCTGAAATGATATTCCGGTTGGATATACCTCCTCTTATGTCTGTCCTTTCGGCTTTAGTCCTTTCATTCATGCTGGGACTTTCTATTATATGGACGAAGTCGGATAAGATAGAGAGTGCATTATATGAGTTTCAGAATCTGGTATTTATAATGGTGAAAAGGTTTCTTCTACCGATATTACCATTGTTTATTGCTGCAAATTTTAGTGTACTGGCATATGAAGGGGCTTTAGCTTCAAGATTGCCTGTCTTTTTTGCAATACTGATTGTTACCGTTCTTTGTCATATCACGTGGATGACTATACTCTATAGTTCGGCTGGAATATATTCACGTAAAAATCCGTGGCATGTGTTGAAGTATTATGGGCCGGTGGTTCTCACTGCTTTAGGAACGCAGTCTTCAGCAGCAAGTTTGGGTGTAGCCATAGAACAAATAAAAAAGAGTCCTGTACTACGGAATGATATCAGGAATTTTGCAATTCCTTTATTTGGGAATATCCATTTTGTAGGATCAATCCTGGACGTTGTGTTTTTGTCCCTTGCCGTATCCCAATTATTGTATGGAACAATGCCGGGATTGGATAAGATGCTTATTTTTATTCCTCTCTTGGGGATATTCGCTATTGCTGCACCGGGATTGCCGGGAGGAACTCTCATAACATCACTGGGACTAATTCATGCTGTTTTGGGAATCGATGAAGCAGGAACGGCATTAATGATCAGCATTTTTGCTCTCCTTGATAGTTTTGGAACGACTCATAATATAACCAGTGACGGAGCTCTGACATTGATTCTTAGCTCCTATGCGGATAGGCATGAAGAGAGTTTAAATATTGAAGAACAGGACTAACAGACTGTTAAAGGATAATTACACAACTATATTTTACATTATGAGAGAGACTATTTAACAAATATATGATAATAAAATGGTGGGTGAATAGAGGTTTACTAGAATGTCAATAAAAATAAATATTCGATAAAATATTCATTTTAACAAACGGTGTTTTAATAAAAAATCCCGTAAATTTGATTGTTCGTAATCATACAACTCATAAACTAATGGTTGTACCACAATCTCTCATAGAATTATCTGATCGGATAAAGGGTTCAAAACTTTATCATAATACCTGTATGGATTGTCGTGTATATATCCCTTATACGCTGAATTATTCTCCATTCAGGGTAAGGATAAAAGCCTGCTTCGAGGTTGTAAACGACAGATTGAGGCTCAATGTGGATGTTTCTTCGAATGATTATACCCCTTCCTGGTGCAGGCAGGAGGCTACACGGATTAAACAGATACTTGAAGAGCAATTCCATGAGATCATATTCGATTGTGAGTTGATACACCGGAATATCCCCCTGGCTACCCGCCTGCGGGATGAACTCATCCCTGCCGTAGAAAACCTTATCCCCTATTATGGAAACGCCCTCCGGTTCCTGTGCAGCATGAAAGTATCCGTTTTACTGACAGGAAGATGGCAGGATAAATGGTTCCTGTCGCTATCCCTTGCCTGGATACGTTACCGGAATAACCGGATCGACAAATTATACTTATTCTTACCGAATGTACAGGTTCCCCTTTTGAAAAAAGAGATGGAGAGGCAGTGGCCGGGGATAACCCTTCCCGTATATCTTATCCCGGTAGAAAGTTTAAGTTTTAACATACAGGCTTATGAAAGCTTATTAAAGTCAGTAGATGCCCGGACTATGCTTGTGATCGATGACTGCCATCTGTTCAAATCACCCGACGCCATACGCTCCCGGCGCATGATGGATATCGCCGACCAGTGCAATTATAAACTGTTGATGACCGAATCATTGATTGTGAATAACATCCATGATATTTATATGCAGTACCGGATACTGAATAAGGATATACTCGGATATTACCGGTGGGACGATTTTTCCCGGAAGCATATTATTTACGGAGGGGTGGATGGTAAGCAGATATTAGGATATAAAAACCTGCCGTATCTGGTTGGACTGGCAGAACCCTATACTTACCCGGTCGATGAGAAAGGAGCCCCGGAAGCCGAGCCGGATGTCAGGACCTACATCTGTGAACTGACTCCTACTCAAAAAGAATCTTACAGGAGAAAAAAGAATGAACTGCTCTTACTCATTGAAAAATACGAAATACAGGTATATGATATTTTCAGGATCATGGGGGAAATGGAACGGATCGCGTGCGGTTATATTTCCACAGGCCATAAAAAGGATCATTATTACAATACCAATAAATTGCTTTTGCTGAAAAAACACGCATGCAAGGAATGCAGGTATGTTATATTTTGCAAGTACCTCTTTGAAGTGGACCTGCTGACAAGCTTCTGGGGGAGGAAATCCTGCGCTGTTTTCTGTGGCAGGAACAGAAGCGACAGGAGAACCGAAAGGACACAGTTCATGCGGAATAATAAACAGTATCTTATTTCCACATTGGGCATACAGGAAACATGCCTGGAAGGAGTCGGGGCACAATGCGAAATCATTTTCTTCAGCCTCTCTTTCAGGTACAGGAATTACAGGAGGGAACTCGCTTATATCAGGGAAAATGACACGGACCGGGATACCCCGGTAAAACGCTTTATAACCAACAGCGGGATTGACAGGAAGATCGTGGAGGCCCTGTCCCGCAAGGAAAAACTGGCGAATCAGGTCAACCGGCTGTTTACAGACCGGCAGAAACTGAGAGAATTTGCAGAAAGCTTATAAACTATACATATGACACACACTCATGATGAAATAAGGATAGAAAAAGTATGGGGTACGGATAACCGGCTGTATGAACTGATCGCTCCTTTTGTGATGAATCCGGAAGTTATCCGCCTGAACGGAGGCTATCCTTTCAAAAACACAGAAGACCACCTTTGGTATATTTCCGTCAAAGGGAAGAATATGGTTACCGGATTCATTTCCATTGTGAACGACCACCTGTGCAACGACTTTACCTGGCAGGATAAGGACTTATTACGGATATTGATAGAACGCGCCTTGATGGATGTAGAGAAAGGGACGCCCGTTACTTTCGTTGCCGACAATTCGGACCGGCCTCTCCTCGAAGAAATGGGCTTCTCTGTAGAAAAGCAGTGGACGAAGTATTTTAAAATGGTAAAGATCATATGAGCGGCTGTGAAAAGAATGTTTATGAGGTTACCCTGGAACGTACCGGATATATATTCTCGGAATTTGAGAATATATACCTGGCTTTCTCAGGAGGCAAAGACAGCGGGGTGATGCTCAATATTGTCCTCGACTATATGCGCCGGCACGGGATAAAGCGTAAAATCGGCGTGCTGTACATGGATGTGGAGGCTTCCTATAAAAGAACCGCCCGTTTTATTGAACGGATGTACCTCGATAACCTTGACCTTATCGAGCCCTATTGGGTATGCCTTCCGATGACGACTACCAATGCGGTTTCCATGTATGAGCCGTTCTGGATATTCTGGGACCCGGCTAAAAAAGATAAATGGGTACGTCCGATGCCGGAACATGACTTTATTATCAATAAGGATAACCATCCCTTTGATTTTTACAGGGAGAATATGACTTTCGAAGAGTTCACTCCCCTGTTCGGCGATTGGTATGCCCGGCAGCACGGGGATAAAAAGACCGCCTGCCTGATAGGTATCCGGGCGGACGAAAGCCTGAACCGTTATCATGCCGTCTCCCGGAAGGATAAGCTTTCCTATAAGGATAAAAGCTATTCAACCCGGATATCGGACAATACCTATAACTTTTACCCTATCTGTGACTGGCGCACAGAAGATATCTGGACATACAACGGCAGGTACCGCAAGCCCTATAACAGTATCTACGATTTGTTTTATATGGCGGGAGTGCCTTTGTCCGGGATGCGGATATGCGAGCCTTACGGGGATGAGCAAAAAGCCGGGCTAAACCTTTTCAAAGTATTGGAGCCCGAAACATGGGTAAGAGTAGTAGACCGTGTCAGCGGAGCCAACTTCGGGAATATCTATTGCGGGACCAAAGCGACGGGAGCCGGGAGGATAAGCCTTCCTCAGGGGCATACATGGAAAAGCTACTGTAAGTTCCTGCTGAGAACACTTCCCGGAGAAACCCGCAGGATATATACGGCCAAATTCATAAAGTTTATCCGTTACTGGAACAGGACCGGTTCTCCCGTCAGCGAGGAAGACATCCTCGAACTGGACCCGGATATGATCGTCAATACCCGGCAGTACAGTAAACGGGGAAAGGGTGACAAATATGTCGTGCGTTTCAAAACCATACCGGATGCATTGCCCGGCCTGGATAACAAAACGGATTTCCTCTCGTGGAAACGTATGTGCATGGCTATCCTTAAAAATGATATTACGTGCAGGACACTGTCTTTCTCGATGACAAAGAAGCAGATATTAAGGCAACAGGAATTAATCCGGAAATACGAAGAAATGCTATGAAAAATCAAAATGAAGAAAATTATGTTTTTCAACAAATGACTGCATCTATATGCCGGTATATAAAAGACATGAAAGATACGGATGAAAAAATAGACACCCTGAATTATGTCCGCTCAATGTTGCACGAAGTGAGCCCGATGAAACACCATCCGGTAGACTTCGTCGCATGGGAAAGATCGGAAAACATAGAAGGCAACGACTATAACCCGAACAGTGTTGCCCCGCCGGAAATGGCCTTGCTGGTTACGTCCATCGAGGAAGACGGCTATACCATGCCTGTTGTCGGCAGTCCGGAAAAGGATATCATCCGGATCGTGGACGGGTTTCACCGCAGGAAGGCTGAGCGCAAGTCCCGGAAGATATCCCAAAGTACACAGGGCAGGCTTCCTGTAACTTATATCCGTGAGTCCAGGCGGGAATTAAGTGAAAGGATGGCTTCAACCATACGTCATAACCGGGCCAGGGGCACCCATGACATAACCCTGATGTCGGAAATAGTAAGGGAACTGATCTCTATAGGGAAATCCGGCACATGGATATCGAAACATATCGGGATGGACATGGATGAAATCCTGCGGTTAAAGCAATTGACCGGTATTGCGGAACTGTTTAAAGACCGGGAGTTTTCGGTAAGGACAATAGACGGAAAGCCGGATAGAGAGTAAATGACCGGATAATTTAAAGATATTAGATAATCAGGACTTGTGTTTCCTGCTTAAGGTGTCAAACTGCACTTTGCAACAGTACCGGGACGATGGCAGCCTTCCCTTCTTTAGGGTAAAAGCTAAAATCTACTATCGGCATCTGAGATACGGGATTTTATAAGGAGTAAAGGCACAATCCAAAAGATCAATCTATTCGAGAAAGCAACCCGAAATCGAACCTAAACCCACAATAAAATTTTTCTCCTTTTGACGAATGCCCTTTCATAAAACCACGAAGGGTTTCGACGGAAGGAGGGAAATTTCTTTCATAAACTTGATCTGGCAGCAAATGAGAAAATAGTTTATACTTCATTCTTTCTAAATACCTTCGGAGTAGCCTGCTCACTCTTTTTGAAGAACTTAATAAAATGTGACGGATCTTCGAATCCCAAACAGAAAGCTATCTCATTGATCGTCCAGTTGGTATGTTTCAGTAAGGCTCTTGCTTCCAAGGCAATCCGTTCTGAGATCAATAGCTTTGTTGTTTTTCCTGTGACTTCTTTCAGTACCTTATTCAGATGATTGACATGGATATTTAGCTGCTGTGCATAGTCACCGGGAGAATGAAGCCGGATACTTTGTATTGTTGATTCTATCGGAAACTGCCTTTCCAGTAGTTCGAGGAATAAAGATGTGATTCTGTCAGATGCGTGAAACTCTTTGTGCCCAACAGGACGCATTATAGCAGGCCGCATCTTCAAAGCGGTGTGAATAATTTCTGTAACCAGATTTCGAAGGACATCGTATTTATAGATATAATCGGAATTAATCTCCGAGAACATCTTGTTATAAATTATCCGTACTTGCCTGAACTCTTCATCATTCAGATCCAAGATAGGTATTCCATGAGGCTGAAACAAAGGATAGGCTTTAAAATCGCCATATCCTTTGAAAAAGTCTTCCGTGAAAACACAAAATGCGCCTGTCTTATCCAGACTCAAAGGTTCCCAGTTATAGGGAACCTGAGGATTTGCAAACAACAGCATATTATTTTCTACAACCAGCGTTTTGTCGGCATAATGAACAGTATTGCTACCGGATATCAGGCTTATCTTATAGTAGTCTTTGCGGCTGTATGGGATAGTATGATCAGGCTGTATATAATCATCCAGAGAAAAGACATTGAACTGGCCTATCTTCCCGATAATCTCACTAGGTAAGATCCCTAATTTAATGCGATAAAAGTCTGCTAATGACAATGCCTTCTCCATTATAATATAAGCTTAAGTATTCTTTTTCTTTTCAAATATTTTGACCTCCGGAAACCTCGATCCGCTGGGCATTCACCCATCGTGCGTCATCAGTACATAAAAATGCAACTACTCCGCCAATATCCTCGGGCAAACCGACTCTTCCTAGTGGGATGGTACTAGCGGTTATTTTATTGACTTCCTCGTTGTCTCTGACAATACCTCCGCCAAAATCGGTGGCTATAGCACCAGGAGCAACGGCATTAGACCGAATACCTCTGGCTCCAAGTTCTTTTGCCTGATATCTTGTTAATACCTCAATAGCTCCTTTCATAGATGCATAAGCGGAATATCCGGGCCGGGAGAAACGTGCCAGACCGGTTGAGATATTGATGATACCGCCACCGTCTTCGAGTATGTTCAATGCTTTTTGAGTAAAGAAATAAACACCTTTGAAATGGATATTAAAAAGACTGTCGAAATCCACTTCGGTTGTTTCGGCAAAAGCTGAATTAATTCCGATGCCT
This sequence comes from Dysgonomonas termitidis, assembly GCF_042654545.1. Taxonomy (GTDB): domain Bacteria; phylum Bacteroidota; class Bacteroidia; order Bacteroidales; family Dysgonomonadaceae; genus Dysgonomonas; species Dysgonomonas termitidis. The sequence continues at coordinate 39,618 of NZ_JBHSGN010000015.1, forward strand.
GCGTTATTTACCAAATAGTTTATTTTCTGAATACCAAACTTTACAGACAATTCCTGCTTAAGTAATTCGAAAAAAGAATCGAAGCTTTTTACATCGGCAGTATTGAGTTGGAGAGCAATGGCTTTCTGTCCGAGTTGCTCTATCTCTGCGATTGTCTCCAAAGCACTTTCTTTTTTACTGTTGTAGGTAAGGACTACATCCAGTCCTTTTCGGGCTATATTTAAAGCCATATTCTTGCCTAGTCCACGGCTACCGCCTGTTACTAATGCGATTTTTGATTGTTGTGACATAATTCAATAGTTTTAATTACAACACAAAGATACTGGTATATAGCTCATTGATACTGTATGATTCAATCCGCTTATGGTAAAAATCAAATAATTCATTAACCTCTCTATAAAAGACGTTAGTTGTATATCAGAATATAAGCATTTAGATATGTTGCTAAAGACAAACAAAGGATATAAGGAACAAACAATATTCCACTAATTCTGTTTGTGGGACAACATTTGAGAGCATAGTATAAAACAGCCAGATCCAACAAGATAATATTGATAAAACCTAAAAGAAGATTTTGCAGATAGAAGAATGAAATGCTCCATGTAAAATTAAGGAACAACTGAACAGCAAATAATGAAGTCAGAAATTTCTTGTTCCGTCCTTTTGAATTTAATATCAAACCAATAGAAATACCCATACATAGGTATATTATACTCCAAGCAATAGGAAAAGCTATATTGGGAGGAGTTATTTCCGGTTTATTCAATGTCGGATACCATGTTTGTATAGATTCCGATTGAAAATAACTGGCTGTGAATCCGACTAAAAAACAAATTATTACAGGAAGTAATATGTATAAAAATTTTCTCATAGAATATTAATTCTTGTTATTGCTATTATGTTATGATCTCCCAATCCTCGACTTCTCCTTCTATCGTTTCGAATAGAGGATGTGGTTTTAGCTCAGTTAATACTGGTAACTTCACTAAAAATTCCGGACTTCGTTTCTGGAGTTTTCGCCTCAGATGTTCATACTCATATTCCAATTGCCCTTTCGTAACGGGAATTGAAGGAATATTTTCAATCACACGAATCTTTTCTTTATTGTATGAAAAGTTCCTTCTCACAGCTTCTTTGTATATTTCGGTAAGGAAAGCATCAATGTAAAGATTTGGATCAGGGCTATTCTTAAAACGAATCAGCTGAGGATGATTCGCATATCCCTTTGTATTACCCAAGAGCACATTCTTAGCCAATAACCCTTCACGCCAGGAGGCATTAAGCCCAGCCGAATCAAGATACTGAGGATGTAAAGACCATAACCGCATGTATTATTTTGCTAAGAGTTTTTCGATAGTCCCGGCAATCTTTGACGGGTTAGTTATCGGAGCATATCGGTCAATGACATTTCCTTCTCTGTCGATCAGGAACTTCGTAAAGTTCCATTTTATAGAATCGCCTAGGATTCCTTTGCTATTTTGCTTCAGGTATTTATAAAGAGGATCTGCATTATCTCCGTTTACCTCAATCTTGCCAAATGTGGTAAATGTAGTTTTATACTTCATTCCGCAGAAAGAGGTAATTTCATCATTGGTTCCGGGAGCCTGTTTTCCAAACTGATTGCACGGAAAATCCAATATCTCAAAGCCCTGATCCTTATATTTAAGATATAGATCCTGTAAATCTTTATACTGAGGGGTAAAACCACATGCGGTAGCAGTATTAACAATCAGCAGCACCTTTCCTTTATAGTTGGATAACGGAACATCATTGCCTTTGCTATCCTTTACGGTAAAATCATATATACTCATAATATACTTGTTTTACCATATACAACAATCTCAAACGATTTTAGATTAGATTGTGATAATTTTTATTGAAATATCCTTTATTCGTTTCATGTATAAACTTTCATCATTTCAAGAATAAGACAACAATTGCAATCAGAGCAGGTAAAGCCTGCTTAAAGAAGATTGATTTCTGAGCAGTGATAACTCCATAAATTCCTGCAATAGCGACACAGCTAAGAAAGAACAATGCTGTATTCTGGCTCCAGTCCGGACTGTCAATCAGCAGAGACCAGATAAGCCCGGCTGCCAGAAAACCATTATATAAACCTTGATTAGCAGCCAGTCCTTTAGTTTTCTCGAATAATTCATCCGGTATACTTTTGAAAGTCTTTCGCCCTTTTGTTGTCCATGCAAACATTTCAAGCCAAAGGATATAAATATGCTCAAGAGCCACAAGCCCTATTAATATTTTAGATAATATTTCCATCTGTTTTTCTTTAAAGAATATTACCCTACGAAGTAAAGATTTATTTTTCAAGATAATTATTACATTCTTCGTCTTTTTTGTTTTTTGCGTCGGATTTCTTCTTCCCTCTCTTTCTCACAGGCAAAGTTTCCCGCTGACCTTTCTTTAATGGAATCAGGTTGAATTCCCGCTCCAGTTCCTTACAGATTTTCATCGACCTTGCTACTTCATAACTGTCGTTTATCTTTTTACCTGTTTCATCTATCCGTAATGAAATGATATGCAGATGCTGCCTTTGGATGTCGGAGTGCTTTTATAATATTATTGGCTATAAATTAGAATTTATAGAGCTCCATTTATCAATTGCAGGAATCACCCCCGATCTAATGAGTTCATCTCTCAGGCTGCACAAATGTCCATAGCTTTGCTGTAAGGCTTTATGCTCTCCGGGCGTACCTCCCACCGGTTGGTAATGTACACCATTTGTATCAAGCTTAGTTTCCATAGCCATCATAATATTGGAAAATTCGCCATTTGAAACATATACGCCCACAGGCCAGTCAAATTTCTCACCTCCCATAACGGCCTGTATCATTTCCAGTGACAGGTATGCCGGACTTTGAAATGAGGAACGCCCTCTTAATTCTATTATTCTTTTGCCTCCCTGAATGACTTTCTCTTTGATATCACTCCACTCATTACTGGTCAAAACAGATGTTCCGATTAAACTATTCAGAGGCTCTGAGTTAACAGTTGCCGTAGATGAAAATACAGCCATTTGCTCCCCGTGTCCTCCGTAAGTTCTACAATTGACGACCTTATCAGGATGAATATTAAAATGTTTGGCTAATTCATTCCGCAACCTGGTACTATCCAAAGCTGCAAGAGTAGATACTTGTGAGGGCTTTAGTCCCGAATATAATAAAACCAGCAGCCCTGTTATATCTGCCGGATTAAATATGACCACAACATGTTTTACATCCGGACAGTATTGCTTAATGTCTTTTCCAAATTGTATCGCAACTTCCGCATTTCCTTTCAACAGGTCTTCGCGTGTCATACCTTCTTTCCGCGCCGCTCCTCCCGATGTAATAATATATTTGCTGTCTTCTAAAGCTTCGCGGATATTACTTGTATAAGTAATGTCTATACCCTTCAACCCACATTGTAGCAGTTCTTCCGCTACGCCTTCCAAGCCTTTGGCATATGGGTCGTATAAACAGATGTTAGAAGATAGGCCCATAAGGATAGCTGACTGAGCCATATTCGAACCAATCATTCCGGCAGCACCGACTATTGTCAGTTTTTCAGATGTAAGAGTTTTCATATTATTTATTATTTTGTTGTTACAAATATACCTGATTTTTCAAGATCCCTCATCCTTTAAAACATTTATAGGTTATAATAAAAAGTCATAGCGTTATATATCATAATAGAGATGAAGTAAAATATGGGATTATCTATCTTATTGTTCAAACAAAACTCAATGAATTTGTCAATTAATCCATCTGACTGTCCTTGAGGATATGTGATGTTGGGCATTAGATTGACATTCAAATATTTAACATCAACCTATTATTATCCATAGAGTATCGACCCTGACAGTTCGCTATCATCCCTATACTTAAAGATTTCGCAGAATAGGAGAAAGATAAGGTAATAAATAAATTAAAATACCGGATATAGATAAACAATAAAAATACTCACTAAAAAAATGGGGTCATCGGGCAGACTCCTGTGCTTTTTCAGGTAAAAATTTTTCGCCAAGAGTCTGTACCACCTTTTGTATTGTTCCATCTTGATTAAAATAAAGTTTATCAAAACAAACTGACCGGAGATTTCCTCTTCCCGACAATATACTATTATGGTAAAAAGCATACCATTGACCTTTATATTCTACAACAGAGCCATGGCTGGTATCACAACCTGTAGGATATAGATAAACACCCTGATAAGTCCATGGACCCAACGGATTATTACTCGTTGCATAGTTCAGACGGTTTGCACCTTTTCCATTTTCTCTGTTATTATCGGAATAAGCAAGATAATAAATCCCATTTCTTTTGAAAACCCATGCCGCTTCATGAAAATCATCCAGTCCTTCCATAAATACCAATGAATCCTCCAACGCTATCATGTTGTCTTTCAGCTTTGCTCCTGCACAACGTCCACCACCTCCATAATAAAAATAGCCCTGCCCATCATCGTCTACGAAAACACACGGATCAATCATCGCATAGTTATCATCACCCAGATTAAGATATCCTTTTACACTAAAGCCGCTGGCTGGATTCTTACTGGTAGCTATGCCAACTTTCCATGTTTTGTTCCACTCCGTTCCACTAGGATGAGGAAAATAGAAATAATATACCCCATTCTTATATGCACAGTCGGGGGCCCACATAAAACCTCCTTCGGGTCTCCCCCAGGAGACTTGCGATGCACGAAGGATCTCACCATGATCTATCCAGCTTATCATATCGTCAGTTGAAAAAACATGGTACTGATCCATTAAATCACATCCTCTGGGAGGAGCTATATCATGTGAAGCATATACATAAAGTCTGCCATCTTTCCAAACATGCGCTGACGGATCTGCCGTATACATATGCCGGATGAATGGATTATCCTGTGCAACACAAAACAGAGAAGCTATGAACAGGTTTATTAAAACAACGGTTTTTCTCATTTTCATATTTATTTTACGGTATAATCTTTTCAGCTGAAGGGGGAACATTATCCATAGAAGCCCCCCAGGCAGTATTGGCCTTATCTCCCATTACAAGAACGAGCTTCCCGCCGTTTTCTATATCTTTGTGGCTAAACCAGGGCTTGTCCCAATCTTTGCCATTTAGTATGGCAGACTGTATATATTTATTATCCCGAGTGCAGTTTTTGGCCTCTATTTCAAAGACTTTTCCATTTCCGATATTAATCTTCACATTTTCGAAAACAGGGGAACCTATATTATAAGTCGGAGAACCCGGGGTAAACGGATAAAAACCCATTTGCGAGAAGACCACGAATGCAGATAGTCCTCCACCATCTTCATCTCCAGGAACTCCCATCAAATCATTTCTGAACCACTGATCTAACAGATTCCGTATACGTTTCTGAGTCTTCCAGGGTTGTCCTGCATAGTTATAGAGATATGGTATATGTAAAGAAGGTTCATTTGCCATTGAGAATTGTCCGACATTCCCGGTTTGATCTGGGAGCTGAGCGTAGAACTGAAATTTACTTTTACCTAACGGTTCCCGGAAAGTCTGATCCAGATTGTGAATAAATTTTTCAGCCGACCCCATCAGTTCCATTAAATCCGCCGGGTTATGAGGAACATCCCATCTATATGTCCATCCATTATTCTCATCGTAGTAATCCCGGGCTCCTTGTCCGCCGGAAAAACGATAGTCAAATGGCATTATGAAATTCCCATTTTTATCCTTGGGATGGAAAAAACCTGTTTCTTTATTATAAAGATTATGATAATTATAGGAGCATTTCAGGAAATCGCGATAGTCATCGTCTTTCCCGAGTTCTTTGGCTATTTGCGATAAACACCAGCCATCATAACATGCTCCCAGGGTTACAGCAACAGATTGGCGCTTTTCTCTCGGATTTACTTCTTTTACATATTCATCCTCTCCTTCCTGTAAAGCCGGGAAATATCCTTTTTCCTGATAAAACGAATCCAACACGGTATTAGCCTGCTTGGTCCATGGCAATAGCGATTTTTCCGTCAGAGCGCTTTTACATGCATTATAAGCCGCTTCCAAATTAAACCCCCGCAATCCTTTACAATAAGCGTCCCATACTACAGCCACAGCGTGATTTCCATTCATGCGATGACTATCACCCGTTATTTCGGGAAACGTAGGCATCCATCCGTTTGGGGCTTGCTGGGCCATCCGCACATACGAATTTATCATATTTACCTCTGCATCAGGCTCAATCAGAATGCGTAAAGGATGCGCCGCACGGTAAGTATCCCAAATCCAGTCATCGGTATAAAAAGGAACCCCTTCGTCACTGTGTACTTTATTATCCGTCGCACTATAATAATATCCGTCTTCTGATATATTAATCATCCTTTCATAAACACGGTAAAGCGAAGTGTAAAACACGGATTTATCATTGTCTGATCCGCCTTTAACCTCTATTTTATTCAAGGCTTTGTTCCATATATTACGGCCAATTTCTGCTATTTCACCTACATTATAGGTATTTATTTCTCTCCGCAAACTTTTTTTTGCCTGCTCTATGCTTATAAAAGAGATACCATAACGCAGATTAATTTGCTTCCCGGGAAATTCTAAAGCTATAGCCTCATTTTCCCCTTCAACAAATGTCCGGTTATAATTAATTGCAGATAATTGTTTGTCGAATGTCCCGATATTTTTTACAGGCCGTTCTGTCTCCATGTATAAATATACTTTTGTGGGACCAGCCCCGATCAATTGCCATCCCTCAAGACCACTCCCATTTGCCTTTAGTTGTCCGTTGCGGGTATTAATAATTAATTTATTCAAACCCTCTTCCTGAAAAGTAAAATTATATACTCCAGACTGGTGAGACGGTGCATAATCTACTTGTATTTTCTCTTCATCTAAATAGACAGAATAACGGTAAGGCGTTATTTTCTCATTATCATATGTGTAATTTATCACCGGAGCGAAATGGGAAGATCTGTCTCCGACCGATACAGGACTGATATTGAATGCGGAACTCCCTCTATGACTTGTAACTATTACGGGCAATCCGGTAATCACATTGGAAGTATAATCCCTCCTCTCGGGATATACTCTCAGCATACTATTAGGCAGATGTACTGTGGGAAAAGTCGGCACTAACATATGACTTATATTCCCCATATATACGTTGACATAATCAACCGGAGTTTTTTCATTATCGTAATCTCCAATCGACGCGATACATGAGGAGAAAAGAGATATCAAGGCCAATATACCTGATATTTTGATTTGTTTTATCATAATATTACAATTTTAATGTTTGCTTGAACCCGGTGTATTTTACAACTTTTTTCACAGGTACCGAATGTATATTTTCATACTCACCATCAATAAGAACCAGTTGAAACTCTTGAGATTTTCCCTTGTTATAATTACCTTTCTGAGTATCTATGACCAACTCATTCATCTTATCATCCCAATAAAAAGGTATATAGGCATAACTGTTGTTCTTGTATTCGTATGATTTACCATCATCCTTATAAAGTTCGAATTTACCGTCACTTCCTTTATAGATAAGAATTTTAATTATATCATCGGGGGTATTCGTTTTGTCACTATCCTTATAAACCGGGACAATTGCTCCTGATTTTATATAAAGAGGTATTTTGTCTTTCGATGCAGCGGCAACGATATTTTGTCCTCCGTTGTAAATTTCCCCAGTCCAGAAGTCTATCCATTTATTACCTCCTGGCAAATAAACATCTCTGGAGGCAACCCCGGCACTCAATACAGGACACACAAGAAATGACGGTCCGTACATAAACTGATCTTTACAGTCCTGTATATTTTTATCTCCGGGAAAATCAAATGCCAACAATCGCATCGGTGTATAGTCTTTGTGAGTAACATCTCCTGTAAGGGTGTATATATAAGGCATAAGAGTGTATCTCAGATTAATGTACCGGGTACAAATATCCTGCACTTCTTTTCCATAGGCCCATAGTTCGTTCGGAGCTTTAGTATCACCCGGATAACGGCGTCCATGGCTTCTAAATACAGGACAAAAGGTTCCATATTCGAACCAGCGCATAAATAATTCCCGATATTCTTCCTCTCCGGGATCTCCGCCCGAATACCCCCCGATATCAGTTGTCCAATAGGGTATGCCGGTAGCAACAAAATTTAGGCCTGCTGTAATCTGTTTTTGCAATTCATCAAAAGTCGTCGGTATATCCCCAGACCAGATAGCTGCTCCGGTTCTTTGCTGGGACGCCCACGCGCAACGTGTAAGAATGTATGGACGCGTGTTTGGATATAACTCCAGTAAGTTATTATAAAAATTTTCGACATGTAACAACGGATATAAATTTCTTACAGTTACCGCCGGGCCTGCAAATGTATTAACGGGAAGAAATGAACTGACATGATCAGGCTCCGGCCCGTCAAGAAACCAGCCGTCCAGTCCTGTTTTTACAAGCGGAAGAATCTGTTTCCAATAAATCTGTCTTGCTTCAGGGTTAAATACATCATAGATCATTCCATCCAAAGCTCTGGCACCATCCAGCAACATCCCTTTCGATTCTAATTCATCATAATGGGCAGTCCCTTTCTTGAATGCCGGCCAAACTGTTATGACTGCTTTGGTCTGATATTTATCATGTAATATCTTTAACATACCCCCTGGGTCGGGAAAAATCGTTTCATCAAATTTATGTGAACCTGTGCCATATCTCTGCCAGTAAAAATAATCGATAAAGATAGAACTCATCTGTATATCTTCATGATTCATTTTTTCAGCAATATTCAGCACCTCGTCCTGTGTCGCATATTTATTGCGACTCTGATGATAGCCGAGAGACCAATAAGGAATCATCGGAGCTTTACCTGTCAATTGGCGATAGGATGAAATAAGCTTATCAAGAGTATTTCCGGTAAACAGGTAATAATCCAGTTTATTCCCAAAATCGGAAACGAAGCTCATCCCCTTCGCATTGTCCTCAAAAACAGTACGTGACGGATTATCCCAAAATAAGCCCCACCCGGCGGTCGAGTAAATAACAGGTACGGCAGCCTGAGTGTTGAATTGTACTAATTCCCGTTTTTTCCCACGTAGATTCAAAGCGTTATCCCTGAATTGTCCCAAACCATAGAGAGCTTCATCCGGCATCATTTTGAATAAACAACGGGGAGCTATCGAATCTTCTTTGACAGGCTCTCTTTTATTACTCGCTTCCTTTAGTAATAACTTGCCTTCCGAATTATAAAAGCTATAATTCCCAGTAAACTTATGCAGTACGAACTTATATTTATCAGTAATCAAAATCAAATCATTATCGTCTTCTTCGACCTCAAAATCAGCGGAAGGAAAGTCTTCAATTACCGCATAACTACTTTTATCTTTGTTCTGGTTTAAAGGAGTAAGATGAAAATGTAAAGCTCCGAAATCATACGGTTTCACGGTTAATGTTCCTTCGACGGTTTCTATTGTAAGAATATTATTCTTTCTTTCCCATGAATTTACATAAATATCCCAGGCAGGAATATAAGGTTCATCCAGAGTGTTGGCAACTATAGGTATGCTTATACTTAAGATAAAAAGAGGAATTAATAAAATAATTTTTTTTTTCATTACATATTTATGGTTAAACTGATATGATGTACTATGATTTCTATGAAAATAATATTACCGTCCTGCTTATTTTAACATTGAGCTAACCATATTCGATAATAAACGTCCGGCTATCGGATCTGTCACAGCCTTTTCCAAAGACATCGTAGATAAGAGTAACGTTCCGTTGTCATTGATCTTTACAATAGTTGTACCTCTTATATTTTTTACATATTCGGAACGCTCAGCCATATTGCCGTTTATATATCCGTGAATTTTTGTCTGCGAGGTTAATTCTTCAACCTTTGAGCTTCTGTTTACTTTCAGCGATGCGTGGCAAACAGCAGGCACTTCTCTTTTATTGTTATTGAAGTACCTTAAATCCATCCATCTGAGAGCATCAAATACAGGAGACTCCGGTATTTCCAGATTAACAATATCCCCTTCGGTAGGTATAATCCAGCCGGTTATATGCTCAGGGTATATTGATTTGGCTGCTTCTTTTCCATTAATCATCAACACTCTGCCTCCTTTCGAAATAATATCACGAATGTGAAGCAAATCCTCTTCAGTACAATTTTTGGTAACATCCAAACCTGCAAACACAAACAAATCAGTTTTCATCTTCAAAGCTTCTGATACGGTTCGGCATGATTTATATTTAATTCCTAAAAAATCAAATGATTCTTTTATATTTTCAGAATCAACCAACGTAATGTTTTTTGTCCCATTTACCGGTGATTCAGCCCATTCTTTGGTTGCTATCATGATTTTATATTCATTTTCCGCAATTTGTTTTCCATTATTGTTCAATGTAAACACTAACTTAGCGTCCGTTCGTCCGGAAGAAAGTTTTGCAGGAAGAATAATCTCCGGTTCGAGCCACCAACGGGAATAATGCCGGATAGTTGGTATTATCTGGCTTCCGAAGGCTATCACTTTTCCCTCGTCCAGTATTTTCCAACTCAAATCGGATACGGGTAAATCCATGCCATTTTCCAGATCGTTTGCAATACATATTCTTATTGGTAACTTTGTTCCCGAGTAAAAATGTCGTCCCCATATTTCGGCACTGACCAACACTTGCGACAATGCTCTTGAAAGAGCATCATATGTCGGATAAGGTTCAATTTTTTGAGGATCGTACACATTCCTGAACCATGTTAACAAGGCAAAATGTAATATTCCTGAAGCCTGATCGTTCGAGCGGCGCAAAGCTTCCGCCAATTCACCTGTAATGAATGACTGCGCTTCCAGAAAGTATTTCGGATCACCGAATTCATAAGCCTGATTACCGACCAAAACTTGCGGGTTTTGGTGAACAAAAGTATAAAAACGTGTAGGGTGGCCTGTTTCACTGTTAGGATATCCTGTCGACATTTCCTGACTAATCAAAGGGCGTTCCGGGTTCATATTGTCTCGCTGGAATTCACCGTTGAACTGTTTAAAAACCGTATGGTCATACCAGTTTATATATGAATGAATATCATCTATATCTCCATCGTCAACGGTATTGAAAAACTCTTTCCCAAATTTATTTTCTTTTCTACGATAATTCGAATCGAAACAGATAGGACGTGTAGGATCAATTTCCCGCATGCGTTTTACAACATCCGATATAATATGCATTTTATATTTTGCTTTTTCAAGGTCAGGTTCGTTATCATAGAATTTCATTTCATTATTTATTGTCCAAAATAATATAGAAGGATGGTTCCTGTATTTTTTCAGCAAACTGATATATTCATCAGCCCACAATTGAATTACTTTTTCATCGGGCATAGTAGCATTTATCATCAGCCACGGCCATGTTCCTTCATGGCTGATACCTATACCATTATGATCGGCAGCTTCTATCCAAAGTTTATTATATGGCGTTGTATGCGTACGCGTGATATCTATATTACCTTTTTTCATTATCTGATAAAACGTATTTGCCAAAGCCAGATTATTAGGAGCCAAAGCAAAAGGAGTATGATTTCCTCCCCTTAGCCAATAGCGGCTGCCATTCAACTCCAGAAAGCCATTTTTTGATTCGAATGTGCGAAATCCTGATGTTATAACCATTTCATCCGAAAGAGTTTTCTCTCCCGAAAGGGTAAAAGTAAAATCATACAGATTTGGGTGATTGGGTGTCCATAATTTAGGTTGCAGACTATTTATTGAATATGTCAACACTCTTTCTTCCCCAGGATTCATTGATATATTCTCAAGAGAATTCCCATTAAATAACCTGCTCTTATCCTGATTGTCTACGATGAGTGTAGAAAGAGAAAAACGATGTCTCTTATTTGTATAATTTTTTACGGTTACTTTAAATGTTGCCCCGGTTAATGACGGAATAATAAATACATCTTCTATTTTCATCAGACCGGAGATTTCCAGTTTCACAGGTTGCCATATGCCGGCTGGCTCATCCTGATAAAAACCATGTGCAATATCTTTTATCATTTTGTTAGTCACCGGAACTGTTACGGCAACATCGATCACTTTATCCGCATCCTGAATATTTTTCACAAAATCACGTACAACATGTACTGCGACTAAATTCTTACCGGGCTTAAAATACTTTGTCCCGTCAATCTTTATTTCACCGAACATACCTACATGATTCCCTGCCAACTGTCCGTTGATATAAACTTCTGCGACTTTGGATACAGCATCAAAGGTCAATGTCAGGTTTTTGTCTTTGATCTCCCCGGGAAGTTCTATCCATTGACGATACCATGCAGCTTTTGTTTTCTTGTAATCGAATGTGTAATTTTCGCAACGTGAAGTTTCTTGCTGGTAATAGTTATCGGAAACACCTTTAGCATGCTGACCGAATGTTTCCCCATGCAACCAGATACGAATAGGATTCCAGAAATCAGGGACATTCATTATATGCCACTCATTATCGGTTGTTGCGGGAGAAACTGCTTTAATTTTATCTTCGAGCTGATATTCAGGCATAAAAAGCCAACCTCCGTTTAAATCCACAATCGTTCTATCCGGAGATAATTCACTGACAATAATAGGGTTGTAGGCTGCGCGTTCCGACCTTCTCTTGTCTTCCTTTTGCCGAGAGGTCACCTTTACAGCATATTCATTTACAGGAACATCTTTTAAATAACCATCAGGTACAGATGATATGGATAAATCATCAAACTCTGTTTCTATCCACGCACCTCCAAGAGTAACAGAGCCTGAAGGGGCTAGATTCATATTTTTATCAACGACATCTATACGAGGCTGCTTTTCATTATTTAAATATATTTGTATCCGGTTATCAGAAACAACAATATGAAAATCATACCATTTCCCGGGTCCGGGATGAAAATCTAAAGATCTTAAAGCTAAAAACTCGTCTGTCCCCATATAACCAAGACGTGCGAGAAAAAGATCGTCAGACAACCCTCCTTTTAAGCCGACAATATATCTGTCACTCCGGTTGTATGCATGAAAACCAGCCCAGATTTGAACTTGTTCTGCATTTAGTGGACTTCTTGCCCGAAACTTTATCTCATAATTCTTTCCTTCAGGGTATCCAAAACAGCCATACGAATCACGACTTTTAAAAACTCCGTTAGAAATTTCGCATTTTCCACGTCCTATTTCTTTAAATTGCTCCGGCTGATTAAAATTACTAAAGTATGATTGAGCAAAAGACGTTAATGCTATCAAATTCATAAAAAAAATAGCTGTTATCCTCATTACAAGTTGTTTCATATATAGGTTAAATCAAAAATTTATTTACTGCCGAATGGTCCATAGTCCTGCAAATATCTGTATGTAGCCTTACTTTGGGCATTAATTATTCATTAACTGAAAAAATAAATCTAAAAATGAGGTATTTTTACAAGTTTCCGGAGGGATGATATTTGAACAGTATGGTCACTCATTCATAAAATAACCGTCTTCAATAAGTCCGATAAATCCCAGCAGTGCACCCCAATGATAGAACTTGTCACTTCTCTGAGTGTCGTCGCCTTGTCCGGTTGTTGCATTGTAGTTTTCAAATACATACCCGTTCGATATCCAGCTTTTCATTAGAAGTTTTTCAGATTTTTCCGCTAATGATTTTCTAACGTCCACAAAATCGTAATTTCTTAAACCTAAGTATACCAGAAAATTCAACGGTGCCCAAATTCTACCGCGCCAATAAATATTATCTTTGAAAGCCGGATCGTTTTTCGGAGTCGCAGGAATTACATACTCTCCCCAGAATTCATCCGGGTTAAGTAAATGTTCATTTATCATTCTTTCCGCTTGTTTTTGATCGGGGACACTGGCCAGTAAGGGGTAAAAATTAGTCGGAGAGATTCTCCCGTTAAGCAATCCTGTATCTGTGTGTTTATTATAATACAGTCCATTTTCATTATCCCAAAGGGATTGCAGCATTTTCCGGTAGCTTTTCCCTTTTGCCCGTAACCCTTTTGCATCTTCACTCCGGTTTAATTCCTCCGCTATGTTTGCAAGGTAATCACAATCCATAATATACAAAGAAGATAATCCGACATCATTGAGAAGCATCATATGACGGGCTTTATCATATTTTATATTATCATACATTGGAGAATTGTCCAAACCCGATTCCAATCCGGCGCAATATAATTCATTTATTCCTCCGCTTTCCCGGGCATGATATGTTACCTTCTCATACGGATTACTGCCCCAACATAATAATCCGTTTATATTCCTGTTTTTATCCCACCACCTGTTCCATGTTAATAACTTATCATAGAGCAGTTCTAAAAACCATTTTTCCTTGTACTTCTTATAAATACTCCATACTGCTAAAGAACCTACCGGCGGCTGAGATCTGTCTCTTGATTTAAGATCATTACCTGTATAAAAATTCGGGACAAATCCTGCTTCTGTTATCGAATTTGTAATTTCGGCCACATTCGCATAGGCCAGATCTTTATTGTCCAATGCAAGCATCATTCCCGCGAAATAAGTATCCCAGCAAAATAAAACAAAACCTCCAAATTCCGGATGATGGCTCCAGTTTACATTCCAATTTCGGCTAACAGGCGTAATTACTTTCTTTATTGAAGGATCGTATATATTATCCCAAGCCAATACACTTTGCATCGCGTTATACGATTCATATTTGTCTTTATATCTTTCTTTATTTTTTTCAACAAACATATTGGCCCTTTGCTCAATGTATTTTTGCGCTTCACCGACAGTCATATCTTGTCCGCAACAAATGGCAACAGGCTCATCAACAGACATTTTAATTTCTTTTTCATCTGTCCTTATATAAGTGCCCTGTATTATAACCGGAATATTTATATCAAAGCCGTAAGGGGCAATGGAAAACCTGTTTCCTTGTATTGTGATTTTGTTAGCTCTTTGCCAAAGTGATTTAGGAATAACAATCAGTTGCCCATTTTTTCTATTTCCTTCTAAAGGGCTTATTAATATAATATTATTCAAACCATCCGACGCACTCTGTACCCGGAGCCTGTGCCCGTTCCATTCCAATGATACATCCGTATAACTGCCATCGTAGGCGTGATGGCGCGGATGCATTAATGGATTTCCACCTATTCTGAATGTGTTTATTCTCTTCCCGTCATTATCGGTAAGATTCAAATCGATAGCAGCACCGTATGGAAGCAGTACATGTGTCAGGACGCTTCTTGTATCCCATGTATTCCAACCGGAAGCCAATTGCTTTTGTATTTTTTTATATTCTTCTTCTGGTGTTGCCCTGGCATAAATATTCATATAAACAGGAATAAATATGAGTATCAGTAATATTCTTTTTAGCTTCATGGTGATATTATGAAATTATGTTAGAAACGAATTGTTTTTAAGAGTCTGCCGGGATTCTTATTCGTCTAGTTTTTTAGCATTGAATAAAATAAGGTTATCAGTTTTTTTCAATTCAGTCGCATTTTTCGCCATAATTCCATACCGCCCATTATTCTGTGAATGATTGTTCCGGATAGTAACGATTTTACATCCGGATAGCATTTCATCGATTGTTATACCATCCCTGTCATTACCTTCCGTTAGGTTATTTGAGATAACGATATGTTCACTTTCCGCACAATAAATACCGGATAATTTATTTCTGCACATCTCACTTCCCGAGACCGTAATATTTTTACCAAAAGAAATATAGATACCGTTTCCCCACGGGGAAGTATCGAACCGGCTATTTATTACTTCACAACCCGTCACATAGGATAGATTCAAATTGTGGTGAAATCCGGCTCCGGGAACTACGCTCGACCCATTATCACTAAAATTACATCGATTGATTTTTACATCAGATGCACCAACGACCAGCAGGCCATTCTTGGTGAAATTTTGTATTGTAATATTCTCAAAAAGCAGATTTTTAATTTCAGCGCCTGTTTCTGACCGTATAATAATTCCCTCACGACTGGGAGCGCTCATATAGGAGCGGGTTCTCCGGTCATGATTAGGATCTTCATTCTCGTTTATACTTATAGCTCCTTCTACCAGTATATCCCTTATTGTAAGGTTGTTTATATGTTCTTCTCCATTTACAATTGTTTCAGTTCTCATCTCTGGGCTTAGAAATAGTATCGATTCTCTGCCATATCCGGCAAGAGTGATATTACTATATACTTTCAGAGGTGCTTTAAGAATATGCACACCCCTCGACAATACTACTGTCTTTCCTGTTCCTTTACTTTTATCAATAGCATCCTGAACTGATTCTCCCGGATTGACAATAACAGAATTACCCGGTATCACATTCGTTGAATTACCCTGTGCCCCTGTTACAGACGGCCCCAGAAAATCGAGTTCAGGCAATACTTTCACTGATTCATTTGATGAGGGTGGATATTTTTTTATCCCGGTTAAGACTCCAACCGGGAAAACAGGACGTGTATGTTTCGATAAGACTTCCTTAGTATAAGGCAGTTCAATATTTTTCATGTTCTTATAATAAGCATAAATTGATTCGTACACATCTTTGAATTTATCCATACGCCTCTTTGACAACACCCCATACACATCGATGTCATTTCCCAGCATCATTTTCGAAGTTTGTTCGTAACCATATGCCAACCTGTCCTGTGCCACACTATAGAAATCCAACCCCTGTGTTGATGCAGTTTGAGCGGCTTTGGCAAATTCACCTATTCCCAGCTGCACATGATCCCAGTCTCTTGTTGCCTCCTGAGATTGTCCACCGGGGTAGATGTATTTGGTTATTCCGGAATTCCCGATCCCCCAATAATAACGCTCTACAGCACGATTAAATATCTCGTGGTCTTCGGCAAAAATACCGATACAAAGCATTGTACTTATCATCGAAGCATCCCAGTTTCCATTAGCTTCAGTAAAGAAATCCTCAACAGTCGGATAAAATACCGTCAATACCATACACTGGAATTGTTCTATATCTTTTTCCTTCCATTCCGGATATGAATATTTCAGAATCTCTGCTGCATTCAGAAAATAATATCCATTCAGCCCTACATTCAGTTTCGCATTGTTTGCATCAAAACTCCTTAGTCTATACGACCATGCATTCAATATCTCAACAGCTTTTTCGGCATAAACTTTCTCTTTTGTAATATACCACATTAATGCATGGTTATAAGCCGCTGTCGCACTTCGTGAAAATTCCCTGCCTCCTACACTGTTTTGTCCATAAGGCCCTTCTGATACAAAAGACACAGGCTGGGGGACAAAATCGAGCGTAGCCTGTTCTCTGAGAGTAACAAAAGCCGTTTTCCAGGGCTCTTCTCCTTTTAATACTTTTTCCCGCATAAAATCGAGATCCTCGCGGTTTTGCGCCATACCGGGGCGAACAAATGGTTTTGACAGATAAACAGTTTGAGAATTTGTTTGCGGTCGATTTACCGGATGTTTTCCAAAATTATAGTTTGGCGTATTTCCCATTCTCATTTTCAATATTCCTCCCTGCACAATATCTTCATGTGTAATAAAACTGAAGTCGTATTTTTTTCCATTCAGTTCTATTTCTTGTATGTAAATATTTTCGGGTGAATTATTAAGTGCCTCAATTGTAAATTTCTTACCGTTTTCCATATTGATTGTAGCCCTGTCGAACAACGGACTGCCAAGCACATATTGACCCGAAGTAGTAGATACGGGATAGAATCCTAATGAGGAAAGTATATACCATGCAGACATCTGTCCACAATCTTCGTTTCCTATTATTCCGTTTGGTTCATCCCTATAAAAATTTCTCATTATATAGCGTGTGAGCCGGGATGTTTTCCACTGCTGTCCGATATAAGCGTATAAGTATGCTATGTGATGGCTCGGCTCATTGCCATGTGCATACTGCCCTATACAGCCTGTCAGGTCGATTAATACATCGGGATCATTTCCTGAACTGAGAGAAAAGAATGTATCTAACCTGTCTTCAAATGCTGTTTCCCCGCCTATAAGCCCGATAAGGCCTTCTACATCCTGGGGAACAAGCCACAGATATTGCCAAGGATTTCCTTCCGCGTAATCCGTTGCCCACGGCCTTTTTGATTTTATTGGATCAAAAACAGGGTTCCAGCTTCCATCAGCCATTTTCCCACGAAAGAATCCCACATTCTTGTCATAATAGAGTTTATAATTTCCGGCTCTTTTTTTGAAATATTCATAATCCTCCGGCTTGCCCATTTTTTTAGCCATCAATGCAATACCGGCTGTTCCTACAGCATATTCGAGAGCCATTGCCACAGGACGGTTTGTCATCATATCAGAGGGAACCGACATAAAATCCCGGTCATATCCTAACCCACGGATATCGCTCATAGCAGTTGTTTTCAAAGCATTAAATGCTCTCTCAGCATCGAACCCCCGAATTCCTTTCAAATAAGCTTCTGCTATTACCTGAAAACTGCTTATTCCTACCATCGTTCCGGTATCATATCCCCAGAGGTGCCAGACAGGAAGTTGGCCGGTCTGATCGAAAACAGCCAGCATACTATTGACAAAATCTGCTGTGCGCTTTGTGTCTATAATCGAATATAAAGGATGTGCGGCACGGTAGGTGTCCCAAAGAGAAAATATGGTATAATTATCGAATCCGGACCCTTTATAGACTTTCCAATCTGAACCCATATAATCTCCGTTGTAATCATTGAATAATGAGGGGTGTATCATCAGATGATACATTGCTGTATAAAAAATCCGCATATCTGCTTCATTTTTTGTTTCTACATTGATCTTTGATAACTCCCTGTTCCATTTTTCATCAGCCTGCCTGATTACTTTTTCAAAATCCCAATCAGGAATCTCCGATTTGATATTCATTAGCGCGTTGTCTGAACTAACAGGTGATATCCCAACTTTCAGAGAAATGGTTCCGGGTGATTTTTCAAAACTAAGTAACCCTTTTATAGAAGGCCCTTTGCCTTTTTTTCCACTTATATACTCAGTGTCGTTATAAACGGAGAAATGACTGATCGGAACAGAAGATTTAATGGCAAAAAATACCTGTTGCTTCTTTGCCCAGCCTTCCGAAGACCGATAGCCCTTTAGAGTGTATTTGTCAACTTGTTCAATATATGTATCAACCGACCTGTCATTTATTCCATCTTTCAGGTCAATTATAATACGGGCATTTTCTCCTTTATGGAACGTGTATTTATGAAACCCTACACGTTCTGTGGCAGTAAGCTCCACATCTATGTCATAATCATCCAGTTTTACGCTGTAATAGCCGGGGCGCACACTCTCGTTTGCATGAGAAAATTTAGAGGCATAACCACTGTAGCGTCTGGTTTCCTCCCCTTTACTCAATTTTATATCACCCATATACGGCATAATGAGTATATCGCCTAAATCTCCGATACCTGTTCCACTCAGATGTAATTGAGGAAAACCGATAATCATGCTATCCTGATAGTTATACCCTGAGCACCAGTCCCAGCCTTTGAAGAAACAAGACGGTCCTACCTGAACTGCCCCATACGGAACACTCGCCCCTACAAAAACATGCCCATGGCCTCCTGCACCTATATAGGGATCAACGTAATCCGTATATTTTTGAGCAACAACTTGCAAAAGCTGAAGTATGAAAACAAACATAAAAAACATTCTTCTACTTAACCTCATCGCTATACGTATTTTATTTTCTTATTATTTAATTTCAAATAAACCTTTTAGGCGGATATTTTCGGGTAGATTGGCTATCAAGCAGAAAAATTCCGCATCCTGCAACAAAACGAACAGATCCGCTACACAGGCACCAACATTACTTTATCATTGCGGACCAATTACCGGAATAATAGGCTTTATTTAATTTTTCCAATGATTCCTCATCATGGCTCCTTAAAAAACTATATTCCAGATCTTTATACAAATAATACTGCAACCAATATCCTTTTTGATATTTTTCTTCTAAAGACGAAACTTGTTTTAGCCAGGCATACCAGGCCGTATTTATATTGTTCTGTTCCGCTACCTCACAAGCTTTTAGCGCATTGTTCCACATAGTGTGGGAAATTTGTCGCATAAGAGCAGTAAAATCATCGTATGTAAAACCGGAGATATTTATTAGTACACAATGATCGTCAATACCTAATTTTTTGAGATTAATAACCGTCTCAAATTGTTTATCACCGTCCATATCATACTCAATTAAATCAAAGAAGCCGTTATTATCGTTATCTGTGTATTTCACTGTGGCAAATTTTTCGGGATTCTTATCCAGTCCGAACCATAAACGATCCCAGCCCTGATAGAAATCATTATTCTGATCTATCCGCCAGCAGCCCCATTCTGCTCCGTATAAATGAACCCGTCCATCGAATCTGCTTACATACAATTTACCTCCACCCGAATTATCCATATCCCATTCACCGCGGTCCCCTGAAGCATCCGACTGTTTGTGATTATCAATTCCTCCTTCTTTCCAGCCTGTTTTGAACGGGTCCAAGGGATCATAAAATTCAACTCGTTCCCAACGTTTACAATCCCCATCTTCATCCCAGACAAAGTTTACCCTATTCCACTTTCCTCTGTTAAAAATCAGATTCCACGCACCTTCGTGATCGGGGTAAATGAGTTCGTCCAACTGCCGCCACCGAGGATCAATGAAAAATGCCTCCGTTTGCGGTAGTCCCCGGAGATTATTTATTTTGTGTACCTGATCCATATAATTAAAGCCTTCACCTTGAAACCCGATTGTCATGTCAAAATCGAACTCGTTTTGTGGCCCATTGTCATTATCCATGTCAATTGCTATAGATACCCAATCAACCTGGCCGCTCACTTGTTGGTTTATATAGCTATTACCCGGAGCGCTGTCATCAGTACGTTTTGTTGAATCCAAAACCCGTATGGCCATTTCGGATAATCCGTCATTATCCTTATCATAAAAAAGAAATGGATTTTCCCAGTTTAGCCTCACATCATGCATATTATATGTAGAAGCATGTATTTTCATGAATGCGGTTTGTCCGCTATAGTCGGTATAAAAATCGCAGAGTCCCGTTTTGTCCCAACTCTTTATCTGCATTGTATTCCAGTCAATATAATTAAATATATTATCGTGGTCAAGATCCAGAACAATCATATAATGTCCGTTCGGCCACACTTCATCAGTCCTTTTCGCCGGATATTCAACGACTATTTGCATATCGGCTTTTCCATCATTATCGGTATCCACCCAATCAATAATCAGATCACCCTGACCTCCGTATATTCCATCCTTGTTTCTGTCAATCAGTAAACAATCATTTTTGGTATCCCCTTCTATGTCTGCCCACGTCATATCATGATCATCGTCAATCCACATGACAGGGATACTATCCCTGGTCATGGAACGAATTATATCAGGCCTTCCATCTCCGTTAAGATCAATAAGCGACGGATTATAATCTACAGGGGGAGGAGGCATACGAAAAGACATGATCCGGAGCTTATTATTCCAATATCCGCCATTTTTCTGAGAATAAGTATTTAGTGAAAATACCAATAATATGAAAACAATTGTTCCGACTAATATTTTCTTATCCATGACATTATGTATAAGAGGATTAATTTATATTTAAAGACAACACAGTGTATTTTGAAGAATACACTGTGTTTTGAGAACCAACAACCTTTTATTACTCCTTTTTAAGGAACATGTATCTTTTCAATAGTTGAGAAATTCTCAGCCCCCATACCCGGATAATTAGTCTGCGGTTTGCCGGTAACAGCCTTACAATTCATGGAAATCCTTATCCAATAATCAATTCCTGTATATTTAACTGGGATGCTTGTTCGAAAAGCAATTTCTTTTCCTTCCATATCATTGGTTAAATCCACTTTGGTCGGAAACAATTGGCTGTCGAAAGCCGAAGCGTTCACAGATCGTGAAACACGCAGATAAGCCTCTCTCAGATCAGGCATTTCATAGCCGGATTTTTGGTTTCTAATGAAGCGAACGGAACACTCAACATAATTATCTGCCGTAACTGTTGGTTTTTTCACCCATTCGATGGTCAGATAAGGAGTAACTGTAAAGTCCCTGGTAGTAGTACCGGATATTTTCACCAGTTCACCGGCATCATCCGCATCCAGCTTCTCATCATCATACGGATAAAAGTTTCCACTATACGGTAACATGCGATATTCCCCGGAAAACCATTTGGTATGGCGATAAGTACCATCCTGTTGGACTTTCAACGTCTGATTCCCTATAAAAACAGTCGTATTTTGCTTCGACCAACTGACTTCTCTCATGCGGATGTAACCTGACCCCTGATTTACTTGCAAAGGCTGATTGTGATGATCGTAAAGTACCCCTTCAATAGTGGCATCCGGCATATCATAATTATCTATTTCGCAGGACACTGCCAATACACAGCATAAGACCAATCCTATATAATAATTTAATCTGTTCATATCTTCTCTTTTTTTAATTACTGAAATCTGTTCTTTTGCAGTAAAGGATTATTTTTCAATTCATTACTTGGGATAGTTTCATAATAATTATTAACATTGAAACTAATCCTACCGCTTCCTTCCTCACAGGATTTAGCATCATATATATACTTCCCGTCAGGAATACCGTTATCGTCCACTACTGCTCCCTTACTGAACATAAACGAATATAGTCCTCTCCTGCGATACTGGCGTATTTGAGTATCGTAAGTAAACCACCGGAGTAAATCCCAATAAATTTTACTTTCGAAGGCCAGTTCTTTATATCTTTCTACACGGACAATCTGCAATGCCCTGTTAGGAGCTTCCACAAATCCACCCTGTCCTTTTGGACCCGGATTTGTCCAGTTTGTATAGGCCAGATCAGTGGATAATTCAGCCGTACTTGTCAGGAGTTTAGCACCGGCACGATCGCGGATGTCGTTGATACAGTTGAAAGCATCGTCCAACATGTTTGCCCCATTATATGTTGCATCTCCACTTTGAGCCAGCTCTATCGCAGCCTCAGCCCGGTTGAGCAACACTTCGGCATACCTTATCTCTATCCATGACTGAGTAGAGGTTTGATGCACGGTAGCAGATTTTGGTAAACTAATATCCAGATATTTACGACCAAAGAAACCAGAGATCGTATTAGTGCCGGAAGTACCGTTAATTTTGGGTCCATCCAATCCGTTTTTGAAAATTTTCACACCATCCGATCGCACATACGGGTCTCTCTGGTCAGCTGACGCAGATGTGGACCAGTCGAGAAAAGTTCTTTCGCGAAAAGGATTTTTGTCCGGATAAGCAGCCTTATTCCACATCGATGATGAATTGAGATTACTTTCAGCAGCTCCATCATCCACAGTAATTTTCTTGAACTTATCAACGGCAGGATCATATGCTTCCTTGATAATACCCGCACGCAAATCAAGTTTCATTCCTCCTTTATAGAGATTTCCGGGGATCAGTATATTTGCCTTAAGTCTCGGTTCCACATTTCCCCATAGTTGTTGGCAATTATCATATACAATGTAATTCCCATTTGCATCGAAAGCGTTGAAATGGCCGTTAGCATCAAGAGGCAAACCATCGAATAGCTCTATCCAGTCAAGAGTCGGATTGAAACGGTCGCCACCCTCAGTTGCCATACGAGGTGGACACATCATAGAATTATAAGAATGTACTGACATGTTGAAATCAAACTTACGCAGCCATATGGATTCTTTGTTATTGTCAGATTTTTCCCATACTTCGGCATAGTTATCCGCTTTATTGGCATTCGCCCTGTGGAGTCCATAATAAGTACTGTTCTCTACTAATTTCGCCGCATCCCATGCTTGCTTGAAATAGTCGTTGGCTCGGCCCGACGGTATACCCTGAAGCAATACTCCATCGACTTCCCAATCCGGGAATTTTTCTGATCCATAACGAGCTGTGGTTGCAGCATGAAGAGCAACACGGCTCTTAAATGCCGCAGCGACATATTTGTTGGCACGGCCCGCTTCGCTCTTATCCGGCATATCGGCAATAGCTTCGTCTAAATCCTTTAGAATAAAGTCATAAGTACCGGCATGACTTTCGCGGGTTACCCACAGTTTCGATTCATCATTAGGATCTAATACCTGAGCTTCAAAAACTTTAGGCAAACCGCCGAAACGTTTGGCCAATTGGAAATAAACATAAGCACGGATAAACTTGGCTTCAGCTATCCAGGCTTTCGACCGGGAAGCCAGTTCCGGGTAGTTAGGTAAATTGTTGATCAATGTGTTTGCCTGACGAATGATTTTAAATCCGCCACTCCAATAACCAGCACGATGAAGCGCAAGACCAGTATTATTCCGGTTAACCATTTCTCCGGTAGAACTCCAAAAGGTCCAAACACTTAATCCGTTACCGACAAAGTATCCGCCACCTATACCCTGACCAACACCATCACTATTGACATCATACTTGAAATCTTCCATGGGCAGATGGTTATACATTCCTGCCATGTAAGCTTTAATCCCGTTTTCATTATATATATCCTCAGAAGTAATGATTGTTGTAGGTGTAATATCCAGATCCACACAGGATGTCAGCCATCCCAATGAAACTGCCAATAAAGCTGTAATTAACTGTATCTTTTTCATATATATCATCTTTATATTTTAGAATGTTACTGAGCCGCCAAAGTTAAATGTCCGATTCAACGGGTATAGATAGCCATATGTTTCTGAAGGTTTTTCAGGATCAAGACCTTTCACCCCGGTGATAGTCAGCAGATTGTAGGCATTTACATAAAGTCTCAGGTTTTTAACTCCTAATTTGTCGGAAACAATATTTTGAGGAATAGTAAAGCCTATTTCCGCACTTTTTAGACGTAAGTACGCACCACTCTGGAGGTTAAATTTTGAAGTTTCTTCTGCCCTGGTTTTCCCATATGGATAATATCCTGAAACCCATGTATTTGTAGGAGCGTACGGGTCCTGCTTCGGATCAACAGGATGCCATCTGTCGAATAACATTTCCAATGCATTTCCATCCCACGACAACGGGTTCAGCAATTGTTCACCATAGCCAATATACGACATAGCAGCACCCTGGAACAATATATTGAAATCGATAAATTTCCATTGCCCTCCCAGTGTAAAGCTAAAGTTCATAAGGGGATAGTTACGCGTATCGTTCAGGTTTGTACCCGGAAGCCCTCCATTGTCGTTTGAATTCGTTGTGGTAGCAATCGGATATTTGTCCTGATCGTCAATCACACCATCGCCATTCCAATCCTCATAGATAGGATCACCGGGAAGACTGCCTGCACCGGCATAGATGGAATTAGCGATCTCGTTATACGATTGATATACTCCTGCCGACCCTTTCCCAAACCAAATATCCTTATAGCGGTTTATATAATTATTACGCCAGTTATCATATGAGTTCGCATATTCAGGGAGCAATCGTTTAGTCCACATGCTTCGTGTTATCTGCATAGTACCGGTCACATTATAGCTGAACTGTCCTATCTTGTTGCGATGCCTTAATTCCAGTTCAAGTCCCTTAGTACGGTCAGAATTCAGATTGGCTTGGGAAATATCCGATCCAAATGTACTGGGAACCACTATTTGAGGCGTATCCAACAAGCCGTCGCGATCGCGTTGAAACAGGTCTACAGAGAACCCAAACAAGCCATTCCACAGGTCGGCGTCGACCCCAATATTTTTCATTGTAGCTGTATACCATGTCAAGTCCAGATTTGGCGCACTCCGGAACCCTAATGCATTAACGAAAGTATTGCCGAACACCGTTCCTCTTGGAAGATTCTGCTTATTATGATATGATTGAGGATAATCATAACCTTCTATAAACTGGAACTGAGAGGCTCCGTCATCCCCAAGTTTTCCCCAGGTACCCCTTAGCTTAAGGTTTTGTAAAAAGAGGAAATTATCCTTGATAAAAGGCTCTTCCGAAATACGGTACGCCAGCAACACACTCGGGAAGAACCCCCATTGTTTACCTTTCGGAAATTTGGATGAACCATCATACCGGAAAGAGAATTCAGCCATATACTTTCCTTTGTAATCATAATTTACCCTGCCGACCAATGCCCTCAATGCACTTTCGGACAAGCCGCTCCCTGTTCCTTCCTGATTCTCGGAATTACCCGCGAAAAGGTATGGAATAGGTATTTCAAAATATCTGGATGCTCTGAAATCATAGCCCTGGCTATAATTTTCTTCATATAGCAACAAGGCCCCTACATGATGTGTTTCGGCAAATGTGTTATCGTAATTAAGCCGCGCATTCCATAGGGTTGTATAGCTGGTACTATATGAACGCGTCAAATTGGTTTTGCTGTTTCGTAACCAACCATCTTCATATTTTTCTGTTACGGCATTGTAACGATATTCGTTATACTCTTTCTTAAAATTGGCATTATCATTGAAGGTTTTATCATAACTGAACATCGCCTGAGCCGACAGACCTTTGATAAACGGAACTGTATATTCCAGATACATATTGGACTGGAAGATATTCTTTTTATCCTTTACATAACCTGCTAATTCCGGATGAATTACCGCTGCCGGATTAAATTCCACATCGGGATGATAGAAATATGGTTCCGTATCATTAGCATATACCGGGTCAGTCGGACGAGAACGCCATAACATTTTGAAAACTTCCCAGCTCGACATATTCTGCCGGTTGGTTTCGTCCATGATCATATTTAACTTGACACCGCCTTTGAGATCTTTGGTTATCTGTGCATTTACATTTGTCCTCAAGTTGTAACGGTTGTAACTGGCAGAATTGGTTCTAAAGAAACTACCCTGATCGGTATAGCCAAAATTGATATAGTAATCCATTTTCTCGGCCCCCCCGCTAATGGAAAGATTTTGCTGCTGCTGTGGTGCCGTATTTTTCAGTATTGCACTATACCAATCGGTATCAGGCATTTCTCCCTTTGCCAGTTTCGCAAAATATTCATCATTATAAGTCAATATGGGATTGGTGAGATTACGCATCGTTGTCTCATTATATAATATGGCCCGATCCCTGGAATTGAGCGGAACCAATCTCTCGGCAGGAGTCTGTATGCCATAATATCCCGAATACTCGATTTTTGCTTTTCCTTTCTCTCCTTTTTTCGTAGTGACCAATATAACCCCATTTGCCGCACGTACACCATAGATTGCGGCCGATGCATCTTTCAAAACAGAGATACTTTCTATATCATTAGGGTCCATACGTGGTAAATCTCCGCGGGGCACACCATCCACAACCAGTAAAGGGGATCCGAGTCCGCGGATATCAAACTGATTGGTAAATTGCCCCGGCTCGGAAGTTTTCTGAATATTCCTAACACCCGGTAATTTACCGGTTAACATATTTTGTATATTAGTGCTTTTGGTTGTTATCAACTCTTTATTGTCGACAGCAGCAACCGAGCCCATTAACGTCGCTTTTTTCTGAGTCCCGTATCCAACAACGATTACTTCATCCAACCGCTGGGTATCTTCACTTAACACAATCTCATAGTGATTCTTTTCTTCTACATTAACCTTTTTGGTTAAATATCCTATATATGAAACGGTTAAAGTAGTATTAGGAGTAGCATCCAACGAAAAATGGCCGTCTACATCGGTTATTGTCCCGGTCGATTTTCCGGATACTACTACTGTAATTGTAGCTCCAATTACAGGCTCCCCACTCTCATCAACAATTTTTCCCGTGATTTTTCTGGTATTGTTTTGTGCACTTGCTACTTGAATACATCCAATGCATAGCAATAATATCATAAAAACCCGAAGTAAAGTTCTCATATCTTTAAAAAACGAGACTTTGTTCTTCACTAACTTTTTAGATAAATGAATATTCATAAATTACAATTTTATAAGGTAACAAATAATAAATAGAATTTTACAGATTTCGGTTTACTGTCATCTAGGAGGATCAGGCATGGCATTCTTATCAGAGTTAGAATAAAATAGATTTTTTTCATAGTATAATTAAACGTTTAAAAACATTCTGATGGAGATACAAATTTGAATTTGAACCTTTACCGTTTTCCTTAATTAATCATTAATTGAAAAAAATCTTATTTTTTTATTAAATTAATTGATATAATCCCGGATCAATTATCGATATAAAGTTCGCACATACAACAAATTACACAGCAATCACATACACAATGTATTTTGAAAGGAAGCCCATAATTCCATATACAGATTATATAAAAATCTGTATAGAGAGGATACCGGAAGAAAGGTGAATATCCTCCCGGATCAGATGAGACCCCTAAAAAAGCCGGAAGGAAACAACTATTTGAAGTTATGGGGAACTATATATATTAAAAAAAGAAAGGTCTACGTTACGTCATATATTTTTATTCAACTTATTACCTGCTCAAAAGAATATTTATACTCCGTTCCGAACAGAACAGCGTATTCTTTGACAAAAGCATTATAAGCATTTCTGGCCAATCCATTTTTGCCCATCTTTACAGACACTGAGCATTTTAGTTTTAAAGCATCCTCATTTAACGGATCATGGATGAATAAAGCATTAGCCATTTCGATAAGAAGAGAATCTGAAAATACTATATTCTTTTGCCGGATTAACTGCAGGATCAGATCGACCAATTCGTTCGAAAAATCCGATTTGAAGGCATCTATCCATTCTGTTTGCAGATTGGGGAGGAGTTCTCCTGCTGAAACAATTGACAGAAGTCTTTTGATATCACTGATAGTTACATCATTTCCCTTTATTTTTTCCATCAGAATAAGCGCTTCATAATAATCGCAGTAGACATCATCTCCAAATTCGACACTCCAATATATCCCTTTTTTGTTAAAGCTTATTACCCCCACATTATCCAATATCTGCCGGATTTTACTTAATGCAACGCCACGATTGTTATTGGCACTCTCTTCACTTTTATCAAACCATAAGATATCTTTCAATCTTGTGAAAGAAATCCCTTTACCATTTTTGATTGTATGTAGAAATATAAGTAAAAAGAGATTTTTCAACAAAGGCTTAAAATCAGACGTTATATCAATTCCCTGCTTATCAACCACCTGAAACCCGCCAAACAGGATTATTGACTTTTTGGGCAATATCCTCACCATATTTACTCCGGTATGCGGCACCGGAAATTCTGTCTTTTCGTCTAATATCTGATGCTGTTCCGTATTGATATTCTTCCTTTTTCTCCACACAAAATACAAAGCGGAAAGTAAAAAGATAAAGAAGAGTAATGGCAAGATAAATAAAGATATGTTCGTTTCCTTCGTTTCTGATTGATATAAATCTGAATTTTTCAAGGGAGGGAATGCCAATGAATAGATCGATATATTGGAGGTAGTATCAGCTATCGGTGAAACAGTAGCCGCAATAAGTTTTTTATCAGATACGTCATAAAATAAATCCACATATGAAAATACATCCTTAAATTTAATAGGAATCTGATCGGCCATAATCTCATATTCCGGTTTCTCTAATGAAAACTTATATAATGAAATATGAGAATTATATTTCATAGAGGGAAAACCTAAAGCATAAAAACATTTATTTTTAGAGTCTACAACCAATGAGTTTGAAACAACAAAATTTTCGAGAGGATTTTCCAATGTCCAGATCTTTTTGGCCTCCATTGTCTTCAAATTGATAATATAAGAATCATAATAAAACTGGGGTTGAAGAGCCTGATCTCCGGTTTCACTTCCATAACCGCCAAAAAGCAACAGATGGTCTTCATCTATTTCGCCCATCCCGCCTAAATATCTGGGTGCTATACTATCTCCTTTCAGTACTGTTTTGGACCAGGTTTTATCCTTGACATCATAAATAAATACGCCTCCTTTATATTTCAGATGCCCGTATCCTCCAAATATATATAAACGGTTATATTTAGGAGAGAAGTATCTGTTATGGTGCCTGTAATCAGTAGTATGCTCATGTACCGTAGTTGCACCCCATTCCCTTTTATCAAGATTGAAGCGGACAAATTCTTTGGCACTGTCTTCTTTTATTAAATTATACGCGTAGAAACCAGAGTCCAGCGGATTGTAGATCATCTGGTTGGATGACATTTTATAGGAAAGTTTTTTATTTACCGTATGTTTTTCGAACAGATTATCTTTTACAGTAAAAATATAAAATGAACGCTGATCAGCAACGGTCACAATATTTTTATCAAAATCGTATGTCAAATAAGGACTTATCCCTGTTGTAAAAGTTATTCTTTTTTCCCAGGTTCCATTATAATCCAAAACCCAATTAGGATTTTCGCATTTAGCAAAATAATATTTTACATCATCATAGACTCCCCCGGAAGTATGCTTAGAAAGTTTCCATGAATATTGTAGTTTTTTTGACATATCTCTTATTTCCAAATCCTTGATGGTCATATCCGGCACATCAATCGCCTGTTTTTTCAGATAATCGGTTTTTCCAAACATGATTTTCACATCACAGAACTTCCGGATTTCGGGCGTATTCCATTTCTTTACATATTTCCCTATCTTTATTTCCAATTCTTCATTCCCGATATCTATGTTCAGCCGGATCGGCATCCATTGTTCAGGAATCATATCCACCTCAGCTAATGTATTGCTACATACAATATCTCCCGAAAGCATGGAAAAAACTACATTAATATCTCCCATTATAAGGTCTATGCTATTTCCTTTTTCATTAATTATTCTAAATATATAGCCATAGTTGTGTATATCCTTGAAATGGAATTTCGCATTAAATGCCATAGAAAATCCATCAGAAAAAGACAGATAATCATCCGGACTGAGATTTAAGCCGGTACGCATTTCAGGCTCATAGGTGTTTGAATTGAATTTTAATCCATATTGAGGCTCCTGGGAGAAAACAGCAGGAGCAAAAAGACTGATAAATATGCAGAACACTATAATTCTAATTTTCAAACAAACATATATGTTTATAATTTCCTGCATCTTTATTTATGTTTTATTTTTTAGGATATTTAAGGTCCGGTGAATATTATACCCAAATTAGACAAGAAGCATATAATACAATTATGCTCAGCAGTTTAAGGTATTAAATTTTGAGTATTGCTACCTGAATTCTACGACATTGCAATAAAACCATGTTTTTCTGTCCTTTTTCTTTGGTTAACTGATTCCACCCCGATACACGCTATCATCTTACAACTGCTAAAATTACACATCAGAAGTGAAACTTCTATGAGAAGTCACCCTTTTAACACTTATCCGGCATCAGCGATAAATAACCATTGTCTTTTCCGAATATGGGACAGGATAAGATGTTATCCAAATCTGCGGCACAAGGTCTAACCCATTGGTATTATACCCCATAACAAAAGCCTCAATCCGTTTATTTACCATATCTTTTGTTAAAGGGAAAAAATAACTATAATTCGATTCAGATTCTGATACCTTATTTTCCCAAGGATTAGCAGGAAAAGAAACAGCACGGGAAGGCGCTCCAATATAATTATCACCGATTTTCAGAACAGCATAAGCTCCTTCTACACCATGTTTCCCATTAACAGCTAAAACTAAATAGCTATTTTTTGCGATCTCATCCAACCGGAAGTTTGCCTGCCAGACTTTTGCACATTTCATTACGTTAGAATCAGCAAAAAGATTGCTCGCCCTGAATTTTTCAGATGAAATTTTCCGGCCATTGCTATACACCTCTATTTCAGAGATCGCATCAGGGAAAGGGCTCATTTTCAGGAACCGCATTTCCTCCCCTATCTGTATATTCATTGTAGTCCCTGCCAGAAATGTGATCGATTTCCATTTGTTGAGGTCAGATGATATGTATGCAAATTGCCCTTCATCAACCAAGAATGGCTGCAGTTCATATTCATTGTTAACTTTTAAAACGATACTGTCAACAAATAAGGATTCACCCATATCCAAGCGGAAACAACCACCCTTTACCCTTATATCTCCGCGTCGTCCCGATGCCCAGAAGCCCGTATTCATATCTCCATCGAACAACTGTTTATCCCATATTCCACGATTAACGAAAGCTGATTGATTAAAAAAGGCGTCACGGGCGGCTTTTACCTGTGGTATGCCCGTCTGACCCGACCGATATAACGAGCGTACCTCCATAGCATTATTATCAGCCGCAAACACAGCCGTTTCATACATACGGGATACATCTGACGGAATATCAAGAGGTTGCATATCCGCTAATTTTCTATGATAATGATTTTTCAGTTTATCCCCATCGAACTTAATTCTCACTGATTTGCCTGTTTTCATATAGGAAACATCTTCACCCTCAATTTCAGCCCTTTTTGCTTTGGCGATATTATTCATTTTTATATCGGCTGACGATCCTGGAAATCCTAAAAGACGTATCACAAGAGGCTGACCCGGAACATTTTTCACAATTTCAAAATCGACCCCGGAAATTCCCGGTTCGCTAAATTCATTACATGACGATACAAATAGTAACAATGAACGAAAGGGCGGCACCAATACTTTTAAAGAAGCACCATAGTTGAATGTACCCAGGATACTTTCTACAGGATGGAACAGTCTGGCTTTTACCCACTGGCTTTTACTTAAGCCTATTTCGTCATTTAATGTAACAGTAATCTCTTTGGCTGTCCATCCTAAATTTTTCAGGGTTATCAATCTTGTCTTTTCATCACCCCTCGAAACCGCATCCTTTCCATAGCTGCCGGGAAGCTTTATCCCATTCACCAGAATTTTAGAAAATTTCCTATGCAGATTATATATCCTTGCCAGCTTAGGAAATTCATTATCCGACAGTAACCACGGATTGCCATATATTTGCGGAGCCAAAATCAATGAGCGGCCAAAGGCTTGTAAGATTAGGTCATCGGCCCAATAATCAAGGCAGGAAGAAAGGCATACCCCATGATCCTCAGTCAGCCTTTTCAATCCGGGGACAAGCCCCCTTTCCATATTACCTACCCGGTTATGGATGGCCGTTGTATTGTTCCTGGAATTCACATCAATATATGATTCACGTCCTTCCCAGAGAAAAGTGGTAGCATATGGTTTTGCCTTATCCAGCCCCAAACGATGGTTTAATAGTATTAAGTCGGGAGAATATAGCCTGCACTGTTCCATCATATCGATGAAGTCGTCTTCTTTCTCTTTCCTTAACGGACCGCATACCGCATCGAACTTAAATAAAGCCCAGTTATAATCCCGGCATAATGAAATCAGCATATTTTTTCTTTTCGATGTTTCTGCGGGAGTATCACCAAATCCGTCGGGGCCACCCCAGAGTCCTAAACGGATATCATTTAATCCGGCTTTTTCATAAACGGGAGTCAATCCGTTCGGGAAATTTCTTCTGAAACGATCAGAATCCATTGTCCCATAAAAATTTTTCCCATCTATTAGTCCTGCATCAAACGCATATATATCTAAAGACATTCCATACTCTTTTCTTAGCCATTCGAAAAAATCCAGATTTATGAGAGTCTGCCCTTCGGCCGGACCTTCGTTTGTATTATTGATCCATGTAAAATATTGCGCGCGAGACAAGCTTTTTTCATCTGCTCCCGGATAAATATTTTTCTGGGCAGACATACAGCAGGATATAAATAAGAAGATAGTCAATATATTCTTTTTCATTTACATAATTTATTCATCCGACAATTCCACCTGAATCCAGTCTCTATATTGTAACGCTTTACCGGCATCTCCCAACCAGTCATATTGGCCTACAGGATAGGTATTTTTCAGTAATCTCATTTCTTCCGATATCTTTTGTATGCTATCAAGGGAGGAAATGACCCGTTCTTTTAAATTCATCGGATGATACTCCTTTTCTCTCTTAAAAATCCTGTTTCCATAGTATGCCGTGCAAACAGCTTCATGCAGACGGGCAGTAAGATAGGTCCGATTAAAAAGTTGATACAGTTCTTCATAATCTTTTGAAGGCAATATATTTTTTGTTTTTTCTACCTCGGCCAATGCTTGTGATGCAAGTTTGACCCCATATTGTTTTTCAGTCAGTATATAGTTGTAATATGTACTGTCCATTTGTTCAGAAGAAATTATCCATCCCTGATCCAATACATGTTTTGCTTCGGTACACAATGGAGAATCCATGGTTTTGTATCGCGAAGGAGCTATATGATTGATTACATCTTTCCAATAATGGAATTCTTTGTTAACATCATGTTTAACGAAAACAAGCGGGGGATCTATCCACCTTCCCGATACGTGCCGGCTATAACTCCATTTGTTAAATTCATAATTCAGGGAAGAGTGATCCGCAGTATTAGTCCCAAGAGTATAAAGGATTGACGTTATGATATCAAAGGATTTCTTAAAAGCACTCTTAAGCGGCTGTAAAACTTCTTCTCCATATCTTGATCTGATAAATTCATCATAGACCTGATCCTCTGAGATAAACCGGTCTTCCGTTGTACGCTTTAATGCATATAATAATATTTCATTGGGAGTTCCTGCTATTTTTGTAGTTCCATAACGGTCGGTCCTGGCAACATATCCGGCAACATTCGGCCGGTTTATAAAATCTTTCCACCGATTCATAACATACCCTGCCCATGTATTCGCGATAACTCCCTGCCCATTATACTCATTACCTGTGTCGAATTCTACGATCGCAGGTCTGTCAAGCCTTCCTATAAACGGATCGTTCGGATGGGTTAGAAAAAAGTCATGGGGAACTTCCTTTATCATTAAAGCGAC
Source organism: Dysgonomonas termitidis (assembly GCF_042654545.1). Taxonomy (GTDB): domain Bacteria; phylum Bacteroidota; class Bacteroidia; order Bacteroidales; family Dysgonomonadaceae; genus Dysgonomonas; species Dysgonomonas termitidis. Next base: position 74,225 of record NZ_JBHSGN010000015.1, read on the forward strand.
TTTTTCATTTTTGATATGCTTAATACACCCCACGATCCCGGCATATTCTTCTTCTGAATAAGCAAATGTACGGATGTATAGTTTTTTCCCCTTTTCCCCGATCACTACATCGGCTACAGCGTTTACCACGGCAGCTAATTTTTCTTCCGGGGTCGGCATTTTTACAGAATATTGCCTTTCGGCATATGCCCCGGTTTCAATAAAAGTCAAAACAAGCCCGTCGATCTCGGGTACAAGGTCCATCATCCGGCGATAATCCTCTTTGTACCATTCCCAGAATCCAGCATTATCAAGATCGATTGTCCCTTCCGGCCCTGTTTTGAAACAATCGGGATAATAGTTTAAAGCATAGAAGCTATGATCCCAGACTAATACCTCATCAATGTTTTCGGAGTGTGCAATACGGGCAAGATTATTGACGCGGGCGCATACTGTTTTATCTTTGACTTCCCTCAGATCATGAATAATCTGATGAGAAAGCTGAAGCTGATTGATATTATACTCTTTAGCGGCCTTTATTGTTTTGACAGCATTATCCATATTATCAGAAAGGATAATCCATCCTCTTACCCCATCGCCTATAGCCAGACTGTTTATGGAAAACAGTACCGGTAACAAGCATAGTGCCTGAAGTTTCTTTATGATCATTTCAATATTGCTCTCTTTTATATTGTATTCTTACCAATCATCAGTCCTGAAAGGTGCAACGGGAATACCATCAACACCAAAAACACCCGCTTCCGCATAATTCCTGTAAGCATATCTGACAGCAACCGGTGAAGTTACCTTTTCACTTGATACAGCCAAACGACATGATTTAGTCTCAATTTCTGCTTTTGCGGGATAGAATACCCTGTCTTCTCCAGCTATTTCAAAACCTTTTATCTGTGTCCACATAGGATAAAGCCCTCTTGGTGAATTATCGAAATTAATGTATATTTTCTCTCCGGCAATCTCCATAGATTTATAGATCGCAGGCTTATAGCCAAAGCCTTTTCTATTATACGTTTGGCCTAATGCCCATAGTGCAAGCCTTTTACCAACTGTTATCTTATCTACCGGATGTATAAATACCGGATTCCCAATATCGAGAGTGGTTACCATTCCTGAATTGGGTATATCCTGAAGGTTTTGCATCTGTACTTCCATTAAACGGGCTGCCGATGTTCCATTCGCTCCTTCGTAATTGAACGGGGCTATTTGCACATAATAGAAAGGAAACTCACCGACTTGCCATTTCGAACGAAGGTCGTTTACAAAAGCGGCCATCAGGTTCTTATAAAGGGTCGCGTTATCCCGGTTGCTTTCGCCCTGATACCAAAGGAATCCTTTAATCGCGAAGTTAGTAAGAGGCGCTATTTTAGCATTATACAGCACACTGGGTGTAGCGGTCGGATTTTTAACGGGTTCATCATTAGACAATATAGCCAGATCTATTTCCTTAAAAGGAGCTATAGCTTCCCGGCTCATCCATGCCTCTACTTTTGATCCACCCCATGAGGAGACAATGATGCCAACGGGAACTTCCAGTATCTCCTGAATATACTGTGCAAATATATAAGCGACTGCACTAATATTGGCTACATTTTCCGATGTGTTTTCCAACCAGGTGCCTTTACAGTCAGATTGGGGTTGCTTACTAAACTGACGCACCCATTGCCCGTCCCGTGAATCGGTAGTATACATTCTTAGAGGTATCCTGGCCTTGGCTTTGGCTATGATTTCGTTAGTCCCTTCTACTGGCTGCCTGTCAAATCCCTTCATCGGCATTTCCATATTTGATTGCCCCGAACAAAACCAGACTTCGCCGATAAGGACATTTTTTAATACCAGTTCGTCCCCATCATTAAAAGATATTTCATAAGGGCCTCCCGCCACAGGGGTAGTCACCGGCAGAAGCCATTTTCCGGTTGCATCCGAATTTACAGTATATACTTTTTGGTTCCAGGATGTTTTGATATTAATCTGTACATTAGCCTTAGCTTCTCCCCATAATTTTACATTAGTTTGTTGCTGTAATACCATATTGTCGCTCAATATGGACGGTAAGTTCACTCTGGAATACGCACTAAACGCAAAACAAATAAAACTTATAATGATCAGTATTTTCTTATTCATAATTAATTATATGTTATTTTACTGTGATTTCTTTGAGGTTTTTAATTTTGATGAGAAATTAAAAAATGATTTTTAAACGGTGGAATAATAGTGTTTTTCCCAAAGAATAAGAACTTTGGTATTCTACAATTAAAGAGAAAATTACCAAACATCGTCTATAAACTTTTTCAGGTCATTCATAAATAGCCCATTTGGCTATTTCGTGTTTAAATTAGATTTGCGACATAATTTACACAAATATCTGTCCTGATCCTTACCATTAGCATTAATTAACCATTAATTAAAAATATATTTAGATATAGGGACTTAAAGAGTGCTGTTTATAACAGGAAACCAGATAGTATCCTGCAAAACCTGCTCTATACCGGTATATGCCAGTATTTACTTTTGCACACAGTCAAACCATCATAAAACACTCTGTCACAAATACTTTTGAAGTGACTCCCTAAAAGCATTGCCGCTTCTGACCAGAGCCTTGAAAACGAATTGAAATTATCATGAAAATAACCGCTCGATTATTGGAAAATACTTTATCTATATATAGCTTTTAGCCGTTAGCTATTAGCTTATAGCTCTTTGAAGTATTGATTAAAGCGGTTACGAGTTACAAGTAAACAAGATACAAGTAGACAAGAAACGGGATACAAGTTGTTTACTGCTAACTGTTTACTGTTAACTGATATATCTGTTACTTTTGTCACCTTTTTTTAACAATTACAGGTTTTGCCGCTTCGCGTTACCAACGGCTAAAAGCTATCATAAAAAGTAAGAAAATGTGCAAAAGTTGTAAAGTTTGTCAACTTTTTCATTTTTAATGCAGAGTAAAAGAATTAACATCAGTTTTTTTTCTATTGTCTTGTAGTAAAAAATAAATCAGATCACAGGACAATTATTGATTTTCAGTATTAAAGCAGGAAAATAATATCATAATTATTTATAACAGATTCCCGGAGTGTAACAAATGTGACAGATTACTTGTTATTATCTTAATACCTTCACATTGTGAAATCAAAAAACAATAAAGAAGATGAATAATATATTTGAAAAAGGAACAGTCCTACACTTATCCGAACTCGTCGATTATTCTGACGGAGGAGTCATCAGCAAACAAGTGCTCAAAAGCAACGCAGGAAACATTACCCTGTTCTCTTTCGACAAAGGCCAGGGGTTGAGCGAACACACAGCACCATTCGATGCGATGGTTCAGGTACTCGATGGAAAAGTAGAAATCAAGATCGGTGGTAATCCCGTATTGCTTAAACAAGGGGAGACTATCATTATGCCAGCCAATATCTCTCATGCCTTATTTGCTGTAGAAAGATTCAAAATGCTATTAACCATGATAAGAGGATAACCATGAGTGAAGTAATAAACAATTCGCAGAAAAGGAAGGAATTGCTCAAGCACCTGATCCTTCAGCTACATAATAATGAAGCTCCCGAAATTGTACGGAAACGATTAGTTGAACTGTTGCGTTCTGTTCCCTACAATGAAGTAGTGGAAGTAGAACAGGAACTTATATCCGAGGGCCTACCCGAAGAGGAAGTCCTGCGCTTTTGCGATATACATACAGCTGTGCTGGATGGAAGTATAGATACATCCGCAGCGAAAGTAGTAGCACCGGGACATCCGGTAGATACTTTCAAGCGGGAAAACCGCGCCCTGGAAGAATATATCGAAAAAGCAAAGGCTCTGTTCGACAAAGGGAACAAACTTAAGGATGAAGAAGTTAAAGAATATCTTTTACAGATGAAAAGTATCTTTAACTATCTGTCGGATGTAGATAAACATTACAAACGGAAAGAATACCTGCTATTCCCGTTTCTCGAAAAAGCAGGTATTACAGGGCCTCCGAAGGTAATGTGGGGCAAACATGACGAAACACGCGAACTGCTGAAAGCCGCACATGAGTCCCTCCTGGCGAAAGATGTTTCCACCGAAGAAGTCCCTGCCCTGATCCTGCTGGTTCTTTTACCTGTTACCGACGCCATCGAAGGCATGATAATGAAAGAAGAGGAGATATTGTTACCAATGTGCCTCGACACGCTCACCGATAAAGACTGGTATCAGATATATAAGGAAACCCCGCAATTCGGATTCAGCCTGTATGATCCGCAAACGGAATGGACTCCCGAAGCGGTAGAAGCCGGAGAGCTTACTTATAAAGAAGGCGATGCGATACATCTTTCATCCGGTAGTTTTACCACAAAAGAACTGGAAACAATATTCAAGACATTGCCTGTCGATGTCACTTTTGTAGATAAGGATGATAAAGTGAAATTCTTCTCGCATGGCACAAAAAAGGTCTTTGAACGTAACCGTTCCATTATAGGCAGGGATGTACGCTTATGCCATCCTCCGGGAAGCGTACATATCGTAGAGCAGATAATTAATGATTTTAAAAGCGGGAAAGAAAATGTCGCTGCATTCTGGATCTCTTCATTCATGGGCCGTTTTGTTTATATCGAATACACCGCGCTCCGGGGAAATGACGGCGAATATCTGGGAGTAATGGAAGTCACACAGGATATAACAGATTTACGCAAGCTGGAAGGCGACCAGCGTCTGTTATCTTACGCAGCGAGGTAAGCAATGAAAACGGATATCAATCTACAGACCAAAGTTGCAAACCTGCTGGAGTCTTATCCCCACCTGGAAAGCAAACTAATTGAACTGTCCCCCGTTTTCTCCAAATTGAAGAATCCTGTGTTGCGCCGTACCATTGCCAAGGTTACATCATTGCAACAGGCAGCAGGGGTCGCGGGGATCTCCCCGCCTCTGCTCATTCAGGAACTAAGGAAGGCCGCAGGGTTATCGGAAATTACAATTAATGAAGATACAGATAATGTTGAAGATACTGCCATGCCCGTCTGGTTTGATGAAAGCAAGATAAGCATCCGCTTTGATGCCCGCCCTGTAATAGAATCAGGAGAGAGCCCCATGCAGGAAATACTGAAACTGTCGTCGGAGTTAGAAGGAAAGCAGATATTACAGATAATTACACCATTTAAACCTATACCAATTATCGATATTTTAAAATCGAAAGGCTTTAAAGTATGGAGCCGGGGGAATAATCATTTTTTCGTAAAGGAATAATAGTTATTAAATAAGAATTTGCAAGTAGCTTAAAAGACCCCCTTTTTATGATATTTTCCACAGCATATACTGAATATGCTGTGGAAAACTACAAACCGGATAATCAGTTCCGTGCTCAACCCAAACTAAAAAACCGGAGAAAGAAGAAAATCAGGGCAAACGAGATTGTATTTTTTTTCGCAGAAGTTTATCTATACACTACTGACAGCTATTGGCTCTTTGAATTAAAAATCGGCGGAGCCAGATATTGAGGAATGAATAGCCGAAAAGTAAATAATATATGACGAAAATCGTTCTTTAGTTTTGTGTCCTTTGCATGCCTTTCAGCACAATATTTTCAGATAAGAACAGCATGGTACCGATCAGATAAGATGGCATTAAAATTGCTGTTTCCTCTTTGCGAAAATAACAAATGAAACGTAATAAATATTCACTCAGTCAAATAACATTACCGGTACTAAAAACAGGGATACAACCTTATTATTCCATAAAGTAAAAAACGTTAAGAGGCACTCGGGATATGAATAATTAACGTTATATTCGCATAGCCTTAAATTATCTTATAGACCCATACGAAGACCAAACAATAATAGAGAAATAAACGTTGATTATTAAAAAATAATATCATCTAACAAAGAGCCATGGAGATATCTGAACTGTATAAAATTTACAAACAATACCCGGAGGTTTCAACAGATACACGCAACAGCCCAAAAGATTCTATTTTCTTTGCATTGAAAGGTGCCAATTTCAACGGAAATGAATATGCCGGAAAAGCTATTGATTCGGGATGTAGCTATGCCGTTGTAGATGAAGCAAAATACGCCACACGCCCCAATATTATATTGGTAGAAGACTGCCTCGACACATTGCAAAAACTGGCAAACTACCACCGTAAACAACTAAAAACACCGGTTATAGGTATAACAGGTACAAACGGTAAAACGACCACCAAGGAACTTATTACCTCTGTTCTTTCCCAGGAGTACAACGTCCTGGCCACCCAGGGCAACCTGAACAATCATATCGGGGTTCCTCTCACCCTGCTCCGTATAAAGAAGGAACATGAAATAGCCATTATAGAAATGGGAGCCAGCCATGTAGGGGAAATAAAGGTGCTTTCCGAAATGGCCATGCCTAATTACGGGGTCATTACCAATATCGGACATGCCCATATAGAGGGTTTCGGCTCATACGAGAATGTCATCAAAGCCAAAGGAGAGCTATACGAATATATCAGAAGTACAAGGGATGGTAAAATCTTCATCGACTATGACAATTCACTCCTACGCGAGATGTCGGAAGGTATCACATCCATATTTTACGGTTTGGAAGAAGACCTGTTTATATCCGGAAAGGTATTATCGATAAGGCCTTATCTCGAATTTGAATGGAAATTCGGAAACAGGCGCAATAAGGTCAATACCAATCTGATCGGGGAGTATAACCTCCCGAATGCATTGGCGGCAGTCACTATCGGTAAATACCTGGGAGTAAAAGCCTCTTTAATATGCAAAGCGATTGAAGAATATCAGCCTACAAACAACCGCTCACAGCTAAAAGAAACAGATAAGAATATGCTGATAATAGATGCATATAACGCGAATCCGACAAGTATGCATGCAGCCCTCGAAAACTTCAATCACATGGATGTGAATCATAAAGTCCTGATTCTGGGAGACATGAAAGAACTGGGTCCCGACACGGATGTAGAACATCAGAAAGTGGCCGACTATGTATCACATCATAATTTTGACAGGGTAATATTCGTCGGTGATAATTTTAGCCGCATTACGACCGATTATCCCCGCTTCAAGGATTTAGACAGCCTAAAGTATTACCTGAAAGAGAATCCTATCGAAGACAGTTATATTCTCCTGAAAGGTTCGCGGGGGGTGCAGCTGGAAAGGTGTATAGACGTTTTATAAATTAGAAAAGATACTTTGCAGATTAGTATAAAAAAGGCAGGATAACCCATCGGATCATCCTGTTCTCAAATAAATGCTTTTGCTTTTATTATTTTGTTGCTTCGATAGATTTTTTGCGGAACTCTTTCAAAGCTTTTTCAATCTCAAGAGATACTTTTCTCGCTCTTTGACCAGCTGCTTTATTCCCGCTCTCAACCTGCGCAGCTGCATCTTTAGCAAAGTCTGCAAAATCCTTGTGTAATTTTTCTACTAAATTTTTCATTTTACTTCTTTTTTTAAATTTGTACAAAGATAATTTCTTTAACTAAACAAACAAAAATGCAGGATAGTTTATTTAAATGCGCATTAATAGTAAAGTTTTAGCGATTTTTCTTGGTTAATACGAAGACAAGACATTCATTATTTATTCAACTTGCTTATAAACACGTATATAATCTATGATCGTCTTCTGCGTAAAAACCGTATCATTTATACCTTCGATTTCAGCCTGATTGGCGATGTTAATAATATTTTATAATGGAATCTGTTTTAAACTTATTAAAATCATTTCACAGGAATGATTTTTTCTTCTAAAAGGAGCTTTGAAACGAAAAAATCTGAAAGAATAAAATCAAAAACAGGACTATTCCATACTTCATCTGAGTTTACTCCTCATTTGACGGAGGAGGGGCAAGATGTGCTGCCAGGTATTCCTTTGGCGACATTCCATAGAATTCCCTGAACGAGTTGGAAAAATGAGACAGATTAGAAAATCCTATTGCATAGGCTACTTCCGAAATAGTCAGTTTCTTTCCGGAGAGCAGTATTGCAGCCTGTCTCAGCCGGATGCCCTTTATAAAATCGCGGGCAGACTGGTTCGTTAATTCTTTCAGTTTGCGATGCATATGTACGCGGCTCATCCCGACATTCATAGCTAACATCTCCACATTCAGTTCGGGGTTGGAAAGATTTTCATTTATAATCTTCATGATGCGTTGCATAAGTATCTCATCCGAAGACTTCAGTTCTATTTTTTGTATTTTATCTTCGGGCTGCTGTTGTCCGCTGAATTTACTCTTCAGCCGTTCCCTGTTCTCAATCAGATTAGCTATGGTGCTTTTAAGCAGATCGGTGTTGAACGGTTTGGAAACGTAAGCATCAGCTCCTATATCGAGACCTTCTATTTTGTTTTCAGGAGTTGATTTTGCTGTGAGAAGGACAATCGGTATATGGTTTATATTTATATTTTGCTTGACTTTGCGCGAAAGCGTTATGCCATCCATTTCCGGCATCATTACATCACTGATAATCAGATCGGGCTTTTCGGTCAATATGAGATTCAGAGCTTCTTTTCCATTCTCACTTACCATAACCCGGTACTCAGACGATAGTTCGTCCTTGATATATTCCCGGATCTCATCTTCATCTTCCACTATCAGTATCCGGTATTTTGTACGGGGCTTCACCTTCCTTTCTCCGTCTCCGACATTTATTTTATTAAGGAGCTCATTTGATATATATGAGGATGGGATCTTTTCTGCCGCTACTTTATACTCTTCTCCATCTTCCAGTTCCCGGGCTATCAGGTGATCGCTACCCAAAGGCAGCTGTATTACAAAACGGGTCCCCGGCATATCCTGCCTGTTTTCGGCAAAAATTGCGCCATGATGCAGTTCCACCAACGACTTAGACAGGTGCAGACCTATGCCCGTCCCGAAATTAGAATTTGTGAAATCATTACTTATTTGATAGAAACGTTCAAAAATCTGCTCTATTTTATCCTTATCGATGCCTATACCATTATCTGTTACTGAGATTTCAAAATAATTTCTCAATGCTCCTCTTACATTTTCATCATGCCCGGTAGATAAATCGATGGTTATATTTCCATTATCCGGTGTATATTTAAAAGCATTTGAAATTATATTCAACAGGACTTTATCAAAATTATTAAGATCGATCCAGACATTCAGCTTATCCATGTCATGCCTGAAATTGAAACTTATATTCTTTCTTTGTGCAGAATACTCAAACGTCATCATCAGATCGTCGATAAATCCGACAATATCAGTTTCCCTGAAATGCAATTGCATCTGCCCCTTATCCAGTTTACGGATATCCATCAACTGATTGATAAGTCGAAGAATCCGCAGTCCGTTCCTGTATATCATCACATAACTCTTTTGCAACTTCTGATCTTTATTCTCCGACAATAACTTTTCCAATGGATTTATAATTAAGGTCATAGGAGTACGTATCTCATGCGATATATTAATAAAAAACTGCAATTTAGCTTCATTTATCTGCTCCAGATGCTGCCGTCTCATTTCTTCCTGACGATGACGGATACGCGCATGGATATAATTCGCAATAAACAAAACCAACAAGACACTTAGCACAGCATAGGCGGCATATGCCCATGGAGACTGATACCATGGAGGTGTAATGATTATTCTTATTGTTTTTATATCCGAATAATTATCATGGTCTTTCGCCCTCAATTTGAAAGTATATGCACCCGGATTCAGGTTCGTATATGTAACCCTCCCCATGCCGGGATACGAATTAAGCCAGTCTTGGCTGATTTCTTCAATCATATATTGATAAACAATACGTTCGGGGTTTGAAAACTCCAGTGCGGAAAATTCTATACTGAATGTATTGTCATCATAAGCTAATGTAAACTGGTCCGCATCCAGAACAGATGTAGCAACAATCTCGTTACTACCCGATTTGTCTCCCATCTTTACGGCCCGGTTGAATAGAAAAAAGTCCGTAATCAGCACTTTCAACTCCTTTTTCGCCTCAGTTATGTCTTTAGGATAAAAGCTGGTTACACCATAGATACCTCCAAAATATATTTTGCCGGCAGCATCCTCAAATTTTGCGCCACGTGTAAACTCATTACCCTGTAACCCGTCGCCGGTATAGTAATTGATAAACCGGTTTTCACGGACAATAAATTTGCTGATACCAAAATAGGTACTTATCCAGATATTCCGCTCGCAGTCTTCCCGTATGCCACATATAACATTGTTGGGTAATCCGTCTCTGGTCGAATAGCTCTTAACCGATTGCTCTTTCTTATTAAGAATATTCAATCCGTCGGATGTCCCTATCCATATATTACCTGTCTTATCTTCAAAAAGGGTATATGCCACCGTATGCGGTAATATTGTATTTTGGTTGAGATAATTCAGGAAGGTGTTCTTTTTCGGATTATAGCAGCTTACGCCCTTATAATGTGCGATCCAAATCAAGCCCTCGCTATCGAACAGAATATCGTTGATCCAGTCATTACTCAGTTCATCTATAGAAAAATCATCATTCTCGCTCTTCCGCGATTCATAATGAGTCATTTTCCCACTTGCCAGATTCAATCTGAAAAAGCCGGAACCATAGGTACCTATCAACAGGTTCTTCTTGTCGTCTTCCGTTATGCAGTATATCTTTTCATTTAACAGTTCAGGAATATATTCACAGGTTCCCGTCTTCCGGTTGAGCTTTGCCAGTCCTTTAGTATATGAGCCCACCCACATATTATTATTGGAATCCTCAAAGATACTCAGTATGATATTTGAAATGGATGAAGATAAAGAGGTCTGCATGAAATGAGCTACCCTTTCCCCTCTATTGTTGATACCGTAAATACCTTCATTATCTGTACCTACCCAGGTTATGCCTTCTTTGTCTTTATAGATAGACATCACCGAACTGGAGCCAATCGGATTATTCTTTAACGATTTGAAACCGTAATAATCAAATTTCTTTTCTGTGCCCGGAATAAATATTATCCCTTTCTGAAAAATACCAAGCCAAAGATTATTATCCCTGTCCTGAAGAATCGAATGAACTTTCCCTTTCGAGAAATCGAATGGAGCGGAACTGATTTTATAATCTTCTACGATGTTTCTGTCTCTGTTATATAGCTTCAAACCCTGCCCGTCTGTGCCTATATATAATATATTTTCTTTGGTCAACAGCAGGTCTTTAATCAGCAGCTGGGTATTATTGTCTGCCCCAATTGCCTCAAATGCCTTTGTCTGTTCATTATATTTGTTAAGCCCTCCGGTCAATGTTCCTACGTATATATTTCCTTGTTTATCTTCTGTTATGGATGATATATTGTTACTGCTGATATTAGCAGGGGCAGTAAACGCTTTTATCTGATTGGTAACAGGGTTGTAGAGATTCAGTCCGTTATTCTCAGAACCTATCCAAAGATTCCCTTTCGAATCTTCAAAAATTGAGTTAAGATAATTACTGACCAGCAGGTTGGTAAGTTGTAAACTCGCATGGAATTCCCGTTCACCTTTTTTGATGAAAAATATCCCCTGTCCGGAAGTGGCGACCCATATATCTCCATTATGTGCCTCTATCATGCGCGTGATATGGGGAGAAACAAGGTTCCCGTCTTTGTACATTTTTATTTCCCTGAATGAATTAGTCGTCCAGTCATATTTCATCAGTCCATTGATACACCCTACCCAGAAATTGCCCGAACTATCTTCGAAGATAGTCCTCACATAATTATTTTTCAGCGAGGTAGGATCATCAGAGGAATGTTTATAGATATTGAATTTCATCCCATCGAATTTATTCAATCCGTTTTCCGTTGCAATCCAGACAAATCCTTTCCTATCCTGATATACCTGATTGATAAGGCTGTTTGACAGATCTTCGTCAGGGGAATAGAATCTACCTATTTGCGAAAATACATAGGAGTTTGTTACAAGGCAAAAAATACATATCAGAACAAATGCTTTTATCCTCGTGTTCTTTGTTGTCATGGGTATCCAGATATTAGAAGCAGTATATATGCAAATATAAAAAAATAATAAGGAATATCTACTTTTCAGGAACTAATGTAACGTAGAGAAAAGTATATGTTATACAGGGAAAGCACATGTTACACACTGGAAACTATATGATACACCCGGTCTGTATTTTGAAAAGAGATATTCATAAGTTTGTATCATACAGAATCTGACCGAATTGAGAAATATAATATCGTACCTTAAATCCTAAATTATGCCTATGAAAAAACCTAGAACTTCCATACTTTAAATCAAAAGTAAATAACCTATTAATAATAATGCGAATCAGTAGTTGCAACTATTGGCTGATTTATTTAATTAAAAGATTAATTATCA
>NZ_JBHSGN010000016.1:0-26040 GCF_042654545.1 Dysgonomonas termitidis
CGCGTGACCTTCCATGTCGCCAGGCACACAAACGCTACCCTTTTGCTGTCCCTGGGCGTTCCTATCGAGACAGTGAGCAAGCTATTGGGACATGCCGATATGAAGACGACACAGATATATGCCAAAGTGATAGATAAGAACAAGCGGGAAGCAGTCAGTAAGCTGGACGGGCTGACGGATTAGGGAACAGGGCTTTCACCTCATTAATTTCAGAAAGCATTATAAATAAAGAACCTTATTTATCATCTTAATAAAAATTCTATATTTGCAGAAGAAAGATGTTCCCAATGTTTTGCGCATGCTACATCTGAATAGGAAGTGAGTTATTTATAACAAGCCTTGCGTGTAACCTTGTCTAACCGACTATTACTATAAGAATGAATATAAAATCCCTGCTGGAAGATCTCGCTGATAATGATTCTGAGGGTGCCTTGAAGCTAATCTACCTTGCTTACCGGGAAAAGATTTCAAGGTATATTTTGATATATATCAATTCGAAAGAAGTGACAGAAGAGATTTTATCCGATGTATTCTTTACAATATGGGAAAAGAGGAAGTTATTACCGCAAGTAACAAATTTCAATTCTTACATTTACTCGATAGCAAAATATAAGTCACTAAACTACATCCGTGAACAAAAAATAACGACTATAAACCTCGATGACGTACCTATAGACTTGTTTAGCTTTACGAAGACGACTGCTGAAGAAGAATACATTTCACGGGAAATTATAGAAGAATTAAACTCTGCGATAGAAGAACTCCCAGCCAAATGTAAACTGGCCTTTAAGTTGGTAAAAGAAGATAAAATGAAATATAAGGATGCAGCTGAGCATCTTGGTATATCCGTAAAGACGCTGGAAATACATCTTACATCGGCAATCAAAAAAATCAGGGAAAAATTGAAGGAACTTAATCTGAGATAAAAAATTCGGTACCTGATTAGGGGTATTTCATTATTTCTGTTACTTAATATATATAAGATATTTTTATGTGGCAGAATAACGAAATAGAACAACTTGTAATAAACTATCTGACGGGAGAAGCCTCTACGAATGACATTCTTTTGATCTCCGACTGGTTGAGAGAAGATCAGGAGAATGAGAAAATATTCATGCAAATAAAAGAATATTGGAGTGCTGATGTTTCTTCGGTATGCGATGTCGATTATAACAAAGTCTATGATGATTTATCTTTGAAAATAAAAGATACAGAACCCGGGCATTCCCCGGGGAAAATTAGTCTCAGATATGCAGCGGTAGCTGTAGCGGCCGTATTTATAGGGATGTTTATCTATCTCGGTTTTTTAAGGGAAGCTCAGGTTATACACAACTACTCATATATTTCCGGCAATGCTGTGTCACAGATCAGTTTACCGGACGGCACAGGTATACTACTAAATAAGAACAGTACATTGACATATAATAATTCCTTCGGAGAGAATGACAGATATGTCAGCCTTGAAGGTGAAGCATTTTTTGAAGTTACAAAAGATACCGGTAAGCCGTTTATAGTAGATCTGAACGGGACAAAGATAAAAGTACTCGGCACAACTTTCAATGTAAGGAACAGGCCCGAAGAAACGTTTACATCGGCAGTATTACTGGAAGGCTCGATACGTTTCGAATCTCCAAACCAGAATATCCTTCTGAATCCTAACCAGGAACTGGTATATACCAAAGCTAACAGCAAGATAAATGTAAATAATGCCGATATGGAAACGGTCATAGCCTGGAGAGAAAATCTTATAAGGTACAAGTCTTTATCTTTTAGTGAGGTAACAAAAATATTAGAGAAGCATTATAATATATCAATAGAAATAAATAGTGAACAGCTCCGCAATGAGAAAATGACAGGGGCATTCGATGCCAATCTCAACATAGAGCAAATACTTGATATCATGAAAAACAACATACAGTTCAAATGGAAAAAAACGAATGACAACGACTATGTCATTAGCAAATAACTAATAAAATCTATCTAATACTATAAAATAATCTGCCTATGGAATAATCCCGAAAGAAAAAGAAAACCGGCCAATCTTGGAGGAGCAGCCGGTTTTACATCATTATTTAAAATTAGTCTTAACTCATGACACTACCGCAAATAGACGCCGTGAGTTTGTAACCAATTTATTTACAAATATATGAAAAATATATGTATCAGTAAAACTTCTGCCAAAGAAGAATTAATAAAAATACTGCGTATTATGAGAATCACATCATTTCTTTTATTCGTATGTGTTTTCCAAATGCAAGCAATCAATACTTATGCTCAATCAACAAAAATTTCACTCGCTACAGAAGAAGTCTCACTAACAGAGATATTTAAAGACATAGAACGGAAAAGTGAATTCCTTTTCAACTACAAAGACAGTGATGTGGCAGGAATTAAGGCAAAAGTAAATGTTAAAGGAGGGAACATAAATGAAATTCTTGGGCAGGCACTTAAGAATACAAATCTGGTCTATACTATAGATAACAGGCACATTACTATATCCAGAGTAACAAAGCCTGCATCCGATAACAATGCTGTTGTTAATAATAAAATTAAAGTAACCGGACAGGTTACCGATGAAAAAGGAGAACCATTGACCGGAGTATCTGTATCTGTTAAGGGCCAGACAATCGGTACAATTACAGATATCGAAGGAAAGTTTTCCCTGGATGTTGACCCGGGTGATATTTTGAGCATATCTTTCCTTGGTTTCATAAAACAGGAAATAACAGTTACCCGGGCAATCAATCTCAATATTGTACTCAAAGAAATAACCCAGGATTTGCAGGAAGTGGTTGTCGTAGCCTATGGCGTGCAGAAAAAAGCAACCATGACCGGAGCTATTGCGAACATCAAAGGTG
This sequence comes from Dysgonomonas termitidis, assembly GCF_042654545.1. Classification (GTDB taxonomy): domain Bacteria; phylum Bacteroidota; class Bacteroidia; order Bacteroidales; family Dysgonomonadaceae; genus Dysgonomonas; species Dysgonomonas termitidis. Next base: position 2,859 of record NZ_JBHSGN010000016.1, read on the forward strand.
ATGAATTGAATAAGTCGACGGCAGCTAATATTTCAAATACAATGGCCGGACGTATATCCGGTGTAAGTATGCGCCCAGGCAGCGGAAAACCAGGAGAAGACAATCCTACAATCTACATCCGTGGTATAGGCAGTACAGGGAATATAAATCCGCTGATAGTTATTGATGGAGTGATTCGCGATAATATGAATCAGATAAATATGAATGACATAGAATCTGTCAGTGTTTTGAAAGATGCGACTGCCATTGCTCCATATGGATTAGGAGGTGCAAACGGGGTAATACTCATCACTACCAAAAGCGGAAAGGAAGGCAAGCCGACGCTTACACTCGACGCTTATTACGGATGGCAGACTCCTACCGTGCGCCCAAAAATGTTGAATGCGGCAGATTATATGACCTTGCGGAACGAAGCCTACCTCAACGATAATAAAGGCAAAATACCGGAAGGGGGAGCACTGCCTTTCAACCGGGATATGATAAGCAATTACGGGAAATTACATGCTGAGGATCCGGACAGATATCCGGACAGCAATTTCTATGATGAAATGGTTAATTTATATACACCTATCCAAAGCTATAATTTACAGTTGAATGGAGGTAATGCCCAGACACGTTATTATGTAGGCTTAGGATACTTTGACCAACAGGGGATGTATGACAACATTTACTACAAACGATACAGCATAAACGGAAAGTTCGATATCCAGGCCTTACAATATACCAAAGTATCCCTTTCCTTCAATGGGTCGGTAGAGAAAAGAAATTCAGATCCTGCGCCTATGCCCGTCATGTATATGCCTATACGCAGCCTGTACTATAGCAATGGCCTTTGGGGAGAATCAGGAGGTAGTAGTCCTATCGGCGAACTGAAAAGCGGTTCATATAACAAAATAAATAATAACACCTTATTACTGTCCATGTCGCTTGAACAAGAACTACCTTTTATAAAAGGACTGAGTGCAAAAGGTGTATTCAGCTACGACCCCAATTTTGAATATTACAAGAACTGGAGTAAGCCGAATTACTATTACCTGATCGATACAAATACCAATCCGTATACATATACAAAAACAGTAAACGGAGAAGAAATGACATCACTGGGGCACTCAGACAACCGCAATGAAAAGATATCGGCTCAGGCACACTTGAATTATGCACGTACATTCGGCAAACACGATATAACTGCACTTGCCGTATTAGAAGCCAGAGATACAAAATATAAATGGATAAGTGCTTACCGAAAAGGTTATCAGGTCGACATAGACGAACTGGATATGGGTAGCTCCGATAAAATGGATTTTGATAACGGAGGCTCAAGTTCGCATGTCACACAAGCCGGACTCGTTTACCGTATGACATACGCCTATGACGGAAAATATATGCTTGAAGCTTCAGGTAGATACGATGGGCATTCTTATTTTGCTCCGGGTAAACGATGGGCATTTTTCCCTGCATTCTCTGCCGGTTGGAGAATATCGGAAGAAAGTTTCCTGAAAGATAAGTCAGACTGGCTGCATAGCCTCAAATTAAGAGCATCGTGGGGAGAATCCGGAAACCTGGCAGGAAATGCGTTTGAATATTTATCTGCATACGAACTGTTTGGCAACTCCTACATGTTTGGCAACAAAATAGTACAGGGCTCCAGAATGGGCAAAGAAGCGAACCCCGACATCACATGGGAAAAAGCGAAAAATACGAATATCGGTATCGATGCCTCCCTCTTCAAAGGAATGTTAACATTCGAAGCCAATGTGTTCCATCAGAAACGGTCGGGTATGTTACTGTCTCCTAATATAAATGTACCTGTAGAATATGGCCTGGGTCTTGCACAGGAAAACGCAGGAGTAATGACTAACCGCGGTTTTGAATTCCAGCTGGGAGGAAACTACTCACTGTCTAACGGTTTGAACCTGCATCTGGATGGAAACTTCAGTTATGCTAAGAATAGAATGGATCAGACATACGAATCACTCGATAAGTACAACAGCCCTTACAGACGTCGTACCGGCCGGCCGAGGAACACGCCTTTCGGATATATCGCGGATGGTCTGTTCTCGACGGCTGATGACAAGAACGGAGATGGAATCATCGATGCTGCCGACGGCTATAATGTAAGCCAGTTCGGAGCAGAATTACATCCCGGCGATGTCAGATACAAAGACATCAGTGGTCCTGACGGTGCGCCTGACGGAAAAATTGATGCCTGGGACGAAACAGTTGTAGGTTATGCGCCTTATCCGCGTATTACATACGGATTTACCCTTGCTGCCGATTGGAAAGGGCTCGATGTAAGCCTGTTCTTTCAGGGTGCGGCTCAAGCGAGTATGAATATACAGGGATATCAGACCTTACCTTTCCGTTTGAACAATACAAACGTATCTTATGAATATTTCGACAATTACTGGACTCCCGAACGTCAGGATGCAAAATATCCGAGGATTACACAAGCCCCGTATAAAAACAATACGACTAATTCGGAATATGATAACGGATTCGGACCTTACTCAAGTTCTTTCTGGATGCGCAATACGAATTATCTGCGCCTGAAAAACATCGTTATAGGCTATACGTTACCTCAGCTACTGACCCGCAAGGTAGGTATAAACGCGCTGCGTGTATATGCATCCGGCACCAATCTGCTTACATTCAGCAATCTCGATTTCATTGACCCGGAAGCCAATTACCAGTCCAGGGAAGAGGGATATCCTTTGCAGAAGACATATACAATCGGTTTAAATATAACATTTTAAAAACCAATATTATGAATAATATACGCTATTATATATCATATTTCATTGTAATATCTCTGTCAGTACTCATGTATTCCTGCAGCGATTTCCTCGATACGGAATCACGGAATACATTGACAGAACCGACTCAATGGGCAAGTGAAAAAAATGCAGATGTATACCTCAATGGTATATACAGTACGCTGAATAAACCAAGCACTCCGGACCCTCTCGATAGTTTTACCGATGATAATAATGGTGGGCCGTACTGGGCTTCATGGCAATGGAAGCAAGGTATAGCCACGCCTGAGGTTCGCAACGGTTATCCGATGCAACAAGATGGAACAGCCAACGACTTTATGAACTGGAAATCTGTATATGAACGTATCCGTAAGTGCAATGAATTCCTTGAGCAGGTAGAGTCTCACAAAGGAAACTTCTCTCAGGGGTGGATAAATAAGCGTGTCGACGAGGTACGTTTTCTTAGGGCATATTTCTATGCCGGTCTGTGGCAACATTTAGGCGGTTTGATCATACTTACCGAAACACTTGACCGCAATACTATGACAGAAGAGCAATTATATCGCAAAAGAAACTCATTCGAAGAGACCTATAATTTCATAAGCGACGAGTTGGGAGAGATTGTATCCAATGGTCATCTCGATGTGAAATACAGCAAGGGGGATGCCAATGCCGGAAGGGCTACACTGGGAGCCGCCTTAGCCCTGAAAGGATGGGTAGACCTGTATGCGGCAAGTCCGGGTTTCAATGCCGAAATACCTGTAGCTGCGGAAGGAACGGGCGCTACACCGGAACAAGTGAAACTGGTCGGATTTGGCAATTACGATATTAAACGCTGGCAGAAAGCGGCTGCTACCAACAAGCAGTTTATGACTCTGTATAAAGGAACTTATGAACTGTTCCCGGATATGAGTAAATTCTGGAGCGAAGCTACTGAATACAATCCGGAAGTTATCTGGGATCGCCAGTTGGAGCGTAATATCAGCGGCCTGAGTACAGACTTCGCACAAAAAGGTGGCCCGACATATATACTGGGGAAATACTATACATGGGGAAATTTCTGCCCTACACAGGAACTTGTCGATGAATTCTGCATGGCAAACGGGCTGCCGATAAATGACCCTAATTCAGGATATGATCCTGAAAATCCTTACAAAGACAGAGAGCAACGTTTTTATGACTTCATTGTATACGATGGTGCTCCGTACAAGATGAACTGGATGGAAACGGAAGATATTATTTACACCAGAATAGATAAGGTAAACCCGTCTAAGAATCAGATAGAACTCGGGCAATCCGATGTTACACGCACAGGTTATTATTTCAAAAAACGTATGGACCCTGACTGGGAGCCTACAGGTTCGGGCTATGGCATCAATTATGTATTTTTCCGTTACGCAGAAGTATTGTTGAACTACGCAGAAGCACAAAATGAAGCGTATGGTCCGGACGAAGTATACGAGGTAATTAATGAATTACGTACCACAAGGGGATTACCTACACTTGAAACCTCATATGGAGGAAAAACGCTTAATAAGGATAAAATGCGTGACGTTATACATAGGGAAAGGCGTGTGGAACTGTGCTTCGAGAATAAACGTTTTTACGATCTTGTACGTTGGAGAATTGCATTTGATATATTAAACAAGGAGCTGCACGGAATGAAAATTTACAATACGAAAGATGACAACTCGGGAAAATGGGTGTACGAACGTCTCCCTCTGACAAGCCATCCGCATGTGTTCACGCAAAAGATGTATTTATGCCCTATACCGTATTCTGTAAGAACAGCGAATAGCAAGATTATACAGAATCCGGGATATTAAGAAACTGTTTAAGTTTAGACCCTGATCAAAAACATATCACCCCCGGGGTAAAATGGTTATGCTGGTCGACCGGATTAATGATTTCTCCAATGTCAATGATGTGAGGAATTCTAATCCCGGGGGAGATATATCAGGTAATAATAATTATTAATGATATACTTCAGAATAATAACTGATTGTTAATATCACTTACCAAAAACAGGAAGGCCTGAGACCTTTCAATATTAAAATATAGATGATGAATATTATAATAAAACATTTGTTTTGTTTTATCTGGGTATGTGCGGCAGTAGTATCCCTGTCGGCACAAACCGATAATTACGGAGCAGGGAATGCCAATAAAAGATTTATGCCATCGCTGGGAATGCTCGGCGGAAAAACCGAATTTGATTATCTCAATCTGAAAAATCATCCGGGCAATAGTGGAGTCCCTCTTGGCGGGATTGGAGCCGGCAATGTACAATTCGCCCCCGACGGACGTTTTGCCCGTATAGGTATGAATAATATTCATTTACCTATAAAGAAAAGTAAAGCATCCTTTTTCTCGGTATGGTATAATGATGGAGTGAAAAGTGATGCCCATATGTTAGTAAACGACCCGAATCCGCAATATGGCATTTCACCCGTACAGGAAATCTACTATAAGGGATTGTTTCCACAGGCGGAAATGAACTTCGGCAATTCGGTGAAAGGTATTGATATAAAAATACATGCCTATTCGTCCCTGATACCACACGATGTAAAGAATTCCTCCCTGCCTGTCGTTTTCTTCGATGTAGAGTTACAGTCGGAAAAAGACGGCGAAGTAGCAGTTGCATTTTCATGGGAAGATTTCATCGGCAGAGGTATAAAAGAGCCGGAAAGCATAGAAGGTATGGACGGACAAATATTCAGCCACGGCAGGGACCGCCTGTGTAATGGAGAAGCCTGGCCCGATCGTGCCCCGGAGCAGACATTCACCGAAAAATGGGACTGCGGCAGGCTGTCGGGTATCCGCCAATTTGCGGCTAAACCTTTAGAACCAATCCGTGCTAATTTTCAGAATTATGTCAATGAAGTTGTCCTTTTGGCAGAAAAAAGAGATGATATGCAACTGTCTGTATTACCTGCTTATGACATAGCAAGCGGTGCTCAGGCATGGAAAGGCTTTAAAGATAATGGCCTGTTCGGGAATGCGGATCGGGATATATCGTTCCTAAGTACTCCGCATAAGCAGGATGGCGGTAGCGCTATAGCATTGAAAACAAAAATAAAGAAAGGAGAGAAGAAAACCTTACGCTTCATTTTGGCATGGTACTACCCTGAGATAAAAATAGACAGAAAAAATGATATGCCTGAATATTACTGGGTAGGCGGCAGCGATTACGGGCGGTATTTCCATAATTATTTCAATGATCTGACCTCTCTGGTTGATTATGCTTATCAGAAAAGAAGTTATCTTCTGGAGAAAACAAGTGAATGGCAACAACCTGTGCTGAACAGCACAATGCCGGATTGGTATAAATTTAAGTTAATAAATAGCGCGTATGTCATTTATACCAATATGATTCTGAATAAGAAGGGTGACATGACCGTTAACGAAGGCGGAATGGGAGGACTGGCCGGTACTATGGACCAGCGTATATCATCGCATCCTTTCTATCAAAAGTTTTTCACACAACTCGACCGTTCCGAAATGGATATTTTTGCCGATGCTCAACAGTCGAAAGGAAATATACCTCATTTTGTAGGGCATTATTATATCGGCATGGGGACTGTCGGTGGGCGTGTACCTACAGAAGACAGCTGGATGACAGATAATACGGGCGGCTGGATTATTCAGTTAGCTAAAGACTATCAGCAAACAGGTGATATAAAATATCTCCGCCAACATACCGGGCGTGTACACGATGGTATGGATTTCTTGAAATCCCTGATGCCTGCTAATCTTGAAATTCCCATAGGTCCCACTACCTATGATGACTTTACCCATCCTCCTGTGTACAGTTATGGTGCAGGTATTTATCTTGCTACATTAAAAGCTGCTGCAGTAATATCAAAAGCTGTTGGGGATATCATTAAGGAAAAAGAATATAACGGGCAATTTATACGCACTCAGAAAGACATGATGCGCGTCCTTTGGAATGGCCGTTTCTTTTCTTACGGATGCGAGATAGATGGTTCCGGCAGGCTCGACAATATTTTGTTTACGGGACAATTAGGAGGGCAGTTTGTTAGTCGTTATTGTGGGTGGGGAGATATTATTCCAATGGATATGGTAAAAGCATCCCTCATATCCCAGTTCAAAATATCATTATCAAAAACACCTGACTACTATGCGAATAAGGTATGGGATATAAATCAAAATAAGGGAATAGACAACAGAGGTTCGCAATGCTGGCCGTTCTACCTTGAAAGTTACACCGGATATCCGGCGTTTCAGGCCGGATATTGTGCCGATGCATTAGAAATTATGAAACACATACAACTGGTACATTTGCGTAAAGGGTGGACATGGTGTCAGAATTTATGGAATCCGGCGGAATTATCTTATATGACAGCTCCCGTTACATGGTTTTCGACCGATGTACTGGCAGGAGCGGGATTGAATATTCCCGATAGGGAACTGAGACTGGCTCCGGTAATAAATGGCAAAGATAAAGTTGTTTTACCGCTCTTTTACCCTACTTTCTGGGCAACATTGACAATAGAACCAAAAACAAAAAAGCTGTCTTTGGAAATTATCAAAACATATGGCAATAATAATGTGACATTATCCAGAATAGTATCGGAACCCAACGGAGAGAGCACCGGTAACAGGCAGATTGTAGAAATACCGGAATTTTCCGTCAAAGAGGGTAACGTTTTAGATTTATCTCCGTATTGGGAAAGGATTGTCCGTATTAATACAGATAAGGCTATTTTACCCCAGGCAGATCAGGTAGACTTTATAACGGTGAAGTAATTGGATAATGAAATTTTTATATAATTATCTATACTCATTTCAGTCAACAGCCAACAGTTAGCATAAAAATAAGAGTGGAAAAAGTAACAATAAGAAAATGTGTAAATAGTGTTACATGTGTTACCTTTTGCGACTTTGCGAGAGACTTTTTCACCACAGAGTAAAAGGAGTTACACGGAGTTCCTAGAAGAAAAAGTGGTAGCATAAAAATATCGAAAAGGTGTCAGATATGTCAGATTTTAACACTATATAGTCAATAAATACGAATTTCGTTAATGATTACACCTGCCTATCTTCATGTGTTTGCCACAGTTGTTGGCTGCTAACTGAAAAAAGATTTTCAATAAAAAATAACAAATCTGTATGAATAGAAAAGATTTACTCAGCGTATTGTTTGGAATGGTAATTGTCTTCGTTCTTGGAATGGAGGTACAGGCTCAGGTATACAAAGACCCGAAGGTACCTGTGGAAGAACGGGTAAAAGATTTACTCCAATGCATGACTCTCGAAGAGAAGGTAGAACAGATGTCTATGACGGGAATCGGCAATTTCGATAAAACACAGGCTGTGTATGGCATCTGCGAAAGTCCTTTTGAAGAATTGGAACATGTAGCAACCTTATCTGCCAAAGCAAAAAAACATGCAAGGGAAAATACGCGTTTGGGAATTCCTCCGATTCAAATAGCAGAATGCCTGCATGGCGTACTTGCCTATGGAGCTACAATTTATCCGCAGGCAATAGCCCAGGGTAGTACATGGAATCCCCAACTAATCGAAAAAATGGCTGCCACTATTGCTATCGAAGCTTCGTCTGCCGGAATAGATCAGGCTCTTTCTCCATTGTTCGACCTGATAAGAGATCCCCGATACGGGAGAAATGAAGAATGCTATGCTGAAGATCCTTATCTCGTTGGTGTGATGGGTTCGGCTTTTGTGACAGGGATGCAAGGAAAACCAGAACAGACAAGAACCGGTATTCCGGTAGGAAAGCTTATGTGTACAGCCAAGCATTTTGCAGGATACAGTGTTCCGTGGGCAGGTATAAATCTGGCTCCGGCATCGATGGGCGAAAGAGAATTGAGGACGTTACATTTCACTCCTTTCGAAATGGTAGTAAAAGATGCAAATGTATATTCGGTAATGCCATCCTATAATGAAGTAGACGGTGTACCTGCCCATGCAAATGATTTCCTGCTTAATAAAGTATTACGCGACGAGTGGGGATTTGAAGGATATGTATTTTCAGATTATGGAAGCGTTTCACATCTGTATAATTTCCATAATATAGCTAAGGACAGGCCGGAGGCAGCAATGCGGGCTGTAGAGGCGGGAGTAGATCTGGAGGCAGCACGTCCGCATGTATATCCTCATCTTGTACAATTGGTCAAAGATGGTAAAGTGTCAGAAAAACTGATAGATATGGCTGTCTCTCGCATATTGGCAGCTAAGTTCAAAGCAGGATTGTTTGAAAAACCTTATGCTGACATAAAAAACGTGCAGAAAAATGTTCATACCTCCGAACATGTAGCTTTAGCACGTCAGATTGCAGAAGAGTCCGTAATATTGCTCCAAAATGAAAATAATCTTTTACCACTGAATAAATCCACTCTGAAAAGCATAGCTGTTGTAGGCCCGAATGCAGATCAGGTCCAGTACGGAGACTATAGTTATACGCGGGATAATAAATCGGGAGTAACCATATTGGAAGGTATAAAGAAGACTGTAGGTGAAAAGATAAAGATTAATTATGCTAAAGGTTGTGGAATTACCGACCTTAGCAAAGACGGATTCCGGGAAGCGATAAAAGCTGCACAAGAAAGCGATGTTATTGTTACTGTACTTGGGGAAACCAGTGTCATCCTTTCAGGATTAGGTTGGGGTAAAGGCCCGGGGGAAGGAGAAATTCAGGACCCTTTTACTACCGGCGAAGGATATGACCTGACAGATATTAATCCAATCGGAGTGCAACGTGAATTGTTACAAGCACTGAAAGAAACAGGCAAACCTATAATACTTGTTCTTGTACATGGCAGGCCATGGAGTATAAAATGGGAAAAGGAGAACATTCCGGCAATACTGGAAGGATGGTATCCCGGAGAACAGGGTGGAAATGCTATAGCCGACATCCTTTTTGGTAATGTAAATCCTTCAGGGAGGCTCAATGCCACTTTCCCCCAGTCAGTGGGACATATCCCCGTATTTTATGACTACAAGCCATCCGCAAAGGGTATAAACAGAGAGCCCGGAACACCGGAAAAACCCGGACGGGACTATGTTTTCTCTTCTCCGGACCCATTATTTCCTTTTGGATTCGGACTGTCATATACAACATTCGAATATTCGGATATGCAGGTATCGAAGAAAAAGTTCGGTAAGGAAGATATCCAAGTCTCTGTAAATATAACGAATACAGGGAAACGCAGAGGAAAAGAAGTGGTACAGTTTTATATAAACGATAAGGTAAGTACAGTAACCACTCCTGTGATAACACTCAAACGGTTTGAAAAAATAGATTTAAATCCGGGAGAGAGTAAGCGGGTTTCTTTCAACCTGTCATATAAAGACCTGGGGTTATGGAACTCGCAAATGCAATTTGTAACTGAGCACGGAGAATTTGAATTTATGTTTGGTAAATCAGCCGAAGATATCAAATGTAAAGATACTGTAGAGTTTGTTTCTATGCCTTAAATCAGGTTTGCGGACTATTATGGAAATACATTGATACCAGTATGCTGTTTGAGTCACTGGACAAATTAATGTAAATCTTTTACCCTGCACTATATAACCAATAGGAATTATTAAATTCGATAAAAACATAGCAAACGAAGTATTCAGAGTGACTATTAATGAAGAAAAAATTAAAAGTAAGTTTTTGTGGAATTTTGAAAATGCTCCTATAGAATTGAAAGTTAAAGCCAAAGCTATTCCTAGCTAGGGATTGTATAATGAAATGGCAGATTCTTTACCCTTCTCAATAAGCCAATGGAAAGATGAACCGGAAAAAGAGATAATATTAATACCGTATGGTTGTACAACGTTGAGGATATCACAGTTCCCGATAGTAAGATAAAGAATTTTATGCCCATGAAATAAATGTTTCAAAAAAGAGTACAACCATACACGCCGAATCGGAAGTAAAAACGAATACGTTACCAACAAAAAATTTCACTTTGAGGTAGAAATTGAAGACATGGAAAGTCATATTGTCAAAACCGGCCTCACATCAGCACAGGGAAAATTAGATGATATCCATTTCTGGAGCTAGGGTTACAGTTATCTATATAATGTATACACTATTCTAGATGTGGACAACAAACCTATGGATGATGGTTTCCATCCTATCTAGGTTGCCGGATATGCGGGCAATAGCCCGAATGTCATATATAAACATCATTATATAGCGACGAACCCAGATGAACAAAAACTTACAATGTCGAAAAAAACGGGATTAGCTGAACACCAAAATATTGTAGTATGTTTTATTCCAAATTCGCTCAAACCGATTATCATTATACTTCCTTTGTGGAGGACTACTCATAATGTTGCTTGCTGTTTTTAACTGCCTTGTACCACACACCTGACTATTATTATATGCTCAAGTCATAATTATTGATTTTGGATTTCGCCATATTGACTTGGAGTCATTCCATAAATATGTTTGAAACATTTGGAAAAATATTTGATATCGGAAAAGCCAACCATATAAGCGACTTCTTTTATCATATATTCCCCTGTCTTTAACAATAAAGCAGCTCTTTTTATTCTGATTTCCCGTATGAACTCCACCGGAGCCAATCCAGTCAGGCCTTTTACCTTATTATAGAAAACTTTTCGGCTTAAATTGGTTTCGGAAACCAAATCGTCTATGGTTAGTTCACTGTTATCGATATTCTTATCTATCACGGTGGTAATATCTTTTAAGAATTGTTCGTCCCGAGGAGTAATCCATGATTTTATTTCTTCGTTTTCGTCTTTACATAAATCGTTTTCTGGAGTATTTTGGGTCAGGTAATCGGATAATCGTTTTCTTTGTTTAATAATATTCTCGATTTTGGACTTTAATAGCTTTACATTGAACGGTTTTGTGATATAATCGTCAGCACCTTGTGCCGTTCCTTCCAATTTATCATCCAGGCTTGTCTTTGCTGTAAGTAATATAAAAGGAATATGACTGGTTTCTTTGCTGTTACGTATTTTTTGCAGAAACTCTATCCCGTCCATTTCCGGCATCATAATATCGCTTAATATGAAGTCAGGCATATATTTTACCGTTAGTTCATATCCCTCCCTTCCATTTTCCGCTTCATACAGGATGTAGTATGGAGACAAGATAGATTTAATAAAACTTCTTAAGTCAGCATCATCTTCTACGATCAATATAGATAACAGGTTTTCTTCTTTTATAGATTCACGGTTGGATGGATTCCCTGCTTCGTCCAATGCAAAAGCAACGAGTTTGTCTTGTCTGGTATTGCCTATGTGTGAGTTGATTATTTCAATATTTTCATCATTTAAGAATTGATTTAAACCCGGTTGGAACAAAACAGTAAACGTGGATCCTTTGTCAACATCACTTTCAACAATTATTCTTGCATGATGCTTATCCGCGACTTCCTTAACTATGGAAAGGCCTATGCCTGTGCTGGGTTTACTTTTGTCCGTATTGAAAGAGGTAAAACGTGTAAATAATTTATTTTGTATCTCCTTGGTCATACCCTTACCTTCATCTTTGACCTGAAAAGCAAACATTTTATCTTTTTGGAAAATACTGACTTCTATTTTTTTTTCGACTGCCGTATATTTGATGGCGTTAGACACCAGATTATAAACAAGTTTCTCGATACTGTCCGTATCGACCCATATTTTTTCTGATCCGATCTGATTGTTGACAACCAGTGAAATGCCTTTACTTTCTGCCGTCTTTCTGAAATTACTGCATAAATCGGAAATATATTCGCCAAAAGCGACCTCTTTTATTTGTAATTTTTGCTTTTGGATTTTTCTAAAGTCTAGTATTTGATTTACCATGTTCAGCATCCTGTTTGCATTTTTAAGTACCAATTGAAGTTGAGGCTCGGCATCCGGCAATACTTTATTATTCTCGATAATATCTTCTATCGGTGAGACTATCAGTGTAAGCGGAGTACGTATTTCGTGTGATATGTCCGTGTAGAAACGGGTTTTCATTTCAGTTTGCTCCTGTTCCAGTTTTACTTTGTCTCTCATCCTGTAGAATACGAACAGGCTGCGGAATATTACGAAGATCACAATAATAGATAAAATGATATATAATAGATACATCCATTGTGTTTGCCAGAAAGAGGGTCTAATAACAATTTTGAGTATACGTTCATTGTCGGTCCATTCCCCGTTGCTGTTTGTTGATTTTACCCTGAAAGTATATTCTCCGGGGGGAACATTCGTATAATTGACCAAACGTTGGTTTTGATTATATATCCATTCATTTTCCAACCCTTCCATTTTATATGTATATGAAATACTGGGTGGATTGGCGAAATCTAAAGCTGCATATTCAAGGCTGAATGTATTTTCCCTGTGACTTAAGGCTATTTTCTGTATATCGTCTAATTCCGCATTCAGTGTATAATCTTTCCCTGACACTTTGAATTTGGTGAAAGCAATATAGGGTTTATATTCGTCTTTTCTTATATTTTCGGGATCAAATGACAACGTACCTTTAGTGTAACCTAAAATGATTTCTCCTTTTTTTATGAACAACGGCGAAGCTTCAGAAAAAAAATGATTCTCAATGATTCTGGCAACATCCCTGAATTGTTCGACCTGTCCTTGTTGAGGATCAAATCTTGAAAGATTACCTTCTCCAACGATCCAGAGTCTATTATGTTTGTCTTCTATTACGGATAATACAATATCGAAAGGAAGTCCGTTACTTGTATCATACGTCTTGAATTGAGACGGAAATCCTTTCGTATCAGATTCACTAACGAGGCTTAATCCTCCTCCTTGAGTGGGGATGTATACTTTTTTGTCTTGGGTAATATATATCTTGAAAATATCATTGGCCCTCAATCCGTTTTTTTCTTTGTATGTTTTTGCATAAACTTTGTAATTCATGGATTCCGGTCTTTCATAGTTGACAGAGAAAACGACTAGCCCTAATGTTGTACCCACATAAAAAATATTACTCAAGCTATTGATTGCCCGTACCTGATAACCTGTATTCATCGGGTAGTTCTTCAAAAGATTGTGACTGTTGATAAACTGTCCGCTATTCTTATCGAAAAGATTGATTCCACCACCGTAAGTTCCAACCCAGATATATCCTTTATCGTCTTCATGTACGGAATAAACATTATTGTTACTTAGGCTGTAAATATCAGAAGGATTATTCTTGTAATTCTTGATATGGTATGAATTATCTTTGTCCTTCCTTTTTTCGAGAAAATATAATCCGTTTCCTTTGGTTCCAATCCAGATATTACCTTTGATATCTTGGGTAAATGTATATGCCATAACCTTTAACGGGGTAGCTGTTTTCGAAATATTTCCATCAGTGGTTAAATACCCTTTGAATTTCTTTTTCGAATCATATACAAGTATCATGTTTTCCTTACTTCCCAGCCAGATATTATTGTTTTTATCTTCAAAAAGAGCTCTTATCTCGTAATTTAATGAGTTGGGTTTCTCTGTAAAATCCGACTTTCTGAATATTTCACTGTCGAAACTTATCTTTTCCACCCCATCGGTACGGGTGCTTATCCACATATTACCCTGCCGGTCTATGCACAGATCGTGAAGCATATGCGAAAACTTCCATTCGGGAGATAAGGGGGCATTATAAAAAGGTAATAATTTGTCAACGGTTTTATCATAATAAGAAAGACCTCCACCTCTGGGATGTACCCATATACGTCCGCTTTTATCTTCTTCCATAACAAAGCGGGGAGGAAATAAATAATCGCCTATTACTGATACAGCAGGAACATAGTATCTCAATCGGCTGGTTATTATATTGAACCTTGCAATTCCGGGAGAATCCGTTTCGATCCATATATTATTATTGCTGTCAATGAAGCAAGATTTCATATTATTGGAGGGCAATTCTGCCGATGTTGATTTATCAAACTTGTTGAGTGTTGTTTTGTTTTTGTCACAAATGAAAAAACCATCTTCTGAACTTAGTATTATCAGCAGGTTATCATAAATATTTTTAATGGAAATGATATCGGATTTGACGTTTGTATTGAATATATCAAACTTTTTACTTTTTTTGTTGTAACACACGATACGTCCTTTGTCGGCTCCAAACCATACTTCATTATCCGTTTCGTACGCTGAAAAAAACGACATTCTTCCGCCGTGTTCTTTGTCGGAAGAGTAGAAAGTTTTATATGCCGCGTCTTCTTTCTCCGGTTCCTTGAATCTGACTATCCCCTGATCTGTTAGTACCCAGGAACAATTGTCGCTATCTTCATATATGGCTCTTACATTGTTACTTGGCAGGCTTTGATTTGCAATAGAATATATTTTATAAGTATTGGTTATGTCAAGTACACAGATTGCCCCCATATCTTCCGAGGTTAGCCATACTCTGCCTGATGGCATTATTAATATTTCAGATGCGGAAAATGGCTCATCTTTGATATTGAATGATGCTATATATTTCTCCTTATGCGGATCAAAGCAATAAATTTCTTTGTTATAAGTATGTACCCAAATATAACCGGAAAGAGCTTCGACAATTTTATCAATGCGATTACTCCTCATAAAGATACTATCTTCCCGAGAAGATTTGTAAGTGGTGAAATTATATCCGTCAAATTTGCATAGCCCATCCCATGTCGCAAACCACATAAATCCTTTCTTATCCTGTATGATGCTCATCACGGAACGTTGAGGCAAACCTTCCAATAATCCATAATGCTCTATATGACATTTTGGTTGTCCTGAAACAGAGTTATATAACGGAAGAGACAGGACTAATAAGGCGATAATGTGATAATTCATGATATAAGTCAAGTTAAACCCAAATGCTATAGCAAATATAACTTTGTTATAACAATAATCATAGTTCATTAAGAAGAATTTATGTTTAATATTTTGTATGGTTATTTTTGTTTTACGATAGCAATCAGCATCTTGTGAGTCGTGTATTGTTTTATCGGTTCCAATTTAACACCTACAAAATGCCAAATATTCGATATGAAACCGGAAATATTGTTTTATTATTGTAACAAGATAATCATTATTAAATAACCATTAAAAACTATGAAAAAAAAGAGAATCTTATTGAGTATATTTTGTATATTGTCATTTAGCTTGTGCTCTCAAAATATGGTAAACGAAGTCTCTAAAGCTTGGGTTTCAGATTTAGGGAATGGCGAGTATAAGAATCCTGTTTTGTATGCCGATTATTCCGATCCGGATGTCTGCCGTGTGGGTGACGATTTCTATATGACAGCTTCCAGTTTCAACTGTATCCCGGGACTGCCTATCCTGCATTCGAAAGATCTGGTAAACTGGACTATTGTCGGACATGCCATCGGCAGAATGCCCGAAAACGCTATCTTCGGAGATGGTGTAAATCATGGAGGCAATGTATGGGCTCCCTCTATCCGTTACCATAAAGGAGAATTCTATATCTATTACGGAGACCCCGATTTAGGAATCTTCATGACAAAAACCAAAGATCCCTGCAGGGAATGGGAACCTCTTGTACTGGTCAAAGAAGGTAAGGGACTGATTGATGCCTGCCCGCTTTTCGATGATAATGGCGATGTATATCTGACACACGGGTATGCCGGAAGCCGTGCGGGAATTAAAAGCCTGTTGGCTGTTACACGCCTTACACCCGATGGGAAGAAAGCTGAGGGTGAATCTAAAATAATATATGACGGGCACGATATTGACCCTACCATTGAGGGGCCTAAGTTTTATAAAAGGAACGGCTATTATTATATTTTTGCTCCCGCGGGAGGTGTTGCCACAGGTTGGCAACTGGCTATGCGTTCGAAAGATATATTCGGCCCCTATGAGCGTAAAGTAGTGATGGACCAAGGCAAGACAGAGGTTAACGGCCCTCATCAGGGAGCATGGGTAGATATTCCTACAGGTGAAGACTGGTTCCTGCATTTTCAGGATGTAGGAGCATTCGGACGTATTACCCACCTTCAGCCGATGGTTTGGAAGAACGATTGGCCTGTTATCGGTGAAGATAAAGACGGTGACGGATGTGGAAATCCTGTTTTGACAGATAAAAAACCGAATGTGGGTAAAACTTATCCTATAGCCACCCCTGCCGAAAGTGATGAATTCAATACCAACAGTCTGGGATTGCAGTGGCAATGGCATGCCAATCCTGAATCGTGGTGGTATTTCACTAATCAGGAGAAAGGATACCTGAGCCTCTATTCGGTACCCAACCCTGATAATTACCAAAGCTTGTGGGATGTACCCAATCTGCTGTTACAAAAGATTCCCGCACCTAATTTTACCGCAACAATAAAACTGGCGCTGAAACCGGACCTGAGATTTACGGGTGAGCGTACCGGATTAATAGTAATGGGATTGGATTATGCTTTGTTATCGTTCGAGAATACTGAAACCGGTTTTACCTTATCGCAAGTGGAATGCCAGAAAGCCGACAAAGGAGGGATGGAAAAAATAAACGCTTCCGTACCACTAAAAGATGCGACAGTATATCTAAGGGTTAAAGTAAATCCTGATGCAAGCTGTAGTTTCAGTTATAGTACGGACGATAAGAAATATACCCCGTTGGGAAACAGATTCATGGCAAAAGAAGGCAGGTGGATCGGCGCCAAGATCGGTACTTTTTGTTCCCGTCCCCTCAAAGGTAACGACGGCGGCAGAGTCGATATAGACTGGCTCAGAATAAGTAAATGATTTTGCATGGTAATTTTATATTTTTGAGTTAAGTTAGTCAGGTGTGGATAATTGGTCAATATCCACACTTTTTTATATTTAATAAGTACGTCATTTTAATTAGTATATATTATTATTGTTTAGCAGTTCTCCTGTTTATCAGACTTTTGGGGATTTAATAGCATAAACTAATTTAGCATGGGTGCTCATTTAAGTATAAAGTGCGATTTCAATTATTTACTACCCTCAGTTCATTAAGTTTAATGTTAAAAAACAGATATGATATATAATATATTTATAATCAATGTATTTACTTATTGAGGAGATTTGAAAAATCCAATTTAACCCTACTGAAAAGCCAAATTTTACCCTTTGCTAAAATTATTAAAATCTAATATTGCATGATAAATATTTATTATTTGTGTAAAAAGAATCTCTAAACTATGAATTATGCAAAAATCGAACAAACTAATTAGTCTGTGTATTGTTGCTTTGTTCTTCTTGAGTGTTAATGTTTATGCACAACAGAGGGCAGTAACAGGTACTGTTACAGACAGTAAAGGAGAAACTCTCATCGGAGTTTCAATTATTGCCAAAGGAGCAACAACCGGTACGATAACTGACATGAACGGTAAGTACTCTATTAGTGTACCTTCCGGTAGCAATGCTCTTATAGCAAAGTACATAGGGATGAAAGAGAAAGAAGTTGCGATCTCTGGCCCTATCGTTGATATCGTAATGGAGGAAGATAACGCCCAATTAGATGAGGTGGTGGTTATCGGTTACGGGGCGGTAAGGAAAAAAGATTTGACGGGAGCTGTCTCTTCAGTCGGAGAAAACGTGTTGAAGAATATTCCTGTTACATCCGCGGCAAGTGCTATTACCGGACGTTTGGCGGGTGTGAGTGTTATTACGACAGAGGGTTCGCCCGATGCTGCTATCAATGTTCGTGTACGTGGAGGCGGTTCCATTTCGCAGGATAATTCTCCGTTATTTATTGTCGACGGATTTCAGGTAAGTAATATCGATGATGTTCCGCCCGGGGATATCGAAAGCATGCATGTGCTGAAAGATGCATCTTCTACAGCTATCTATGGAGCTAAAGGGGCTAACGGAGTTATACTTATTACAACCAAGAGCGGTAGGGCAGGGAAAACAACTGTGCGGATGAACGCTTCTGTCGGCTTTAGTGATATGTATAATGAAACCCCTGTACTTTCCCCTTATGAATACGTTTATTTGCAAAGGGAATTGGACTTGGCCGATAACGCCAATTTCTTCAAGTATTACGGACGTTGGGAAGATATAGACATTTACAAATCGAGACAAGGAACCAACTGGCAAAAAAAATTGTATGGGGAAACCGGTGTAAAACAAAATTACAATTTAAGTATAAGTGGAGGAGACCAGTCGCTGTCATACAGTATTAGCTATACGCGTGATGATGAGAGTTATATCATGAAAACATCAGAATACAAGCGCGATAATCTCAATATAAAAATAGACAAAACTTTCGGCAAATATTTGAGGCTTGAGTTTAATCCCAAGATGTCAAGAAGGGTTATCGACGGAGCCAGCGTATCTTCGGGAGGTAAATTGCGGGACGCAGTAAAATTCGCTCCGGTAAATACGCAGACCAGTATATCATTGGATGACGCTGAAAACGGTTATAATTCGGAGAATATAAGCAACCTGAACGACCCATATTTCAATGTGGTAAATGAGTATAAAAAACAAATCAAATTCAGCAATTCATATAATGCGGCATTAACATGGAATATACTTAAGGGCTTATCCCTTCGTGCGGAAGGTATTTATGGCTTCTTAAACGACCGTACCGACCAGATCTATTTAAAGAATACGGGTGAAGCCAATCAAAAAGCCGGGCAACCGGTTGCTTACCGTACATATTGGGATGGTAATAATTGGACTGCCCGCGGTATATTAAGTTACAACAACAAAATAAAAGAGCATTATTTTGATGCGATGGCGGCAATAGAGTATAATCATTCAGTAAAAAACAGGATGGTGATCAATTCAGATTATTTCCCTCACGACTACACAGCTGAAAATATTTTGGCTATGTGGAACAATGGGAAAGCGGAACCTACCTATACGACCATTGAAGAACCAAGCCGTACGAAGTCGTACTTCGGACGTGCCAATTACATCTACAACGACCGCTATTACGCTACATTTACACTACGTGCCGATGGCACGAACGTATTTGCACCCGGAAACAAATGGGGCGTGTTCCCTGCCGGATCGATAGCATGGCGTGTATCAGAAGAAGATTTTATGCAAGTAACGCAAAACTGGATGCCAAATATGAAGATACGTGCCAGTTATGGTTTGGCCGGTAATGCCCGGGTTGGTTCATACTGGCGCCAGACCTACAATGCGGTAACAAACACCAAAAACCTGTATTATGTAAATGAGGTTGGACAAAGTTCCCTGCAACCGGGTAAAGAATTGCGCAACGAAAACCTATCCTGGGAAACGAAATACTCTACAAACCTGGGGCTTGACTTCGGATTCTTGGATAATCGTATCGGCCTGACAGTCGATTATTATAAAGATGTTACTAAAGACCTGATTATGCAGGTGGATTTACCGTCTAACTCGGGTTATGAAACTCAATACCAGAATCTGGGACAAACAACGAATAAAGGACTTGAGATTACTTTGAACGGGACTTTAATCAGCCAGAAGGATTTCTTTCTGGATATGAACTTCAATATCTCCTTTAATAAAAACAGGGTAGATGCCTTATACGGGAAAGAAAAAGATCAGATGATCATAAGCGGTACCAATGCTCTGGAAATCGGACGTGACAATTACCGGGTTGTAGTCGGGGAAGAAGTTGGCCTGATGTATGGATATGTATCCGACGGCATGTATTCTTTCGATGACTTTACTTTTGACGAAGTGGGTAGAAAATGGGTTATAAAGGAAGGTGTTGTCGATTGCCAGGGAGTATTGACCAGAGCCGGTAATTATTACGGACCGGGACATATGAAATTGAAAGACCTGAATGGCGACGGGAAAATCGATGCCGATAACGACCGGAAGATTGTAGGCCGCGCACAGCCGAAACATACCGGAGGATTCAGCTTCACAGCAGGGTGGAAAGGCTTTGACCTGGTTGCCATGTTCAACTGGTCGTATGGAAATGATATATTGAATGCAAGCAAGGTTGACTACAATAGTTATGCAGGGTCGAAACGCTATCAGAACATGACAACCGAAATGAATCTGGCAAACCGGTTCACGTTTATTGACCCTGCAACAGGACGTAACATTTACTCCGGAGATTACGCTAATCCTGGATTACTGCAACAGTTGAACACGAATGCAAGTTACTGGCATCCGATGACAAATGCGACCGTGATGACTGACTGGGCAGTCGAAGACGGTTCATTCCTGCGTCTCGGTAACCTGACGTTCGGTTATACTTTGCCGAAAAAAATTACCCGGAGATTCGCTGTTGAGAATTTACGCCTGTATGGTACGGTAAATAATGTATTTTGCCTGACTTCATATAGCGGACAAGATCCTGAGGTCAGTACATCTGGTAGCAATCTTTCTCCCGGTATAGACTATTCTGCCTATCCCAAATCACGTACATGTATTTTCGGAATTAATGTAACATTTTAGAAATTAAATTATGAAAAAGAACAGATTAATATATTTATTGATATTAAGTACATTCCTGTTAAATGCCTGTACGGATGATTTTCTGGACACAAAATCACCATCGATACAAAGCAGCCAGAATGTCTTTGAGAACGAAGGAATGGTGCGGTCCGCCATTATGGGTGTATATTCGCAACTGTCTACTACTTTGGTTTACGGACAAAAAATGTCTGTGAACTGGCAAGGCGTTTCCGATATAGAACTGGCAAGTGGTTATCCGTCCCAGACAAATACTGATAAAACGAGTGATACGGGTGCAGCCAATTATTGGTGCGACTGGTACAACCAAACCGTGCGTTGGAATGAGATATTTAAGTTGACAGAATTGGCAAGTGCCGCTGTAGATGGTATCCGTAATTCGGAAATGCTAAAAAGTAATCCTGATAAAATGAAGCCTTATCTGGGTGAAGCTCTGGTATTGCGTTCGTTAGGTTATTTTGAACTGGTACGCCGTTGGGGAGACATCCCATATAAGGATGGTATGTCGAGTTCCGACCTTTCGAATGTATATCTGGGTAAAAGTGACAGAGACAGTGTTTATACTGCTATTATTAAAAACATGCAGGAAGCTATCGAATATTTACCATGGCTTGGAGAAAACGCGGATTTCAATTGTGAACGTGTTACAAAAGGTTTCGCCAAAGGCTTATTGGCGCGTATTGCCCTTTTCGCCGGAGGTTGGTCGCTTCGTGACGGTAACAATTTTTCCGATGCTAATGTGGAACATTATCCTAATACCGAAAATAATCCGGGTATGGCCGAAGTGAATGGTTATTATATAGGACGCCCTAAAAATTGGCGGGACTTTTATGAAATTGCTGAGCAACAGTGCGCCGAAATGATAGGAAGTGCCGAAAATCCACATCGGTTAGACCCTGATTATGGTAATATATGGAAAACTGTTTGCGGCCTAGGATATAACTCTTCCAACGAAAATCTATTCGAAGTAGCCAACGGCGTAGGATATAGCGGTGATATAGGCACGCTGATGGGACGCGGCATAGACGGAGGTCTCGGCTATGGATCACGCGGTTTTGGCGGTACTTATGTGAGTACCAATGCGTATTATTTTTATTCTTTTAATCCTGACGATTTACGTCGCGATTATGCCTGTTACTGGCCTAACTACGGAAAAACGAATAACGTCAACATGGAATCGATGAAGAATGATATCATGTCCGTCCGGCTGGGTAAATGGGACTTTTTTTGGACAAGCAATGCTTACAAGTCTATCGCCTTGACGGCTACAGCGCGTGTACCGACGGGTATCAACTGGATTATTATGCGTTATCCGGATGTTTACCTGATGTTTGCCGAAGCCCGTAACGCGTTGTCGGATCCGGAGTCAGTTAATCCTGTAGCTGGAATGAGCGCCCGCCAGGCACTGGTTAAAGTTCGCGAAAGGGCTTTTGGTACCGGTTCTGCCAGTGCAGCAAATATCAATCCGGATTTCTTCCAGGCTATAGTGAACGAGCGTGCTTGGGAATTTGGAGGGGAAGGCATCCGTAAATTGGATTTGGTTCGCTGGGGATTGCTCGATCAAAAGATTGAAGAAATGAAGGAAGCCATGCTGTTGTTAATGGACGGGGGGCACCCTGTTAAGATATTTGACAAGGTATACCAACCGTCGGATTTCCCTCAAAATCTTTATTTCAGGTATGACAGTAATAATGAATTTATAGACCTCTCCAGCGTGAACTTTTACAGAAATTTAGCAGCCAATCCGAATGAGAGCCTTTATACTACTGTAAAATGGTTTCCTGCTAACTATTGGAATTTAACGGAAGGTAGTGAAACAACCTTGGTAAATAACTCGGTAAAAGTATTGATTTGCGCTTCAGGATTAAGATCCTCTTATAATTATAGCACTCTTTTCTCCAAGCTGAAATACGGTGCTAAGATCAGCGAAGCTTATGCCAATTACAATACAGGTAACAAAACCTGTAATTATCGTCACCTGTATGCTATCTATTATGAAGATATATACGAATCTAACGGCTACCTGTCCAATTCTTACGGTTTCGATTACGAATAAAAATAATAAGTTCCTATGTTTAAAATCGGAAGCGATGGCTGAGTAGAAAAAATAAGCTATATGT
>NZ_JBHSGN010000017.1:0-2913 GCF_042654545.1 Dysgonomonas termitidis
CCATCTGACTAAATCAATTATTGCCATATATTTTTGTTTTTGAATGATTCATTTTCAATTTATAAATCCATATTATTCAGTCGGGCAAAAACAGCAATGCCACATACTTTTTTATTTTATATAGCCTTTACAGGGATTCCCCATATATGCACTACTGTAACATAACTCCACATTCAATAACAGAAAACTGACGGAGTAAATATGCCACTGCTAAAAGCTATCCTGTAATTCTTTAACTGCTGATTCAAAATGTATATGAATACATTACGGACTAAAAAACGGGAGCATCGTTTTATTGTTTGAATAACATGTATATTTCTCTGGTGAGATAAGCTGAATGCATGAAAAACTAACTGCCGTTTTTTGACAAAAGGGAGATCGGTTTAAATAGTTTGTGTTCATACAAATATGGTTTTTAATTTGTTTAATAACTATTAATTGTTAACTCGCTTACAGTGTAGTTTTGTTTGCGTTCAAAGATAAAGAAAATTATTAAAAACGAAGACTATGTGTTTTAATTATTTAGCATATAAATTAGATATTATATTCTAATACATAAAGTAGTTTTCATGCCGACTCAAAACAATTAATCATATTAAATAAATTTTCCGGCAAGAGACAAAAAAATATCAACCAGAAGTCTGGTTTCACTAACAAACCCCGCCTGATACTTAATCGAAAAAAATCGATGCTAGAATAGACCTGGGCAGTGACCTGAGTATCGCTAACATATACGCCGGCCAAATAGAAGATACTGATGTAAAAATAAAAAACACAAACGCATATATAAGCCTGGGCTATAAGTCCTGAATCCTGTACATAATCCTTAAACAGAGGCGGTTCCTGAATGGTGCCGCTTTTTGTTTTATATTTGTATTTGTCAACAGTCAGGAAACCCGGCCTGTTCAAGGATAAAGGAATAGCTGTTGTCCTGCATCCTCTTCCGGAATAACTTTATATCCCAACTGCTTGTAACCCGCCAGGCGTTTCCGGTACATCCGTTCCAGTACAGGCACATGCCTGTCCACATAATCATATACCCTGACTTCTTCTTTTCCCGAATAGTTACGAATATTAAGTAGCATTTTTTCGAAATATTGCGTCTATCTACAGAAATTCTACAGAATTGTTTGCTATAATTGTATACTTTTTATTTGATGAATATTTAACATAAAAAATCACTAAGTAACAACACCCGTTATTCCCTTTTATTCTTTTTGCCCCTTAACACCAATAGCTGGGAGATAACGATAAGTATTACCGAAACCAGTTTTTTAGGGATATTTCATCGTTGCTGAAATTCCAGGCAGGGTAGGTTACAAGTACTACAGCTAAGGATATAAGTATCTTGCTAATCATAATTTTTATAAATATCAATGCATTAGGGTTACAAAAATACTCTAAAATAGATACGTAATTTTACAATTTAAGTGGCTGAGCACGGACGGAGGATATGCGTTATGAATTTGATTTTATGCATTATTATAACAAATATAAGGGGAGGATGCTTTATGTTTTAAGGATGGAGTAGATTATCCGGGAAGATGAGCGGCTTTTAGGTTGAGGTAAATTTACCTCACTTTTTAAATGAAAATAGTTTATGAAAAAATAAATATTTATGATTAAATTATTTTTATATAACCGGAAAATTTAGCACTTTCGTACCACATTATATGACTTTAATTAGATGGTATATTATATATGGTTCGACGAAAGTGATAAGGAAGGTGAGTATTATACTAACTTTTATGGTGGAATATTAATAGAATCTACCAACCTAAAAAATGTTATATCAATGATGAACGATATAACTCGTGAACTTGATATAACAGAAGAAATAAAATGGCAAAAAGTAAATAACCACACCTTTAAAAGATATATAAAGTTGGTCGATTTTATATTTGATCTTTTAAGTGAGAATCTTATTAAAATTCGTATTTTCTTCAAAAATAAGCAGTATGTTCCTATAGGTTTAACAAAAGAGCAACAAAAGGCTGAATTCCCTATTTTATATTATCAATTTATAAAACATGGATTTGGATTACGATATTCAAATAAAGAAAAATCTAACATTTATTTAAAAATACATTTAGATAATATACCATTAAAAGGAGAAGATAAAAAGACTTTTATTAAACATCTATACGAATTAAATAAGGATACAGAATTAAAGAAAGCGAATATATGTATAAGAGAGGGGGATATTTTTGAAGTAGATTCGAAACAACATCTACCTCTTCAGTGTATGGATTTGATTCTGGGTGCAATCTGTTTTAGATTAAATAATAAGCATAAAGAAAAATTAGATAACACAAACAGACGGGGTAAACGTACTATCTTAAAGGAAAAACTTTATAAACATATTAATAAAAAACTTAGGGAATTAAGGCCTAATTTTAATATTGGAGAGAGTACTGGATATGTAGATATTAGCGAAAGATGGGAGCAACCATATAGACATTGGAGCTTTAAGCCTAGTAATTGCCTTAGAGACCTGAATTATTCTAAGAATTCAAATAAAAAAGAATAATCCCGTGCCTCCTACACTAGTGAGCTACGTACCACGTAGCCTTTCAGAGAGCAAAGGATTATTCTTTTTACAAAAGAACTCATTTTGTAGTGAAAAATCAAATTTTTAACGTTAAAAATTTTGATTTTCAAATTATTCGTAAACTGGAGTTTCTAATAGAGTCAATAAAGAACAAAAAGAATCCCCGTCACTATGATCATATTCATAAAATTTAAGCTATAACGCTATCCTTTTTTGTCGGTGTGTATTTATTGGCTGTCGCATTTTGGACATTTTATGATTTCGTTTCCCATGGTTTATTACTAAAATATTATCGATATATTAATTAATTTAAGTTGCTATTTATAGATTGTAAATTTTATCAAAAGTATATCCCCAAATGA
>NZ_JBHSGN010000018.1:0-11826 GCF_042654545.1 Dysgonomonas termitidis
TGGTATTTCAGGTCACTCTCGTTTACGATGGTTTCGCGCAATACACGGATAGCGCGGATATAACCCAACCCCTTGTGGCGCACTTTATAGACGGTAGCGAATGCGCCCTCGTGGGAGGTACTGCTGCTTAAAATTTCATATTCGCTTAAAAATAATTGTGACATGATTATATGGTTTAATTGTTATTTATTGTGTTATGAAATTAAAAAAAGCCTCTATATCATACCAATAATCTCTGACCGACGTCTGAAAGGCATAGCTTAGTCCTTTTCTTACAGTCAGCAAAATCACTGCGGAATTGAAAAGTAAAAAAGCGGTTATGAACAAGTAAGATTTTAAATATCCCTGGCTTTGAATATCAGTTTGATATGGTCGTATTTGCTTAAAAAAGGCAACAGCATGAAAGGCTGCTGTCAGGCCTGTAAGCAAATCAAAAACATACAATGCCTGCCTTTCGCCAATCAAACGCAAAAGCATCAGGACGTAAGTATATACCGGCAGGCAGTATGGCGTAAGCGCAATGAAAATACCACCGTATCGCCCACTATGGTAAATCTCTCCTCCGTTGCCATCACTTGCCCGGAAGGAGTGAATCTTATGTCCGAACAAAAAGCCTGCAATAGTATGGGTAAGTTCATGCGTAAAAGTCTGCAAAAATTCTTCGTTCTTCTTTAAAAATTTACGGGCAATAAAATATACCACTACACCTGCGGCAAACCATGCAAACAGTTTATAATGTGAGATGCTCCACCATACAATGCTGCAAAATTGCCTGGCTGTAAGTATGAGGAAGACGGATAGCAGTAAATAAACAAATATTCCTTTTAAATTTTTCATCTCGGTTCAGCCATTGGTTATTCTTTAGTCTGTGCCCAGAATTCTTTCACTAAGTCTGCCGCCAATCGTGCGGCAGTACCGCTTTTAACGTTTTCTATACGCACAGCTACCGCTATCGTACCCTGTTTTTTTGTATTTTCCACAAAAAAGATATACCAGCCGTCATAATCCGCTTTATGGTTGGCCCGCTTTGTTATTTGGGGCGTCCCTGATTTTCCGCCTACATTTCCGGGAAATAGTTTACGTCCGGCGCTTTCATTTTTCATATAGCCTTTTAAAATTTCGGCAAGGTTTTTATCTACTATTTCCGTTTCGTTCTGTTCGGGAATATCCTCAACAGTTGTCATCACATATTTCGTATCTTTCAATATACCTCCGTTGGCAATGATGGAAACCACTCTTGCCATTGACAAAGGCGTTGCGGAAATAGGCGATTGCCCCCATGCCAACTGAAATTCGCCATCATTTAGCTTTCTGTTTTGTCGTTCTGCAACATATTTCTTATATTTAGTTGTACCTTTTACAGAAAGTTTATCCATTTGCTCATGGAAATTCAGATAATCATCTTCCTTATCGTTTTTATAGAAAACATATGGTAAATCGAGGCCGACCCTTATTCCAGTCTTCCAGTAAATACCGGCTAATGGTTCATACAAATTTTTGTCGTTTACCAGTTTGATAAAATATACATTGGAAGATTTCACGATAGCATCATGCATATTTACTTCTTGTCCATTGGGCTCTTCACCGTTATCACTATGGATAATTTCTTCCGGACTTACATAATATCTTTCTTTTTCCGCATCTTTTCCAAGTTTGATAAATGATGCCAAAGCCGACATTACTTTTGCCGTAGATCCTGGTGCTGTTGGCTCAGTCATACCTAAATCCCTGTCTGTAATGATTTCTTTAGGTTTATAATCTTTGTTTTCGTAAAATGCTTTCAATTGGTTTGGGTCAGGAAGCGGATAATTTGCCGAAGCGAGTACCTCCCCGTTTTCCGCCCCTAAAACGGCCACTGAAACACGCGATTGCCTGTGGAAACCAGCAGCCTTTTCTCGAATAAACTGTTGCAGCTTTGTTTGTAATGCAGCATCTACGGTGAGGTATATATCGCGTTGTTTCCGGTTTTCGGTTTCATTATGCTCCCTGACTATATCCCCGTTTATCCCGTCTTTGAGCATATCCACAATCAAGTCTGGATAGTGATAAAAAACGAATTCTTTTTCTATCGGTTTATCATTTAAAAATTTATTACCGGGTAATTTTGTGGATAATTTTATTTTTTCAGGTTCATTATCGAAACCTCTTAAATAGTTCAGGTGCCGGCGTTCGGCAATATATCCCCTTGCGCTTTCGCCCTCGTCCCATAAAAGCTTGGAATTAAAATCGCCCGTCCAGAAGAACATATTGTTGCCGAAAGGATAATAGCGTTGTTTACGCATTCCGGCTTCCTTTGTATAGATCGTGTCGGCAACGCCTGCTGCGGCAAACTTCTCTTTATTTTCTTTTATCCTGATGGAATCAGCGCTATTAGTTGCTAAAATCACTCCGTTTCTGTCATAAATAATCCCTGCATCCAGGTTTTTCATCAGCAAACCGATGCGCGGGTTATATTCAACCATCCGCTCGCCTTGCCGTGTGACGACAAAAGCCGGTTTTACAAGTGTATTATCCCGCGTAAAAATCTGATAATTAGCCAACACACCCAATAATACCAGTGAAAAAGCAGTATATGCCATACTAGCCACGCCAATAATCGTATCGTACCTTTTTGTAGTATCATTCTTTTGAAGATTTGAACCACGGTTTCTTGAAATAGACAGTATAATACCGAAAGCAGCCAGGTTAATAATTAAACTAACCTTGCCATAGCTGAGGAAAGGCACAGCGATACCGGTCAATGGAATGAGGCCTACGCTACCCAGGGTAATGATAAGGAATTGTATACCTGTTACAATAGCAATGCCCGCAGCCAGGTAAAAGAGAAACGGTTGTGCCGCTCGACGTCCTATAAGCAGGCTTCGATGCAGTAGGATAGCCAGGCAGAGCACGATAAGCAACAGCCCTATCCATCCTAATTCTTCGCCAATACTTGTAAAAATCATATCGGTATGGAATGCTGGTACTAAATTAGGGTTTCCTTCGCCCAAACCTTGCCCCCAGGTACCCCCTGAAGCTAAACCCCACAAGCCTTGAACCACTTGATCGCCTCCGGTCACATCATTGTTCCAGAGATCGGTGTATATGGCATTCCGGTCATGTAACCGCTCCCCGACATTCGGGATATTTTCGCCGAATATGAAGGCTGCAATGACTAAGTTGAGGAAGATAGTGCTTTCATAGATTTGTTTTTTTATCATACCATAAGCTATCCACAATACAAACCAAAGCAGGGCAAATGTGGCCAGAATCGTCGGCGACCCGCCAAAGAACTTAGAGGATACACATAGTACAAGCGCAAAAGAGGCAGTACCCAGGATTAATTGCGGAAAATCCTGTCGTGCTACAGAATAGATAATAATAAAAGTGAGAGCCAATACAAGGGCCGGGCCCATATCCCCCAAAAACATATAAATACCTAGCAAAACGCCTATTCCGGCAGCAATCATCGAAATGTTTAAGATCCGCCTCTTAATATCCGTTATTTTTAAGAAGTAGTCTGCTCTCTTTGCAAAGAAAGCCGCTAAAAACAGTACGACTAAATATTTGGTAATTTCGCTAGGCTGAAAGAAAAACAGGTTTACTTTCACGTCACTACCTTCGGGCCCCGAACCAAAAGGAAAGAGCGAAAAAGCAAGCAGCAAGGCTACAAACAGGTAGCCAAAGCCATCGGGAATTTTACAGGCTGATTGATATACTTTCACACCCAATGGATATATTTTTCGACCTGATATGTGGAATCTTAAAACTTTCCTTAAACAGGTTAAAAACAAATCAAAAGG
This sequence comes from Dysgonomonas termitidis, assembly GCF_042654545.1. Lineage (GTDB taxonomy): Bacteria > Bacteroidota > Bacteroidia > Bacteroidales > Dysgonomonadaceae > Dysgonomonas > Dysgonomonas termitidis. Next base: position 3,783 of record NZ_JBHSGN010000018.1, read on the forward strand.
GATGGTAATCCGTTTTCTTTTGGTTTTAATTCCACTTTGTGAATTAACAAATTTCAAGAAATTAACCTCAGAGCACAAAGCCATCAAAATCACACCCGCTATGATACCTTTCGCCATATCCTCCCCAAGCATTTTGTCGGTAAGAGGATCATGAATAGCATACATGATAACTAAACAGATACCGGTTAAGGTCATTAACAATGGTAAGATAAGCGGGTCGGCCTCTTTTTTACGGGCAATCAAAAAGAAATGCAGACCCCACCAGACCGCAAAAAACAGGATAATATATTTTACCAGACTGTCAATAAAATCTTGGGGCGCACGGACAGTTACAGTAGAATCTTCTTTTATCTGGGAATAAGTAAGCGGGTCGATTAAGCGTATTGTATGTGCCTTTTGAACGAAAGAATATACTTGGTTTCCTCCTAATGTTTTTCCGTTACCAGTTCCTTTCGATGAGCCATATTCAAAGCCTTTTCGTATAGGTAAGACACTATAATATCCGTCTTTTTTCAACCCGGTAAAAAACGCGGTACCATGTTTGTTTGTTGTAGCATACCCGATAATGGTATCTTTCGCCACATATATAGTGTCTTTATTTTTATCTATTCCTGCTGCAAGCCAATAGTGTTTTTTTAGTTGCACTATAACATTCGGGATATCTTTAATGTTTTCCTTTCGAAATTTTGTAAACCACGAAACCGAATCGATTTTTTCTTGCACTTTTACAATTATGACACAATCCCCCTCTTTCAAGTCCATAGAATCATGAGGTAAGGGCAAAGTTTTATAAAGACTATCCATGTTAGTAGTTCCATGTAAAATTCCACGGGATTTATCTACTTGTGCACGCAATGCTTTCCCCCCGATCATTTCAGCGGAGTCAGCCGATATTCTAAATTTCGATAAGTTCAATGCTCCCAAATTGGGCAAAGCTTGTCCTTGTTCCAATTTGTTATGAATAATATTAGCTATGGCTTCTGCATCTTTTTTATCTGAAAAATAGTTATTGATTAATAAAAGTCGCGACAACTCATTAGGTTTAAATCCTTTTTTAAGTACAATAACAGATTTATTTTTCAAGCCATTGTTTATATCTGTAAATTTCTTTTCCTGATTGATGTATAGCGTAAAAAATGCCAATACGATTACAACAGATACTAATAGCAATGTGATATGTTCTAATTTGCGATTGCGGATTTTAGGTTGTTCTCCTTCTCCTAAAAGAATGTTTTTCATAACAATAATTTTACATCTTGTTTGCTCTAAATATTTTTTGAATTTCCACCATGTCTTTTTGTATAGTCTTTACAGGAATTCCCCATATGCTTACACTGTCGTAGCATAGCTCCACTTTTTCAATCGCAAGGTATATGAACCGATGGGTTAAATACGCTAACGTTGAACGAGATCCTGTAATTCTTTAACTTTTTTAACTGCTGATTGATAAATGAAAAGGTTCGTACCTGAAAATACATTGCGGACTAAAAAACGGGAGCATCATTTTATTTTTTGAATAACATGTATTTTTCTCCGGTGAGATAAGCTGAATGCATGAAAAACTAACTGCCGTTTTTTGACAAAAGGGAGATCGGTTTAAATAGTTTGTGTTCATACAAATATGATTTTAATTTGTTTAATAACTATTAATTGTTAACTCGCTTACAGTGTAGTTTTGTTTGCGTTCAAAGATAAAGAAAATTATTAAAAACGAAGACTATGTGTTTTAATTATTTAGCATATAAATTAGATATTATATTCTAATACATAAAGTAGTTTTCATGCCGACTCAAAACAATTAATCATATTATATAAATTTTCCGGCAAGATTCAAAAAAATATCAACTGGAAGTCTGGTTTCACTAACAAACCCCGCCTGATACTTAATTGAAAAAAATCGATGCTGGAACAGACCTGGACAGCGACCTTAGTATTGCTAACATATACGCCGGCCAGATAGAAAATACTGATGCAGAAAATGTAAAAATAAAGAACACAAACGCATATATAAGCCTGGGATATAAGTTCTGAATCCTGTGCACAATCCTTAAACAAAGGCGGCTCCTGAACGGTGCCGCTTTTGTTTTATATTGTATTTATTAACAGGAAACCCGGCCTGTTCAGGGAAAAGGGAATAGCTGTTGTCCCGTACTTTCTTCCTGCACGACTTTATATCCCATTTGCTTGTAACCCGCCAGGCGTTTCCGGTACATCCGTTCCAGTACAGGCACATGCCTGTCCACATAATCATATATCCTGACTTCCTCTTTTCCCGAATAGTTACGGTGTAACCTCCCCGCATATTGGGCTAATGTGCCTTTCCATGCAACAGGAGTAGCCAGGAAGAGGGTATCCAACCGGGGGTAATCGAATCCCTCCCCGGCGTATTTCCCTGTGGCGACGATAACAAGCGGCTCGTCCTCCGGTATCCCGGCAAGGCGGGCGGTCATATCCTTCCGGGCTTTTGCGGAGGCGGAACCGGTAAGGGTCAGGATATGCGTACCGGAAGCCGCTTCCTGTTCAATCATTACCGCCAATATGATTGCATGTTCTTTCCGTTGGGTCAGGATAACAGGCGTCCGGCCAGTTTCAACGGCTTTTATCACATCGAGGATTATTTGCCGGTTGCGTGTATTATCCTCGCAAAGGGAAGCATATATCTGGGTGATGTGCCATAGTGAATCATCCGGGGTAGACGGTATCCCGAATGTGGTAAAGCGGGGGGTAACGGAATGCATAAAGCCCTGCTTTTGGGTATGCGACTTTGTATCGACCGTATAGCGGATGGCCCCGCAATACATGAATACAAGCGGATGCTGCCCGTCACGGCGGACGGGTGTAGCCGTCAATCCGTATACATAGCGGGCGTTAACCGTACTAAGCACCTTTTCATAGTTCAGGGAAGAAGCATGGTGGCACTCGTCCACGATAACCATACCGTAACCTTTGATCCGCTCTTCGGCTTCCCCGTTAGCAACAAGACTTTGAACCAGTGCAATATCCACGATACCTGCCGGGTCTTTCTTACTTAAGGACAGGAACTCCCTGACTGCCTTTTTCCATTGCGCTTCCAGTGTATGCAGGTGTACCAGAATGAGGGTCTTGCATTTCCGCCGGGCGATAAGCGCCATGCCGATAACGGTTTTCCCGAAAGCCGTCGGTACGGAAAGGACTCCGTTTTCATATTCCGATAATGCATTAAAGGCTGCCTGTTGCTCCGGAAGGAGTGTTCCCCGGAAACTTATACCGGCAGTTTCACCATAAGTCCTTTTATCCTCAAAGATGTAACCGGCGGATGACTTGTCCAATAGTTCCGTAAGGGAATTGCGGCAACCGCGGGGGATTCCCAGATAACCGCTTGTTTCATGCTGCGAATATATAATACGGGGCGTGTCGTAAGTCGAGACCCGCATTTTTTGTTTCCTGTAAAAATCCGGGTTCCTGAATGCAGCAAGGCGCTTGATGTGGTTGAGGGCATATTGGCTGACTCCTTCTTTCGCTACATACAGCATGTTGGCTTCCACAATAACGAGCTGTCCCGGAAAATCACTTGCCTTCAACTGTATTTCCGCCTTGCCCGGCTCCCATGGCTTTGGATGGTCTTCCTCTTCCCCGTCAAAAGCCTCAGCGAGTTGTCCCAGTTCAGGCTCATACCTGAATAGCGATAACAGCGTTGAAACTCCGGCAGCGCTCATTTTGCGGATGGAAGACAGGTATGCCCACTGGTCGGGATAAGGCTTGAAAGCCGCATCGACAAATTCGCTGTTCCCTTTTTGGCGTGATGAACCTTGCAGCGGCAGCGCAATCAGGTTGCCGAAACCGCCGGAAGGCATAACGTCCTGGTTCGGGAACATCCGGTCATAGGAGGAGAAACGGATCTCATGACGGATATTCATGGCTTTGGTCAGCAGTATATTTCCCATCTTCCGGGCCGATGTTGCAGGAAGCGCTTCATCGAAGAATATCCAGGCATGGCCGCCGTTACCCGAACGGGAACGCTCTATAGCAACAGGGACTTCCAGTTCCTCACAAACCGTACGGAATGCGGCGATATCATCCGTCCAGTCCTTTTCATCGAAATCGACAGCCAGGAGCCGGCAGGTTTCATCCGGCAGGAGCGGGTAAATGCCTATAATACCATTCCCGGATTCATCCCTGTTACGCAGATGACGTTCGATAACCCCGTCCGTTAAGGGCAGGAGTACCCTGTTTTTGCAATTCCTGCATTTTATTTCCGGCTTTTTGCATAATACCTGATCCCATTCATTTTTGCAGGCAGGTACATAAAGCCCCTTATCCAGCTTCTTATTGTAATAGCGTTTGGCATAAACATCCGTCCGGCCACGGAACAGCGACATGAATAATTCGATTTTTTGCCTGGGTGGACTATGTTTGTTGACAGGTGAACCGGAGGACGGGTTTTCCGGAGGGGAGGCAGGTTCAGGTGGGGTCAAGGCATAAAGCAGTTTATCTTTCTCGGCAGTCAGCGCCGCTATTTGCCCTTCCAGTTCGGCAATCCGTTTTAAAAGTCCGGCATGATCCATAAACCTGCGTCTATTCAGTTAACTTTCACCTGATTTTTATATTCTCCCTGCAAACATATCGTTTTATATAATACTGTACAAACATTCTCCGGCTAAATATCACTGCCTGTTTGGATAAGGCTTTCATTCCGGGACATATGTTGCGCTCTTACAGGACAATATTAAAGTAAAGTAAGGATAGTATCCTGCCCGGAACAGGAGTTGCCCTTTTCAACCGAAGGTATTTAATTTATTGCTTGCAAATTGCTTTGTCTTGCTGGTGTGACACCTTTATTTTACCACTTTATTGCTTACATGTTGTCTGTTATTTTAGGATAGTTGCTTGCAAATTGTCAAATTCTTGTAGTAATTGTCCACTTGGAGATTCAGATATCGTCTATAAATTAAATATCAGAGTATTCTGTATTTTTTCCTTTCTCTTATCGATAGCTTGATATCTTTTCATATCAATTTTAATTTCCGTAAAACTTTTCGATACGTATGCTGTTTAAAGAGTCTGGTTTTGTAAAGTTTGTGTTAAGGTTGGGAAGTTAACGAAGTGATTTTGTGGACTTCCTTTTTTGTTTAGATTGGGTTTGAATCTAAGAATAAAGCAAATAAGGCTGTAATGGTTCGATTACAGCCTTATTTCTTACAAATTTCCCTCAATGATCCTTCCGGTTTCCCATTTATATTGGCAACGGTTATATCTCTCACCCCGGCACACCGGGCAACTGCACGCTGTACGAACCGATTTATAAACCGGATTCCAGTTTGCCTTGTACAGTTCAATCCAACGGGGATTACAGGTAATTTCACCGTCCAGGATAAATGAGCCGCCATAAGAAGCTTCCAGCTTCATTTTAGCAGCATAGAGCCTGTCCCGTTGTCCAATCCTCCACAGTTTGTTTCTTTTTTCCATCATCACGTTCAATTATAGTTAATATGAACGTGGATATTACCCTAAACTCTCTTAAATCAATAACTGTCCTCATTTCCTCATTAATTTTTCAATGAACCGGCAATCATAGTCCCAATAGCGTTTCCCGTCACCGGCGAAACTCCAGACATCCATAACTTCACGCAGGCGGGAAGGTAAATCTTTCCCCTGTTTCAGCAAGACCTTACTTTCCCGGCGGAACAGGCGGTTACAAATGCGTTTATCCGCTTTTTGCGATTTACAACAGGCAATCGTACTTACAGGTGTTCTTTTTCTGCTTCTACTCATTTTTCTCATAGGTTTATGTCCCGGATAAATCCGGAACAAATGAATACCTATAAGACTTTTAGATGAAATTCAATCATAATTGATAATTTTTAAATGGAAATAGCTTCCGTGTATTTATAGCTTATTTGGGATTACGCCTATCTCTGGACATTTATTATTTGATTCTTTAGAGTCAAAGCTTGCATCAGTATTAAAGCAGGTTGTTACACACTGCAAATATAAAATTTTAATTTATAAAAATCCATATTTTCAATATGTCGAATCAACCGGAACCCGTTTTGTCCTGTATCATAGGAATAAAACCGGTGTGCGGTAAACTACCGGTGTGGTATTACAAGGTGGTTGCTTCCGGTTACAACTACCTGTTACTTATCAATCGTATGCTTCACCTGTATAGTATATCACACATCTGTTATAATCCGGTTGGGTAGATGATTACTTCTGCTGATATTGTTGATATAAGACTATTGATAAGTTGTTGCTGCCAACCTTGCACCTGTTACACCTTGCTTACTAATAGATAGCCACTTCCTATTAAACTATCCTGTATAGATTACTGGTTGCTTGCAAATTAATAAGGCTATTGCTGCTTTTGGTTGCAAAAATCTTGTATCACTGTCTTTGTCCTTGTTATGCACAGGTCACAGAACCAGGAATAAATAATACAATAATCTTACTCCTTCCTATAATGGACGGCAAGGGATTATATGCCTCAACAAATGTGATTTACAATTAATTACATTTAAGCTGTTTTATAAACTCCTGTATTTATCAAATAGAGCGGAATAGAATTACACAGACTATCTAATGACCTCTACTGTCCTGCTGCTTAGATATTGCCCTTGTTGCTTCCATCAGCTATAGGCAGTAACACACAAGCAACTAACATAAACTAAAAGCAACACCGGACAACAGCTACAACCGTAAAAATGACTGGGAACCAGAATGGATGATTATTCGCATGGTACACGGAAAATTAAAGCAAATTATATACAGATTCCTCTATCAATACACTATACATGTCGATAGAACTACCTTGTTTTGTTTCACAGCCCCTCTTGCGGATATCCCCGAACTACTGAAACGATATGAAATCCGGGCACAAGACAAATATTGCGCAGTTCCCGGATATAATAACAAAAATGGATTGAATTGATTGAATTGTTTAAGCATATGTAATCAGTGCTTATTGATACGAAAATGGAGAGAAAAGATATTTACTTTATCAAAAGTTACAAAAAGTTATTATCTTCGGTCTATGTTTAATTATTCTTTTTAGACTATGGGGGTAATCTAATATTTTTTAATATGAGAAATATAGGTAATGGTACAAAAACAATTATCGGAGCTATTTTCGGGGTTATATTTGCTGCTTTGGGTTTTCATTTAACAAACAGGCTCATATATGGTAGTCCGGAATCTGCCTTAAAGGAAGAGATGGATAAATATAATAAGCAATTACCACAAAAATTAGATGCATATAGTGTATTGGACAGTGTCTCAATGCCCTCTTCCATGATTGTAAATTACCATATTACAGTGGATGTATTGAAAGAAGAGGTAGATTATGATTCTGTCAAAGAGAATATTGTACCTAATCTTTTAAACAATGCAAAAAATGAGGCGGGACTCCATTCATTCCGTAAAATGAAAATCACGTTGCTTTATAAATATTATGACAATAATGGGGACATATTTTTCGAATACGCTATCACGCCAGAGATGTATCAATAAAAAGTGATAGCTTCGTTTCCTTGATATATAAATGTTATTAGATACAGTTCCGGTCTTGTTTAAATTTTAAATAAGTACAGGCTATGATGAAAAATCCTAAGTAACAACACCCGTTATTCCCTTTTATCCTTTTTACCCCTTAACACCAATACCTGTGATATAACGATAAGCATTGCCGAAACCAGTTGGGAAATAAAGGACTTTAGGGATATTTCACCGTTGCTGAAATTCCAGACTGAACAGGTTACAAGTACTACAGCTAAGGATATAAGTATCTTATTAATCATAACTAATTTTTTTTCAAATGTAAATAATACCGGTTAAAAACAAAGAATATGAAAATCTGCTACGATTCTTTGACAAAATAGGATACAACCTATCCAGAATATAGGGCTGGTGTGAATAATGTTGCTACTGTCAACCTTGCATCTGTTACACCTTGCTTACTAATGGATAGCCACTTCCTATTAAACTATCCTGTATAGATTACTGGTTGCTTGCAAATTAATAAGGCTATTGCTGCTTTTGGTTGCAAAAATCTTGTTTCTGCTCCTTTACT
>NZ_JBHSGN010000019.1:0-951 GCF_042654545.1 Dysgonomonas termitidis
ACCCTTTCCTGCAGGGTGGCCTGTAAACCGGCCGCATCGCCGGGCAACCCGACATTGGCGCGTTTGGACTGCATGAACAACGGCCGGACCACCGGCGCGCCGCTCTTACAGGAAAAGAGCAGCAACCCGGACAGTACCAGCCCGGCCAGGCCATGCATACCCATACGGCGGGTAGCTCCGGAAAACAGACTGCCCATGTGTTTCCGTTTTACGTATATAGCAAATTTATTACCGCTTAATCTCATGGCAACCCTTTTCAAAAGTAATAAACAACACTGATGGATACCTTATCGGGTACGAGCCAGACCCCGGTCTGCTCTTCGATCTTCTTCCCGCAACGCTCGCAGGGGTACTTGTCGCGCCGGCTCCAGACAGCGCCTGCGCCGAGTTCGAATTCCATGCTCCAGTTTACGTCCATAGGAATGCTGTAGCCGGCCGACAGGCCCAGGCCGTAAGCCATGCCGTCGTAACGGTAGTCGCCGGCAAGCAGGCCGGCGAAATTGTAACGGCTGACGATCCCGTTAAGACCGAAAAAGTAACCCGTCGTGTAGGTCTGTACCTGCCAGTAGCGTACCCCCGGAAGGACTGTCAGGTTTTTCATCTTGAAGTCGTCCGTGAAATTCCAGGGGTTGTACTGCACCGGCAGGTGAAGGCTCCAGCGATCGTTCAAAGCCAGGGACGCTTCCCCGTTGAGCGTCCCGGTAATCAAACCGAGCATATCGGTCTTGACCGAGTAGGACTGCCCGTAGGATGCCGTGCTGACGGTCAAAAACAGCAGGGCGGCGCAGATGACGCCCCTTAACAATCCTTTGTTCCTTATTTGTTTTTTCATAATTAAACCTTTTTTGCGTTATTTAGAATTTATATTATTTCCTTGCTTGCCGTTTTTTTCCCGATAGCCCTGCTCCAGGCCAGTGTTTCATACGCCCGGTTCAGCAGCGGGAACCGGTC
>NZ_JBHSGN010000020.1:0-938 GCF_042654545.1 Dysgonomonas termitidis
ATAATGTTGTTAGATTCGGTTATCCATTTTTACACTTTCTTTACCTATTTCACACCCAAACCTGTGATGTTGCCGTATCCCGCCCGGCGGTTCTCCCAGATGCTGCTTACAGTAGCGGCTGAATGAGGCTTTTGATGCAAAGCCGAATTCAGCGCGCAGTTCGTTTAGCGATTTATCCCCCGTGCAGAGGGCATGGTATATCTTTTTTGCCCTGTGCTGGTTCATCCACTTGTACCCGGATATATTAAATACCTTCCTGAAGCGCTTCTCTATGCCTGAGAGGGACATATTCATCGCGGCGGCCAACTCGGAAAGGGAGTGGTAGTTGTGGTAATTGTTCATCACATAAAGGGAGAAACCCGGGTCACCGCTCAGGGCCTCGTGAAAAAACAACGCGAGTTCCTCTTTCGAATAAAATTCCCCGAGCAGGTAGAGCAGTTCATTTATCTTCAGTTCATTATAATATCCGCAACAGAGCCCTTTGCGTATACAGTAGGCCAGCATATCCGTATACCCCTTTACGGGTTCCTTCATTTCCAGCAGGTAGGGGGAATCCGTTCCCGTATCCGGCGTCCGGTGTACCAGGTCCTCCAGCCTGTAGCAGTCGCAGAACTGCAGCTTGGAGTAAGGGCGTATGAACAGGAGCAGGGCTCCGGATTCAGCCCTGTAGCTGAAGTTGTAGCCTACAGGCAGGTAAAGCGCCTGCCCGCAGCGCATCCGGCGGTTATTGTACATCCCGAAGGAATAGGTGATCTCCCCCCTGAGCAGGAAGATGATCTTACTCTGCAGGGCCTGTTGTTTATGGCTGCTGCCGGTACTGATTTCTTTGGTTTCAATGGCCGGTCTTGTTCCCTTGTCGCAGCTCTGGCAGTTGCGGCAGGCCATGTGTTCGTTAAGGTATGATAAATCCATATTCAGTTGGTTTTGAGTTTGTTTAA
>NZ_JBHSGN010000021.1:0-1295 GCF_042654545.1 Dysgonomonas termitidis
ATGCCGTAGGTCGAGGGTGTTCGGGCGCCGGGGATGCGAACCTCGAGGGTCACATTCTTGTCCCCGTTCTGACTGGGATCAGGGATTTCATTGTTCGCGTCTTCCGATGTGCAGCCGGTGAGCAGCGCTATAGACAACAGCAGCAAAGCTATAGTGTTTGTTTTCATCGCTTTATCTTTTTCTTTACTTTCGCTTCTTTTATTTTATCGTCCAGTTTTTATGAAGCTTGGATCGAATCATTAAATCATTATTGATTCATCTTTTCTTCCTGCTTCCTGTTTTTTTGTATGCTTGTTTTTTTATATGTCCTGTACGGCCATTTTATAATGCTGATTTTTGTTGTAAGCCATCGCTATACATATGTTTGGTTTTCTGAACCGTTGCAATTTCTTATAAGCATATGTTTTCTTCATTCTATTCTCTTTCTCTTTTTTATCTTATCACAGTCGTTCAAGGGTCCGGTTTATTCGCTTCCTTATCGTCCCGGCAAACCGTTTCCTTTTGTTCGTGCGCTCCGCTAGCCGGAATATCCGTCAGTAGGCTTCGACTTCCACTATCTTTTTTAGCAGGCTCACCTGCTGGCGTTGCAGGGACAGCATCTCCGTCAGCTTGGTGTCGATCACAGAGGCCAGTTCCAATTGTTGGCGTTGTAGCCGGCTGTCGACCGGTTGGGCGTCGCTGGCCGGGGTCGGCTGTTTCAGCAGTGTCCGGTCTTTGGGCGAGCGTTCCCGTAAACGGCGGTAAACGAGTTCGAAGCTGTGCAACCCGAAGCTGTGCAGGTCGCGGTTCGAATAGCTGCGGCCACGCCCTTCGGCGGCCAGCCAGCGGCGCACTTCCTGCCGTACAAAGCCGTCCAAAGCCTCGAACTGCTTTCCCACATCGCCATGCTTGTAATAGTTGGCAAAACCGTCGATCTTCCTGTTGACACGCTTCATGAACGCATGCGGGGCGATACCCTTGCAACGCTTTATCTCGACTGTCAGCCGCTCTTTGAAGGAGCTTACCTTCGCGTCGCTGATGCGGGCGTAGCCCCCTGCGAAGCGCCAGCCGCAGAATTCAACGGCCTTGTCCGAGAACCGGCCCGATTGCGTCTTTTCCGCGTTCAGGTCCAGGTCGTAGCTGAAGGATAGCGTATTCTGCAGGTAGGCGTAGACTTCCGCGGCCTGTTCCTGCGACTCCGTGCAGATGAACACGTCGTCCATAAAAACGATAAAGGGAACCCTGAACCGGCGCTGTACCTCGAGCCATACCGGCACCAGCATCACCGGGGCCAGGATGGCCGATACGGCGCTGCC
>NZ_JBHSGN010000022.1:0-8882 GCF_042654545.1 Dysgonomonas termitidis
AAATTCTTTAGCCTGCCGTCCAGTTGGCGGCGTGCCGCTGCTGTCATGGCAGAATTGGTAGCAGTGGCTATGTCGTTAACCGACTGCATTCTTGTTTCTTCTGATTGTACAGGATTATCAACCAATCTTTCCCCTCCGAACAAATCCCTGACAGCCCTGTCTGTAAAATCAGATAAGGACATATCCTCAATAGTTACCTGACGCTTACCAGGAGATATGCCCAGCTTCTTCGATATAGTGCTCCACACATCATACAGCCAGCCTTTTACACGCATGTATAACGACAGGTCATTTTGCTTATGAAATACCGATTCTCCCTTATCGCCGATAGCCATTGCAAGAGCCTCATCAACTTTGGCTTCCTCTGATAGATTTTTATAAGCAGGAATATCATTTACACGTTGCCAGTAATCCGATTCTTTTATCAGTTCCACCCCCTTTTTCCACAATTCAGGATTGTTTTCTTTTATAAAAGAGTTCCACAAATGTCCGAATTCATGTACAGGCGTATTGGCGTTCATCCGGGTAACATCCAGGTGAATGACGCCATCCGGGGTTACATAGCCGTAGACATTGCCCTGTGTGTCCTTTATCTCTGGATTGTTTCTTATATCCTCATCTGATACCACATCGACGGCTAAACCTGTCCGGTTTAACTTATCAATCAATCTGCCGAACCTTTCAGCAGTGATACTCCGGAAGCTACCGGAAGATAAAGCCTGCCTTCTTATATCCCCACTGCTATTAGCCCTGTTCCTGAACTCATTCGCTTTGCTTTCATCCTCAAAAAGAAATCCTTTTGCAAAGCGGCTCCATGAACCGTTAAGGCTTTTTGCCTTGTCCTTCAGGCCTGAAAATACCGGGGCCGGAACCTGTGCCTTTATCCTGGCTAAATAGAATAGCTGTCCCGTTTGGGTATGTTTGTACGGGCTTACAGTATCTATAATACCCTCCTGTGTTTCTTCAATATCCGTATTATTGACATCCTTTTCTTCTCCGGGATATACTGTGTCTTCCGTTTCCTCATCTTCCTCCCCGTCCTCTTCATTTGACCTGTAATCCGTACCGTTCGCCTTCTCTCCTTCATTACCGTAACTTACCACTTCGCCGTCTTCCCCTTCTTCCGTCGCCTCCAGGTCGATCATGCTGCTGTCGATGGTTCTTCCTGTTGCGGATGCTTCTTTTTTGTCTGTAACCACTTCGGCTTTCATCTTCTCCGCTATCTCCGCTATTTCTTTCCGTAAGTGTTCAAGTTTTTCCCCCTTGTCGAAGGGTTTCAGCAGTTCCGATTTCAGTACGGGGATATTCGTTCCGTAAAACCCTATCTTATCTTTTGCCTCCTGTATTTCACCGGGGATATTAGCGATCCTGCTGCGCAGGGAGTTCAACAGGCCTGCCCCGGTCTGTATCATACCTTTCATGGCATAATCGCCCGTTTTATAGAAATACCGGAAGTTGTCGTTTATCAGGTCGATATAATCCAGTTCCATCGCCTGGGGATAGCTGTTGAACCTGACTTCCAGGGCAGGCATCTCCATATGTGTTTTCAGGGCGGATACAAAGGTTTTTTTATAGTCGTTTATTGCTTCGTCGATGGCTACCGCTAATTTTTCGTCCTGTTTTTTACCGTTTATGGTGACCGATGTGATCTTTCCTTCGGGGAAATAAGTATCCAGCAGTGATTTTACCCGGTTCAGGGTTTCCAGTTCCACCTCCCTGTATTCCTTATAAACCGTATAATCCTTTATTTGCTTGTTGATTTCCACCTGCCGCCTCAAATGGTTCCTTTCCGCCGTCTCCAGCTTTTTCAGCTCCGCCGATTTCAGGAAATGGAGCTGCGCATACTTGCTGCCGGATAACACCGCCATCATCTGCATAAAATCCATGTCCGACGGGCTGTCTTCTTCCGCCTCGTCCGATATCTCCCTGTCCAGGCTGTCGCCTTTCATCACCTGGTTGATAAAGGACTGCTTGATAGCCAGGCGTTGATAGGCCGTCGCATCCAGCGTCTTCTCCACGCCGTAGGTCAGCACCTCGACAGGGATGCCCATCTGTGCATGGAGGTTGCCCTGCCTGAGTATCCTGCCGTTTCGCTGCTCGAAGTCCATCGGCCTGGCAGGCGCGTCGATGTGGTGGAGGGCTACGGCCCGTTTCTGCATATTCACACCGACACCCATTTTCTCGGTATTGCCGATAACGATGCGTACCAGGCCCTCGTTCACCCGCTCGAACAGCTTTTCCCTGTTCTTTTCGTCATAGTCGTGGATGATGGCGACCTCATGCTCCGGTATGCCCAAGGCAACCAGCTTTTCCTTTATGTCTTCATAGAGGTTGAAGCGTTTGCCGGGTATTTTCGCGGAGGACTGGAACAGGTCGGAAAATATCAGTTGCGTACCCCTGTAGTGACTGCTGGCATCATATATGCGTTTTACTTCGGCGATGACCCGGTTCGTTTTGCTTTCCGGATCGTCGGGCAGGGCCGGATTGATAAGCCGCAGGTCGATAGCCGCCTGCTTAGCCCTCCCGAATACGACTATCGGCACACTCCTGTTTTTCTTCTTTTCCCTCGGACTAAGGTTCTCCCACCACTTCATCTTGTCCTTCAGTTGGTTCATGACCTCTACCAGCAAGCTACTCTGTGGAACGATTACCTGTGTAAAGCTGCCGCCTTTCAGCTTAGGGATGGTATTGCCTTCCTTAAACTCCGGTATATCCTCCGTCAGGACAACATCGGCTTTTACCCGGAAGGCCGTAAACAGTTCCGGCGCATTGATAAAGGACTTGAAGCGGTCTACCACCTTAAAGTTCCCGGTAGCCGTAAATTCAAGGGAGGGCTCGACGCTCCCGAAGGTGGTGGCGAAGCGGTCGAACGACCCGATATCGTATTTCTCCAGCACATCGGGCTCTATATACCGCATCATCGTCCAGGCTTCGGCCATTGTATTGGTGATCGGCGTGCCTGTGGCGAATACGATATTCTTCCCTCCCGTGCGTTCATGGATATAGCGGACTTTCATATAGACGCCGTAGGCCCTTTTACTTCCGCTTGTATCTATTCCCTTGACGCTGCCCATTTTCGTAATCAGCCCCAGACGCTTGAAGTTGTGGGCTTCATCGACTATCAGGGCGTCCACGCCCATTTTCTCAAAGGTCAGGACATTGTCTGTCCTGCGGTCTGCCTGCCGTGTTATCCGGCGGACTACTCCCAGTTGCTTTTTGGCCTTGTCCTTTACTTTCTTTCCCTTTTTACTTTTTTTCTCCTTACCCGGATTGTCTATCTCATCGAGCGATTCCTGCAACTGCTCTATTTTCCGGGTAAGCTCTTCATGCAATACCCTGTCCTGGTCTTCGTTTACGTCGGACAGTACGTTTTGCAGCTCCGCAATCTGCTCGTTCAGGTAATCCCGTTGCCGTTGCGGGTCATCGGGTATCATATACAGGAAGGAATGGGGGATGATAACCGCGTCGTAATCACCGTAAGCGATCAGGGAGAACAGGCGCGTGCGGTTCTTCGCGTCCATCATCTTTTTTGTCGGGGCAAGGATATTTGCGCCCGGATACAGGGCCCTGAAAGAAGCGACATACTGTTCAAGGGTCGCATTCTGTACGGCTATCATTGGTTTTTTTGCTATTCCCAGCCTGCGCATCTCCATTGCAATGGTGATCTTGGTAAAGGTCTTGCCCGTGCCTACCTGGTGTGCCAGCAGTACGGAGTCCCTCAGTCCCCTGGATACCGCCCTTTTCTGGTGCTGCCTTAATGTAATGTCCTTATTCGCGCCCGGATAATGCACGATACCGGGTACAGAGTAGGATTTTTCGACATAGTCGTTGTACTTGTCGTTATATACCCGCTCGATTTCGGACATGGCCTGCTCATTGTCGTAGATGTAATTGACAAACAGGTCGGCTATGGATGAAAGCATCGCCTGGGCTTCGGCGGTCTTTTCCTGGTTCTTTATCCTTTTGGGCTGCCCGCCTTCGTAGAATATATCGAAAGCGACAGGCTGTTTCAGGTTCAGCCCTTTTTCAATCAACTGGATACCGGAGAAATACGATGTCCCGTAGGTCGTTTTGTTCTCCGCACTGTCCCTGCCGGAATTTAACTGTACGACATACTTGTTCAATTCCGGACGGTAAGCGATTTTAGCATCTGCTTTCAGCTTCTCCCTGGCAAACTCCTCATAGTATTTATCCGGAATGAATGTGGAGCCTAAACGTATCTTTATCTGCGTTCCGGGGATATCCTTCGGTATGACAGGCTCCAGCGCCTTTACGTTCCGCTCAAACTCCGGCTCTGTCCGGGCTGCTTCCAGCGCCTCGTAGTATTTGCTGCGCACATAACCCGACAGGTAGCTGTCCCTGTCTTCCAGCAGGCTTGTGGATGGATTGGTAAAGGCCAGCCCCTCATCCCTTAGTTTCTCTTTTGCCTCATCAGCGGATAAGCCCGTTAATCCGGCTATATAGTTCAGGTCGAGCGATCCCCTGTATGAAAGCGAGATTTCAAGGGCATCCGCTATATTATCTGCCTGGACGGGTTCCCGTACCGGAAACAGGATGCGTTTACTGAATATATCCGCTTTCCCTATATCCGTTATAGTTTTTTCATTTCCCTGGCTGTCTACTTCCTTGATTCTTTTTACTTTCTCCAATGCAAATACCGTATTGTATTCGACATCGGTATCGACCAGGAAGCGGAGTTTTATGTTATCATTGAACCTGCCGTATTCATTGTAGAAACTGTCATATTCCCGGTTAAGTTCCGCCCTCAGTTCTTCGATGTTGTCCTTGTCTTCCCTTTCGGCATCTATCAGCTTACCTGCTATATCCTTTATCCGCAGGTAATGCCGGGCGACTTTCACCCTGGGTACTTTTTTATTGCGGACAGTTGTGGTATTCTCATTGATCCATCCGGGTACGGACAGTTCCCCGTCTATTACCTCATAGATATGGCCGTCCCTGTCGACCATTGTGCCCTCCTTTTCTCCCGATTCTGCTTTTTCATTGAAGTTTGCGTTTTCGATATCCGAGATACCGGCAGGAAAAGACCGGATGGCTTCATCCAGGGCTTTGATTAAGTCCTGCCCCCTGTGCGGAGCCAGTGTCACATCGTCGCCGGAGTACAGGCCTCCCTTGTTGTCTTCATAGGCCAGCTTTAATTCCCCCAGCATCATATCCGGGTTCTGCGCAAAGTATTCGTTCGCTTCTATTACGGTCGGCGAGCCGTCCCGCATCTTTACCTCTTTGATATCGTTGGTAAACCGGAAATCCTTTGCATAACGGCCTGGCTTTTCACTGTCCCTTTTCCTGAATACAAGGATGTCGGTTGTTACTTCCGTCCCGGCATTTTCAGAAAAGGCGGTATTCGGCAGGCGGATTGCTCCTATCAGGTCGGCATAGCCTTTGGTTGTCACCCATTCCCGTAATTTTGCCGAGGCCGCGCTGTCCATCGTGCTTTTCGAGGTGATAAAAAGCCCCAGGCCTCCCGGCGCAAGCTGCTTTATACCCTTTGCGATAAAGTAGTTATGCAGTGAAAAGTCGCAGATATCCCTGTTCGCGCTGTCATAGGGGGCCTTCTGTCCGAAAGGGACATTCGTGATGATAAGGTCTGTATCCCGGTCTTTCGATTCTTCATAGCCTTTTACCTGTATCCGGGCATCGGGATATAATTTAGCGGCTATCCGGCCTGTGATGCTGTCCAGTTCATAGGCCCTGAGCGATGATTTTGAGGAAATATGCTCCGGCATCAGGCCGAAAAAGTTTCCCGTACCCAGGGCGGGCTCCAAGACCCTGCCGCCTTTAAAGCCCAGCCTTTCCGCCAGCTTCCACATTTCAGCGATAATGCCGCCGCTGGTATAGTGGGCGTTGATGGTCGAGTTTTCGGCTGCCGTAAATTCTTCGGGAGTTAGTAAACTTATAATCCGGTCGTGGTATTCTCCGTATTTTTCCCGCCAGGAGGATTCCCCTTTGCGTGTGGTATTTAAAACTTCGGCCAGGCCGCCCCAGCCGGAGTATTGGGAAAGTATCTGTTTTTCATTGTCCGTGGCATCCCTGCCTTCTTCTTCGAGCTTCTTGAGCAGCCCGATGGCCTTTATATTGGCCCTTATCTTTGATACTGCGCCTTTAGGAACGATGTTGTCCTTATCACCGGTCCTGAAATTGTTACGGTTTAATACAGGATGATCCCCAGGTATTCCTCCACTTCCCGTGTCTTTTCGTGGCTCAGCGGTTCGCCCTCCGGTTCCGGTTCTTCCATCTCCGTCAGGTCGTAGGGCAGTCCCACCCTGTTGATGGCCAGGTACTCGGCTTCCTCCGGACTCATCCCGCTGTTTATCATCTGCCTCTCCGCCCTCATCCCGTCCTGTCCGATCTTGTTCAGGAAGTCTTTCAGCGTATCGTCCTGCATCATCCGGTACAGTTCCTCCGGCTGGTGCACGATCATCCATTCCACCCGCGCTTTGGCGCATACGGTCTGGTAATCTTCCAGTATTATTCTTGTTACTGTCCTGTCTGGTTTGTACATCTGTTTTAGCTATAGTTCCGGTGACAATATGGTTCTTTATAAAATCGTCACCGCCGGTTAATATATCCGTTCCGTTTATTGGTTTTTCCTCGTCAAAAGCAGGAGTAAGCCGTTGTTCACTTTCAGCCGGATGCCCTGCTGCTTCCTCCTGCTCTTTTTCGGTGTCTAAACCGCTTCTAAGGTAATGATTATTCAGCTCTCTGACAATAGTTTCCGCGTTTCCTGTAACGGGTTTTTCGTTTTTTCTTCGTTGTCCGTATTCATTTAACAGTGATTTTACTTTGTTTTTTAGCTCCCGGCTAAACTCTTCATGCTCTACAAACTGTTTATAGGCAGAGACATGCTCTTTCCGGTGGTTCAGCATGGCTGAACCGAACAGGCTGTCGAAGACAATGTCCTGCTTCTGCCTGTCATTATTGAAATATTTTTCAAGGCTCTCTGGCCGGGATAGTATGTCATTAGCTAAAACTCCGGCAAATGATTCGATTTCTTCCCGGTTTATTGGGGATGCTTCTTCTCCAGTTCTGATGCTATCCACATCGAAGGAGTTTACAATTTGAAAACTATCCATTTCTTCCCGGATGGTTTCCATACCGGGCATTTGCCGGGCTCCTTCGTAGAATGCTTTCAGGTAGGGACGGATATTGTCGCCCAGGTCATCTATCATCCGGCCCGCAAAATCTGCAAACTTCCGTGCGCCCGCTTCAATATTATATACCGCCATTTCCGCGCCGATGGCAAATAACTCCGGGTCGATACCTATATTCAGGTTGTTCAGCTTATCGCGCATCCGCTTTTTTAGCTCTTCATATCTTTCGGTGGATACGAGTTTGTTATTAGCTCCGAATGCAGGGGAAGATTTTTCTGCTTCGTCTCCGGCTGTTTCATCCGGTACAGATGAATTATCAGGGGTAAATATGCTGTCTCCCAGTTCAACCCTCTTTTCATTATTCTCCGGCTCATTAAAACTTATATTATTATCATTCGATACATTTGTCAACTGTTCGGTTATTTGCTGCCTGAGAGGTTTGCTCTCCTGTATAGCTTTTCTGACCTCTTCCCAATACGACAGGCGGTTGTTCAGTTCTTCCAACTGCTGATTGGCAGCACGCTTACCGGCAATATCCTTGTTTATATCACCGGTAGGTTTGGGAGCCTTAGCCTTATCTATCTGCTTCCGGATATTGCCGATAGTAGCATCCACAACACCCGACAATTCGGCTGTATCATTATATACTTCGCTCAATGCCCCGATAGTTGCCTCAACGGGAGCCTGTTCGAATAACAGGTTGCCTTTCTCATCCTTCGGTATCTGTCCTGCTGGTGTTAAATTGTCTTGTTCTCCTGCCGGTATATCCTTATTTTGCTGCCCTGTTGCTTGCAGGTTGTCTGCACTTTCAGGGGTAGTTGCCTGCAAATTGTCAGATTCCTGTGTTAACTGTTTACTGTTAACCGTTAACTGACTTACCAGTCCTATAATACCGGCAACAGGCACACCATTCCCGTCGATGTCCATCATACCCTGCGGACGCAGGCCGTAAGCATCGTTGACAGTGCCCTGTACCCTTTCGCCTCTCTCGTTCCTGTATTCGACCAGCGAGCCGTTTTCCACGCCCTGTATATTGTCCTGGTTGATGATATGACGGGGTTCTGCTTCTACCTGCTCTCCTGTAACCGGGCTTACGATGATATAGTTGCCGCTTTGGGTTATACCTGTTACCTCTCCTGTAAATGTTATACCGTTACCCGCTACATCCGCCGTTACCGTTTCTCCGGGCTGGTACTCCCTTACTTCCTCATTCTCCTGTCGGGATATGATATTTGCCGTTTCCATCTCTATTAATTGGGCGATGGCATCCTGCGCCGGGATATTTTCCCCTATGCTTTCAATAAAGTCAATAGATGTTACCTGTTTGTTCCCTTCCGCATCCACATAAAATATCTGCTTGTCCGATGCTTCACTGTCTATGCTCCCGTCCTCACGCTGTACGATGTTCCCGCCGGTAACCTGTACCGGATTCCCGTTGCCTGCGATAACAGCGGATACAACGGCATTCATCTGCAGGTTGATATTTTCATCTGCCAGCCAGGCCATTTGTTGTTCTGCCTGCTGTATATCTTCCTGCTTGGCTTTATTCATTCCCGAATAGGCGGAACAGGCAGTCACATATTCTACAATGGCCCTTTTCCCGTTATCATCCAGCCGCTCATCCCCGACCACGGAAAGGAGTTCCTGTTTGAGTTCCTCCTCACTGCTGTTATCCACCAGCTTATTGAAAGCAAGCGCAGCCTGCGGTGCATCCTCCCCGAAATACTTATTCAGGCTGTCAGCCGATCTGTCATATGTTTGCCGTATGGCGCG
>NZ_JBHSGN010000023.1:0-10316 GCF_042654545.1 Dysgonomonas termitidis
AAATTCTTTAGCCTGCCGTCCAGTTGGCGGCGTGCCGCTGCTGTCATGGCAGAATTGGTTGCAATGGCAATGTCACTGACAGACTGGAAGCGGATATCGTTGTCAGCCGGATCAAAAGAGCCTGTATTATCCGTAGCTGATTTTATCATGCCGCCATTTGCAAACGGGACAATATAAATATCCGACAAATCATTCTCATTATAGTCTTTATTGTCATAGATATTCCTGATAATATAAGGGCGTTGCTCATAAACAACATTCCGTGCCATATCGTCAAGCCCGCCAAGCCCCTCACTGCCTGTCATCGGATTATACAGGGGAATAGCATAAGAGTTATATGATTTTTTACCTGCGTTAAATTCCGCCGGGTTATCATGTTCCCTTATATTTAAGAATACACCGTAATTAACAGCATATTTTTTATGGGGGTAATTCTTCACCGGGATATCCTCTTTTACAGGTGTATGGTATTTTTTTGCATAACCTTTTGCCGTTTCTTTATTACTTGTGAAAAATACCGGCTGGCCTTTAATATACGGGGTAGTCCACCCCCCGTTCTTTGTCCCGTGATACACCACCAAAGGCTCACCATTCTCATCAATTACTTTACTTGCATTCCCAGGATCATTCTCCCAATCCCCGAACCAGTTTTTAAAGTTGGCAGTACGTACCTGTAGCCATTGCCTTTCGTTCAGATTTGTTGGCTCACCATTGGGAGCTTTCATAAACGTACTGTTATTAACCGAAAGCTGCTTTATCTGCTCCATTTCGGATAATTCCTGTTTGCTGATAGCTTCCGTATTTTTACTATCGTTCATATAACCGACCGAATGGGGAACCGTATCAATAAAATATAAATTACCGTCTTTTCCCATCAATACATTAGCAGGACGGACATCGAACAATTCATATTTACCATTGCTCCACACTTCGTGGCCGTTGCTCCAATCCCTTACTCCGTCTTTTTTGAAGCCATGTTCAGTAAGGAAACCATCTATCTCCTCCTGTGTCGCGTTGCGTTCTATATTTTTTATATACGGCTGTTCGGTCACCAATGATGGAAAGCCGTTCTTATTGTCCATAAATCCTTTGATTGTATATACTATGTTCGGGAATAAGGCGTTATGAGCAGATAATCTGTCCACAAGAGCGGCCATGTTATTTTTATGACCTGTGCCCTTTACATAAGAGAGGTTATTTAGTTTGGTAAGGGTGTTACCGTCCGGATTAAGATATACATCATTCTCTGATGTACCTGTTTGTTTCTGGTCGTGTAGTAATATTTTATCGTTCAGGTAATCTTTGTCAAACCACACATTATTTTGCCTGGCCCGATCCTTTAATACTTTCCTGAATACTGTCTTATCGAAGTAAGGGTCTATTCCCCTTGCTTCCAGTTCTTCGAGTTCCTCAGCATCGTAAATTGTGCTGACGCTTCCTGCGGTGTTGACGGCGGCAATGACTTTTGATATTCCGCTCCGCTTTTCTGGTTCTGCCACCAACCCACTGATGGCACTGCGTCCCATTGTTCCTGGGTTATCCAGTCCGGTTTCTGCTCTTCTGCCATATCGTGTATTGTTGTTATTTTTACTTTCTCCAAAGTTATTATTTTTTCCTGGATTTGTCAATCTTTCCCCTCCGAATAAATCCTTAACAGCCCTGTCTGTAAAATCAGATAAGGACATATCCTCAACAGCCATATCCGTATTGAACCCGAATGCTTTTTTGATAACATTCCAAACATCTTTTAACCAAACTTTTAGCTTGTTGACTGTTAACTGTTCACTGTTGACTGTTTTTTCCCCCTTGTCGCCTATAGCCATTGCAAGGGCCTCATCGATCTTCCTTTCTTCCGGTAAGCCGGAGTATGCGGGATTGTTATATATACATTCCCGGTAATACGGGGATTGCCTGATAAGTTCCACCCCCTTTTTCCACAATTCAGGATTGTTTTCTTTTATGAAAGAGTTCCATAAATGCCCGAACTCATGTACAGGCGTATTGGCGTTTATCCGGGTAGCATCCAGATAAATGACGCCATCCGGGGTTACATAGCCGTAGACATTGCCCTGTGTGTCTTTTATCTCCGGATTGCTTCTTATATTTTCATCCAGAACTACCTCAACTGCCAGCCCTGTTTGATTAAGAGTATCTATCAGGCTATTGAACTTTTCAGCAGGAATACTTTCGAAATTACCGGATGATGCTTGTATCCTGGTATCACTTTCCGGAGTATCCTCAATATTCTTTTCAACTATGCCGTCAATGTCAATAGCCTCTACATCTTCTTTCGCCTCTGCTTCTTCTATTTGTTTCAGTTCGGCTTCCATTTGAGCGTTAAGATCCTTAACCTTTTCTTCAGTAGCCCTCAACTCTTTTTCTTTGGCAAATGGTTGTCCTATTTGTGGTTCGTAAGCATCTATATCGCGTTGAGCTTTATCGATACCCAGCTTATACTTCTGTATCCCTTTATCAATATCATAACCGCTCAATAAGTCGTTTATATCATCGATTACATTTTGGATATTTGCGCCCGCCCGGCCTTCAAATACAGGTAAAATATTTTTAGGATCGGACATTAACGGATTATGGAGTTTAACATCAGGAGTAGTATAGAATATCTCTTTTGTTATTCTTGTTTTCTTCGTATCAGTATCATAATTCCTTGTGATATTTACAACAAGATCGACTTTAATGCCGTTTATAGCAATCGAATTTCTTATAATAGCATCATTACGAAGAAAATCTTCCCTAAGTCCGGCAGCTTCCTTATCTATTCTTTTAGTGATATGCTGATTTAAGACGATATCTATATCTTCCGGCGTATTGGCTGATACTTTACCGATCGATATAGTTGTTATCTTTCCGTCAGGAACAAGCCTTTGAAGTTCTTTCCTGTATTCTTCGAATCGCTCTATTGCCTGTCCGTTACCAACGATGATACTTTTTGCTCTTCTTACGGCTCCAGCCATGTACACCTGGTTATCTTCGTGGTATTGCCTGGCGTTTTGTAGCTTCTTCAACTTATTTTGCTCTATCGATAATGCCAGTGCAGCCTGGCTACCGGATAAATTAGCCATCATCTGGTTAAAGTTGCTGCTGTCCGTACTCTCGATGTCTGCTTCTTCGAGCATACGCTGGGAAACATCCCCTTTCATTATCTGGTCGATAAACTTTTTCTTTATCTCCAGGCGTTGGTAGCCTGTAACGTCCAAAGTCTTTTGCACGCCGACACGGAGAATCTTAATAGTCTTATCCATATTCAGGTGTGTATTACCCTGACGCATAATTCTACCGTTGCGTTGCTGATAATCACTCGGACGAAGCGGAGCATCCATATGTACTGCCATGTGCAGGCGTTCCTGTATATTTACACCTACACCTAATTTTTCGGTAGTACCCAACACTACACGAACATCTCCTTTATTCACCGCAATAAACAGTTTTTCCCTTGCGTCGTCCTTATCGAAGTCATTGATGATAGCAACCTGTCCGGCAGGAATACCATTATCTACAAGTTTCTGTTTTATTTCCCGGAATACATTGAAAGCCTTATCGCTACTTTGGTAACTGTCACAGAATATAGCAACAGTGCCTTTGTAGCTTTGTGTATCTTTTAGGTCTTGCACAACTTCCGCAACTGTTCTGTTCAGTTTGCTGTCCGGATGATCCGGCAAATCAGGATCAACCAGACGCACATCAATCGCAGCACGTTTAGCAAGTCCGAACATAACAAGAGGAATATAGGAGTTCTCTTTTTTCTCGGCACCACTCATACGGTCAAACTCTTCAAGTTTATTCCTGATAGCTTTCATGACCGATTTTAGCGGTGGTGTTTGCTCCAGCATAATATCCGCAGGCTTACCGCCTTCTACCCGTGGAGTACCGACACCCTCTTTAAGAGTAGATACTTCCTCTGTCAATACAGTATGAGTCACTTGTCGCCAGGCTGCTATCAGTTCCGGAACATTCGAGTAGGAAGAGAAACGGTTTGTTATTCTGAATTTACCGTTTGAGCCGAACTCTGCACTTTCCTCTATGCTTCCGAAATTGTTTACGAAGGCATCGAAGTTATTCATTTGCAAACGTCCCATTTCTGTACGTGGGTACAGGTAACGCATAAACGTCCACATTTCAGCCATTGTGTTGGATATTGGAGTACCTGTCGCCAACACAACATTCTTTCCGTTACGATTCTCCAATATGTATGATGATTTAAGCCGTGTACTTTGAGCGCGTTTCGATTCTGCCGTATCGATGCCTTTCACACGTTGCAGGGAAGTAACGAAGCCTAGTTTCTTATAGGCGTGTGCTTCATCTATCAGCAGGGCATCAATACCCAACTGTTCAAAGGTCATTGTATTATCGGTACGTCTGTCAAGAGACTTCTCGGCTTTTGCTTCTGCATTGGAACGAACTTTCTCGATATCCTTTACAGAACGCTTGCGCTTCGATTTTGTTGGAGTATCAGACTCTTCCTCTATATCCGGGTTTAGCGTGTTGTCCCTGTCTCTCTCCAATCGTTCAATCTCTTTTTTCAAAGCTCCCATCATCCTGCCTGCATTGGCTGCACCGTCTTCTTTGGCCCTCTCCATTTCTGCAAGAAGGTCCATTTTCTCTGAAATCTTTTCGTCTATGTATTGAGCGACACGTTGCGGATTGTCGGGTATCGAATCCAAATAGGAATGATAGAGCACGACAATATCCCAATCGTTATAGGCTATTTTGGCGAAAAGCTGCTGGCGCTGTTTAGCTGTCAGGTCTTTTTCGGATGGCGCCAATACTTTCGCGTTCGGATATTGGTTTTTAATCTCTTTTACAAATTGCTTATAGGTCGAACGCTGGACAATAATAGCCGGCTTTTTGGCCAGTCCCAGCCTGCGCATCTCCATTGCAATGGTAATAAGGGTAAGCGTCTTACCTGTTCCTACTTCATGAGCCAGAAGCGTAGCACTTTCCAATCCACGGATAACACCTTCTTTCTGGTGCTGGCGGAGAATCTTAGCTGTTCCATTCAGTTTCTTGAAAAATACATCTGCGTCCCCTCTTAAATGAGTGGAATAAATACCCGTTTCAGGGTCTAATTTAAGTCCTAAACTTTTGGCTTCCCTTACAACCAGTTCATTGTCCGCTTCTGTATTTTCTTTGGCTACTCGGTATTGATGAAGTTCTTTTCCGTTCTCCAGTTCCTTGGAGCCTAACGATACTACTTTGCCGCCAACACCGGGGAAACGGTCAAACGAATCAACATCTACCGCTGAATTCACAACTGCATTGAACGTATTGTTATAAATATTCTCCAGCTCTTCATGATATTCTTTCTTTTGTTTTACCCATGCTTCAAAAGTTTCGGCTATCTCTGTCTGTTTGGCTGCCGCCTGTGTTGTTTTCAGGGGGTCAGTAACAGTCTTTCTTTTACCATCTTCCCATACCTGCATAGATATGGTAGTAGTGGCGTTGTTCATTGCATTTAGAGCCAATGTACTTCCTGATGCTTCAGGCATACCCATTTGTATATCCCTGGCATTGTTTTTACCGGATATTTTTCCTATATATTTGTCGGTAGACGTTTTCGTCAGTTTTGCATTTACATCGAATGTTTCTTTGAAGAAATCTTCATACACATTAGTCGGCACCCATGTACTACCCAGAGTCAGCTTGATAAGGTTGATAGGAATATCGGCAGGAATAACTTTCGACAATTCCTCAATATTGCTGTCATATTCATTATCCTGGTTTGCTTGTTGAGCGATAGAAAGTTTATCACGGACATTACCGGATAGATATTGATTGCGAGCTTCTATAAGTCCGGTCTCCGGATTAACAAAGCCGATACGCTTACTGACTATCTCCGATTGTACCTCTTCATTTGTCTTATGAAGTAGCCTGGCTATATATGGTATATCTACCTTTCCGTTCTGATTTATAGATACACGAACAGCATCTTCTACATTGTCTGCTTTCGGTTCAATCTGGTTGTCGATAACACGCTTACTGAATATATCACTCTTAGTGATTGTCTTTTCTCCGTCCTTCCCATCCTCTATGTTTTCAATAGCGGAAACAGAGGGAAAATCGATATCATCCTGTAGGAAGTTTATCTTCTTATTCTCATTCAGGGCGCCGTATTTCTTCACAAAGTTGTCATATACCTTATTCAGGTTCTTACGGTAAGTATCAATATTAGCATCATTGTTATGCTCTGCCTCCAGTAACAGGTCTATGCTTTCTTTTATATCCAGATAGTCTTTTAATATTTCTGTTTTCGGATAACCTGCAGCTTTATTACTGTTCCAATCTACCGGGATAGCTTCGTTATACTGTATGATATAGGCCTGTCCGTCTATGATTGTCAGGCCGCCCTCTTTAGTTCCGTTATTGGCTACTGCTTTAGATGTGTCACTGGCAGGAGTAGTATTATATATATTGCCTGGCAGTTCATCAATCATCCGGTTGATTACTTCCTGTTGATTGATAGCTTTGACAGGTGCAAGCCTTTGTTCGGTAGGACGGATGGCATTACCACCCTCGAAACCGAATTTCATTTCCCCGGCCATCCTCGTGGGATTATCAAGGAAATATTTGTTATACACCATCCGGGCTTTCTTCTCCACCTCTCCTGTGTTATACCCCCATTGATTTTTTTCCTGTATGGTATAGGTAGCTTCACGCTCCATAACGGAATCCTGCATATTCCTGGCATATGGGGATATGCCGTTTACATCACGCTTACGGACAATGATAATATCGGCGGTTGCTTCCGTTCCAGCATCATTTTTGAATGTATCCGTGTTCAGGCGGACAGCATCTATAAAGTCCGCATTACCGTTATTGATAACCCAGTTACGGAGAGCAGAACTCTTATCGAGTGTAGATGATGTTGTGATAAATACCCCTATACCGCCTGCTTTCAGCGTTCTGACGCTCTTCGCTATAAAGTAGTCGTGTATATCAAACCCGGTGGATATATCCTTATTGTTGCTGTCATACACTTTAAAGTTGCCGAAAGGAACATTCGAGATAACAAGATCCATACTGTTATTGGCAATACGTTGTTTCTCGAATCCGGATATATTGATATTGGCATCCGGGTAAAGCAGTTTCAATATACTGCCCGAAACAGTATCCAGCTCAACACCCCTCAATCGGGATACATTGGATATGCTTTCCGGCATCAGGGCAAAGAAATTACCGATACCTGCCGATGGTTCAAGGATATTACCACCTTTAAAACCCAGCTTTTCAATCATATCCCATACAGAAGCGGTTACTTCCGGTGGAGTATAAAAAGCCGTTGTAGTGGATGCACGAGCCGAGTCGTACTCTTCCACTGTGAGTAAATCTTGAAGTGCTTTGTAATTTTTATCGTTTTGTTGGAATACAGAGGACAAACCTCCCCAGCCTGTGTACCTTCTCAGTACATTCATTTGTTCGGGAGTGGCTTTCTTTCCTGTTTCAATCAGACGCTTTGCCAGCTTGATTGCAGCAATATTAGCGTTTATCTTCGCTGTGTTACCTCTCGGTACTACATTTTCTTCACGGGATTGTCTGTTATTGTTGGTATTTAAAGTTTGGCCAGCGTATCTTGTATCTCCTGTATCATCTCGTCCGATATATACATCTCTTGAGGTTCCTCCGGTATATAGCTTGGTTCCAGAAGAGTCTGCATTATTTCCTGAACTTCGTCCGGATCGCCCCCGTTGCTCAACGTTTTCTGTTTCCACTGCAGGGCGTTGTTCACTTTGCGCTCTACCATCTGTTTGAGTTCCTGTGGTTCCTCCCGGAACATCCGCATCAGCATGTCCGGCTGGTATTCTGCCATTTTCAGCAATACGGTTGTCGCTTCGGTTGTCGCTATTAGTTTCATTGACATTCGTATTTGGTGTATTACTTTCTTCTTCAAATATAGTTAAATTATCAACATCAAAAGAGTTTACAATTTGAAAACTATCCATTTCTTCCCGGATGGTTTCCATACCGGGCATTTGCCGGGCTCCTTCGTAGAATGCTTTCAGGTAGGGACGGATATTGTCGCCCAGGTCATCTATCATCCGGCCTGCAAAATCTGCAAACTTCCGTGCGCCCGCTTCTATATTATATACCGCCATTTCTGCGCCGATGGCAAATAACTCCGGGTCGATACCGGCATTCAGGTTGTTCAGCTTGTCGCGCATCCGCTTTTTAAGCTCTTCGTATCTTTCGGTGGATACGAGTTTGTTATTGGCCCCGAATGCAAGGGAGAATTTTTCCGCTTCGTCTCCGGCTGTTTCATCCTGTACAGATGAACTATCAGGGGTAAATATGCTGTCTCCAAGTTCAGCCCTCTTATCATTATAGTATTGTATCAATTCCCTGTCGCTGTCCTCCGGTGTTGCCAGCAGGGGCGTTCGGTCAAAAGACCATTCAATCGCCGTTTGTTCCCGGTCGGTATATTCCCTGCCTAAAGCATTTCGAAAGTCCCTGAAGCTGATTTCTGAAAAGGGATGCCTTTTAACAAACTGCACCCAGGCGGGTATGTCCCATAAATAAACAGGCTGATCCCTTTTTAACCGTATTTCGGCATCGGTTGCTTGTGTGTAATACCTGCGGTCATTCGGATTCGTTTTCTGTATGCCGCCTGACTTTATCTCCCGCAGGGTCGATAATCCCTTCTTTTCAGGCTCCATTATTTCGTATTGGACACCGGAATATATGTCTGTGATGATATCCCCCTTTTTCCGGCTGCTTATCGAATGCAGGATGATCTGGTTTTCTGCCTTTAACGGTTCCGGTTCTCCGGCAGGAGTAATATTGGTTTCTGATTCAGCCGGGCTTATCTCTTGTTTTGTATCCGCTTTATCCGGTTGTATATTTTCATTTTCCGTATTTACTTCCGGACTATCCTCCTGCCCTGAATCCTCTGTTGACGTATTATTTATCCTCTCATTGCTTACCGGAGTTTCTTCTCCGGTTAACTGTCCGGTAATTTGCTGCCTGAGAGGTTTGCTCTCCTGTATAGCTTTTCTGACCTCTTCCCAATACGACAGGCGGTTGTTCAGTTCTTCCAACTGCTGATTGGCGGCACGCTTACCGGCAATATCCTTGTTTATATCACCGGTAGGTTTGGGAGCCTTAGCCTTATCTATCTGCTTCCGGATATTGCCGATAGTAGCGTCCACAACGCCCGACAATTCGGCTGTATCATTATATACTTCGCTCAATGCCCCGATAGTTGCCTCAACGGGAGCCTGTTCGAATAACAGGTTGCCTTTCTCATCCTTCGGTATCTGCCCTGTTGGTGTTAAATTGTCTTGTTCTCCTGCCGGTATATCCTTATTTTGCTGCCCTGTTGCTTGCAGGTTGTCTGCACTTTCAGGGGTAGTTGCCTGCAAATTGTCAGATTCCTGTGTTAACTGTTTACTGTTAACCGTTGACTGACTTACCAGTCCTATAATATCGGCAACAGGCACACCGTTCCCGTCGATGTCCATCATACCCTGCGGACGCAGGCCGTAAGCATCGTTGACAGTGCCCTGTACCCTTTCGCCTTTGTCGTTCCTGTATTCGACCAGCGAGCCGTTTTCCACGCCCTGTATATTATCCTGATTGATTATCCGGCGCGGTTCTGCTTCCACCTGCTCTCCTGTAACCGGGCTTACGATGATATAGTTGCCGCTTTGGGTTATACCTGTTACCTCTCCTGTAAATGTAATACCATTACCCGCTACATCCGCCGTTACCGTTTCTCCGGGCAGGTATTCCCTTACTTCCTCATTCTCCTGTCGGGATATGATGTTTGCCGTTTCTATTTCTATTAATTGGGCGATAGCATCCTGCGCGGGGATATTTTCCCCGATGCTTTCAATAAAGTCAATAGATGTTACCTGTTTGTTCCCTTCCGCATCCACATAGAATATCTGCTTGTCCGATGCTTCACTGTCTATGCTCCCGTCCTCACGCTGTACGATGTTCCCGCCGGTAACCTGTACCGGATTCCCGTTGCCTGCGATAACAGCGGATACAACGGCATTCATCTGCGGGTTGATATTTTCATCTGCCAGCCAGGCCATTTGTTGTTCTGCCTGCTGTATATCTTCCTGTTTGGCCTTATTTATCCCCGAATAGGCGGAATAGGCAGTCACATATTCCACAATGGCCCTTTTCCCGTTATCATCCAGCCGCTCATCCCCGATCACGGAAAGAAGTTCCTGTTTGAGTTCCGCCTCACTGCTGTTATCCACCAGCTTATTGAAAGCAAGTGCAGCCTGCGGTGCATCTTCCCCGAAATACTTATTCAGGCTGTCAGCCGATCTGTCATATGTTTGCCGTATGGCGCG
>NZ_JBHSGN010000024.1:0-88957 GCF_042654545.1 Dysgonomonas termitidis
ATTATATCAACGCCTGTTTCAAGGACAATCATCAGGGAATAGATAAGGTTGGGATTGTCAAAATATTGCCTGCGGACAATATCCCCAACCCTTAAGCCTTGTGTCTTTTTCGACTCCGGGCTTATAATTATTTTATACCGTTCGTATTTGAATATAGCCATCTGATCCTATAATTTTTCTACCGTGTCCCCGGAGCAATTGTCGCTCACCCAGAGAGCGCCGTTGGTTGCGCTTATCTTTTGTACTTCCAGTTCATAAATGCGCATCTTCTTCCGGATTGTCAGTTCATCGAAAGTGGCGGCAATATTCCCTGATGTCTTATTCCGGATAACCGCCCATCCTGAACCGGCAAAGCCGGATGAAAAGAATCCGGAACTCAGGTTATCCATAAAATATGCGTTGCCATAATGTTTAATGCCATCCGTTGCCGACAACAGGTATTTTTCATTACTGAAGAATAGTCCCCCGTCTGTCAGCCGGGTGAAGGAATTATTGATGCCGATATGCCCCTGGGCTTCGAGCGGTTTGTTTACAAAGAAAAAATCCGCGTCGGTACGTATGAAGAATGAGTTGGACAAGCGGTCCATAGGAGCGTACCTGCTTACAGAAGGGTTATGCAAGAATATGGTCTTATGGGTAAATACCTGCCTTTGGTTGTCTTCTCCAACGTAGCGTACCAACGCAGAGGAGAAAGCGATCCCATCCGGGTCCCCGGTAAAGAAAGCCCCTCTGGAATCCGTAAACCGCAGGTTCTTGTGGATAATCATGCCTTCATCGTCCTTATCCACCCTGTAGCTGGAAAAGAGGATGTCCCCGTAGTTATGCCTTACGGTCAATGAATCCGGAAAATAAGCCGCCCCATACCTGCTGAGCAGGATATGATCCCCGTCAATATCGGAGATGCCGGAAAGCAGCCTTGTCTTATTGGTATTATCACTTCCCAGGAGTATATCTCCGCCAACGGCTCCCAGCTGTATATGCTGTTCATTACTGACCATCAGTACCGGAATCCCCTTCATTTTGATACCGAAGCCGGAAGCGAAGGACAGGAAGCTGTTAAAGCCTACCTGTTCTTGTTCTACAGAGACCAGGGTATTGCCATCATAGCCAAGACTTGCGCCATAACAGGCTTCCAGCATCCCGGATAATACAGCTTTCCCGGCAACGGAGAGGTTTTTCCCTATATACCCGTTCCCCATAGACCAGTCTACAGTCGCAAGGTTAGCATTCCCTGCATGATATACGTCTTTTCCGTTTATCTGCAGAGCAGCCGGGGAGAGGTAAATACCCTTCGTTTTATCCTCGCCTATGATCAGTTCCCCGGCCAATAATAGTTTGGAATCCAGGAAATTTATACAGGGGTTGTTGATACAGGCAACCTGCGACTCCCTGTCATACGATATAAACCGGCTGCCCCCGATTATCAGGTTGTTTCCGCCGATTTCGACATCCCCGGTAAAACTGGCTCCATATACATCTCCGTCTTTTACAAAGGTCCGGATAACAGGGGTATTTCCAATCCCGGCCTCAAAGCCGTAGTTGGCCCGCAGCATGCCGGACATATCGCCGCCGCTTTTCTTCAGGTATTCCAGTAATATGCCGCCTCCACTGTTTCCGGAACCTTCGCCGGCAACACCGCCTGCAATGGCGTCGGCAAAATTATAAGCCGTATTGCGGAGGCGGACGGATGTTTCATCGCCTTCTTTTATATATTGCTTGTCCTGCGCGTTAAAGAAGTTATGGTACAGTTGTATATAAATGCTGTAACACAAGCTGCCTGTATCCAGGTTCTCTATGGCGGGATGAATGGTTACGGTATTCATTTGGTATAAGCTGATTTGGAAAGGAATTGCTGTATTTTGGCTGTCAGGGCTGAAAAACTGGCAGCATTGACTGCCGGCATCGTTCCCATTAATGTCGGTGTCATGATTTTGCTGCATTCGGTCAGGAAGTCAAGCATCAGTTGCGCCAGTTGGTTGCCGAGTACCAAAGGTTCTGAAGCATCATCCGCCCCGATGGTTACTTTATCACCCGTAACTGTAACGGAAACATTTCCGACCTTTACCGTATAGTTGTCTGTAGTCTGGCAGGTTTCGGATTTATCAACCTTGTGGCGGATCTGCCCGGGAACCTGCTCTACTTCCGACTCTTTCCCCTGCTTATCCTTTACCCGGGTAACGGCTGTTGTTTTGGTATAGGTTGTATATGCTTCATTTCCTGTTTTCTCCAGTTCATCATAATCAGGGGAATCGTTGTCTTCCAGGTCCAGTTCTTCGGTTTCCGTTACCCCGATAACAACTTCGGTATGTGCATTGAGCTGTATGAAATCGGCATGGGAGAAATTCAGGACATAAGAATAACGGGTCGCGGCATCCGATATGATGGTAACATCCGAGAATAATGTAGGGATGATAAGGAAACCGCCGGAATTATCTTTCAGGCCTGAAAGCAATACTCCTTTATGGATGACCGGCTCGCTGCTGGCTGTTTCATCGGGGAATTCACCGACATCGATTGTCCCGGCATATTCTTCAAATTCATCATCGCTTTCATCATCGTGTACCTTAGCGACATAGCCATGAATCATCCTGGCTGTGCCGACTCCGCCGGTTCCGCCGGGCGACATATTTATGCGTTCGATACTCCGGCCCAGGGCAATCTTGCGGATCGCCTCCCTTATCATCAACTGGCTGTTGTTGCCGGTCTTTCTGTTATTTTGATCCATAATATTCATTTGTTCTGAAACTCTCTGTATAAAGAAGAATAGGTAGATGGGCTTTCAAAAAGTTACAAATAATCATTAAGGTTATTTCAACAGGACAATTTTATCATTTTCAGGTATTATTTTAAAGAACTATTCTTATATTTGTACCACAATGGTACATAAAAAAATTGAATTATGTTAGTTATCAGTAGCCGGGAATTCCGGGATAAGCAGGCCGAATATATGGACAGGGTAGATAATGGCGAGCAGATTATTATCCAACGGGGAAAGAACAGGGCTTATGCAATCACTCCTGTAAAGGATAAAGATGTATACATCAGTGATGCCGAATTAAGGGAATTCATATCAGGAGATGAATTGATTGAAAGATTGAAGCCCCGCATCAAATCCCTGTTCAATAAATAATGAGGGTTTTATATCATCAATCTGTAGAAGACAGCTTGTTCGAACTGGTAGAAATACTTTATAACGAAGAGTATTTTGGCTTCTATGAGTCCGCTTTAAATTATGTAATTGAATTAAGGGATGAAATAGAGGCTTCCATAGAAAACTTGCCGAAGAAAAAAGCTCCGGGATATTTTAATAAATACAAGGAGAATCTTTCATATATAACGATTAATAAGAATAAAAACACATCCTGGTATATATTTTTCCTCTCCGGTGACGCTGCCTGTTATATTTATCATATAGGTAATAATCATACATGCGCCCAATACCTGTAAATTGATACGGTAAAGGAATAATAACCGGTATTATGGGTTTTAGCCTTTACTGCCGTAAGTATTTGTTTCCTTTGAAATTTTATGCGGAAGGCTTAACTGTTGACGGTAACCATTTACCCCGAAAGTGGTCGTCACCTCTTCGACCAGGTACACCCCGTTCTTCGAGGGGTTCCTGTCATCGATCAGTTCGACCTGGACTGCCGTAGTCAGCCCGAAATCCCCGAAGATGGTAACGCTCCCGGTTATCCCGTTCAGGTTATAGTTTTTAAAATATTCAATTGTTTCCTCCACCAGCTTATCCGAATCGATTTTCATATTTGGGCTCATATAAGGGATTACCGTGTAGGTGCTCAGGTCGACCTTCGTTTTCGTATCTGCACCCTTAGCCGTTTTATTGCCCGTCTTCTTATGGGTTTTCTTCGATACCTGGGTTGCGTTTACCACCTGGAATTCCCTGCTGTCTTTTTTCTGCAGATCGTATTCCGGATTAAGCCGGACCGTGACCTCAAAGAATTTCCCGTCGGAACCCAGCGCCTTGCCTGTAACGGCCAGGAACTTAGGGTCTACTTTCAGTACCTTCAGGTCGCTTTCGGCCACATGCTTATGGTAGTAAACCTGATAAGGGCCTGTCTGGTCATCCGGAAAAACGGGCTGGCTTTTCGAAGACGAGTAGGGGCGGCCTACCGCTATGCGCGGCATTTCATCCGGGGATTCCGCGTCATATTTGAGGAAACAATAGATCTTATATTTGCTCCATTCGCCCAGGATATCGGCTACGGTAAAATTGTCTGTTATCTTTATTTTCCCAATCTGTATATCGAATTTTTTAGTATCGCTATGGATTCCGAAGCCCGTATCCTTCAGCAGGCCGTATTTCTCCCCGAGCACGTCGTTGACCTTTGTTCCGGTTGCAGGGGTCTCAAACTTGGGGGCTTGCTTCAGTTTCAGCTTGTAAGCCATATTTTCACAGCCTATTTCCACATGGCTGTCCGAATTATAGGATGTGATATAGCCGTCGAACATATTTTTCAGGTAGCCGTTGTATCCCAGCTTTATATTTATCCGCTGGCCTGTTTTAAATGTCGATTCTTCAATGACGTTCTGTGTTTTCCTTTTTTCGACGATTACCCCATCCTGCATAACCTCGGTGGTAATCCGCGTCGCGTCTTTTCCTTCCAGCGTTACGGTTCCCACGATGGTACTCCTGTATACGGTCCCTTTTGGAAAAGCCAGTTTCGCCGTACCGGTCAGCTCCTTATAAGATTCGGTGATTTCAATGGTTTCGACTTCGGTTATGACAACCTCATTTGTAATTACCATCGGGTTGCTGCTATCGGCGTCCCCGATGGCAATCCGGCAGCATAGCACATCCAGGGCGTTTATATCCATAGCTTCGAGATTTTCAACAGGGAAGAAGGATCTATAACCTCCGTGCCGAATTTGACCAGCTTAATCCATTTGTTGGAATGCCTGACCGCCACATCGGCCTGTTCCCCGGCAGCCAGCCTGAGTTCTATAGCCCCGGACGGCTCCACGGCAACGCATGTCAGGGAATAGGGTTGTATATTCCGGCAATCGGCCTGCTGGAAATTATAACCTGTAATGATTACCTGGGAAATCCTGAACTGGCGCAGGATGGTATTTTCACAATTCAATACACCCTTATACTGCATCAGCTTCAGGAACTTTGCCACTTCCGCTTCGGGATAAACATCCGGGTATTTACTTGTTATCTTGCCGGTAATTGATATTTCATAATCGCCGCCGGAAACAAATTCCTTCCGGGTGTAGTCCCTTCCCTGGACAGTGGTCAGGATAATATTATTCCTGGTGGAAACCTGTACCTCCGGCTGCAGGTCTACGAATGTCACCAGGCCATAGGCCGTATTGCTTTCTACCTTCCTTGTCTTCGTATCGAAGTAACTGCCCCCGCTTCCGATAGCCAGTTCGAGGTAGTCCTGCACGATCCGCCCGACAATGCTATCTGTATAGTTTTTCTTTTCCGCAACTGCCTGTTGCTCCTTTATCAGCTGGTAATATTGTCCGGTTTTATTGGCTATGCTGGTCTGGGATTGTGTCTGCAGGTACTTGTCCCGCTCTTTCTGTTCCCAGTATTTCAGGAAACGGGGATATGAGCGTAGCGCCCCGTATGCCAGCTGGTGGGTCCGCTGTATCAGCGCCCGTTTCAGTATCCGGGTATCTTTCGAGAAATAATGCACCGAACCGTCCCCGAACTCCGAGAGTCCCATGCCAAGGGCACGCCTTGCCGAGTCACTGATATATCCGTTGACACTACCGTGGCTGATAATCCCCCCGGAAAGCAGCGTGGCTTTCGCTAATCCTTTTAACTGACCGTCAATCATCTGTTATCCTTTCCATGTTTATATTCAATCCTTATCATTTACTAATTTTGCATACGCTTCACTTTTATTGGACATTGTTTCAAATGGCCGCTTTGCGCAAATTGACATCACCTGATTTCCGGATATGCTAATTGGCACATTAGCATATTATTTACCCGTTCCAGCTTGCGTCAAAATCATGCACGACGTCGATCAGGGCCTGCGCTAACTGCTCCTTCAGGTTTTGTATTTCCACGGTTTGTCCTTCCTGCGTTTTCAACAGGTCTATCGTTTCGACGCTCAGCAGGCTGGCTATATTGACAATGACCTGTTTGGGGGCTGCGGAAGAGAGCTTGCCCGTACCCGAATAGTTTCCCCCGGCCATGCCGTCATCGGCATCTGTCCCGCCATGCCCGGAATTGGTAATGCCGTTGGCGTTGAATGGGGCCGGATCATTATAGTCGGGCTCATTCGAATACATCCAGCGAGGGAAGCCCGCGGCCTTCAGGATATTCTCCGCCGCTTCCGGGTTATTCCCCAGTACCGTGCGCATACTTGCCGCGAATTTCGTCAGCCTGTCATGGATTTCCATTTTATTGGCCAGCTGGTCCTCCCGCTGCTTATCCGTCGCATTTTTCTTTAGAACCTTCTCCGCCCATTCACCGTTAGCATCCTGGTAGAATCCTTTGAGCAGCAGGTTAGCGAAGTCGTACCCGCTTTTCCGCATAAACTCCCGGGCTCCCTTCCGGCTTTGGATAGCATCCAGGTATGTTTGCGCCGCGGTTTTTATGATGGGGATGATCGTATCGTTCTGGTACCTGGCGTAATGGTAAGTCCTGGCTGCGTCGGAAGCAGGCAGTTCGCCCATGCCTTTTTTATATGTGATAACCCCGTTGTGCTCCGTCCATAGGGATTTGTCCAGGGCGCTTTCCGGATGCCCGTATTTCGATTCGATGGTTTGTATAAAGGCTCCGACTTCCACCGGGGTCTTTAATTTGCCGATATCCCCCCAGGCGGCGTTCAGGCGGTTTTGCCCGTCCTTTTTGGCAATCGTTTCCAGGGCCGCCTTTGTATCATCGTTGCGTGCGTCGGCCTGGGTGTATGCATACTGGGAAGCATAGGGGTTATATCCCCTGTTGGCTCCCTGTCCCAGGGTATTGAGTACGGCTGTCCACCAATTGCCCGTAAAAGCGCCGATCTTCTGGCCGGAAACTTCTTCGATTGTCTTTCCCGCCGTTACGTCGTCTACGGCCTGCTTGGTGGAAATGGCCTGGTTATAGGTATCCCGCAGGGCTTTATGCAGGGTTTCTATGGAAGGGTAGTGGTATTTCCGGTTGGCATTGATCTCTTCCTGGACGGCGTCTTTCGCCTCTTTTACCTTCCATGTTTTGTAGGCCAGGTAACCCATGATCCCTACCAGCCCGGCAATCCCGGCGGTAGCGGCGACCGCTCCCGTGCCGATGGCGGCGATGGATGCTCCGGCGCCTACAAGGCCGTTCCCCATTGCCACCTGGTTGGCAAATAACCCTGCCGCCCCTCCGCGTGCAAGCAATGCGGAGGCGCCAAGCATGCCGGATTGGGCCAATGCGTGGGTCATCGCTCCCTTGCCGGAGATGCCTGCTGCACTCATGGCTGTTACCAAAGCTCGTTTATTGGCCATCGACATACCCCGTCCGATAGGACCGACCCCTAATCCTACCAATCCGCTGATAGCCTGCATAGAAGAAGAGGCAAGCGATTGTTTCCCGATAAAGCCCAGGGCGACCCCGACATTGGTCAGGGATCCGGCCAGCCTGAATAACCGTGTAGCGACAAGGCCGGAAAACAAGAGCGGCTCGATCCAGGTAAAGTTTTTGGTTATAAATGTGGCTATATTGCCGATAACGGACAGGATATCCATCAATGAGCGGCCAATAGAAGCCAATCCCCGGGCAAACTCTGGAGCATTGAATTTACTTAGAAAATCCCTTAACAGGCTTCTGATCTGGGGTTCGAGTATCTCGAACCCCTGCATAAAGCTTTCGGAAAAACCGGATGTGGCCTGGTACCATAATCCTTTGGTGGTGTCCTGCTTGACTTTAGCCAGTTCTTCCGATATGCCATGCGATGTTATATTCTGGGCTGTTAAAGCCCTTAGCTGATCACTGTTCTTCAGGAACATCATGGCCGCATTTCCCCCGATCTTCCCGAAAATGGCCTGCATGTCGGCCATGGTCGCGCCTTTTTGCTCCAGCTCCTGGAATATATCGGCTAGGGGACGGAGCTGTTCCACCTGTTTGCCGTAAATATCCTTATATCCGGTAAACTTAACCCCGAGCCTGTCCATTGTCTTTTGGGATTCTTTGGTCGGTTTGGCAAAGCGGGTAGCCATCGCCCTTAACGACGTCCCGGCCATCGTGCCTTTTACACCCATATTCCCTAGTATCCCGATGGCTGCGGCACTCTCCGAGAAGTCCACCCCGGCCATTTTCAGGTATCCCGCCGCCATCTTATAAGACTCGGCCATCTCTACGATATTCACATTGGAGCGGGAAACCGTAGAGGCGAGGATGTCGGCGACGGAATCCATACTCGAATTACGGATATCGTAACCTGCCATGATATTGGTGGCCAGGTCGGCAATCTGGGAGATATCATTATCCCCGATGAGCGCCAGGTTGGCGATAGGGCGTATGGATTTGTTGATAGTATCTATTCCCATCCCTGCCATGGAGAGGTATTTAACCGCCCCGGCGACTTCAATAGCCGTGAATTTCGTTTCGATCCCGATCTGCCTCACATACCGGGCCATGCTGTCGAAGCGGGTTTCGAATGTTCCCAGGTCTGTATCCGCAACCCGGAGGATGCTGTGCGCGGTCTGCATGATATTGGAATACTCGACGGCGTCGGCCAGTTCCCGGCGCATCATCCCATACATCATATAGCCGTTCAGCATATAGGCGAAGGGCATATTGCGCAATGTCGGGGCTTTGGAGTATTGCAGGCGGTTGATGGCAGCCCTGCGTTTGCCTCCATACAGGCTGTTTTCAATCCCAGCCTGGCGCTGCATATGGCGGAGGGCGTCGGCCGCATTCCTCCGCCTGTGTTTTTCAGTTTCTTTCTCTGCCTGTTGCTGGCGGATAAGGGCTTTTTTCCGCATCTCTTCCTGCTGCCGCAGCAAACTCGCCTGTTCCTTCTCTGCCCTTCGCGCATTCTCCTGCCGGGCTTTAGCCTGTGTTTTGGCTTCATCCTGCTGCTGTTGGAAAGCCATGCGCTGGTCATGCAGTTGCCGGCGGGCATACAATTTCTCCCGGAGCCGTGTATCGGCTTTATCCGATAGCCGGAAAGCTTCAGGTGCATATGGGACAATATTCCGTCCATGGTTTATACCCGGTACGGATAAGGCCATATTCATCGCAGATGCGCCCTTTATCTTGTCCATCAATGATAACAGTTGCTGCAATTTTGTTGTTGCCGCGTCTGTCTTTATCCTGACCTCCCGGCCTTTTTCCAGGGAGATCAGGGCCGCGTTTACTTTGCCTACAGCTTTTGTTATCTTCTGTTGGGTTTCAGTAATACTTTGGGCTGCTATCTTTGCATTTGGTGTGGAGGCCGGAGGTTGTTGAACAGGAGCTTTGACCTGGGACTTGATGGCTTTGGTATTGAGCGGCTTGTCTGTATTGACCGCAAGTGTTATGCCTTTGGCCAGTTCTTTTATTTCAAGGAGCTGTTCCTTAACCTTCGCCAGTTTCTTATCGGTATCGCCAGTTTTAATATCAAACCTGAAAGAATAGTCGCGCTTACGCCCTTTGGGACGGAAAGCCTTGTCTACGTCTTTCATGAACGTATTGATATTCTCCATCGCCGTAGCGAAGGAGGTTTTGGCCTGGTTAAGCTTGTTTACGCTTTCGGCGAAAGCCATAACCTGCTTCGTACCTTCCGAAGCTTCTACATTGATCGTATAATTGACCTGGTAATTTTGTTCCTGCGCCATATTCTTCCCTTATAGGAAAGAATAGCCGGAAACCGGCCGGAGTGATTAAAAGCCCGGCGGTTTATTTGCTTCCGCTTTTTTGTTATATTTGCATCGTCATCAGACTAAAACATACGAAAGAGCATTTGGTATTATTAGGCAGTGTAAATCTGGAAAATTGAATATAGCCCTATAACAATACTAAATGTCCGCGCTGCTATATAGCGTGGGCATTGACTATTGGGGCTAAGGCTTTTCCAGAGCCGTCACTGCAATACCGGTGCGCCACGCTTTCTCTATTTATATGCAGCATGAAAAGATTAAACTTTAAAACGAACCGCCCGGATGTGATCCCGGAGATTATACCTATCTTTGTCCCGTTAGAGAACATTTTTAAAATATACGTGCCTATTCAATATCCTGTACTGATAAAACCGCCAATTTTAAATAATCCACAGATATTGAATAGTGGTCTCGCTGCAAAGCGGGGGCGCTATTCGTATGTGGGTTGGGGGCTTGGCGGTTCCCTTTCAGTACTGCGGATACGCGCCCTTCGTGTTTTTAGAGGGTACTGTGCCGAAACCGGGTTGAAATAACCGGCAGGTTAAATAACGGATTGACAATCACGGCGCGAAGGCAGGGTAAAACCTGCGGGGGTGGAACGCTGTTAAATATAAAAGGGGTTGATATAGCTTTTGTTAAAATTCACAAAATCAATAAAGCTAAAACCCGTCCTTAATATCTGATACCGGTTAAACACTTTTACGGCGGAAAGCTGTCCTGAACTGAACGGGCAGCTTTCCATTATTTATAACAAACCCCGCACCATATTAATGGTGCAGGGACTGCAAGAATAGAAAATTCAAGGGTTTAGAAGCGGCATGGATGTCTTTGCAGCCATCATTTCCTGATGAAGCCACAATGCTTCTTCCGACAGCATGGCGAATTCCTCATCCGTTATTTTGTCTAAATCAACGCCGGGAAAGTAATGGCGGACATAAATCAGGCGTTGCCTGATGCGCTGGTCGGCCCTTACCGCCCAGCGATCTATAAATTTACAATAAGGCTTTGTCTTGTGGCTATTATTTCGGAAAGCTGCGCCATCAGGCCGAACAGGAACAGCGACTCATTGTCCACCAGCTCCTTGTCCCCGTCAAGGAAGCAATCCTTCGCCAGGGTTTTCATGGCCATCACTTCGTCTTTTTTGGAGGCGGCCATAAATTTACTGAACTGGGGAAAAGTCGGTTCGGACATATAGGCGATGTAATAATCTTTTTCTCCCGCGGACTTGTCCCCGAACACGATCATCGGGTAAACCTTCCTGAGTTTCTTTTCTTCCCTGAGTTTAAGGGCGAAGGCCCTGATTTCCGCTTCTTGTTTTAATGTCAGGCTTTGTTCTTCCATGCTTTTGATGTTTTTGGATTGTATCAAAGAATAGTGGGCTTGTTGAAGAATAGTTTTCCAGGGATGTTATTTTAACCGGATATACCTGAAAGAAGAAAATAACCTCCGGTCTTTCTTGCCGGAAGGCAATTTGCTGTTCCTGTACCGGATCAGCCTTACCAGCCATTCGGCAACATAAAACAGGTAAAAGAATAATAATTTTCACCGGCTGCCTGTTTATTGGAAAATCCCATGTAAGAATTGCCTTCCCTTCTCCGTCCAGACGGTAAATGTGCTCGTTCTGGGTATCTCTGTTTTCTTATCGGGGTACATGAATGTCCTTGTGCCCGTATATCCTTTGCCCGTATATCCGGAGCATAGCATCCACTGGTCCGACTGTTTGAAAAGGATGCCCCTTGCCTTTAATTCCAGATGAAGTTGTTTGGCGTGCCTGAGCCCCAACTCTTTCGCCATCTGCGTAGAGGTATAGGTATCCGGGCTGTTGAGTACATTTTCTGTATATTCGGCTTTAGGGCTAAGGCCGGCTATCCTTTCCTGCTGGCAGCCTATCAGTTTCTGATTGTCAAGCAGCTCTGCTTCCAGCTGCTTTATCTTTTTTTCGACAATCTGCACAAAGCGGTACTGGATATATTCATCCGAGTTCAGCATATCTTCCATCCGGTTGAATGCCCTGATAAAATCTTCCTTGAACCTGGCGGCTTTCGCTCCCCTGTATCCCATCGCTAAAAAACCAAATCCGTCTTTAGTCATTTCAAAATAGGGCGATTTTACTGCACCACCAAGAGGTAACTTCCTCATTTCAAATGTCTCCTTAAAGTTTAGGAGTCTGAATTCCTTCGAGCACTCCATCTCCCGGATATCCTTCAATACATTATCATGCCTTTTGCCGAATATTCCGGCCACGATCTTACTTGTGGTAATCAGTTTTCCTTCCTCGTTTTTTAATACTAAATTTTTATTCATGTCCATAATGCGGTAATTTGTATATAATTAAAAAATGATGATATTCTCTTTTATCTTAGCGGCTTTCGCTCCGGTATATCCCATTACCAGAAAATTGAACCCATCCTTAGTCATCTCATAACAGGTCGATTTGGATGCGCCACCTTGTGGTAACTCTTTCATTTCCACCAATAATTCAAAATTGGATGATTGGAATTCTTCCGAACATTCCAAATTACGGATATCCCTTAACACATTTGTATGCCTTTTGCCGAATATTCCAGCCACGATCTTACTTGTAGTAATCAGTTTTCCTTCCTCGTTTTTCGATACTAAATTTTTATTCATAGTTATAATAATTAAAAAAAGGAGTCCCGGTTAAAGGCATATCAGGGTGGAACTATACGCCTAAAACCGGAACCCCGTTTCTATTTCATTCTTCCCGTAAGTTCCACCATACGGAAAATCACTGCCTGTCCAGGGTGTTTATAAAGAGTAGTGGTCTCAGCCTGCATGTGGTTGCAAGCTCTGTGTTAAAATATATTTATAAAAATAAAAACCGCACCCAGATATATGCGGATGCAGTCAAACCAATTGATAACCAGACAAAAGACCTAAATAAAATCATTGCCAATGGAAATATCAAAAGGATTCAGATCGAATTCATGCGTAATATCCGTATCATCCTGCTTGCTTTCCATACCATCTTCGGAGAAGATACAGCCTTTTAAAGTAACGGTTGTAGTCGTCCAATCATCAGAAGCCATCGGATTGGCAAAAGATACGATCAGGTCGAACTCCCCGATATCCATCAATGAGCCGTAAGTTGAGCGAAGCATCTGCTGGGTAGCATAGTCCATCGTGACAGAGGCAGTATAAGTAATATTCCCGAAGCCTCGTGATATGGGTTTACCACCCATTCCATAGTTGCTTTCT
Organism: Dysgonomonas termitidis; assembly: GCF_042654545.1. GTDB lineage: Bacteria > Bacteroidota > Bacteroidia > Bacteroidales > Dysgonomonadaceae > Dysgonomonas > Dysgonomonas termitidis. The sequence continues at coordinate 13,024 of NZ_JBHSGN010000024.1, forward strand.
ATCTTACGTTTTTTATTCCACTTGATACCGGACACCCCTTCCAGCGTTGTGCTGCCTTCATCTATACCCAGGGCTGTAGATGAAAGCGTTATCATACTCCATGAGTATGCTACATTATTTATTATAGGCATAGTTTGTGTTATTTAGCGGTTAGTGATAAGCCTTCCTCTACATATATCTTCACGGCAACCCCGACAGGCACTATTACATATGATATTTTTAGCGTATCGTTAACCAAAACATTCTGGTTCGGATCAATATTGACCGCATAGCCCGATATTTCCTGGTCGGCCTGCATCTTTGCCAGTATGTCCCCGATAAGGGTTTTGAAGGCGGTAATTTTAGATGCGGCAAGGAACCCTGTGGCCGGATTAACCATCAGGGGAGAATTCACATAAGGCAATAAGGCTCCCCTGACTGCACGCCGCGATTTATTGATGGTCCTGTTCCTGGCGATTGTACGGAAATCCCCTGCCGAGCAGGTCTGGTCTTTCGAGATATAAATACCGTTTTCCCTTCCGGCATATTTTACCGGGAATATATATCCTTTGTCGTCCAGGTCGTCCAATAACACAGGAGACAAGGATTCGTATTGGTTTAAGCTGACGAATTCATCTTCCCCTGTCAGGTTTATATCCCCGAAACCCAGTTCGATATCCTGGAATGCATCATCGAACAAGTTGAATTGCTTAACCCAGGCTACGGATTCCTGCACATTAGCCCTTGCAATAGCCCCCATCACAGCCCCTAAGAATCCGACAGGGGAATTGTTCGTGTTGCGTTTCTGCATCATGGATACTTTATCAGTCCGGGCCTGCCCGAATATCACGCTGACACGGGAACTGTCGCAAATACAACCTGGTACTTTATTCAGGTTTATTTGCCTGCCTTCGGCCGTATTCGCCCCGGTATTGGATGTATTAGCGCATAAAATCAGTGAAAGGGGCTGGTTTTGCTCCGCAAGGGAAACCGCCTTGTCATTAAGCCCTTTCACCAGGTTCAGGTTATACTTCTCAGCCGCCCCGTTTAATTTCCAGACAGGCTGTTCAGTCCATATCCCAAGCTGGTTTATTATTCCCCCTGATGCCCTTTGCATGACTTCAACCGCATCCCAGTTAACCGAACAATCGGCAAACATCACATAGAGTTTTCCGTAACTGTCAACGCCTCCGGACATACGGAAGAATTCCCTGATATGGTAGGCCGGGATACCGTGCATGAAGTTTTGGTTGCCCTCTTCTTCCTCTTCAACAGCCACCCTTTCAATAATCCCGAAATCCTTAACAGCCGATTTGAAATTGGTTATATACAGGATATCGTTCACATTGAGTTTCCCCGCGTTGTTCAGCCCATAACCGGCGGTAAACAGCGCAGGTTGCAGGGAGATATCGAAGAGGATTCCCGTCACCTTTTCATTACCTGCGGAGGCCTGGCCCGGGATATTCCCGTCCACGTCTTTTATGAATACATTACCTAAAGCCATTGGTCGTTTGCGTTATTGTTTGTAGAAGGGGTTTTTATAGAGGATTGCATTGCCCCTGATATTGGCCGGGGTATCCCCGGTAAAGCAACCGCCGTAGGAGTCGATATACAGGGATTCGTATTTCGTATTCTTTTTCAATACTTCTTCGATATGTGCAGGTATTTCCTCGGTATTTTCCTCCGCTTTATTTTCGGTATTTTCTACCGTTTCTTTTTGCTCCTGGTCTTCCGGGTTAATTATTTTCTTAGCCATTGTCGGTTTGTCGTTTTAAGGGAAAAAGGGGAAACGGAGTATGAGACTTTCGCTTCCCCTTCCAAGGTCTGTTGTTTGTGATTAAGGCGCTTTTTTGTATGCTGTGTGGACGACTATCTCTGCCGGACGGACAATGTTTACGTCCATCTTCATCCGCATCTGGAAGAAGAAGAGCTCCGAGTTCGACTGCAGGCGGTCGATTTTCAATACCTCTGTATCGTTGGCATAGTCGATGCCCATCCAGAAGTTAGAATCCATAGAGTTGGAGAATTGTCCCAGAATGATGGTGTGCTCGGGTACCCCGACAAGTGGAATTACCTTCTTGCCTTTGAAGCGGTAGCGGTTCAGGTCTCCATTCTCCGCATACTTCACCGTTTTATTGGATACGTATTGGTCATACATGTCCCAGACATCCCATGAACAGAGGAATACCAGTTCGGTCTTCTTGCGGATCTGTTTAGGGCATTTCTTCCACATGGTATACATCGCGTCCTCTGTCTCTTGACCGGTAGTCAGTTCCGTATTACCCGAAATAATGACCTGCCCTCCTGCTATAGTCTCGGCGTCTGTAGCGTTTGCATTGTCGGTAACGCGCTTGATAAAGCCATCGAAATATTTTTCCTTTCCTCCCCCGATAGGCGTAGCTCCTCCGGGAACTGCGATACCCGATACGGCGTCCCCTCCCTTGCAGGAAGTCCAGATCGCGTTGCCGATATATTCGTTTTTCTTTTCGATAAGAAGCCTGAGCATGACAGCCTGTATCTTCGGGTCGAGCTCGCGGAAAACCAGGTTTCCCTCCGGCTGGGCGAACTTCCAGTATTTTTCATAATCCCTCGGATTGAATTCCAGGTACACCATGAAATCCTGCGGGATAAGGTGGCGGGCCGTAAGCTGGTATTCATTTTCCCCTTGCGGCCCTTTTGCCCCCAGGGCACTGGTCGGAACCGGGTTGTTATCCTGGATAATATCCCCCAGCTTTATCGCCGGAAGGGTATATTTATACTGGATACCGCTTTTGATATGGATCAGGCCTTCCCTGAAGGTGTCATTACCCTGGGCGGTATAGGTCAGCAGGTCTTCGAGGACTTCCCCGTTATAACCATTCTGTAAAAAAGTTACTGTATCTGACATTTCAAAAAGTGTGTGTTAAGGTTTATCTGAGTGTTTTGAACCGGAAGTTTTCGCCTATTACGGCGCTTACCTTTTCCGCGATTTTTTCTCCGGCTGTTTTAGCTGCGTCGGTGGCGGCCTGTATATTGGCCGGGTCTTTGGCGATCTCTTTGGTAATCTGCTCCCTGGCGGGAATCGAGGCCAGCGTACTTTCCGCAAGCTGGAAATTCGAAGCGGCCATTTCAACCCACTGGGCTTTTGCCGCTTTATCTATTTTCCCTTCGGTTACCGCGGTTTCGATCAGCACTTCGATTTTAGCGTTGACTTCTTCCGCTTCCTTGGCCTTGTAGCCGTCCAGGGCCGTACCGAGCTCGTCGTTTGTCTTCTGGAGGTTCCGGATAGCCGCCTCTTTTCCGGCAATTACGGTCTGCGCGTCGCTCAGCTCTTTCTTTGCTTCCGTCAGCCGCGCTTCGACGGACATCAGTTCGGAAATCCTGGCTACTACATCCCCTATCTCGAATTTGTCTTTCATCCCGAGTGAAGCTGTAACCGCCGTATATTCCGGTGATTTGTTATTTTCTTCAGTCATTGTATCGTTTTTATAAATTTGTATAAGACTAGGGGATATTTCCGGAGAGTGTTTATTTTTATCATCGATGGCCGGGGCTTCCATGCAGATCCGGCTCATCAGCAGTTGGATTTCTTCTGCTTTGGCGGGTTCCGGCAGTTCGTTTTTCACTTTATCGCAAAGCTGTTTGGAGGTATGGAGTACATTCCCGGCAGGGATAATCCCCGCCTTGACGGCGGCAGGCGAATCGAAGAAAGTGCCGTCCCTGCCGGCCTCCCCGTTCATGATCGCCTCGACATGCTCTTTTTTCAATCCGAAGCGCTTGCGGTATATCGTCGTGATTTGCTTGGTAAAGGCCTGCACCATGTCAGACATATCCTCCCCTTCTTCGGCGGGCAGGAACGGATTGTGTATCATCAGGATGGAATAGTCCCGCATGAAAGACTTATCCCCGGCAGCCCAGACCACGGAGCCCATCGATGCGGCCATCCCTTCGATAACGCATTCGGTGGGGACCGTGGAATTCCGGATCGTGGAATAAATACTCATCCCGTGGAGAACCGAGCCGCCTTCGGAATTGATCAGTACCCGGATTAACGATGGCCGGATGGCATTCTCTAAAAAATCGAACTCATTGTTGAACCGGCCCGCGGATTCTTCCGTGATCTTCCCGAAGAAACGGATGGCGGCAGTCTCGCCGGTATTGGCCTTGCCGACTACATGTTTTAAACTGTTTATATCCATCGAATACTGTTTCCAAAGAATAGTACCCTCGGGTATTTTTTGTTTTCAGCTATCCTGTCTTTCTTCTGCGGGAGGGGCGTTCCCTTCCACGGAAGGCGCATAGCCGGATGTTTCTTTATGTGCGGGGCACATATGGTCCCCATGTTTTTCATCATCATGCTGCGGGGCGTCCCCATGATTGGTAAAGGGCGGCATTACCAGGTAGCGTTCCACCCAGTCCCGGTACTTCCATGCCGATGCTTCCCTGAACCATACCTCATAATCTATCCAGTAAGCCTGGAGCATATTGGTGGTCTCGGGCATATCGAAGTAGAGCAGGTTGCAGCGCTCATTGAGGGCCGGTTCATAGCTTTTGGCATCCTGTATTGCCACATTGATCCGCTGGAAGATATAAAACGCATCGCATTCCCTGTCCGGGTCCTGGTTATTCAGGGTGTTCAGGATAAACCTCACGCGCATGGTAGCGCGTCCTTCCCCGATCCGTTGCTGCTGCACCAGGTAACGGACATTGACAAAATGAATGAAAACTGCCGGGAACATGATCTCCGTTTCAAGGTTCCCGCTGCGGACAATACGGGCGAATTGCCCCGTATCGATGGCGACGGTCTTAAAAAAAGGATCGCCGGCAGGGGCTTCCGGATTTTCTTTTATTGTCAGGATAGCCCTTTTAACAGCCAGGTATATTCCGGCGAAAGGGTTTAAGGAAACTTCTTCGGCGACGGCTATCCTTAGCGCATTATCCGTACCGCCTGCTTGTCCCTGCTCCGGTTGTCGGGGCCGTTTGTCCTTAAGCATGGGGGAATCCTTTAAAAATCATGTCTATATACCTGCTGACATCCTTATCCAGGGGTTCGCTGAACCCGATGAACTGCCTTTGCACCGGTTTTTTCCCCGAATACTGGTTTACCGTATAACCGGTCTTTCCGGGATCGGAGTTATGGATCGCGGCATAGCTCTTGTATTTGCCTTTCCTGCCGCGCTTTCCCTTTATGGGAAAGCTTTCTTCCGCGGTCCAGATATCGTATTTCGCGCCGCGCCTGAATATCTTCGAGCTGAATCCCCTGCGGCTCTGGTAATTGGTCGATTCAAACCTGCGGACCTCCCCTTTGACGGACTTGCCCAGCATGCCCGTATCGATCAGTACCGGATGCGTAAATTTCTTTCCCCATCGGGATTCCCGCGGGCGCCATCCCGACCCGCTCCTGAAAAAACCGCCGGTGTTAAAGGAAGCCTGGAAAAACATCCTGCTGCGGTTCCCCGCAATCGTCGTAAAGTCGAAAATGTTTTTTTCAAAGCGGCTGACAATGGTACGTTCCCTTTTGTCTTTTACCCATTGCCGGCAGAATATTTCTAAAGTGATTTTCATCGGACATACATTTTTTGTTTGATGCGTTTGATTACCGCGCTGGCCGTTTCATCGGGCAGGTTCATGAAATAGGGGTGCGCCGGCGAGAATATCCGGCCTCCGGTTGCCAGGCTTTCCCTGAAGACGGGATTTACGTTCCTGACGGGCTTGCCCTTGCCAAGTGATGCATGGACAGGACCAACCCCGCCTGAGACCAGGAAGCAGCGGCAGCCATATTCGATTGGGGGAATCAATTCCGGGGGAAAGTCCCGCTTTAAGAAGGTCAGCCCGTCATGGGAAAGGTGCCACGGCCTGACGCGTTCGTCGCCCTGCGTCATAAAAGTTATATAGTTATTCTCCGGGACGGTCATCCACCAGGCGGCGATTCCGGCGGCATAAAGCACGTCCATGTTTTCCCCGGCGGCATATGTTAAGTTATACTTTTCAAAAACAGCCTCATGGCTGCCCGTATGGTCCGCATACCGGGTACCGGGCAACTCTTTGAATACCTGAAGTTCCTGGGCGGCGGCAAAATCGACCAGGTTGTCAACCGCCGCGGCCAGCACCCCGCGCTCCTGCTTCCGCCTCCCTGTTGCGGAACCATGATGGTTCCGCAAAATATCCAGGGCCCTGTCCAAATCCATTCCCAGGCCGGAAATCACCCTCCCGACCAGGAATGAGGCCCTGAGGGTAATGATATCTTCGAATGCACCTTTCCGTTCAGCGCCGTTTTCATGTATATCCAGCAACCGCCGGAAAGCAGCCAATAAGAGCTGGTATTCCCTGCGAGACTGCTCCCTGTCGGGGTGGGTATCCTTTACTTCAACCTTTTTTGCAACCACATCTTTCAGGCCGGGGGACGGTAAATGGCTGCCTATTCCGTCCCCATCAGAAAATTTGAAACATCACTGCCTCTATTTCGCCCATAGCGTTTGTAGTATTCTTCGTCACTCATCACATGTCGGCCATTGGAACTTGTACCACCACCCATAGCGCCTCCACCTGGATCCATTACATTCAGCTGTTTACCGACGATTATCCCGAACTCTTTTTCTATCTCATCCGCAGCCACCTCGTACTTATCCGTGATCAGCCCGTATAACTGTATCCGGTCTTCATTATTCATCTCGATCCGGTTGGAATACTTGAACTCCAGCCCGGAGGATATATAGCCCATCGCTGCCAGGCGGGGTACGATCTCCTCATTCATGATATTCTCTATGTACCTGCGGTAAACTTCGATCCGTTCCCGGAAAATATCCTGGTGCGCCTTGGTCGAGCCGACATAGGACTGCATGCCCCCGGCCATCGATTCGGAGCCGAGTATCATATTGGAGACCTCGCTGTTTACAATCCCGATCAGGCTGGTGTATATCTTCTCCGAATTGGACATCGTAAAGGTCTTGATGTCTATCCCGTCATCCAGCCCGGTCACGATAACCTTGTTCTGGGCGGCGTTGGCGATATCCGCCGCCAGGCGCTTGCGGTCGTTATTACTCTCGCTGACCGTCTTCCCGTGTATGATCGGCTGGCCGTAGGTATGGGAAAAATTCACATAGTTGGCGATCGTAAACTTCTTGGCAAGGATAAGGGGCGTCGTCGCGGAGAACAGCCCCGTGTCCCCGGTATTTACCAGCACATAGTTTTTGCGGTAGGCTTCGCTGCATATATTCCAGTTCGGCAGCCAGATGCCCTGCCTCTTAACGACAGTATGCTGGTCCGGCAGGACGTTCCTGCGCTCGACGATATTCACTTCCGCCAGCTTTCCGGTCCTTGGATCGGTATGCGGCATTATCTCCAGCAGGGTATAGCCGTACAGTTTGGCCTCGACGATCCCTTTTATAATCTTATCGAACTGGGAACCCTGTACCTTCTGTGTCTCCCTGACATCCTTGACGTACTTCCCTTTTTCATTGATTTTAGCCAGCATATAGCGGTCGCCCAGTATCTGGCTCTCCAGGGTCTCTATGACAGCCCGGATATGGGCATCCTGCTGCAGGCACGCTTCATACAGGTCTATCAGCCGGGAACGGTCGTCCAGGACTACGCCGAGGGTGGCGTCCTGCCGCGCGGACTTATACCTGTTGTTGCGCTCGATTTCCCAGACATATTCCCGGATGGTTTTCTTGCTCGTCCGGAAAATACTCTCAAGCAACTCCCGGTTGAATGTCCCCGGCTGATTTTTTTCCTGCATCTTTATTTTTTTTTAAGAATAGGAAAACGGGGCAATTATAGTTGTAACCACCGTTTTAACATATACAGCGGGAAGTGTCGCAAACGTTAATAAATACAGGTATTTTTAGGTTTAAAAAATAGATACCTATTATATCGTTAAATGAATTTTAAATATGAATTAAATTACTATGTATCAATATTTAAAATAGAAATACCACATTAAAAATACCTTATTTCTTATTTTTATTACAAGTATTTTTATATACTTTTACCGCGAATTTTAACAAAAGCATATATCAAAAATGAAGTTAAAAAAGATGCCCCCCGGCCTGACTGTCAGGTACAGGGAATTCCCCGGTATATTATTCGGGGAATCGGATGGCAGGATCTATTTCGATGCCACCCTTTATATCCAAAAGAAAGAAGAAGCTGTAAACGTTTCCAATGTGGATATTATATCCGGTTTTGAATGCCACTTTGACTGGTGGATAAAAAACCTGTCGGAAACCTGTTCCATTCCTTTGGAAGATATGATCGCCGAAGACGCGGACACCGGGCACCTGTTGCTGGAAGAGTCTCTGGACCTGCTCTTTATCGCTTACCTGGAGCCCATATTCTCGGTCTATATGCTGGAGCGGATTTCGGAAATGCTGATCAATGGCGTAAGCCTGTCGGATACGGCCCTGGTCATGTCGGTCAAGGACCGGTTCGAGAAAGGAGACTTAATCAAATTCTACGAAGGGGATGAGGAAAAGCAAGTTTAAGGAACCCAAGAACGTACTGATCTTCAACGGGGCGAAGGTGCTGATAGGCATCACCAGGTCCCTCCACGCGGCCTCTTTGCTGACCGGGGGGAACCTGCAGGCCATATCCTTCTGCTGCCTGGGGAAATACATATCGACCGGAGGCTTTTATTACCGGCATATCCATCCCGACATAGAGATAGACCTGAGCGACCTGGACTCCCTGGGCCTGGAAGAATACGATAAAATGTGCGGACAGGAAAGGCGCTACCATACTGTCCGGGAAATGGCAAAAAAAAGGTACGCGCTGGAAGATAACCGGAAGAAAACAAATAAGGAAGGAGGCAAGATATGAAACCTGTAAACGAAACGATACCTTTTAAGGGAACAAGGATACATGTCATTTATGACGGTAGTAAAGCCGTGAAGTGGATAAGCCTGCATGACCTGTGCAGGATACTGTGCAGGCAGGAGATGATCGGGAACGGGCAGGCTGCCGGAATATGCAGGTCAGCTGCAAAATTCCCGGTATATAAAAACGGGAAGCTCTTCCCGTTTATTAAAATCTATGATATATATACGCTTACAAGGAGTATAGAAAAAGAAAATAAACAAATAGCGCGGATTTGCCGGGAGCTGGAGGAATGGGCGGGCAAACTGCCTGTAAACAGGGACCTTGATTCCGAACCAAAACCCAAACAGGAACCGGAGCCTAAGCCCGAACCGGAACCTGTCCCTTCCCCCGGAATAAGGGAAACGGCAACTGTCATACATGCTGCCGTTAATAAAGCGCCGGAGCAAAACAATACCCCTGTCATTTTCAGCTATCACGACCAGCCCATATCCTTCCAGGCTCCCAACGGCGTTATCTATGTCAACGCGACGGAGATGGCACGCAGCCAGGATAAGAACCCGAGGGAATGGCTGTTGCTGGCGGAAACGCAGCGGTTCCGCCAGTCGCTGGTCGACAACGGCATATCCCATAGCCTGGAAAGCCAGATCACAACCAAAAGGGGGAGCGTGGGGGCCACATGGATACAGGACAGCCTGGCCTTTAAGTTCGCCGAATGGCTCTCCCCCGACCTGTCCGTCTGGATGAACGAGCGGATAAAAGACTTGCTGAAGCAGGGATATGTCACGCTCGGACAAAGCAATATCAGATTTGAGACGGCTTACGGGGCACAGAGGCAGCTCCCTTCGAACTTCAGGGAAGCCTGCCGGATGCTGATCGAGCAGGAAGAGGTGATCGAGGCCAAGACCAGGCAGATCGAAACGGACAGGCCGAAAGTGCAGTTCTACCAAAAGATGGTCGGAGACAGGGAGTCTTTCAAGACATCCTTTATCGCCGAGGAACTGCAAATATCGACCATTGAACTGCACAGGTTCCTGATAGAGGAAAGGATATGCAAGTTCGAAAAAAGGCAGTATGTGGCATACCCTTCCCATGCCGCGCTCCAGTGCGACCATCCCTATTACTGGACAAACAAGAAGGGTAAGGCGTATGTATGCTCCGTAGGCAAGCGGTGGACAAAGGCGGGACGGGAATTTATACTTGACTTATACCGGGAAAAGGATCCGGGGAATAAATAAAAACACGACACACAAATGGATAATTCATTGCTTAAGATAGCGGGTAATACGGGCAGGAGGCCTGTCGAATGCGATTGCCCGGAATGCAGGGCCCAATGCAGGGTTCCCTGCCTGGGAACGCCGGATGATATATTGAAACTGATCCGGGCCGGGCATGCCGGTAAACTGAAGCTTACTTTCTGGTGCGTGGGCATGGCCCTGGGAAAATACCCCTGCCCGGTGCCGATGGTGCAGGCCGTAAAAACAGGAGCCGGCTGCGTATTCCTTAGCAACGGGCTGTGCGAACTGCATGATTCGGGTCTGAAACCCACCGAAGGAAAGCTCTCCCACCATGAACTGAGGCTGGATAATTTCATATTTGAGTTATCGCTTGCCTGGAATGTCGCCAAAGAGTGGATCGATAAGGATAATTTCCCAAAAGTGATAAAGGCTTTTGCCTTGATCGAACTTTATCAAAAGGGGATTATCGAGTAATAATCCTTCCTCCGGCTTTGGTCACAAACCTTTTGGACGCCCTGGTTCTATTATTAAGCAGTATCAATTAATCCAAAAGGTAAAAAAATGGAACTGAAGCAAAGGATGACATTCGATGAAATGTCAAGGCACATGAAAGAGCATTCGTTTAAGCTTCCCGGTAAAGTAACGGTAGGCAAATACGCCAGGGAGCTGGGGTATAAACCGTATAAGCCGATGGTAAAGGGGAAAATACATTTCTTCTATGTAAATGAGCGTGTCCCTGCAAAGGACTGACCAGGCCCGGTTATTATTTTCTGATGGGGAGACGCTTGTTCTCCCCTTTTTTTATCATTACAACTAAACAATAAAACAATATGGCGGCTTTTATAAAATACCATACATGCCTTTCTTATCTATTTTCCCCGGCGGAGTCCCGCTTTGTGTTGCATATGCTGGAAATAGAGTTTTTGAAGGGCAGGGGGTTCCATACAGACTGGAGCAGGGAAGAGTATATGAAAAGGATGGGGCTTAAGGAATACAGCTTCGATAAGTCCGTTAAACGGTTGATGAAGCTGGGATTATTGGCTAAGAAGAATAATCAATTGGGGAACAGGGTGTTTTATTCATTCAACGTTGACCGGTATGAAAAACTGGTTATGCTTTTGTCCAATATCGGGGATATTGACGGCCTGATCCGTTTCTGTGATATATATTTCAATACGGCGTCGCCCCGGTTGCCTGAAAGTATTACACGGGACGAAATACAACCTTTTGCAGGAGAACCCGGTCTGAAAATAAAAAAGTCCGGAAAACAACTTTGTGGAGAAACTGATCCGGAGCACGATCCTTCATTTGAAAAACTGAAGCCTTTATGTTCGGAAATCATAAAAATCGCACGGCAAATGGAAGAAATTACAGGATTTTAGCCAGTACCCCTGAAATCAGGCGAAGCTTTCATTTTTCAACTGGGAAGTTGGTATGAAAACCGGAAAACACTACCCCGAAATAAAGGATCTATAATAGATATAGTAGATAATATAGATAAAAAGTAGATTATTCTTTTCTTTATGTAAAGAAAAGAATCAAAAGAAACATACTTATAGTACGCCTGCGGCGTTTTTAAATAAAAAAGAATCCAGGTTTTCCGGTAGGGTGGATTGAATAATAAAGATTCGACAGGCAGGTATATTTTAAGCAAAATCGGCTTCCATACATGGCTATTTTATATGTTATCCATTTAAAATACTTAATATTCTGTGTTTTTTACACAAATATGTTCTGTATTTTTATCCTTAATTTGATTTCTGGAACAAGTTACAGGACTGATATAGGTAACTTCCGTGAGTTTAGTAGTGGCCTATATGTCATTTTAATATACTGTTGGAAGCCAAATGATAGGTAAATACAATATATCTGGATTTTATCTATATATTTGTAAAGTATATTAATAATTTGACAATGGAGTTGAACTGAATAAAAGTTGTACTTGTAGAGAAGAAAAAACAGAAAAATGACTTGCTGAAATACAGGGGAACATGAGTTGGCATTATCTTCGGCTCCAGTTCCGAATTGAGGGCTCTCGTCGAGGTATTTGCAAGTGTGGATGCCGGTGAAAAGTTTGTGAAGGATTTTTTAGCGGCATGGAACAAAGTGATGAATATCGACCGGTTTGATCTGGTTTGATCCGACAGAATAGTTTTTTTTTGCAGAAACACTGAAGATATGCGGTTCGGAGGAATATATGTTACCTGGATTTATATCGGTGCGATATATATTTGTCCGGCCGCTTTCTTTTTACTACAAATAGAAACCGTTCTTTGTGCCAGTTTTCACTCCGTTTACACGCCGAATAGATATTTGAACAAAAAGAATAAATATCTTTCCGTGAAAAACTTTGGTTGTTCTTTTGAAAATTTAGATATGTAACTTTCTTGTTTTTCAAATATTTAGTATTTTTATTAATGAAAGTTTAGCGAAAAAAATGAAAGATAAAAAACGCAATACAGACCATCCTGATATATTTTTGAATAAAAAAGATTCTGATGAAGAAACTTTCACTTCGCTCTTTTATGATTATAAAGATAAAATATATGGATTTTTTTTAGAGCTGACCCGGTCTCCGGTAAAAGCAGAAGATATGGTTCAGGAAATTTTCATGAAAATATGGCAAAAACGCGAAAAACTTATACGAGTTAGAAATATAAACGCTTATATCTATCATATCGCTCAAAATTATGCTATTGACCAACTCAGGAAAAAGAGCAATGATACCCTATTTTCTTTAGATGATTATAAAGGGAAAGAGGATACGGATACTTCAACTCAAACACCTCTCGAATCTTTAATAAACAAAGAACTGGGTAATGCCATCGCAGAAGCTATTGGGAAATTACCCTCCCAGCAAAGGAAAGTGTTTAACTTCCATTGTATAGATGGTTTTTCCCATGCTGAAATTGCGGGCAAAATGAACATCTCCGTTTCTACTGTCCAAAACCACATGAGACAGGCGCTCATCAATATACGCGTGTATGTATCGGATAATTATCCGATTTTGTTATTATGTGTCTATTTATATTTTGATTTATAGCCATAACAACATAATAACCTGACCGCAACAACCTTAAACCTTTACATTTTCACTTCCGTTTTTAATCAATGCATTTTTCTCATACCGATATTATTAACAATATTTATTTTTTCCATTTACTTTACAAAACGACAAAAAATCCTATTTAAGACAGCATTTATAAGCAATTTTATCTATATCCATGTCGTTATGATTCGTTAACAAAGCATTCAATATCAAAATTTCAAAAAAAATAACGACCGACTAGGTGTTTTTTTATATTTATTCGTCTTATATATTAAAATGTGGTAATTTTTATCAAAAGAATCCCATATAGCGATTAGGACTATATATCCACATTACAATATAAAAAGCTGTATATAAGCTATCTGTCACAAAAGTGTTATTTTCTATTGAAGAAGCATATTGTCATTAATTAACAATATATTGAATGATGAAAAAAAATATATTCAAAGATTTATTACGTAGTTACCTCAATGGGACGTATAGCAATGAAGATAAAGTTAAACTGGCCGATATGATCCGTTTCTTTACAGACAACCAACTGAGAAAAATCCTGTGGAATGTCTGGAACGAGTACGAGCCGACAGAACAACTGTCGGACAAACGGTCTAAAGAAATTTTGTCATCTATCCTTACTTCCGAACCGAAAGTTTCTACGATTATCCTACCTAAACGAAAAAGACTGTGGTTCCGTATAGCTTCTGCAGCTGTCCTGCTGATTATTTTAGCCGGATTAGGCAATTATATACTAAACCGGGATACACCTCCACAAGAGAATACTATTGTTTTGAAAGTCATGCATACGCCAATGGATGAACCGGTTTCATATGTCCGGAATATTATGTTGCCGGACGGTTCGCAAATCGTCTTGCAAGCCAACAGTACAGTTGAACTGGCTCCCGGTTTTGGAGCAGAAAGAAGAGAAATACGATTGGTGGGAGAGGCCTTTTTCGACATTAAATACAATGCAGGAAAACCTTTTATCATATATAGCGGAGAATTGAAAACAACCGTATTGGGCACATCTTTCAACATCAAGGCATGGCCTGACGATGACCGTATCCGGGTAACTGTAACACGGGGAAAAGTCAGGGTGGAAAATACAAAACAAGTGTTAGCTAATCTATCGTTAAACGAAGAAATAGAATACGATAAAACAAAATTGGCGGGAAAAAAATTTATAGTCGACGAACAAGGGACAAAAGACGCTGTGGATTGGACAAAACAAGAGATGGAATTCAATGGGATGAGTATAAAGGATATTGCTGTCGTATTGAGTAAACGATACAATGTAGACATAGAAATCCGGGGCAGTAAGCTGACCAATACATTAATCGTAGCCTCATTCAGGGGGACGGAATCTTTGGAAAGCATATTGGATATCCTGTGCGTCATCAATTCGGCGACAAACTACGTCATTGAAGACAATAAAGTAACTATATATCAAATAGAACAATAAAAGTAAAAACATCGAGATAAATCATAAAAAAACAGTAGCTATACTATGATACATATGAATTCATCTTAAATTCCGGTAATATAGGAATAACAACAAAAACCCTCCGATGATGGGGATTATACGAAGGGTTTTAGGATTACAACAAATTACTATTAGTTAATATTTTTCATTATAACCAATCACAAAGATATGAAAAGAAAACGACATTATATTCTTTGCATTGTGACGTTCATGCTATTGGTGTTATGCGGCTTTAATGCGTCTGCACAATCGTTGCAAACGAAAATAGTGCTTGAACTGAAAAACCAACCGCTGAAAGACGGTTTGGATCAGGTCGGGAAATTGTCAGGTTTCAGGATGAATTATTCACTGACCCTTATTTCCACATACAAGAACATTACCTTGCCAAAGTCAGAACGTACCGTTGATAATACATTGAAGGCATTACTGACAAACACGAACCTGACCTATAGTGTAAGCAGCGATAAGATTTTGATTATCGCCAAGCCGGAAACCAGGGAGGACACAAAAACAGTTCAGCCTGAGTCCCGGCAAGATCCGGAAACAAACAATGTTGTAATTACAGGTGTCATTACAGACATGGATAATAATCCGTTGCCAAGCGTATCCGTTCAGGTGAAGAACACAGGTCTGGCTGTACTTTCTAATGCTAACGGAGAATATTCCATTACAATACCCCAAGGCACAGAAAGTAATCCGGTATTGATTTTCTCCTTTATCGGAATGAAACCGCAAGAAGTAAGGTATACAGGCAAAAACCTGAACATCGTATTGGAAGATACGGTAAATGTATTGGAGGATGTTATTATAACAGGGATTTCGACAAAAAAGAAAAACAGTTATACCGGGGCAGTAAGTGTAATTACCAATGAAGAGCTGCAATTGTTTCGCGGACGAAATATTTTTACAACATTGAGCAACATCGACCCATCTTTTAATGTGATCGAAAACAATGTTTGGGGCGCTGACCCAAACCGTTTACCGGAAATACAAATCCGAGGAACAGGAAACCTTCCCTCAATCAATCAGTTACAGGAACAAACCTCCACTGCGCTTAATACGCCTCTGATTATATTAAACGGCTTTGAAACCAACTTACAGCGTATGATGGACCTCAACGACCAGGAGATTTCATCCATATCCATATTGAAAGACGGCGCAGCTACGGCATTATACGGTTCGCGGGGGGCAAACGGCATCATCGTTATTACGACCAAAGAACCGGAGATAGGAAAGCTGAGATTATCGTTAAGGAGCGAAATGTCCCTGAATTTACCCGATTTAAGCAGCTATCATTTACTGAATTCCCGCGATAAATTGAAACTTGAGGAGATGTCGGGTTATTATGAAAATGCACTGAGAACACCGGCTCAAAACATTGCTCTTCAGCAGTATTACAACGAAGTATTGGCAGAAGTAGCCAAAGGGGTCAATACCGATTGGCTGGCCAAACCCTTGCATAACAGTATTGACCAGAACCACTACCTGAAATTAGAAGGTGGCGATCGTTCTTTTCAATACGCAATTAAAGCACAATATAACGACCGGCAAGGTGTTATGAGAGAATCAGGAAGAAAAGTATTTAACGGGGGTATTGATTTGACCTATAAGCATCAGCGCCTGACTTTCCGAAACTCCCTGATGATCGGACATACAAACCAGGAGGAATCCCCCTATGGGTCATTCTCCCAGTATGCAGAATTAAACCCGTATTGGAAACCGTATGATAAACAAGGGCATCTGGTTCGCTTTTTTACTCCATACAGTGACGTCTACTGGGGGCAAACAGGCAATCCCCGTTATAACGGCGCATGGCCTAACCCGATGTACAATGCTACATTGAACACCTACGATAAGTCGGATTATACTGATATTACCAATAATTTTGCCATCGAATGGAAACCGTTGAGCGAATTATTCTTCAGGGGATCTATTGCCATCGGAAGCAATACAAGTAATCATGATGTTTTTAAACCGGCCGACCATTCCGATTTTGCCGGATATACTGATGAGGACCTGTTTAGAAAAGGAAGCTATTCATATTCCAATGGAAAAAACTTCAATTATCAGGTAAATTTCTCCGTCAACTTTTCCAGGGTTTACGCAGAGAAACATTCGCTTTACGCGATGGCAAATGTAGATGTAACTCAAAACCGGGGCCGGAGTTATAGTTTCCTTGCGGAAGGGTTCCCCGATGAATCGATAGACTTTTTGGGAATGGCTCTCCAGTACCAGAAAGACGGGAGTCCCGGCGGGTCAGAATCTACTACCCGCAGAATCGGTGTATTGGGAAATGCGAATTACATTTACGACAATCGTTACATGCTTGATTTTTCCTACCGTATGGATGGAGCTTCCCAATACGGAACCAACCGCCGTTTTGCACCGTTCTGGTCTGTTGGAGCAGGATGGAACCTCCACAACGAAGCCATTATCCGTGACAATTTGAAGTTTGTGAACCGCCTGAAAATACGTGGTTCTATCGGGACAACCGGCTCACAGGACTTTGCCGCTTATATGGCGCTGGCCACATACAGGTACTATACCGACCGTCGCTACAATATATGGACAGGAGCTTACCAGGTTGCCTTAGGCAATAAGGATTTGCAGTGGCAGGTACGAAAAAAATACAACCTTGGGCTGGAAACGGATATATTTAATAGCCGTCTGAGGCTGGAAGCTGATATCTATAAAGAAAAAACATCGAACCTGTTATCCGATCTGGAATTGCCATATTCCAACGGATTCAGTACTTACACCGAAAATGTGGGCAATCTGGAGAGCCGCGGTTTTGAATTATCCGCTACTGTTTTTCTGATACAGGATCTGAAACGTGGGATGTCGTGGTCCGTGAGAGGCATGGTTGCCCATGATAAGGACAAGATCGTGAAATTATCGGAAGCGATGAAGGCCGCTAATGAAAAGTTGGCTTTGCTTGGAGGTTCCAGCCCGAACAAGATACTTCGCGAAGGAGATTCGCCAAGTACCATTTATGTGGTACAATCTTTGGGTATAGACCCGAGTACGGGACGGGAACTGTATCTGACTAAAGAAGGTGAAGTGACTTATACATGGAATGCGCGCGACAGGATTGCCGTAGGAAACAGCCGGCCTAAATACAGGGGAAGTTTCAGTTCAATGTTCCGTTATAAAGACTTTACACTGAATGTTTCATTTGGCTACCAGTGGGGAGGCCAGTTATACAACCAGACATTACGGGATAAGGTGGAGGTTACCAACAAACTGATGAACGTGGACGAAAGGGTATTTACCGACCGGTGGAAACAGCCGGGCGACGAGGTTTTCTTCAGGGGTATAAACGATTATGACTATACCATGTCTGAGGCCACCTCCCGCTTTGTTCAGAATGAAAATACGTTGATTTGCCAGAACGCAACCCTTATGTATGAGATACGCGCAAAAAAATGGCTGGATATGCTGGGCGTACAAAATATGCAAGTGTCCGCCAGTACAGGCGAGTTATTCTATATATCTTCTGTTAAGCGGGAACGCGGCACGAATTATCCGTTTACCCGTCAATTGATAATGTCTCTATCCTTAATGTTCTAAACAATAAAACGTATGAAAAAATATATAGTTGTAATAATATGGCTGCTTGGCGGCCTGTTGTACACGGGATGCAACGATTGGCTGGACGTAACGCCGGTAGATCAAAATCCGAAAAATAAATTATTTACAACCCAGAAAGGTTTCCGGAGCGCGCTTACCGGTGCATATATCCGTCTGAACGAAGAACGTGTGTATGGAGGTGCGCTGATATGGAATGATGTCGAATATATGGCTTGTAATTGGTATAATACTTCGACAAACAATACCATACTGGCAGAATTATTAAATTGTAATTATAACAATGGTAATGTCAGGAGCAGGATGGACGGCATCTATGAAAATCTCTATAAGGTAATAGCCGATGTGAATAGTATCCTGGAGGAAATTGATGCGCAACAGGCAGTTTTCTCCGATGGCAATTACGAAATGATAAAAGGCGAAGCTCTTGCAATAAGGGCGTTCTGCCATTTCGATGTTCTACGCCTGTTTGGACCAATGCCGATGAACGTAGGTGAAGACGGGTTGCTGCCTTACGTAAAAACCGTTACCAAAGAGGTACACCCGGCGCTTACTTATAAGGATTATACGCAAGCTATCATAAGCGATTTGAACGAAGCGGAAATATTGCTGAAAAAAGTCGACCCGATCCTTACTTTTTCTATCGCCGATATGGCAATGAATGACCTGGATAAAGGTGATTTTACAACGGAGGATGATTATATCGCCGTTCGCCAGATACGGATGAATTACTATGCTGTACTGGCGACCAAAGCCCGCGTATATACGTGGTTATCCGCACAGGATGGATCCATGAAAGCCAATGGCGCCAGGTATGCGCAAATGGTAATCGACGCCAAGGATCATAACGGAACACCGACTTTCCGCCTGGGAACAGATGCTGACCGCGTAGCACAGGATTATACAATGTCGCCCGAACACATTATGGCATTGAGTGTCTATGACCTGGCGAACAAAGCCAACAACCTTTTTGGCGAAACCGGTTCGCTTGCCCGTTACGACTTCTCGGTACAAGATGGTTTTTATTATCTGAATAATTTGTTTCCGGTAGCTGAACGGGTATCCGATATCCGCTGGAACGGGATGTGGAGCTATAAAACTCTTTCAGGTAAAACAAGCGAAGTGATGTATAAGAAATACATTCAAAACGCAAACGAATATGTGCGGATTCTCCAGGTTCCTTTGCTGAGGTTAAGTGAAATGTATCTGATTCTTACCGAATGCGCCGAAACCAAAGCTGCTGCCGAAACATCTTATAAATACTATTGCGGACAGAAAGGGATTCCTTTTACCGCATTTTCCGATTTGGATTGGGAAACAGACCGGCGCAACAAGATGGTCAGGGAATATTGCCGCGAGTTTTACGCGGAAGGGCAATCGTTCTTTACTTATAAACGCTACAATGTAACTACCCTGCCGTCTGGCTGGACTTATACATATTTTTCGGGCAGCGCAGCAAAATATATTGTTCCCAAACCATTGCGTGAAATAGAATATCACAATAAATAACCTACTATTATGAAGAAACTTATATATATACCGGTCATCATTTTGCTGATAGCCACTGGATGCTCGGAAGCAGAGTACCTGTCGTATGCCGGGGATGACCGTGTGCAGATGGGTGACACCGTGACAACGAATTTCACGTTTGTGTACGAGCTGTCCTCCGTAACCGTTGATACCGTATACATCCGGGTGAATACTATCGGGAATGTGGCAAACCACGACCGCGAAGTAAAATTGATACAGGTACCGGAATACAGTATCACATATGAGAGAGACCCCGTAACAGGAGATATAACAGATACCATCGAAACCGAATTACCGAACAAGGCTGTTCCGGGTCAACACTATGTGGACTTTTCCGATGCTTCCCTAAAAAAAATATACGTAATAAAAGCCAATGAAGTAACGGCGTTGATTCCGGTCGTCCTGCTTCGCGACGCCAGCCTGAAGGATACCAGTTTCCGGCTGCGGGTACAATTGGACGAATCGGCCGAATTCGGATTAGGCGAGTTGAAAGCCCGTGCCAAAACAATCATATTCTCCGACCGGTTAGAACGTTTCTATTCGTGGCGGGTAGACAATTACCAAGCCGCGGCTTATGGTACATTGGGTAATTACAGTACCGTCAAGCACCAGTTTATGATAAATGTAACCGGCGAAGTGATCGATGAAGCCTGGTGGCAGGAGGTCAGCGCTGTCCAGGCTCAGGCTCATTACAGGAATCTACTCAAAGAAGCTCTGAATAAGTATAACAATGACCCTGTTAATATAGCAAACGGTACAGCGCCATTGCGTGAAACAAGCAATCCCGGCAGCGCCCTGGTTACGTTTCCTTAATGAAGTTTAAAGATGAATTCAGATTAATTACAGATATGAAAAAAACATATAACTTATTACTAATAATTGCCTTGTTTCCTATCATGTTACACTCGTGTTTTGAAGACAGGAGCGATGATGGAACGGACGATCTTTTACCGGTTTTAGTTTCCGGTCTGGATAATCAATACGAAGTATACTCCTATCGGGACATATTGAGGATCGACCCGACAGTGCAAAACGAGAATCGCTACGAATTTTGCTGGCTGGTTTATTCCACCAAATACAATCCGAACGAACCGGCATTACCGAAGGCAGATACCCTGTCTTTTACAAAGAATTTGGATTATGAAGTATTTCTTGAACCGGGGCAATACATTCTTATATTTAATGTCCAGGATAAAGAAACAAAGGTAACCACTAAAATTACATCCGATTTATTTGTTTCCACACTGAATATGAAGGGCTGGTATCTTCTTACTACAGAGAATAATAAAACAGATTTCGATTTTATATACAGCGGGGGCCGGATTGACAAGTGGATAAAGTCATACAACGGGGAAAGCCTTGACGGTAATGCCATAAAAGCGATTTTTTCGCCGCAGATGAAACCCACGCCTACATCTTCCAATACATATAATACGTTTTTTGTCATCTCCGATAAAGATGCAGGTATTTACCGGATAGACAACGGATTAAAAGAAATGGGATATAATGATATGTTTTTTACGGCGCCTGACAATAAAAAGCCGGAAACCATATTGCAACCGACTTCTACGATGTATTCCATTCTTATTAATGACGGTAAAATGTATATTTTAAATAAAGGGGGACGTTTCGCACATCCTCCGGTCTCTACGTATAAGTTATCGCCGGTTGCGGCTGTGGGTGCAATGCCCCTCCTGTTTGACGAAAATTCAAAGTCGATAGTTTTAGTCGACGGCGTTAATTTCCAGGCCATGCGTTCCCTAGGATCCGATTTGACTAATATGAATGCCGATATAGTCTGGATAGCCTCGTATATTAATGTTCGAAGCCAGGCTATAGCCTTGCTGCTTGTCAGGAAAGCCGATGGTTCGGGTACTGTATTCAAGTTTAATGTGCTTTTCCAATACTTGTACGCTTATGGTAGTGGCACGCCCATTATTGAAAGTACAAAAGATTTCAGTCCATCACATGGCCTTATGAACGCCGATAAAATAGCAGGCAACTGTGAATATGACTATATTTATTATGCTAAAAACAATAATATATACCAGACCGATATAAATTCAGCTCCTGAAAAACTGTTGTTTACACTACCTGCGGGGGAGACAATTACCTGTATGCAGCATGTAAGGTTTCCTGATTCGTCTGCTGCATCGACAATTAACTATTTTGTCATAGCAACTACTGCCAATGGAAAATACAAGGTAAGATTTTATGACATCAGCACCATTGGCGAACTGGCTCCGTCATCATCTATGTCTGATATCGAGGGAAATGGAAGTGTTACATGTGTCAATTACTTAGAACAAGGAAACGGTTCCAGGATATATTAAAAACAAGCGCCCAAAGTGCATGTTAAAAATGTTCTTGTTGTTGGGATATACTCCATATTCCCGGCATTAATATATTTAATAATGAAAATAATAGGTAAAATGAATAAACTTATACTGATTCTTGCATTAGTGTTCCTCTGGGTAACACGCATTTCGGCTTCAGAACCTGATTCGACAGTTTTGGCAAAACAGCAGTCCGAGTTGGCTGCCGCTTTGCAGGAAAGCGACAAAAAGTTGTCGGACTGCCAACAGGCTTATTACGATGCCCAAAAGAATAAGGTAAAATATGATACTGTCGGTTTGGCCCAATGGCGGTACGAAATGAAACGACTGAAGGATGAACGGAAAACGAAAGAGATAGCATTCATCAAATCGCATCCGGATTATTACGTCAGCATCAAAGCCCTCAATGATGTTATCGGGCATTTACCCGATGACATACGGGTTTGTGATCAATTATTCAACGGACTGGATAAATCCGTGAGGGAAAGCCCGGAGGGGTTTAAGACCCGGGAAGTGATAGATCGCTTCCTGCGGGTTGCCGTTGGCGCGCAAGCTCCTGAATTCACGGCGAATGATACCATTGGTAAACCTGTCAGTCTCAATGATTTCAGAGGGAAATACCTGTTGCTTGATTTTTGGGCAAGCTGGTGTGTCCCTTGCCGGGAGGAAAATCCTGTTATAGTAAAAGCGTATCATCAATTCAAAGACAAAAATTTCGAAATTCTTTCCGTGTCGCTCGATCAATCCGGCAAATACGATGCGTGGTTGAAGGCTATTCACGATGACAGGCTGGCATGGACACACGTTTCGGATTTGAAATACTGGGATAGCAAAGTAGCCCAAATGTATAGCATTCGCTCTATTCCGCAAAACTTCCTGTTAGACCCGCAAGGTAAAATCATCGCTATTAACATGCGTGGAACGGCGTTAATTAAAAAACTGGAAGAATTACTGAAATGAGCGGTTATTAATCCCGAATTTATAATTTCAGATTAACTATTTTATTGATAATTAAACTTATACACTTTAAATAATGATAAAATTGAAAATTCTGTTTATACTATTAATAAACGGACTATTCCTTTCTGCACAACAGCAAACGGTATTACCGGCAGATACGGTAAAAAAAGAAACCGTGGAAAAACCGGTAGAAACAAAGCCTAACAACCAACCGAAACCCTATAAAGAGGTCATTACGGACAAAGCGATAACGAAGCATGGCCTACTGGATGTACACCGGATAGATGACCGGTTCTTCATGGAAATACCGGACACATTGTTAGGCCGCGACATACTGGTAGTGAATCGCATAGCGAAAGCGGCTGCAGGAATTCGTCCGCAAATACATGTTTATGCAGGCGACCAGATAGGAGAAAACGTCATTCGCTTTGAACGCGGACCATCTAACAAAGTATTTATCCGTAGAATGATTTTTACCGAGAACTCGGCGGACAGCACAGCAAACGGAATGTACCGTTCGTTGGTCCGATCGAATATACAACCGATATCCGCATCTTTTGCCATTAAGGCTTTCGGTGGTGACAGCCTGAAAATCAAAACCTCTGTTATCGACGTTACCGACTTCCTGCAAACTGAAAATGAAGTTTTCTACTTTAATTCGACAGTTAAAAAAAGCCTTTCGATCGGAGCTGTCCAAAATGATATGTCTTATATAGACGATATTTGCCCCTACCCGGCTAATGTGGAAATACGTACGGTACGGTCGTACTTGAAAGTATCGACCGACCCTAACGCCGGCGTATCAACACTGCCTATTACCTATGAGTTGAACAGTTCGCTGTTATTGCTGCCCGAAACACCCATGAGGCCGCGGTATGCCGATGCCCGTGTAGGATTCTTTTCCAGAGGTTTTTATGATTTTGACAGCAATCCCCAAGGGGTAAAAGAGAAAGCATTCATTACCCGCTGGCGTCTGGAACCTAAGGCCGAAGACCGCGCCAAATATTTGCGTGGCGAACTGGTGGAGCCGAAAAATCCAATCGTCTATTACATCGATCCCGCCACACCAAAAAAATGGGTGCCTTATTTGATCGCCGGAGTGAACGACTGGCAGGAAGCATTTGAACAAGCCGGGTTCAAGAATGCCATAAAAGCATTGCCTGCACCCGGGAATGACTCGACATGGAGCATTGCCGATGCCCGTCACAACGTGATTGTTTATAAACCTTCGGCTATAGCTAACGCAAGCGGGCCGCATGTGCATGATCCCCGCAGCGGAGAAATTATGGAAACTCATATCAACTGGTACCATAATATCATGCAATTATTACGTAACTGGTATATGATACAAGCCGGGGCTATCGATTCACGGGCTAATACCATGCAGTTTGACGACGAATTGATGGGCCAGCTGATTCGTTTCGTATCTTCACACGAAGTGGGGCACACATTGGGCCTGAGGCATAATTACGGTTCAAGTTCAACTGTACCTGTTGAAAAGTTACGTGATAAAAACTGGGTGGAAAAACACGGGCATACACCTTCTATTATGGACTATGCACGCTTCAACTACGTAGCGCAACCTGAAGACAAGATAGGTGAAAAAGGAATATTCCCCCGTATTGGCGACTATGATAAATGGGCGATAGAATGGGGATACAGGTGGTTTCCTCAATTTAAAACACCAGAAGATGAAGAACCCTACCTAAACCAGTGGATTATTAAGCAGTTGAGGAGTGACAAGCGATATTTCTTCGGCGGTGAATACGAAAGTACCGATCCGCGTTCGCAAAGCGAAGACCTGGGAGACGACCCTATCCTTGCAAGTTCCTATGGATTGAAAAACCTGCAACGTATATTGCCCCGGCTCAAAGATTGGACACGCGAAGAAAACGAAGGTTATGAAAACTGGCAGGCAATGTACATCGAATTGCTTAAGCAATACAGGCTTTACATGGCGCATGTGCTTAAATTGATCGGTGGTAAATATGCCACATACAAAAGTATAGAACAGGATGGATCTATCTATGAACCGGTAGAATATGAGAAACAAAAAGCCGCAATGAAGTTCCTCGCTGAAAATCTTTTCGAAACGCCCCGTTGGTTGCTTAACGATACGATCGGTTCGTACATGGCTTTAAATCCGGCAGTATACATCGGCTCTGCCCAATATGCCGCATTAATGCGTTTACAGGGATCGGATATTCTGTTAGGGTTCACAAAAAACCAGGCCAAAGGAGATAAAGGGTATGGAATCTCTGAGTTTCTGAATGACCTTAAACAAGCAATATGGACAGAAATCTATACACATAAACCTATCGATATTTACCGGCGCGACCTGCAAAAGCTATACATCGACAATACATTCAAATCTTTTAAGTCTGTGAATGAAATTGTCGGGGCAAATAACGGAAATGGATTGATACTATACATAAATCCCGACCCTACCCGTTCAGATGTTTCCAGCATTATCCGTGCTCACCTGCTTTCTCTTTGCGACGATATAAATAAAGAAATTATACGAACGGACGATGAATTGACAAAATATCATTTACAGGACATCGTAAGCCGTATTAAGAAAGGATTAGATGTAGAAGAAAAGAAATAATAGCTGATAGAATAACCTGTAAATAATATAACTTAGCGGCCCTTGCTTGCGATAAGTAAGGGCTGTCTTTTAATCACAGATCCTCGAAATATTTACAATAAAAGTCGGTATGCCCTGCTTGCGGAAACTGCCTTCTGGCGCCCTATAGACCTATCCGGTAGCATGGCTTTTCTATTGCTAAGCATTATGCATTAGTGTCTTTTTTGCATCTAACGGAAGTCTCTCTTTTCAGGTATAAAATTTCTCATCCAAGCTTAATCCCGACCGGTAGAAGAGCTAGACCACATATATCGCTCCATATGTTTGTGTGTTTCGCATACGTTGCCATCCATACCATCCGTATTGATGTTAATACCGTTGCGGTCTACATATCCTGGAAAGCACCAGCAAAAAAAAGCTAAAACAGACGCTGACATCGGGATCTAGTGGCAGATTACTCAACTGACAATATATCGTCGCATCTTAAGAAGATATTCAAGGAAAATGAATCGGACTAAAATTCAGTTACCAAGGAATTTTCGGTAACTGGATTGTACACATAAATCCCTGCTTGTTTCATGGCTCTATCAAGTTAGCCCTGTCCATTGGTACAACACCAAGCTGCTTCCCGAACAATTTCAATACCTGGTTCACTTTATCCATTTTCAGGGTTTCTTTCCCTGTTCCAGTTCACGCAGGAAGCGAAGCCCTACACCTGCTTTCTGGGCGAACTCTTCCCGAGAGAATCCAAGCGCTTTGTGCTTAGTCTTCACATATTCGTTTAATGGTAGATTATTCATATCCGATACCTTTTTGGGTACAGGTATAAGGAACTTATTCAATAAATACCCGAAAGGGTGCTGGAATATAGAAAAATTACATAATGATACCCAAAAGGGTGTTGTATGGAAATAATATTTGCAAGAATTACGAAATGAATGCCGGCAGTATTTGGTAAATACCGGATCTGTTTTTTAGCTTTTCTTTTTTCTGGAGAGTTGTTTTAACCGGAGCTCCATGATAGCGTCGGCTATTTCCAGGGCTTCTTCCCTGTTCAAAAAATAGTTCAGTCCATAGGACCGTTGCTTGTCTTTAGGATATTTATGTACTCTGGACTGTACCTTCAGGGAATCATCCAGGAAATAATAGACCGAGCCTTTCTCCTGCTTGTATTCCAAAGGCTCGATACGGCTCGAATAACCGCTCCATTGCTTGCCGGCTTCCTTCAGTTCTTCCCGCAAAAGTTTTTTTTCCTGGTTGCTGATCGCTTCAACCTGATAGGCTCCGGGAAGATTGTCCAGTATATCATACAGGGAGTAGCGGACTTCTTTACCTGTTTCCTTTACGCAATACATGACAATTTTCCCTTCAGGGTTATATTCACGGAAAACGCCGAATGCAATTTTATCCCCGAGTACGCTTACCCGGATATACTTATTGTTCTCCGGGATCATCCGGGGAGCCGCCTGTTTCTTTTTCCTGTTCCAGGACAGGCCTGCCCCGTTCAACGCCTTTTGAAGCCTGACCTTATCGTCGAAGGAGGCTTGTTTGAAATCCTGGTAATTAAAAGTAAAACCACCTGTCCCCAGCGTATTGTCTCCGGCCAGGGTAACGCCCGCGGTAATCCCTTTAAAGGTGACGTCCTTTACGATAATGAGGGTCCCGTCCCCGAAAACAATTATATCATTGATTTCAGGGCAGTCTTTCTCCATCCATTCCCTGAATTCTTCAAAGCTGATTTTTTCCTTATCCTTATCAATCCTGGGAACATTAGCCTTAATCTTGTGGTCCGCGCAATATTGGGTTATGGCAGACCGGTCCGCCTCGCTTACGGGGGAATACTTACTAATGTATAATAGTATCCGGTCTCGTGTTTTCATTGATACATGACATTGTTTACTGTTAAAATGATAATGACAAATATACAGTATTTAGGATAAAAATTAAAGAATGTTTTACGTTAATAACTCCAATATAAAAAAACACCAAAAAAGTAAGTAAAATATTAGCTCCTGGATTTATATAACCGGATCACCCGGTAAAAATACGGTTCCGGTATATATAGCCGCCAGATTATAGCCGGATGGATTAAATTACCTGTAAATAAACCGTTTATGATGAATTTTAGTATACCCAGGCATATACAGGGAAAGCAGTTCTGTTTTAAAGTATAAATACCCCATGTACAAGCCCTGTAAAGGGGGGGCTTTGTTCCGGAATTACCCATATCTCCGTGATTGATTTTTACTCATAAAAATGCTCTAAAACATCATTTTCAAAAACGGGACTTGAAGATTTGGCCCGGAGCACAGATATCGAATCCGCACCCGGAGGGATACCCACCCCTTTCTTTTTCAAAATTTTATAATGTTGATTATCAATAATATAAGACTTTAACTTTCCTTAAAAGTTAAACTAAAAAGCCGTTTTTTGTTCATTTTTGTAAAACTTACTGACATTTTGAAAGCATCTTATCATTTCAAGCAGGTTGTTATGAATTACACCTATTTGTAACTACCTGAATTAGAATGTTTTAACATTTTAAATACAAGCTATCATTTTGATATACACACATAACCGGTCTTTTTCTGTTTTTTATGAAAATAAAACTTTTTTACTTTTTAGAAAATGGATTTATAATCAATTGTTTTTCAGCTATATACCTTCGCGTGTACACGTGATTATTCCTTTTAAAAAATCTATCCTTCAAAAAATATTTTTCAAAAAAATTATTGAAAATATTTTGCAGTTTAAAAACTTGTTTCTATTATACCACCATAAGCAACCGACACAAAACAGGTCGGAAAACAAACAAAAAGAAACAGTAATTAAAAACTAAAACATTAAGAACTTCAAAAATCAAAAACCTCAATTAAGAGAGAAACAAAAAAGCCTTTTTGTGCGAAAGCAAGCCTTTTGAGCTTTGGAAAATCAAAAATTCGCCTGTTCGCTTCGGAGCGATTAAAGACGGTGTTAAATAACCACACCCCGCAGGACTACAAACCAATGTAGCAAATTGGAACGGTGAAAGTACGTGTACTTTGTAACCGGGTGCGAAAAACGTTAATATTTGGGAGTTTAAGCACTGAATTGGTAGTGTCGGAATAATGCCATAATTGCGCCCAGTGCGCACGGAGATAAAAGACACGATGCGATAAAAACACATCGCACGAGGGACGGAGATAAACGTATATGCCATTGCTATGCTCAATACTCTCCCCGGCTAACCGCCTGAATGCCACCGCCAAAAGTTAACTGCCCTATTGGAAAAGATAGGGGACGTGCTGAAGGTATGCCTTAATTGTCCCTAAACAGTTCGCATACTAACAACCCAGTGAAAGTCAAATTAAGTAGGCTGGGTTTGCATGAAATACATCAAAGTAATGCAAATATAGCACGTTTTAGTTACAAGGCAAAAACTATGAAAAAATTGCACGTTGTCCGGCGAAAAGGTAGCGTGCAATTTTTGTTTAGGGCTTACGGCATCACGGTAGCCGTCTTTCCCTCTTAGCCGAGCGAAATGCGGGGTTCGAATCCCCGGTGCCCGCAATATGCGATTTTGCATAGAATCCAAATAATTTATATCATTATGGCAACTACAAAATTAAATGCAGAGCAATATTCTGCGATGGATACGAAAACAGCAGGTATCTTATTAGTGTATGCAGGAAAAGAGGGTAAAGATACCGCCCAGCACTTTTTCGGTGACGACTTTGTACCCAAAAACAAGTCTGAGAACGAACTGTTCCGTGTATGGAAAAACGTTGTGAAAACCATGTGGGAAACAAAGCGTGAAGAGCTGAAATTACGTGAGGATAACGACGGTATCCGCTCGAAATTCCGTGCCAGTACTCCAACCCGTATCATTATCCGCAATGCCAAAGGCGAGCTTGTAAAAAGCTATGAGCTGGACGAATCGGTGTGGGCAAAAATCGGGCTTGTACCGACTAAAAAGGACATTGACAAACTTGTTTCTTCCCGTGATTATAACAAGGCAATCCACGCAGCTACAAAAGCCAGTTTCGATGCGCTGGGATTCCGTGTAGACCTAAATGTAAAACCTGTGAATACAGTAGAAGAAGCCCTTGACAATGCTGCAAAAGAAGTGGAAGCGGAACTCCAGCCTGCGCCTGTCGAAGCTGCTGCCTGAACAGGCTCTCTTTTTGCAATCAAATGCAGGTAGCCTTATGTCATTAATGGCTATCTGCATTTTTCTTTTTCTATAGATTATGTATGAAACGTGCATGCCTGAAAATATTTCCGGCGGGATTTAAGACGCCTGTTCTATCTAAAAAGGAAAAAACAAACTTCTTTCCTGTCATCTGTCTATTGTTTAGAAATATCTTCTTATAGCAGATCTTATGAAAAAGGTAAAATTCTCTGGTAGTGAAAGAATGTGGATTATAAAACATTCTGGAGGCCAAAAAGATGTGTTGGAATTTTTAAATAATGGCAAGAAGAAGTTATACAAAAAGAAAAAGCCCGCAAAATATTTAAAAGAGTTCAAATTCAAAGAAGATAATTTTGACTTGTCTGATTATGAAGGATGTGATTATGCTGATATTCTACGGAAAAGGCTTATATCGAAGTCGACTAAAGCCGAAAAAGAATTATATGATTTGCTCGGTTTGTTAAATATCAAATATGAAAAGCAATACCCTATAAAAACATCCGGTAAGTTATACTTTGCCGATGTTTATATTCCTGAAGCAAAGGCTGTCATAGAACTGGACGGGCTTTATCACAAATCAGAAAAAGTGGCTAATGCCGATAGAATCAGAAACGCACACATAAGAAAGGCAGGGTTTAGGATAATAAGGTTTGACAACGAGGATGTTTTTGACAGAATAATGATACTCGACAGAATAAACAAGTTGCTCAATTTAGGATTAAAAGTTTACCAATACATGTAACCTGTACTATCCGCTGCCTCAGTCACTTCCGGATTTTATATTAAAAATGCAGGAAAAAGACCTGTATCTCTGCACGGATTTCATTAATTTTGTCGCAATAATATAAAGCGTGAAAGTATAAAAATGAATAAGAGTGCGGATTCCCTGAAAACGGAAGAGTTGGTAAAAACGGTCTTCGAACTGCTAAAAGACTATTGCTGGCTGGCGGATTTTGAAATGAAGCGGGATGTTTCCATATGGGGATACAGCAATCCCATGGCAACGTCATTTCCCACGGCAACGGATGCAATCGCTTTCCTGAAGCAATTCGACGAGCTGGAGGAACTGGATATTCATCATAGCCGCTTTACGCACTTTGCCAATGCCACCATGTTCGAGGTTAATCTGAAAGTAAAGAAATAGTTATATTCATCGTACAATATACAATCAGGGCACGGAAGCTATATTCTGCGCCCTTTTTGCATCTATCAGGATGTTAACTCAATGTTACGAGGGGATTTCCCCTGCAAGAACTTCAATTTTACCAATATGTAACAAATGAAAGCGCATACCCGAAACGTGGGACGTAGGGAGATATGCCAATGAAACGGTGCTGTATATGGCCTGTAAGCACCTTAAATATTCAGGCTGTCCCCATGATATAATCCGAAGTGCAGGCAAACCACTCCTGCACTTTCTGTTTTCCAGGCGATAATATCGAAACTTCGCAGGGATTATACCCCTGATTGCCTACACCACAATTTAATTTCCCGATTACTGCAAGTACCGCGAGGTACATCATTCCCCCCGGAAACATTAACGGCGGAATCCTGTGCAGGAGGCCTGCTTAAATGGCACTTCACTGTGCCGGCAGGATTTTGCCGTTACACTGTGTTTATGGGAAAGTATTATACAGGAAATAATTGTAAATAAAATAAACTAATGCGACCTGACAGGCTCTATTCTTCGTCAGGTTGTGGAAGTATAATATCCAAACCATTAAACGTGAAGGCAACACGGTAAAAATGCGCACCTTGTTATGGAGAGATCTTGTATTACCAGTTATATCATCATTGGCAACATGTCAGATATCAGGTACCTGCACAATAGCTTGCTGAAATTAAGCCAAAGGAAGAAAACATCGCTGAAACATCTGGCGGAGATGTTTTACCCGGAGATAAAAAATTACGATATAGCCGGATATTTCTATGATCTGCAAAAGAACAACAGCAGGGAGATAAGATTCTCGGTAAAGACCGGTGCTATGCCTCATCCCGAAATATGGTTTCACATCTGCCGCAAATACCTTACTGCAAAAATCTACTATTTTGCCCAGGAACCCAATAGCGGCAATTACCGGACTAACGACTGCGCAGGCCATTACTTTCCGCAACGGTATATAGTGGAAGATGCCGGGGGAAATGTAAATGCGGTAGTAGCGCAGCAGCATCTCTACGAACAGGTAGCGGGGATAATACCTGTATCCGAGCCATATACGACACTCGAAGCCTTTGCTAAAGCTATAAAAGCGAAGCTCGCGGGCAACAGGATATTCGATATACTGGTAGTTGACAACCGTGGCAAATGCATCAGCCATGACAAGAACCTGATATGCCAATGGCTCTAATATATAACCATAAAAACGTGAGGGCAACACGACAAAACCGTGCAAAACAAATATGAAACTGGAACTTATCTATGCCGATGGCAAGCCTATCGGTTACAACCTTGTAGCGGAAGACAATACCGACAGTAAAATGCTGGAGACCGTGCAAAACCTGCACTTTCTGGAAAGCAACAAGCAGGAAAAAATACAGTATGCCGGGGTAACGCTCGGAAATAATGCAAAAACTTCCCGCGTCATGTTTATGCAGCGGAAATACGCTATCCTGCCGGACAACGATATAATCAAGCAGGAAATATATAAAGCGATCTTAAAGAAAGGAGTACCCGTATGAAAGAATTACCCGAAGGACTCGACATCAATCAACTCTGGGCGACAGGCAACTCATCCCAGATTAACATGCTGCTTATTAGGTTACTGGAGCAGTTCAGGAATAAGCAGTTCGCCGTATCCGACCTCGTTCATAACATGATAGCTGATCCTACATCCACCTTAAAGCTGTCATACCTCTCGACAGGCGGATTTCCCGAAGAAAAGTTCCAATGGATTACCAGCTCCATGCTCGATACCGCAGGGCTGAACATCCGTGTTATGAACGATGAGATTGCCTGCGGCTATAAGAAAGAATACCTCTTCAGGGATGGCAAATGGTGCTTTGAAAATCCGCCGGGTATTAATGCGCAAATCCATCAATTGACACAACAGGGATTAGATAAAATACGTGAATATTTAAAAGAAAACGGCCGCCTGTATACTCTCAATGAGGATGATTTTTGGATTGCCCTCTATGTAGATAACCACGGCGATGGAACATCCAGCCTTATAAGCAGTATAAAACTGGAGCACGATGAAAAAGTATCCCTCAACCTGGAGGATGGGTACAGCCTTTATGAAGAAGACCTTACAACAAATCATGTGCTTGATATACTAACCATAATTGAAGAAGGACATGGAACATACTCAAAATAATACCCCACTGATCTCCAGCCAGTTCCGCCGCAAGTACCACGACGGCTCATATACCCGTGGATATGGATTTTGGGAAGACATGGCTGAAAAAGATTCCTGGGGATTCGTCTGCCAGCTCTTGCCGGACTATGAAAGGCGTGACGATGTGATGGCCTCCGATGACCTTGCATGTGTTGCCGATGGCGAAAAGACACTTGAATGGCTTTATAAAAACTACCCGCAATGGGACGGATTAAGCATTGAAGAGTTGAAGAAAGTCCGGGCGCAATGGGATTATGAACTCTTTCAGGAAGCCGAAGGGTATTTAACTGCCGCAATCCAATCCGGTGAAATAGAAATACGGGAATTTGAAGTAAGTATCATATCCGCCCGTATTCAGGGTGAAGGCGATAACGACCGCGTTTGGCTGCAATGCGCCGATATGACCCGCAGTAACTACCGGGAAGAGCGTCGTATACCATCCTGTGATTTGCAGAATGTAAGATGTCGCTGGATTGATGAAGGAACAGACGGTGAGAGGTTTCAGATTCTCTATGAAAATCAGAACACCGGCGACTTTTATTGGTGTAATGCCCAAAGTATTGATTTTGAATAATAACTCATACCATCATGAAAGCCAATAAACTCAAACCCCTCTTTATCTTCGGGGATATTCCCTGGCCATTGTTTATTTCATACCCCGAAGACTGCGAATGCAATACCATTGATCTCATTTTCCGTTTTCTTACGAATGAGATTGGACGGGAATCTTTACCCCCGGAACTACGGGACATGACACTCGATGAATTGCAGGCAGAGTACAACAGGCATTTTCCAGCAATGGCAGAATTAGAAATTTTATCATAATCCTGCTATATGCCAAAAATAGAATTAGTAAACCAGATTAAGGAAGGTAAGCATCCGCAATTTGTATATAACAATGATAAACAAATGGTTACTTGTCGATGTGGACAAGATGCAGTTTGGATGCGCAATGGATATTTATGTCCTACCATAACAGCCTATCCGTGCGAATATAGCAAACCGCCTAAAATCCAATAAACCGATGAAAATAGAACTTGTAAAAATAGACAATAAGACAGCCGGCTACAACCTTGTACCCGAAAACGAAGAAGAAATGAAAGCCCTTGGCTCCATACGTGAAATATACTTCTGGGGCAGTGAAGAAGAAGCCATGAAATACGATGGTATCCATACGGACACGAAAGAAAAGTATGTTACCGGGATGATGTTCCTGCAACAAAAGTATCAGCCCGATTTTTCTCACGAACAAGTAGTTATCAATGAAAGAAAAGTCATTCAGCCAATCGTTCCGGTTCCCACACTCCGTTGTATCCTTTGTCATTCCACCGAAGTCAGGATGAAGATGTGGGACGACCCAAACAACCCCGGCAGTGCCTCCAGTCCTTCCGACGATGACAGGAAAAACTGCTACTGTAACCGCTGCGAAACACATGTTCCTTTAGAGCTGATACCCAAAGAGCAGAAGTCTATGATTCCTAAACCAGAATAATATGCAAGAAACTGAAAAGAAACAAAAGAATAAACGCTACAAAGTCTTTTTCGATATGAAATGGTCTGACGATGTATATGTTACCGCACCCAATGCAAGGGTAGCCAGAGCCAAAGCATTCGCAAAATTCATAAAGAAGCTCACTCAAAAGTGGTTTACAATCTATGTCGAAACAGACGACAAAAACAAGTAGCAATATGATTAAACGACAAGACATCAACATCGGCGACCACGTCATAGAGAATGATCCCGACAAGTATACCCCAAACCCATTCAAAGGAGAGGTAACTGCCATCATCGAAACAGGCAAGGGCGATTATGATTACTGTGCCACTGTCAGGCTCGATAATGAATCACTTGCCAACCCTTATTATAAAATGATTTCAGAAAAGGGACACATCAATGCCTTTGGTTTCGATATCGACCACATAAAAAATAAAATCCATGTCAAATAAAAAAGAAATCCACCAGATAGCCGGTGACCT
Source organism: Dysgonomonas termitidis (assembly GCF_042654545.1). GTDB lineage: Bacteria > Bacteroidota > Bacteroidia > Bacteroidales > Dysgonomonadaceae > Dysgonomonas > Dysgonomonas termitidis. The sequence continues at coordinate 48,044 of NZ_JBHSGN010000024.1, forward strand.
TGCCAACGCGGGCTTTAACACATCCCGTGAAAAGTTCCTGGAACAGATGCGGAACCTGCATCCTACCTCACAGCAATTATTCGCCGGATTAGTATTGGCATGGATAAAAGACTATGCTGAAAATTACCGCATTGATGACCGGAACAGGCGGAGTATCGAAGAGTGCCGGAAAGTAATAAACTCATTCAACGCACTGAACGGTAATGAAGAACTGAAAACAAAGTTCCCCTGCATCTGAACAGAAAACAATTTCTTTTATCCATACATGGCGCAGGCAATATAGCTTACGCCTTTTTTATTTTCTAAAATTCCGCGTCACTTATAATCCTTTCATATCATTTCCTCCTATTCGTTACTAAGTGATTGCAATAAATACAATTTTTATGATCGAAAAAGCACGTCAGATTATCAAAAAACGCCTGTTCGCCACGACAAAAGACTATAACGCCCTTATAGACGGATTAGACTTTCTGGAACAGGCCGCAAAGGAAAACCGCGACAAGCTTACACCCCTTCAGCGTAAGGCAGCCATTGACAAGCTCACAGCCAAGCTGGAAAAAGCACAGCGGCGGACTCTCGACCGGATGCGCCTGGGCCGTTCCCGCGGCGGCACTGCCGGCGCGCTCAACCGCGATGTCCATAACCTCGGCTTTGCCTCCGATGAGATAAAGAGGCAGATAGAAACACTTAAAAACAACCAGTAATCACTTAACAAATCAACAGTATGCAACAGACCGCAACAATCACAAAAAACATACAGGATTTCGGGCAGAAGATAGGCGGCGCCAAAAAAGACCTCGCCCGTAATGCGATGGAGCAAATAAGCCTCATCACGAACGACGCGCTGGCAAGACAGCCTTTGTCCAAATCATTTCCGCGTCCCGACTTCGCCCGCATGTCCCGCGACGGGCTTATCACCGGGGAAACGGCTATAAAACTGCAATACCTGTATAACAATATTCCGGCAAAGCCACGCTACAGTTACAGCGTCAGAAGATGGGTTGAAAGGGTAATACCTGTTATCCAGATAATTAAAATAGGACTGGAAAATGAACAGGTACTCGGCGACCAGCCATTTGTACTGAAAGAAGGCTTTACCAACTTCCGGAAAGAAATGAATGCCGCCAACTGGCCGCATGAAGATTACAGCCCGTATCCATTCCGCATCGTACATCCACATCAGTTCAGTTCGGACAGATGCTTTGTTGTGGCCAAAGGCAATTATATCAGGCATAAAGCCAATACCATTGAAGAATGCATTGCATGGATAAAAGATAATGCCGGAACATCAAAGAAAGCCACGGTATTCCAATGCTCGGTATGGCGCAATCCTCAGGCGGATACTTATTATATCACCCCTGTAAATAAGAGTGGCATTGTCCTTAAAACATTTGCAACCAGGGAAGAAGCATTTGCTTTCCGCCAGGAGCATATGGACGAGCTTGAAAGAATCTACAGGGAGCTGCGTACAATCCCCGAAGAACGCCGTGACTGGAACCGTCCCCGCACAGGAACGAATTACCGTAACGGGATAGATAAGACCCCGGAGCAATTCTCGGCTGTCTTTCCATTCCGGGGTGTTGAATTCGGAAACTGGGTGACACAACTGGAGAGAGCCGCCAGCCTTAACGAGGCATACGACGCGCTCTATGATTTAGCCGGAATATTAGAAATAAGCCCGCAAGCGATAACCCTTGACAACCAGTTGGCTTTGGCTTTCGGGGCAAGGGGAAGCGGCAAGGCATTAGCCCATTATGAAACTTTGAAAAGGGTTATCAACCTGACCAAAAAGAAAGGCGCGGGTTCTCTGGCTCACGAATGGTTCCATGCACTGGATAATTATTTGTGCATCAAAGAAGGCCAAAGCCTGCTTTATGCAACCGAAAATCCAACGACAGTCGCATCCCTTTCCGGCGTCCTTTCCCAGCTAAGGACAAAAATCAAGCAAACGGATTTCTATTCCCGCTCCAAAAAGATAGATCAATACAAGTCAAAACCTTACTGGGCAACAATGGTGGAACTTACCGCCCGGGCATTCGAAAAGTACGTTATCACAAAGCTTGCGGAGAAAGGGCATATCAATGATTATCTGGCTAACGTAAAGACTGTATCTGAATTCCTCCGTCCCGATGTGTATCCTTACCCAACGGATGAAGAGATAAGGGAGATTGCCCCTTACTACGATCAATTGTTCGGACAGATATTCGGGGTATTAAAAGAAGAAATCAAACAAACAGCATAATGATAGAAAAAGGTCACGCCCTATTACTATATAGCTGTAATGCTTGGCATGAACACTCCAGTAAAGAATTGCTTGGAGTGTTCACCGACAATGACAGTTTTATCGATTATATCAGCGACATGAAATCCTCCGGGCAACTCTCAGAAGAAACTACTGAAGACTTGTTGCGAGACCGCCAGACACAGGGCCTTGAAGAAAACTATATGATCGAAGAAGAAATGTTGAATCCTGCATTATCTGTATAATCATTATGGAAAAGAGAGAAAGTCTACTTAGAATAAAAGAAAATATCCTGAAAAACAGAGGGGAATGGGACTTGACGGATGATAATGGAGAACCTGTCGTATATGATGACAATATGGATATTCCTATTCCCGATTTGGCTATTAATAAGGATGATACTCCATGTGCACTGGTTCCGTTAGGTTATTTCGATGAAGATACATTATGTAAAATTTTAGCAACCATGTAACCATGCAAATAGCTTACGATTATATCGGCTGTATAGACATTCCGGACAAGCTCGCCGAATGGACAGACCATCCCGGAGACTGCTATAAAGACTTAGCCAGGCTCATGCAGATAGACGAAGTCAGGGATGAGCTTGGAAAAATCGATGCGGAGAACCTGAAGCTGGAACTGAAGGAATATGGTGCCTGGACAGACGAAGAGTTAAACAACCACAACGATAACCTGGTACGCATACTCTGGATTACCTGTTGCAATATAAACGAAAGAAACGCGTAAAAACATGTATCGATGAAAACATACGGAAAAACAAGTAAAGGTGTAATCAGTGGGTATTATGTTGTTCCCTCTGCAAAATGGAACCTGAAAGGAAAGAGTGGTGTTGCCAAAAACATGCTTCGCAATTCCCGTAAAAAGCGGTTACTGAGAATCACCATGAAGAGGATCAGGAGGCAGGAACTTAAGAAAGACTTACAATTGAAGTTACAAGATTTATAAATAACGGACATGATAAAGACAATAGAAGATGTAAAGCGAATGGAGCCCCACGAACAAAGAGACTGGAAGTTCGGGCTTTGCATCCGCAATGTAATCCGCGTAAGTGAAGACCTGTTTACCATAGATGATACTTCCCATGGATGGATAACAGCAGAAGTTACACTGGAGCAATTTGAGCAATTGTTCAAAGGTGAATTATCAATCACATAACTGGACTGGAAATAAAAGGGAAAGATGAAGAATACTAATCTGAATACTGAACAGCGAAACCCTATCATTTTGGCGAAAGACCACGTTATCGTCCTGTTCTCCCGCCAGCATTTGCCTGTAATGAAAGAGAAACGGTTGGAAGGCATCTTCACATTAGACGAAGAACTGAACTATTACCTCGATGACAAAGTACAGTTTGGCAGGATGACCGAACAAGACCGCCAAGAATTACTGAACCTCAAAGCCACTATGGCTAACGGAACCTACTACTCCATAGAAATTATAATGTTGAATCCCATATCCTGATAGAATCATGATTAAAGACTACATACAGCTCGGCCCATATGCCTTTATCGAAATCCCAAGTAAAGAAAAAGCCGACAAATACATCACAGAGTTAGGTATTTGTAGCCACAAATGGAATGAGGATAACATCGAATATGGCTTCTCCCGCTATGGCATACAAAATCAGTTTATTATCAATTTCTATGTTGCTGTTGGATTAGGGTACCATATCTACAATATTTTCATTGATGCCATCGAAGCCGGTTGCTATGGCGTAACAAGGACTGACGGTGCATTCTGGGAGGAAAATATTCTTGGCAACAACTATCCCGATGAAGATAAGATCAAACCCGGAACAGAATATATCGTGGTTAAGATACTGCTTACTTTCCCTCTGAAGCATATTACTGAAATTATACAGTATCATGATAAAGAACGTACAAAACTATGTAAACATGGAGTTGTAACTACGTTCGGAGCATTAGGGCCTATTAATACTTACATGGGCAAAGAAATAGGAAGGGCAATGACAGATGAACAGATTAGCGACTTTATGACTAAAAAGTATAATTTCCATCTCTTGGAGTATTGTAACTGCACCAAATATTTAGAACATCTCACACCTCAAAACGAAAAAACAGATGAAAACCCGTAGATTCTGCCCCCATTGCGGACGTCCCGTTGTCAAATCGTGTGTCAAAGGTTATGCTTTCCAGTGCTACGGCTGCGATGAAGATTTCTACCCCTTCGAAGTCTATCGCAAAAAGCATCTCGATAAAGTAAAGGATATCCGCAAAAACACCCTCGCTTGGGAACTCGAAGCAAGAGTACACTGTCACAGTGTCCACAAACCATACCCCAAATTCCGGTAATTATGAAACAACTTACAAAAAATCAATTAAGAGTCGTCGAAGCCTTACGCGACAGATGCGACAATCTGGCTAAAGGCTTACTCAAGGACAAAGAACATGCCCACATCCACGACGAAGCTCAAAATCATGATGGCAATCCCGACGAAGACGTTGTAGGACTACTCTACGCTGCAAGTGCAAACCTCGATCAGATTATCGAAAGACAGGTTTAAAAATAAACAAATAAAATATAAGCATTGATTATGAAGACGTATAAAATGACAGTTCGGTAACTTAAGACAAAGTATGAATATACGATTTACGGTGACAACGATGAAGTTATTGATACGCGTAAAAGTAATCGTATTTATTGGGCTGCCACTGTTGCACGAATCGAACGCGATGGAAAAGTCTCTTACCGTGTAAATTATCATGGCAGGAAATCCGATGCCGGAAGTACCGGCGATGCAAGAAGATACCAGAATGCAGGCTATGATGTGGGTGTTGCTTATATCTAAGACGCACAAAAACCAAATAAGATGAACAACAAGGTAACATACTTTAATCACATTTGCTATAAAGTGGATGATAAATACCATTTTGGAGATATAATAACATTCTCCTGTAAAAATGGGATATTCCATTTCTGCCTGAAAACAAAGACTGCTAATCAATTATTCATCTCTCTGAAAGGAGAAAATATAATATACATAGTATGAAAAATATTGCTCCTATAGAGACTTTAGCTGAGTTCACTAATCTATTAGGTGAAGAGCTTGACAGATATGGTTTGGATGGTAATTATATTGGCTCGGTTGAATGTACGGAGGATAATCTGATTAACCTTTACAACAGCCAGTTTAACGACAAAACCACATACGGTACTGTATACAGATATATCATTTATAAAGAATAAAAAATACACCCCCGAACATGGACAAATATAAAAAAGAAATACATGTCAGATATTATTGCGATGCTAGATTCTGCGGCGAAATATGGCAGGCAAAACCTGAGAATGACAAAACCCGCTGGCTCCATCGAGATACTGAGTTGGGAGATTGGAGTTACCTCAGTTCAGGCCCCGAAGGGGATTGTGAACCTGAGCACTCTGTTCCAAGAAATATCGATATTGTTATCTGTAATTCCGATTGGATAGAATATTACCGCGATGGGAACGACAGGGAATTGTATCCCGATGGCTTCCCTACATTCGAACAGGCTTGCCAAAAGTACTGGAATGCTATCAAAGACCAGCACCTACCTACAGTGGGTACACCGGAACTTGCAGCATGGCTTGAAGAAGTAAAGCCGGATAACCTTTCCAACTTCGATAATCTCAATTGGAACTACCATCACTACAAGAATATTGATCCCGATCACTTTATGACCGATGGGTGCAAAGTTAGCCGTGAAGACAAGGGGGATTTCAAAACTACTTTTCTCCTCGACTTCGAATATATGGGAAAGCAATACCACATTGTGCGCTATGCCCAGCATCATAGCATGTGCAGCGCACGATGGTATATGTATTCTGTAGTTTCACTCATCGATGGCAAGATTAACGGGAATATATACTGGTTCGGTTATGGACTGATAAGTAATAAATAACAATGGAAAATATTCTCAATCCCTCACTGGAATGTACTGATCCCGACCAGCTACAGTTCTGCCTCCGTATTTCTGATAATGAGTTCTGGTATTGCGAGCCTAACTGGTACAACGATAAGCTGATGCCTGATGCCGCTACCCCGGAACGCAGGCTGCTACTGAAATATATGGGTGATCCGAAGAAGCTGCTCGAAGATGCCCAAACGGATAATGAGCTGAAGGCATTGCTGGCCAACCGGCAGTTATGGCTGCATGGTGGCAGTGAAACGGATGATTTTACCAAAGAGGAAAAACTTGAACTCTTAGACAGCTACGGCTATACTTGGGATTCATTTACAGACGATGCTGAACGTAACCAGATTATCTGCGAAATTTATTTTGAGCAAAACCCGGTGGAATTCAGGTACGATATATAAAACGAATGGCTTATGTAACCGGATGATTGCCGGCATATATTTTTTAACCCGCTTAAACGAATTCGGAAATAATAATGAATAATAAAATTATAACGCATGGCGAGGCCCATGCAATACAAATCCTGGTTGCAAGGGATTTAGATTTGAAGATCGGAATGGTTGACTTAGCAGAAAAGTATTTAAAGGAGAAAGATATGCAGCCTGTTTTAATCGGATCCTTTGCCAAGGAGGCGGCTAAGGCTGTCGGAATGATACAAGCTAAAGGATTGACAGATGAAGCGCAAAAGCTTGCAGGAAAGTATGTTGATCTATGTAAATAATAAATCTTGATCTTAACATGGGCAGACAGGCTTTTTATTTGTAACCCAGCAGCTACTTAACAAGTAACTGTTTTTTTTATTCCATCCGGTAAACATTCCCAATTCATTTTACTTAGTCTTAACCGGTAGTAATTAATAACCAGCATATGAAAATATATCCTCCTATAACCTATACCCCGTTAGTCCGGGTTGAAATCAAAGACCTGAAAACAAAAGAAATACGCTCGGTCAGCTTTTGCCAGGCCACACTCGATGAAGTTGTCGGCCATGTGGATAGAACGCTTAAAACCGGGATTGTCGGGATTAAAGCCAGGGTAAACATAAGGGCCAGTGACGAAGAAAAGCGCTGGGGAAAACAGAAGAACGCAACTGTATATATTAATAACCTGGACGATGCCCTCGCTCAAATCACAGATGGCATCGAAACTCTGGATTGGAAGGCAGTTAAAGGATAAAATAAAAGAGAACGAACAGTTTTTCCGGCAACACCTCTTATTGTCAATAAACAGAATATAAACTAAAAGACAAACCGTTATGATAAACCTGAATAAATTACCTCAAAATGTAGCCCTTTTCATGCCCTTGCATCAACAGGCAATCGTAAAAGACCCTGAATGTTGCGATGAACATAAAAGCACTATCGACATGCTCGATAAGGAAATCGAAGAGATACCCAAAGAATCCCAATCATTCACCGGTGAGCAAATCGCGGAGAGAGGCTCTTATTATGATTGCCTGGTCGTTTACGCTCACTTTTTCTATGCCGGCTGCGACTGGTTTATCCTCAACTGGGACAGGGAAAACGAAATCGTGTATTGCTATGCTATACTCAATGGTGATACGCAGATGAGCGAATTGGGCACGACATATCTCTCCGATCTCACAGGGCATGGCAGAATTGAGCTGGATTTTTACTGGAGCCAATGTTCTCTGGCTCAAGCCCTATATGACAAGTACCCGGAAGATTTTGCCGAACCCCATATCTCCAAACAAATACCAAAGAAAAAGAAAGACTGGAGAGCGAAAATTGTATTGAAATATCAACTAAATAACAAAAGAAAACATGGCAAAAGAACCACAAAAAGGCGATACCGCAACTCTAAATGACCCCTATCAGGGCTACCGGAATATCGAATTGATAAGGCAGGTCGGGAACAAATGGCTTGTCCGCATCTACGGGAGCGGCAAAGAAATAGAAGTATATGAGGACGAATTCGACCTCGATTAAAATGGTCAATTATGAGTAAATTAATAAAAGACCCTGAGTTTTCACCTCTGCCAAAAACTGATGCCGCGAATGTTATTGAAAACATTCGTCACTGGATAGATACAGATAATAAGAACAGCCTTCGCCGTTACTGTCGTCCCGATGATTCAGAGATTGGCTACCGGTTTGTACGGGATGAAGATTTCCTCGAAACCATAGAAATGGAGCAGACAATACTCAGGCGAAAAGTCAGAATTGTTTTTACCCGCTATGCTGAAACAAGGGATCATTTCTGCCCCTTATACTTTACCACCAGGAAAATAACGGTTGAAGTACACTACAAGGACAATGTTCATACCTATAAGAACGACAACAGGCTCCGGCAATTCCTAAAATCTTCGGATAAGTGAATAAAGAAAAAATGCCCATAGAAACAAGGCAAAAACACTTAAATAAATAGCCGGATGAAAATATATAAGAAAGAAAATGTCAATGGCAGGGAAATCCATTGTATAATGCACTGGGATTATGATATGCGTTCCATTCAGGTCGATGACCGGATGCTTATGTTTATACAGGCCGGCGGACTGGGTAATTGCTTCATCCATCCCGGTTGGCTGGAAATGATAAAAGGTATTGAAGCGCAATTCCTTTCCTTCCTCAACCATGAACCCTATTCCATGGAAGTTCCATCGGTTGACGATATTATTCCCTATATCAGTAAGCTTGTCGAGGCTGAAAAGTTAGAGTATAGTTCCTCCGGGTATTAACCAATTGCAATAAGTTAGAAAATCAAAGTAGTAACTGACCATCACACTCCGCCGACCAATGTAATTATGAGCAAGACCATGACATTCCAGCAAATCTATGATTTCTGTCTTTTAGACGCAGCCTACAATGCTTACTTCAATATCCCTGACCAGTTCAAGTGTAAATCCCGCAATCAATACAGATATTACTATAATAATCTGAGTAGTCGGGGACAAAGCAGAGCCGGAACATATATCTATAGTCAATCCATGAGGCAGTTAGAACGTTTTCTCAATAAACAGCAACAAGATTTTTATTTTCATATCAACGAGGAAACCTTTGAAGAAGTTGATTATCAAAAATTTGAAGGAAAGACCATTTATATAGTTGCACATATCAGAGGGAATGGAGTACAAATCGAGTACAACCACCCATACAAATGCAGCTACGAACAAGATAGAATCTGGTTTATTCCACGCTCTCACAACCGATTCGATAAACAAGGACTGATAAAGGAAGTGCAAAACCACATCAATACGAAGCTACTTTTTCCACCCGGAAGATACCGTGAGTTGCAAGAAGAATACCGCATCCCTAAAGAAAAGTTTGTAGACTGGTATCGCCACGAATATAAATGGTCGCAGGAGAGAAAGCACGAGCAGGAACACTGGGATATGATCGAAAAGTACACTCCCGACAATTCCGTATCATTCGAGGACAGCCTCGATCTGCTCCGGGCTTCAGGTATGTTCTATGATTTTGGCATTGATGACGAATATGAACAGGAAGAGATGGCCGACCAGTTCATGCGAATGTGTAACCGCTAAAATTATATATTTCCTAATGTCCAGTGGACGGAAAGAATATCTAATTATATAATTATTGATAAACAAGCAGAAGGTTAATAACTAAAACATTATGCAACAAATAGCAGAAACAGCAGAAATATTAAATAATGTCCATCCGGCAGCGGAATATCTTTTGAATAAAGACAACCCGCCATCGCTACGAATCAGGTACGGTAACGAGAACAGGACATTATTCAGGTCAAAATGCGGCAGGATCGGCATTATGGCAAAGGGAAAGAAAACGAAAGGTTATTATTTCTCTGACTGGGATAAAGTAAACAAGGTATATTTCCCAAAACCTCCAAAAGAAAAGCCACCCGGAGAAATCGAAAGGAGGCATGTCCTTAAATGCAAAAAAGAAGCTGCCAAAGCCACCTTTACAAACCCTTTTATCCGTAAATGCCTCGGAGCTGATGAAAATAAGTCCGCATATGATAACGGGATAAGCGGCGGCAGTATCAATTCCGGTAAGATCATTTCTTTAAGCTCTATCGCGAAACAACATCCGTGGGAAGCGAAAAAGTTCCGTGAAGCGCTTGCCAACAAGGCTGAATACAGGACATCCCGGATTCCATTCCGTGGTTATGAGATGACACTCAGCCTTGAATTGACCAATGAAGGGGATACTTATAACTTGCCGGGGGATATCCGGGGATATCTATCGCTCGAATACAAGGACACTCTGAATGGCTATTACTACTTGCTTATTAATGATGAAAATTTCATAGGATATGAAAAAGACTAAAAAAATAACAGATGAATTCTGGGATTTTATTGAAAAGTACCTTCCCGGATACTATAAGCGTGACGATATACTACGGCATGCAGACTTAAAGCTCTTTATAGATGGGCACGAATCAACTGTAACAGGACTGACGGTGGAAGAAGCCGCCGTTGAATTATCCGTTCTATCGCTGAAAATCACTAATGAAGCCATAGACGCCTACACAAAAGGCCTGGGAGTTGAGTGCGAACGCTGTAATTCCGGGAAAGGTAATTATTGTACTCACTGTGGCAAGTTATTGCCGCCTCAAAATCAGAAGCTTGAAGAGCTGCGTACTAAATACATTAAGGAAATAAAGGAGATTATAGACCAATATGGTAAGTTCTCGACCGCAAGTATTATGGCGGATTCCTCTCCTATAGTCAAAGATGATAGTTATACAACACAACTGGCCGAACAGTTCGGAGCCGATAAAGTAACCCTTATTACTTATTCAAAAGAGACAGACCAGGAAATGGGTGAAGAAGATGTACCATACGAAAAACTAAGTATGAAAGTGTTGGCCAAGATCCATTCACTTGCTATCGAATGGAAAGAAGATAACGAATAATTAACCACCCCGGACGCGACAATAAACTCAAATGACATGGATAGAAAAACATTCCCCGGATTTTCCCAAATGACAACATCTGAGGTATCTGTCTTTGCTAAAACGCTAATGAATGACGGCTATACCCTCGAAGAAGCGCTGGAGTTCATGGAAGGCATCGACCGCTGTCTGGTTATTCAGGCAAGCGCCTCTCTAATTAACCGTTTTGCAGGCAAAGCCAGATGGAACCGCAAAACCGCGAAACAGGTACTCTTCGATACAGCCATGCAGATTCCTATTCCCGAAAGATTCCTGAATAATAACGAAAATGAATAAAAGATGCGATTTATAGATACACTCGAAAAACTACGGCTATACCTCTCCGCTAAAGAAAAACTGGACATAAAGGAAAAAGCTTTACTTGGCCAGATACGGGAAGACCTCAATTATTTCCCCACGGGTACTATCCACCGGGATAGCCTGCTTGAATACGGATACGACGCACACCTGGCCGGTGATGATGTACTGGCTACACTGGCTAAGAAAATGGGAGAAGACTCGTGGGAACAACTCAGTTCAGTACAGATACCCATTATTGGTGACGCCTGTAAAGTTTCTATTTCAACATGTCCGTTATGTGCAGGCTGTGGTGCATTTGAAAATGGTAACTGGATATGCGAAGAGTCCGAATGCAGGCGTGAATGGTCCTGTATGAAATACGTCTGGATTAAGTACAGCGAAGAAACCGCATTCCTGTTTGGTTGTGATATTGGTTTTATATCCAATACCTCACGAAGCAGCAACGCATCCCTCTTCTTGCCTGTTGACCTGTTCAGGATGCACTTTGCAAAATCTCCTGATAAAGAGAATATCTATCAAATATTCAAAATTGAAGATACGGACGATATCAGTCAACTAAAAGAACAGGGATACACTGTCGAAAAGGTCACGGATACCAAAGGCCTGGAACGATTCGGACCAAAAGCCTATTGGATGTCAGTGTTTCCAAAATAATAATACAACAACATGAAGAAAATAATTTCCAACCAAATAAAAAGGCAATTAGGCATTAGCTATCTGGGTTCTTGCTCAACCTCTCCAAAACTTATCAAAAGTTTGAATCGTAATGTAATGACCTATGGCCTCTATCTGGCGCCGTACAATATCAGCGGTTATAATGTATGCCCCGAATCGTTTAATTGCAGTAAATATTGCCTGCATGGATCAGGCAGGAGTAAAATAGAATTTCTGGCCAGGAAAGAGGCCGGAACGATCCAAAACGCCCGCATCAAAAAGACAAGGCTCTTTTTCGAGGACAGGCCGGCATTTATGAGCTTGCTGGTACATGAGATCAGCCAGGCAACCAAAAAGGCAAAAGAAGCAGGTATGCAATTAGCTGTCCGCTTAAACTGCGCCTCAGACCTTAGCCCGGAGGAATTCACCCTCGACGGTAAAAATATCCTGCAGATCTTTCCCAACCTGCAATTCTACGATTATTCCAAGATTCCCGGACATATGCAATTGGTAAAAAAATACGCCAACTATGACCTGACTTTTTCCTACTCCGGTGAAAATTGGAATGATTGTGAAGCCTTTCTCAAACAAGGGTACCGCATGGCCGTGGTATTTGAAAGCGGACTGCCTGCCACATTCAAAGGGTATCCTGTTATCAATGCCAATGATGATGACATACGGTTTCTGGATAATGGCGGTATCATCTGCGGGCTTACATATAAAAAAGTGGCTAATGATTATGTCGATGGTAAATACCAGCGTCCTGACACGACCTTCATTACCCGCAAACAAGAAGGTTTATGCGCTTAATATTAACAAATAATGATAATGAAGAAAGGACGAAAATCAGAGGATGTTAACCCGGAGCTTATTGCCCGGTCGGATGACCTGATGCAAAAAGAAATCAAAAAGTGCAAATACTATTTCAGGAGCAAAGACCCGCGCAAGAAAAATATTCTGCAGCAGCGTATTAATATTGTAAAGGAAAGGAACAAAGGGTTGACAGCGTTCATTGATAAAGACTACTCCTGTAAGACATGCGGGAGTAAAGACGGAAGAAGCCATCCTGATACAAGCTATTGTTTCTGTTGTGATACTGATAACTGGAATCCGGTTCACGAAGATGTGGAAAGATAAATTATAAAGTAATCATGGAAGAACTTGAATTTAAAGCTATGAGGTATACCGGAGATAAAGCAAGGGAAGTATTAAGCTATCTTTTAACAGAGGTTCCATATAAGCCGGACCAGGATTGGCATATCAACCAAGAAGGGCAAAGGGAATATCATTCCCTCGAATATTACCTGGAGTATGGTTATCCTAAAAAACCGCGTTGGGAATTGGCAGACGGAGACTATGCAGTCAATAAATACGGTCTTTGTGACGGCCATTATAAGGACGGCAATGTATTCATTGCATTTGACAATAACTCAGGCAATTGCAATATTGAAGAGTTCGAATTCGAAGAGGATGCCGTTAAATGGCTGAATCATGAATATGAAGATCCTTCAGACTTTAAGGGAAAAACATCCACCTGTTAAATTATAATACATTCATTATGGCACAATGGACAAAAACAAACGACTACTACAACCGTGAAGTAGTCAAGGAAGACGTGTGGAGCAGGAAATGCCGCAGGGGTAAAATATATGTAATAGACAGGAAAAATTTTACCTACACTTTCAGTTGCGGTGCGGATAGTGATTATTCTTTCACAGGATGTTTTTTCGGTTGTTCAAAAATTACAACCGTCGAACAGGCCATGAATGTGGTTGATCAAATCGCAACTCTCTGGTTAAATGACAAAAGTTACAAACGCCTTATAGAAAAACACAACTAATTATGTGGAGAATTATAGATAATGCCGGGACACTTTATTCCGGTAAAGAAGATGATATTAAAATAATCTACGACCAGATTAGAAATGGAAAGATAAAACAAAAGTGGAAAGAAGATCTTCTCCTGGTCGAAGTACACGGTATTATCAGATAAAATTTCAGATAATGACTGATATAAAAATCATTTACCTCTATGCTTATAGTGGCGACCTTGTGCATTGTAACCAATGCGAAGTAAATATGTTGGTACCAACAGGGGCGGATAAATGTCCGCATTGCTATTTCGAAGGGGCTTTACAATGGATAAACGAAAGCCGGAAAGAAACAACAGTCGATGAATTGGATATCAATCCGGAATATGCGACTATAACAAAACCGGACCCTGAAACAACTGAATATCTCTCTGACGAAGTACTGAAAGATGAATTTGATATGGAACCCAATCCCAAACATAAATATAAAACAATGAATAAGCTACATAACAAACACCCCGAAAAACGACCAACCGGGCAATGTACCGTTCTGGAGTTAGCTAAGCGCCTGTTAGATTTGAATATTGGCGAGGAACTGAACTTTTCTGAAAATCAGGACGGCTCAGATTACTGGGGAGCAAAGTATATGGAAGTTTTCGAACAGCAGGTTATCCTGTTCGGATATTATGGCGGTCCAAGTCTTCAGTTATACGAAATAGAAAAAGATGTACTTGCCGATATGGTCAGGCATCTCGGTTACCACCTCAATAAAAAAGAGGAAGACACAATATTCACCTTCGATGTTATCAAACCGCAAAATGAAGAGGCTTACAAAGAAAACATAGTCTCAAGTTACTTTTTTTATATGTGGAATGCATGGTGCAAAGAAGAATGCGAAAAGATATTTAGTTGGGAATCACCTCATTTCTGGGAGAAATGGTGCAAGTTTGCAAAAGACACAGCTTGTGGTGCGGCAGAGAAATACTACGCAGACCTGAGTGATGGTTATAGAATAATGCTTGTGAAACGAGCCTGTGAAATATATGATGGTAATAGTCGAAAAAAACAGTAACTTCTCCGATGAAATAAAAATATTCAACAAAATACATTCAGAAAAATGAATAACGAAGAACAACCACTGCATATTAAGGAAGAGGAAGGAGATACGATTGAAATATGGCTTACAAAAGAAAAAACTCCGGCAGCCTATGAACGTAAGAAATATGAGTTAATCCATAAATCCGGCATGACAGAACAGGAAGCGGAAGAACACATAGCCCATATACCTATTGTCCTTGAAGTTTTCTATTCTGTCGACCAGGGATTATTCGGAGTGAAATCCGAAGCCATAGCCTCCTGTAAAATCTATAATCCTTATTCCGGCGAAGAAATTCCCAATGATAACCTGATATAAATCAGATTGTATTTTAAAACAGCCAAAGCAGATACTAAAGGTCTGCTTTTTTTATTTAATAAAGCCTATGTCACGTAAAGGATCAATAACAACAGCAGAGCCTCTCAGCTTTGAGGATTTCAACAGGTTAATCAACGCATTAGAGATGGAAAAAGAATACAGGTGGCAGCTATTCTGTATTGTGTCATTCTACTTTGCCCTTCGGATAACGGATGTCCGTAACCTGCGCTGGTCTGAGATATTGAACAAGAATGAAGTAATCCTGACGGAGCACAAAACCAGGAAGAAATGCAAGCCGAGGAGAATCCCCGTAAAACAGGATGTAAGGGACATGATTGCAGGAATCTATCAAAACATGGACAGCCCGGATATAAACCAGCTGTTACTGTATAACCCTAAAAACAGGGCAGCCTATTCCATTGCCCATATCAATGAATCGATGCGGAAATTCAGGGATAAGTACAGAATCCCCATCAGGAATTTCTCCAGCCACAGCTTCCGCAAAACATTCGGACGCTATGTCTACGAGATAAATAACCGATCTGCGGAATCGCTTATACTGCTCAACGCCATATTCCGTCATTCCAGCCTGGAAATCACAAAAGTGTATATCGGACTGCGGCAGGATGAAATAAACAGTGTATATGAATCGATAAAGTTCTAATAACCGGAAAAAATATGATTATTACCGTATCAGCAATTTTGTTGGTACGGTTTCTCTTTTTATGCCACTACAAACTTCAACCGGGATTACTCCCTAGTCTTTAATACTATTCAAAACCAATTAAATAAAAATAAACATGAGCCTCTTAATAGGAATGAAAAGCGAAAGCGGGAATATCCGCTATATATCCGTATCAACGGAATACAAACATAAGTTCGATAAAATTGTCGCAACACTCAGAAACTTCTACAAATCACCCGGAAAGGTAAATACTTTGATCGAGCTGGGCAACCTCCACTGGCTGGGCACATCACCCTATAAAAAATCGAAAGGGGAGGATGATCTGGTTAACTGTGAAGCTATTATCCGTGACAGGAAACTAAGCCCCGGAAAACACGGGACCCAGTTTGCGGATTCGGAAGAAGATTTTGTAAAGAAACTCGAACGGGACTGCCGTTCAGGCCTGAACTGTTGCTTCCTGTTCGATGATGGCCAGTGGTATATCCTTGTTGGTTCCCATAAAGAAAATATAAAGACTATCGATGCATCGGTACTGCAAAAAAGTACACGTATGGACGGACTAACTGTCTATACTTATGAGCCTGATTGCAGTTACCAGACACTATCGGAAAAGGAATTCCACACATGGGAAGAAGTCAGGGCAAGCTCCGGCAGGGATAATAAAACCTACTACATCTTCCGCGGGGAGAAATTACTGACGATCATTCATCCTGCCGTTAAAAAAGCTTCCTGAGAAATATGAAATACCCCATTATAGAAAATACCATTCCCCAAAACAAGCGGGCCGGGCTGAATGAGAAAATACTTATGTCCGTCTTACAGGGCAGGAAAGACTACACCAATGCGGAGATATACAATAATTACACCGGCATTGGCGGCCTCCATGGCCTTCACCGGGACGATTTCGATAACTACCATGAATACGCCGAAGCAAAAAGGGCCATTGAAAAAGGCCAGTTCTTCACGCCCCATGATGTTTGCCGCAAAATGGTAGAGCTGGCGGCGCCGGCAGCATCCGATACAGTGCTCGATATGTGCTGTGGAATAGGGAATTTTTACAACCACCTTCCCAATGAATATAATGCCTACGGCTTCGATATCGATGAAGATGCGGTAAAGGTGGCTAAACGCCTGTATCCGGACGCCAATATATCGGTAGACGACATGCGGTTCTATGACCCGAAGATGAAATTCGATATCATTTTAGGTAACCCGCCTTTTAACCTGACCATAGAAGACGTCCGTTCACAGCATTTTTATACACACAAAGCATACTGGCTGCTGAATCCGGGTGGGCTGATGCTGTTAGTCATGCCGTATTCATATCTCCAGAGCGCGTCAGCCGACAGGATGTATATCAATATGATGAATAGGGACTTTAGTTTGTAGGACAGGTAAAGCTCGACGCATCCACATTCAAGGCCGTAGGCGTACAGGACTATGAAACAAAGATCATGGCTTTCCTTTCCCGGTCGGAATATATGGAAATGAACCCTTATGATCCCGAAGGCTTTGTTTCAATGGATGAACTGCAAAAGCGGCTTACTTCCATTAATGAAGGGAAGAGAAGATTAAAGCTAAAGCTTCTCAGGGAACGGAATATGCTTTCCGAAGGAAGCCTCGAAAGCAGGCTGAAAAAATATAAGGAATCCAAAGACCCGAAACAGCAGGGAAAATCACTAAAGGTATCCCGGAAGGACGTTCAATTGAATACGTTATTCAAAAGCATGTCGTGCCATGAAGGAGTTAAATCCTTTGAACAGACGCTGGATAAATACCTCTATGAACTGAAGACCCATAAACATCTGGCCAGGCAGTATCCCAAAGCCGTTGCTTTCGTATCAAAATACCGCAACCAGCAATCCCCGGCAAACTGTACATCCGAACAGCGGGAAAAGTGGGAGAAATATGAGAAGATAAGCCCTGCGCAGGTACTCAACAGGCTGAGGCGCATTATAAAACGGCAGAACATAAAGCCGGAAAAGAAGCATGTACTCCGCCGAACCCAGTACGGCTATAAGCTGAAAAACCTGGCTAACCCGTTTTCGGAAAGGAATACGGACAAGTATGTTCCCCTGTATGACCTTGTCGCCAATGGAGCGGAACTCCCGGCCCCGGCAAAGATGACTCCTGAACTGCAACGGCAATACCGTATGGCAGGTAAAAATATAGCCAAGAGGAAGCGTGAATTCCTGCGGGAGAATACACAGTGGAAGGATATGCAGCGTGATCCTGTGTTGGATGCCTATATCGACAGCCTTACATTTACCGGGATGAAGCAAAGCCTGTGCCGTTTCAACGAACCGCAGAAATACGATATGGGACTGCTGTACCAGAAGCGGTACTCCCTGCTGAACTGGCAGCAAGGCTCGGGGAAAACCGCGGTATTGTACCATTTCGGTAAATACCAGATGGATAACAGGCGGGTAAAGAATGTCTTCGTTGTGGCCCCGTCCATTGCCATCCATATGACATGGGCGCATTTCCTCAGGTACAACAACGAGAAGTTTACAATCGTCTCCAGACCTGAGCACTTCGATAACCTGGAAGAAGGCAAATTTGTGATACTTTCGGTTTCCATGCTCGGCAGGATCGATGACGCCTTAAGGCTTTACCTGAAAAAGAAATCACAGAAGGCCTGCCTGCTTTTCGATGAGTCCGACGAACTGACCAGCGACCAGAGCCTGCGCACAAAACGTACGTTAAAATGTTTCCGCAGGGTAAAATATAAGATGCTGGGTACCGGTACAACCACGCGCAATTATATCAGCGAGCTTTTCTCCCAGTTCCAGTTGCTGTATAACAGTTCCATGAACTTTATGTGCTATTGCCCGGTATCGTATTATGAGGACGATAAGCGGGTGATAAAGGAACGCATGAATTCCTATTATCTGAAACCATTCCCACCGAGGGGTGGAGCCACCCTGTTCAAGTCCTGCTTCAACCCGGGCAAGGCTTCTGTATTCGGTATCGAAAAACAGAACCAGGATGTATACAACAAAAGCAGCCTGTGGGAAATCATCGGTAAAGCGATCATTACCCGTAAGTTCAGGGAATTTGCCGGGGACAAATATTCCATCCATACCCAAACAGTTAGGCCTGCCGAAGGGGAGCTTGGCGTTTATGAAAAGGTTATCAAAGAATTTTTCTCCGTTGTGGATATGTATTTCAACACAACGGGAGACCAGCGGAAGGATAATTCTTTGGCAATTGTGCGCCAGATACAACTGCTGATCAAGGCCTGTTCCGTCCCCGACCTGATGCCGGGGTACTGTAGCGGCTCCCTGCCGCAAAAGGTATTGCATATCGAAAATATGGTACATAATATCCGGGATAAGGTAGCTATCGGCTGTACCTCGCTCGAAGCGCTGGAGTATTACCAGGCGCACATGTCAAAAGTATTCCCGGAAAGGCCGTTGTTCGTAATCAAAGGGGAAATCTCATTCGGAAAACGGAAGAAGCTGCTACAGGAGTTCCAGTGCACGAAGGACGGTATCCTTATCTGTATGCAGCAAAGCCTCAAGAGCTCGGTAAATATCCCGGAATGCAACGAGGTGATCCTTGAATCCCTGCAATGGAATATCCCGCGCATGGAACAGTTCTACTTCCGCTTTATCCGCTTCGACTCCGAAGGGCATACGAACGTACATTTCGTCAATTACTCCGATTCGATAGAACAGAATATCATGGCGCTGATCCTTACCAAGGAACGCCTCAATGATTTTATACAGACAGGGGAAGTGACGGAGGAATCTGCCTTATTCGATGAGTTCGGTGTTTCTACATCCGTGATCGACAGCCTGTTTACCCGTGAACAAGACAAGGAAGGCAAGTTCCACATCCGATGGGGAGAACAAAAAATAGTAGCATAATTAATCAAGATAATAAATAAACAATGAGCAGTACAGATATATATGAAGCTATAAAAAAGCTTCCAAAAGAATTGGTTACTCCTGAAATATACCGGGCGGCCATAAACGAAGCCAACATTGCATTACTGAATATCCTTCCAAAAGAGTATATGACGGACGATAACATAAACCTTATACTTGACAATGCGAAAGGTTATAGTTTCGATACTTTCAGCCTTTCATCCATCCCGGAAATTGCCCGGACTCAAAAGGTATGCGATATGTCAGTCGGCAAATCACTGGAAAACTATTTTAAGGTACCGGAAGAAAAACGTTCGGTATATATGCTGGAGCAAATAATAGGCAGTGCCCACAAACATCTGCATTACCTTCCGCTTGTCCCGGAAAAAAACTGGGATGCTCAGATTGCATTGGACGGTGTCAAATCGATTTATTCTTCCGGGAGTTCATCGTCATCATACAGCTATGGCAGAAGAGGCGGTTACTCTAATAGCAGTTCCTCTGATAAAAAAGTTCAGATGAAACTTATCCAGATATTATTGGCGTATGTACCGGACGTAATCAAAGATAAATCTTTTTATTTCAGTTTATTCAATACGAGCATGGCTGTTGAATATATTGCTTTCCTGACGCCGGATAAGTATAAGAAGAACGACTATTATGCAGAGGTGGGAAAGAAAGATATTTTGTCCGTACCTCAGGATAAGCTGAATTATGATGTATTAAAAGCGGCATTGTTGTCAGGCAATAACCGTGTCCATGATTTTTTCGATGAAAAGAAAGGGCTCCGGCAGCCTTTACTTGATGTTATGGATGACGAAATGGCCGATATTATAGTCAAAGACAGTCCGGGCAGGTTATCCGACCTGCCTCAGAAATTCTGGAAAAAGAGCCGGCTGATTTTAGCGATAAACAGCGAAAAAGATTCATACAAAACCAAATACATCTATGACAAGTTCGATGCCAGTAAGTTCGACGATGAAATTTGCCGGGCTATTGTACTGAAACAAAACTATGAGAGTCCGGAGTTCGCCCCGCAAATCTGGACACAGGATTTTATAAATTTCTGTATGGAGAATTGTAAGGACTATTATTGGTTCAGAAGGCTTCCTGTTGAACTGCAAACGCAGGAGATGGTAAATACAATACTTGGAAAATATATTTCCAAAATACAGTATGCCCGTCAGGACCTGGTTACATACGATTTGGCTGTAGAGGCATACAAGGATGTCGATACATGGAGTAAAAAACATAAACTCGAAGAATATATTCCTGCGCGGTACTTCCAGGATTTCACAATGGAAACAGGATTGCCAAAGGAATTCTTTGCAGGTAAATGTTCCTATGAGGAGGTCAGGGAGAAACACGGGAATTACACCTACTGCGAAATAGGAGAAGCATATATCGGGTTCTTTGCCGATAAAGACGGCCGTTTTGAATGCAACCGCCTGGTTATGACGCGCCGTAGCCCTATGTCAATCAAGCCGTCAATCGTCTTTAGCCGTACCGTAAGTACATTCCATAAGACATGGTTTGAGAAGCTGATCGCGGATAATGACCCGCAATTCGTTAAACCGGTTCCGGCAAAAGGATTGAAGGGCAAGCAGGTTAACCCTTATTTAGATGTAAGGCTCGTTGACACAGCGGACGGGACAAAAATATACGCACATTCGCTGATGAATGCCAATGTCCTTTATACTGCCGGTGACAATAATGAGTATGAAGCGGTTTCCCTTGATTTAATAAAAAGGAAACTGAAAAAAGAAACGGCAGAGTATGAAATAGCAAGTTGATTAATGCCATAATGACTTGACCGGGGGTTTATTTGCACTATAGCTGTAAACCCTTTCTCTTTTTTATTCCTATTACTTAATATCAAATAAGCCATAATAATGTCAGCAATAAGATTTACTGTTCTTGATAATACGAATCTGAGGATTGCCATAGATGACCATAATGATTTCCAGGATATACTATCCCGCCGGTATTGTGACGAAAGGCATTATCTGGCCGATATGATGGAAGATTCGGGATATATAGGAAACGATTGGGATTGCCTGTACAATATTGGATTAACGGAAGCCCCGGTAATCGGACAGGGAGCTATATATCCGGAAGACGGAGATAACAGCCATGACGGATACCCTGTTAATTATGAGAATTTATGGTATTTTGGAGATTATATGCTCCGGGATTACATCGAATTACTGCAGGAAGAAGGGTATGTTGATTTCACAAGACATACCCTATTTGATTACACTCACTAATAATATAAAATATGAATGAAGGATCAGACCAGTCAAGAAGAAGGATTGCCGAAATTAAGAACCTCAGGGAATTCCTGACGAAAGAAAGCGTGACCAAATGGATGATGCGCCCTTTTGAAAATAACCTGAACCCGGGTACCGCCGGAGCCATCGGAAAATGCATCGATACTTTGTTCCGTTCCATAGGCTCAAGGATATTGGATTTTGAAGGAATGTACAAAATATTCGGGGAACAACGCCAATCTATGTCCGGTAGCGAATACCTGACATTCATACATTCGTCAGAAGAGATTATCCGGGATTTCCTGAAGATCGAAGAACTGGAAAGTAAGGAGCGTTACTATAAACTGGAAACGGAATTTATACGCAAGCAAGGCTATGTGCTGAATGAAAGGTATGTTATCCGTTTTCCGGAGAATCCCGGCAGTCCGGACGAGGAATGGGTCGTCTCGGAATTCCGGACTGGCAGGGACAACAGGATAAGGCCTGTGCATGGCTTCAAAATAAAGAAGAACGGGGAACCATACGCCAGGGCGCAATATATTTATCTGGGGAGCGACGATAATTGTACATTAACAAGAATATAAAATTAATCTGACTTACAAATAAAATACCACTATGCAATACTTGAAATATAAAGAACTTGTCGATAAAAAATCCAAATTGCAGGAAGAAATAAAAGAAGCCATTATTTGTACACTTAAAGCAAATAACGGCAGGTTCAAATACATTTCGCCTGATATAGATGACGAAGACGCCGGCTTTGAAGACGGATATCCGGTTATCTCAACCCTGTGGGGCAAACATGGCACTTATAATGTGGCGATAACCGAAGTATATTTAGTTGAGCAGGAACATGGCTTGCCGGAGATTTATGTCGATGGGATAGAACAGGAGCTGGAGACAGAGCAAAAAGGCTTTATGGTTTATCCGCCGCAGTTTTCAGATATCATCCATTTCCTGATGACTTCGACTTATAACCGGATACATGATTATGCAACCCGTCTGGCGTTACATGGACTGGTAGGAAAGTATAATTTACTTCCGGATGCTTTTATCTATGAAGATGGAACCATCCTTAGCCGATATGATAGTGAGAACTATTCGCTGGTTCAAAAGTATGTTTCCGAAATCGAACGGCTGATGAAAGATTCTTCTGAAGCCATCGAAGGCGGAGACAGGGATAATGTACACTCCCGGATTATGAAAATGGCCGATGACCTTACAATCCTCAGCATGCTTGAAGAAAACATGATGGTTGAAGTAAACAATTGCTTCTACTTCAGGGAAAAATTCCAGGATAAGTTCAACGATATCAATGATGAAATAGAAGCGGATCTGAATGGATTTTTCAATTTAAAATACTAATCACATTATATCCTGTTACATATATGATAAAATCAACCATAATATTCGCTTCTCAGGCCGTTACCAATACCCTTATACGAAAAAATAATCAGTACTAAAACCTGAATGACAGGCTTCCCGATGAAGAGAGCAAGGATTCCGACAGACTGAAATTATCTATCAACGGGCAGAATATTTTCGATTGGTTCAAACAGAAATATCAGGAAGTTAGAAAATCAGCAAACCATTATACAAGATCCAACATCAAGTCTGAAATGAGTAAAAGTAAAGGTATTAAGCGATAAATATGGTTGATTCGTAGATATTTGCTAATTTTGCCCCTATGAAATCCCATTAATCTTGAAGTAGGATTTAGTTCTACTTCACATAAAGGATTTAAAAGGTCATTGAGATGAAAGCCGTACCTAACTAGTTTTTGAATATTAGAAGCTAGCAAACAAAAAATAAGTTTCAACAATGAATAAATATTCAGAAGGCGATTACAATTTAACTAAATATGTTGATGTAGGGGACGAACTACCCATTTGGTCAGCTCCATTTGGCTTAAAATTACTTGACTACATTGATTATAAACTTAATATTTCAGCTATCGATATTGGTTTTGGAACAGGTTTTCCACTTACAGAAATAGCGATGCGGCTAGGAAATAGTTCTATTGTCTATGGAATAGATCCATGGAAAGAAGCTATTAAGCGAACAAAGAAAAAATTGGAAATCTTTGGCATCAATAATGTCACAATTATTGATGGAATAGCAGAGTCAATACCACTGAAAAACAACTCTGTAGAGCTTATAACAAGTAATAATGGAACGAATAATGTGAATAACCTGGATCAGGTATTTCGTGAATGTGCCAGAATCATAAAGAAAAACGGTCAATTTGTTCAAACAATGAACTTAGACGCAAGCATGTTTGAGTTCTATGATACATTGAAAAGAACTCTCGCAGAACTAGGCTTACAAAAAGAAATAGAGTCTGTCAACCAGCACATTTCTCAAAAACGTCCTGATGTTAAGACTATAATATATAAACTACAAAAGAATGGATTTAGAATAAAAGATCTGGAATACGATCAATTTGATTATCGATTTCCAGATGGTACAACTATGTTGAATCATTATTTTATACGAATTGCATTTATGGGTTCATGGAGAAAACTTTTACCTGTTGACTCTGTCGATAGGATTTTTGATATTATTGAAGAAAAACTGAATGAACAAGCCAAATTATTGGGAAAACTTAAATTGAGTATTCCGTTTGTATTGATAAACGCAATAAAAGAATAAAGAAATTCCATTGAATTGAAAATAAACGCTTTTTATTTTTAATTGTTGTAGCAAAGGCCAATCAATCAACATGAATAGAAGTTTCAAATGAATATCTTAATAGTCTACAGCCATCCAAGCAAGGACTCATACACTTTTCAAATATTAGAGCAATTGAAAGCTTTGTTGGCAATCCAAAAATGGGATGTAAAGGTTTCCGACTTGTATGCAATGGATTTTCAAAGCAATATGACGGAAAAAGAATACCAACGGGAAAGTTTTGCAAAAATAGAGATGCCAATTCCAGACGACATAATTGCAGAACATGAGAAAATAGAAGAGGCTGATTGCATCATATTTCTTTACCCTGTTTGGTGGAGCGACTGTCCTGCAATACTGAAAGGCTGGTTCGATAGAGTCTATTCCGTTGGTTATGCATATGGCCATAAAACCTATTTTCCGAAAATGAAAATCGTAAAATATGGAATTGCAATTTGCACGGCAGGACATCCAAACGAATTCCTTCACGAGATTGGAATTTCACAAAGTATGAAAACAATTATGTTGAACGACAGGCTCGGAAAACGGTTCGAGCATAAAGAAATGCTCATTCTTGGCGGAACATTGGATATAGAACAAGTACGGGGAGATCACAAAAATAAAATAGAAGAATTAGTTCTAAGAATAAAAAGTACCTGTATTTAATAAGCGTTTTTTAGTATGGAAATGTTGAATATTGAATTTAAACGGACAAATTCCGAAAATGAAGATTTCCGAGAATTAGTAGTTGAATTGGAAAAGCATTTGACATGTGCTGACGAAAGAGCTCATTCCGAATGTAAACAATACAATAAGCTTGAATCTATAAAACACGTAGTTGTTGCATATATTGATAAGAAAGCCGTTGGCTGTGGAGCAATCAGAAAATATGATACTGATACGATTGAAGTGAAAAGAATGTTTGTATCCATCAACGCAAGAAAGCAAGGAGTTGGCTCTAAAATATTAGTGGAATTGGAAATATGGGCAAAACAATTAGGATTTCAGAAAAGTATTCTGGAGACTGGAAATATGTTACCCGAAGCCGTAAGACTATATAAAAAGAACAATTACATTCAAATTCCTAATTATGGGCAATATGAAAATATGGAAAAGAGTGTCTGTTTTTCAAAAAAACTTTATGAGGACACTATAATTTCAAATTTCAATGCTATTCAGATGTAATCCTTCTGAGGGACTTAGGTCAGTAATGATTCTGTATGATGAAGCTCCAATCAAGTTGATTGAATTTTCAAAAAATAAGAAATAAAGAATCGAAAAGCGGGACACTGAATAACTTTGACTGTAAGGTGAGAAGAATAAAACTATCAAGATTTTAACAAATACTTTTGAAAAGTATGCAAAATAAGAAAGTATTAGTGTTTCTGGCAAAAGCATTTGAAACCATGGAGTTTTGTGCTTTTATAGATATTCTTGGTTGGGCCAGAGTTGATTATGGACATAACCTGTTCGTTGACACTTGTGGTTTTACTGAAAAAGTTATAAGTACTTTCAATGTACCTGTAATAGTCGATAAAACCATTGGAGAAATAAACGTTGACGAATATGACGCCTTAGCAATACCTGGTGGATTTGGGGAATTTGGTTTTTATGAAGAAGCATACGATGAAAGATTCTTAAAATTAATAAGGGAATTTAATGCAAAAGGTAAAATTATTGCCACAGTATGTTCCGGAGCATTCCCTGTAGCAAAAAGTGAAGTTCTCAAGAATCGGAAAGCAACTACTTACCACCTAAAAAACGGTTATTGGCAAGAAAAACTGAAAGAATTTGGAGTGATTGTTGTGAACGAACCGATAGTAGTGGATGGTAATATTATTACGTCTTATTGTCCGGAGACAGCTCCAAATGTCGCATTTGAATTATTAAAAATGCTGACTTCAGAAGAAGAAATGACTGTAATAAAAAAAGTGATGGGATTTTAAGGAGAATGCTAATGAATGTATATATTTATCTGAACGCAAAGCTATATTCCAAGAATAAAAGGTCAAGGCTGAAATATTCTTTCCATAAATGAAGAGCGGTTGCCAAATCATTACCCAAATCCTCTTAAATTCCATCTAACATCCTGTTTGTATGGAGTCTACATCCAATTTATTCATATTAGAAGAAGTAAACTTAGACTACTTTTGTGTTTATGTATGAGGAATATATGAAATATGTTAAAGGATTTAGTAACTTTGCATACGCTTTAAAGTATGTGAATTCATGAAATATAAAATTATCAGTGTCGAATCAAGAAAAGGAGGAGTAGGTAAAACTACCGCTGCATTAAATTTATCTGCCCTATTAGTCGAAAGAGGCTACAAAACTCTGTTGTTAGATGTAGATATAACGGGTACAAGTATTGAAGGTTCGTACAACTCTGCCTTTTGGAAAGGAAAAATTAACTCCATTAAACAGAATAAAAAAGATATCAACCTATTAAAAATATTTCATGATGTTTTTCTGAAAGGAGAAGGCTTGCCTGAATTCTCATTTGAAAATGGGAGCAATAATGAAATTGGTGTATTCAATACTGAAAACAACAACAATTTTATTATCTCTCCCAATAAGATTAACATATTCAACTCCGAAATCTATAATGATGATTCAAGTTTGATTTGCGACCCAATTAAATCGGCATTTCAAATCCCACAAATTTCAAAATAGCGGAAACACGCATTAAAATTTGTTAAAACGTTATCTGTAAACGTATGTGGACATGTTTTTAACAAATCGAAAACATGTATAAATATCCAAAATAAAAAAACAAATCGTACAAATTCTGCTCTTAATCACTAGTTAAAATATCTTAATTTATTGCATATCCAAAACTAAATACCTTACTTTGCCCCTGTCTGATACATATTAATCTTGGGCAAAAGAAATCAACCGATTTTATTTAAACAAGATATAAGGGAACGCCCCTATGATGGCCGGAACGAAAGAACCGGCGACTATCCGCCCTGCGTATATGTGTCAGACACATCTACGGGGGCGTTCTTATTTTATCGCAATTCTTATAAAAATGTCTGACAATAAGAATTCAACAAAGGCTTACAAACTGCCTGAAATCAAAGTTTCGTACAACGCCGACCCATCGGACAAAATGAAAACAATAATCGATACGGAAGACGCCGCAAAAACATTCTTACCGGTATTCAACGGGTTTATGAGGCATCACGAGGAAGTATGGGTTATGTACCTGAACCACGGACTAAAGGTTATAGGCGTATCGCAGATAAGTAAGGGGGGTTATTCCGGGACGGTTATAGATATCCGTATAATCATTCAAATAGCGTTGCAATGTAACTCCTCGCGCATCATAATGGCGCATAACCACCCGTCGGGCAACCTGAAAGAAAGCGCCGAAGATATCGAGGCTATAAAATCCCTGAAGACAGCCTGCAACTATTTAAATATAGAACTAATAGATAGTATGATACTTACCGATATAGGCTACAATAGTATAATGCTGAACAGCATACATTTATTTAATCGATAAGCTAAACAAAAGGGCTTAACCGCGTGTTAAGCCCTTAATAAATACCTTAATAGTATGCAAGATAAGCAAAAAGCAATAGAAGCTATCAGCTACCAGGTGACGGACGGACTGACCGTATTTGTACACCCGGCGCCCGAACACGGATACCTGATGACTACCAGGCAGGTAGCCAACGGCTACGATGTAGACGAAAACAGTATAAGAAAACACCTGCAACGGAGGGCCGACGAATTTACAGAGGGCAAACACTACCTTAGAGGCGTGAATGTGAGTAATATAGAGGAGGGGGACAATTTGTCCCCCTTGTCCCATCCGGATGCTATATTCTGGACAAAACGGGGCGTTATCCGCCTGGGCTTTACAGCCAGGGGCGAACGCGCCCGGCTGTTCCGCGACTGGGCGGAGGAACTGATTATAAACCAGACGGAATATGCCGACGCCCGTCTCAAGGAACTGGACCGCCGCGCCTATATCCTGATGCAGCAGCAGGTAAGCCGCCAGGAGGACGAGGTAAGGGCGTTATTCGAAGGCGCACGCAACAACGCGGGCAATTTTTACCGCCTCTACAAACGCCCGGAGATACAGGAACAGGCAAAGAAGGCAACAGCCGCCAAAGAGCGCGACGAACGCCGCCGCAAAGCGGAACAGGCAAAGGAAAGGAACCGGGAGAAGAAAGCCGGGGAGGCGAAAGCCAAAAAGACGGAGGCTTTCCGTAGGGATATACTTATCGACATTATGGAGATAGAGGACAAAGACCTCCGCCTGCGTATCGCGGGCAAGCTGATGAAAAACGTTTAAACCCTGTTTAAACGCGTATCTTTCCAAATTTAAAATTCCTGCAAAGGCGGTTCCCCGGAACCGCCTTTGCTTGTGTTCACATTTTGTGAATACCCTATAAATACGCCGGAGGGCAAACAGCATTTTACAGCCATCCGCCCTCCGGGGGCGTCCGGGACGCATCCCCGACACCACAAAGATAGGTATAAAAACGATATAAACAATACCTACGGCAAAAAAAAACGGGGCTTGCAGCCGTCACGCTACAAACCCCGTCAAATACAAATATATGGAAAGAAACAAAAATACTATGCCGCGCCACTCACAATGGCGGCTATTCCCTTGTTGCGGATAGGCACGGCTACGAAGCGTTTTTCAAAGCCTACGATAGTCGCCCTTTCGCGCGGGTCTTTCTCGGTAGAGTAGAGCGTTACCACGCCGTCGGCCTTCATCACCTCCTCGCCCTGGAAGGCAAGGGAGCTAAAGCCGTCACCGTCGGTCGGAGCCGAGCCGAAAGCCTTCTTAGTCATGTTGCTGAGGTTGTAATATGCCGTTTTGGAGAATTGCAGCACGTTGAACCCCGCCAGGCGTTTCGGTTCCCCGTTCACCACGTCGGCAATATCCTTGAACATCTTGGTGTCGATCAGGATCAGGTCGGTAACGTGCGAGGGGTGCAGCACCAGGTAGCGGCTGTCGAGGGGCACGTCGTTGTTATCGAATCGTTCCTTCAGAAGGAGCAAATCCTCTATCCTTAGCCGCTTGCGCGCGCCTGACGTTTCGCCCGTTGTCAGTATTACCGGTGTGTCCTCCGTGTCGCCGTTGGGCGCGTAGGCGTGCGCGGCCTTTGCCCCGGTTGTTGCGCGGAGCGTGTTGCGGTGTCCCATCAGCACGCTCTCCAGTTGGTTGTAGCTGTATTCTATTACCTCCGGGTGGCGCACGAGCGTGTTCTCAGTCTCGAACTTGTCCAGCTCGATACTGATGGGTGTATCCACCCGCTGGTTGACGACTATGGGATACGTCGTGTTATTAATAAGCACCTGCGGGTCTATGCCCGCTTCCGCCATGTTGATAGCGTGTTTTTCCACCATCGCGCTAAAGTCCTTCACATATTTAAGGAAGGAACTATCCGGGTAGAATTTTTCCATTATTTGTTTCACCCAAATTTCTTGTTGTAAACCTGCCATAATCCTATTATTTTTATTGTTTTGGTATAATTATATTACTTGCTGTAAAAAACCGCTCTTAAACGGCTCTTAAACGCCTTATTTCCGATTGTGCGCTTTGCCCTTATTCCCCGTATTGCGCTTTTACGAGTTTTTTGTATAGTTCCGGGTTGTCGCGTAGCTCGTTCGGGGCGTTCTTGCGGTAGTCGTCGAGCGTCCACTCGCCCCGGGCTTTTATCCCGGATACGGAGGCCTCCGGGGTTCCTTTGCCCTGTATCTGCGACCTGATGGGAACGTAGGGCTTTATATCGCCGAGTACGCCCGTTAGTGTCGATACACCCATTTTGAGGCCTATGTCCTTGTATTTGCTGCGCTGCATGGCTGTTATCTTCCTGGCATCCACAGCCGCATCTATCAGCGCGTCAACCTGCGCTTCTGCGCTTGCGTTCACCTGTTTTTCCAGCGCGTCGAACTTATCTACAAGTGCCTGGACTACCTCCTCGTCGCTGCTTGCTTCCGTAACGCCTTGCAGGTCGAATGTATCTATCAGTTCCTTTTTCATGTTGTACTCGCTTTTAATGTTTAAACTCGCGGAAAACCGCTTATACACGCTATCAGCATGCATGTTTTTAGTAACCAGGGCGGCAACGCCTTTGGCTATCTGGCTTATTTTGCGGTCTGCCAGGTGGTAGCTGATAGCCTCATCGGCGTTCAACCAGTGGTCGACGCCGTCGAACCACATGTTTTTAACCTCTTCGGGCGTCAGGCCTGTCTTAGCCGCGTAACCCTTTATCATTTCGTTCTCTATGTCCCGCAATACCTTGATGTCGCCCTCTATCGCGTCGGCGTTGCCCTCCGCGTATGAATACGGGCGGTGTATCATGATCAGGGCATTGTCCGGTACTTCCACCTCATCAGCCGCCAATAACAGGAAAGACGCCATACTGGCCGCCATGCCGTCTACAACTATTTTAATATGTAACCCGCTTTGCTTCATAGCGTTGTACATAGCATTGCCGTCAAACACTTCACCGCCGGGCGAATGCAGCCGGATAACGACACCTTTGGCGCCGCTTTGCCTGGCTGCGTTCAGTTCGTCCGTAAACCATTGGGCGGTGACCTCGCGGCCTATCTGGCCGTAAACCTTGATTTCTTTCATTTTACTTTTGCTTTATTCATTTCTTTTTCAAACTCTTCTATCTGCTTTTTGTAAGGAATACCCAGGTAGTTATATACCGTTTTGATGCCGATAAAATATTTCGGATATATGTAATTTGCGTGTATATAATTAGAGGGTAACCCCTTCTTTTTATACATCTCGAATATTTCGCAAACATCCCTTACCTTTAGCAGGTGGTGGTATCGGTTGAAACCCATCTTTAACTCTCCCTTTCTATTATATAAAATAAAAACCGTCTATGGTACTCCGTAAACTTGACGACCAAATCCGGTTCTTCATCCGTCATCCAGTTGTCAAACATCATAAATACATCCATCACCGTGCGCGGGTTTGTCTTCTTGCTGAGGCGGTCGTATGCCGCCATCAGCTTGGCCAGGCGGTCAGCATCCAGTTCCGACTTTTGCCCGGACAGCGTTTTGTGCGCTTCCTGGAGTATCAGCTCCCGGATTTTCAACGGGGTTAATTCCATATCCCGCTTGCGTTCGTCCCACGTCCTTTCGCCGTCGCGGCCTTTCTTCCAGGCGATAATAGTTTGTTCGGTCACACCGAGCATATCCGCGATGTCGCGGCCTTTTTTACCCAGGCGTATATAATAATCTTCCGCGATATCGCGAATCTTATTCATCTCTGACTTTGTGCGTGTCTTCATAGCTTAATTATAACCTAGTTCTACATTACGGATAGCCCGGTAGCACATATCTACAAACCAGTCTTCGATCTGTTTGGCGTCCATATTTTGCAGGGAGGTGTTTTGCGTGTTTATCCCGCCTTTGTTGAATGCGTCGATATTTACGGTAATATTACGCGGAGCCTGCGCGGAACCGGTTACACGGTCTATAGAATTGCTAATGCCGGATATGTCGCCGTTATTAGTAGTTTCGGAAGTGTTCGGCGGGGTTGTAGGCGCGGGTAAAGCCTTATTATTCCAGGCTTTTTTTAAGTCCTCTCCGAGTTTTTCGAATGCTTTTGCCCGGCCAAGGAAGTTAAAGCGGTCGTAATTGTTTTCAAAGTCCAGGTGTTCGACGCGTTTCGCCGGATCTTGCCCCCAGTTCGCCGACTTCCTATAACTTTCCGTTATGCTATCGAATGTGTTATAATGCTCATTCTGACGCTTTTGTATATAATCCATCCTGTTTTGAAATTGCGCGTTATTCAATGAATCCAGTCCGGACGTCAGGTTTCCGTACTTCTCATATACGTCTGCTCTTTGCGAGTTTATTAGAGCCTGCTGTTTCTCTCCTTCTGATTTGCTGTTCCATGCCGCGCGGGAAACTACTTTGTCAGCTATATCCATCAGACTAAGCGCGTGAGGCAAAAACTTATTTCCCAGCCTGACCATAAGCGCGTCAATACGGTTGGATAGTTCTTTCTGACGCTCCAAAAAATCATTGTGCGCCTGGCTTAACGCCATATCGGCGTTATACCTTGAATCCTGGAACTCTTTAAGCATATCACGCAACCCGCCCGTTTTGTCCGTTGCCGCCTGTATCATGGCGATAAGCCCCTCTGAGCCTGTGAACTGGTTTTTAAGGTTAACTATCGCCTTGTCATCTTTCATTTTCATAAACTTGTCGTTCAGTTCCAGCATGATAACATCAGCCTGTTTTAGCTGCTTATTGGCGTCGAACATGTCGATACCCACGCGTTTAAAAGCCTTGATAGTGGAGGCTTTCGTCAGGTCGTTAAACAGCGATTTTGTTTGCGTGGCCGCTTCGGCTACGCTTCCCGTTTTGATGGTAAACATGGAAAACAGTTTGTTCGCTGTGTCGAATGACTGGTTGATAGACGCCGCGGAACCTGCAAAAACAGATTGCAGTTTTGCCAGTTCGTTAAACTCAACTTTCCCCACCTGCATGGCCGCATAGTTCGATTTATTGAAATCGTCCAGCTTGTCAACCCCTATGCGCCAGTTAACCATAGCTTTAGCCGTTCCCGCTACATAGTCGTCCATGCTCGTTTTCAGCAGTGAAGCAAATTCGCCCTGTTTCTCCACTATCGGGCGGGCTGCATCCCCGTAAATCCCGGCTGTAGATTGTAGTTCATTGAAAGCGTTAACCGTATTTTCGGGGTTGAACCCCTTTTTATATGCCGTGTCAAGCGTTATTTCCCGTAACCGGGTTAACTCCTCCTGGGGTTTGTCCAGGTTTAAGTTTGCCAGCCCTCTGAATTCATGGTTAAAATCGGCGGCGCGGCTTGTCGCTTTTGTAAATCCGGCGGCAAGGGCGGTAATTCCCGACCCGGCGGCAACGATAGGGTTAGCCATCAGGCGCAACCCGTTGTTAAGTACCGGGATTTCCGACGATATTGATTTAAAGTCCCTGGTCGCTGACGCCGAAAACTCATTTAAACGTGCCTGCATCTGGCTCGTTTCGGAGTTTATTTGCTTTTTAGCCTGCGTGAGTCCCATGCCGACCTTATTTTTAAGGTCAAGCACAAGTTCTATTTTTGACTGTCCTGATGCCATATATTTTTATGTATATTTGTACCGCTTATTTTCAATTCAGCGAATCATTTTTTTGCGAAAATAGGCAAACATACAATACCGTAACAGGCTGTAATACAAAAGTGTCCAACGGTTGCACACATATTTTGATATGTCAAAAAAAAGTTGTATAAAACAAAAAAAAGGCTCCGCGGAGTTGCGGAACCAAATACAATATAGTTAAATTTATTAACAATATACTCTTTGAAATTAAGATATTTTAAATATAGTTTTTTTCAAAAAATACCCGAAAAAAATAAAAATCCGAAAATCCGCTAAAACGCCACTTTGTTAAAAATTTTAACTATAATTATTTTAGTCTTTTCGGAATACTGAAAGCGTTATTCAATGCGGACTATGATAAATATACCTAGTTATTTAAACACCGTTTAAAAAAACTATAATAAAACTACGCTAAATTAAAATTTGTGCGATTTGTTTTTTTTGCATAAAAATTCACTTACACATCCAATCTATTTATACATGCGGGCTTTAATAAATAATTAACAATATGTTTTGCTTTTTAAATTTGTGGTATTTGAACTACCCCTTTTACCAAGAATACTTTTTGATGAATTGCATTCTTTTTGGTTAATTGACATGTTAGAATCATTGTGTGGTTCTTTTTCAGCCTGTGTAAATGATGAAAAAACTGTAATCATTTTAGATAATTCGCCCGGATATGTAGGATTAGGCAAAGCAATTCATGATTGGCTAACCGACATAGGGCCTGATTGTGGAAAATTCCTAACCATTTCATCATTAGATGTTCAAGATTTAAACTCTTGTCTTAATGCTATTCAAGCAATAGAAAATATTGTTGACAAGAAATTTGAAGGAACAAGATATTATCATCAATTAAAAGGTCTTAAAAATATCATTGAAGAGCCATCAAAAGAATCAAAAAAATTCTTTTTGAAGTTAGCTACTAATGAGGCTAAGAATGGACGGTATCAATATTTCAAAACCGAAAACCTTCAAAAACCAGAATTTTACACATATCAATCTTTAATTATCAATAAAGCGCCAAGAGAAATAAAATCAGACACACTGTACTATGATGTCAATAAATCATTAAAGGGCGATAATAACAAAAGAGTGATTTTGCAAATATTTTCTGGAGAACAAAGAGATAGAAAGCCTCAAAACGTTGTATACTTTGACAATTACATCCATTTCCAATTTGTTGAACCATTTATAGAAAAAATCAAATATGATAGAAATCGGGAATATTCTTCATTAAAAGGGTATTTTACAAGAATTGAGAACGAGATAGAAGAGAATCAACATCGAGAAATTGAAAATAGTTACTCCAAATTTTTGAATACGATTGATAACTACGAAAATACATTGTCTAAGTTGTTAGGGCGCTTAATGGAGAATGGTTATGATAATATTGTTCGATTAGTTGAAGAAAGATGGCATCCACGAACTCCATTAATTAAGACACAGCAAATATTTGAAAATTTGTGTTATGATACTTCATTTATCGAAAAATACTATAATATTAAAGATGATAAATATGAAAATGATATTGACGAAAAGTATTTTAGACATGAAATAGAAGAACTTTTTATGAATATTGAACATTTCGTTCGGGATGAATGGTTTTCATCGTATAAGAGAAGAATAAACCAATTTTCATTAGAAGCACTAAGCTTTTTTCTAGTCGAACCTTTTATTAAACGAGATTACCCTGAAAGAGAAGATTCTTTTTTTCGCTCAATATTAGTTTTGATATTGTCTATTCAGAATGAACGATTAAAGAGAAATAAAGACATAATACGGAATAAAAAGGGTAATAATTTTCAATTTTTTCTGGCTAATGAAAATATCACTTCTGAGGAAATTAGAAAATATCGTCATTTAACAAAAGAACTTCCGTTTAAGTATTTTGAAAAAAGACATTTCAATGAAGATATTTTTTTCTTTTTTGAAAAATCTGAAATGCTTCCAAGTTTTTACAATTCATTCTGCCATGCTCAAGCCCGACTTATTGATATGCATGATGATTTTAGATTTTTAATCACGATTCTTAAGAATGTAACGATTGATGAGCGAAATGAACGAACAATCATTTTCCCAAATATTCGAGATATTCTAGATGACGTTATTATTAAGAAAACTACCCCTTCTTCCTATGCTAACGAGAAAATATATAAGGAGTTTCAGGGCGCACAATATATGTCGGACTTTCGGGAAATTCTTGTCAACAATGTAATATCTAAATGGGGGCTATAATGGAATTTAGTTTAGACGACTACAAGGCAATACAGTCGAGGAATGAATTCTTTTACCCAAAGAATTTTTTACCTTTTAATGCGATTGATAAGTGTAAATATCAGGCGTTAGAACAGGAACACAAAGATAGGGGCTTAAAAATATCAGATACATTTGAAGGGTTACGTTTACGTACGGGAAAAGAATATTTCCACAAGGTATATCCGGCACAAAGTTCAGCATTAAATTTTTCAGAATCATCTTTTCCGACATATCGTTTTCTCATGCCTGATGTACTTACGGATGATTGGTTGGCTATCGTAGATTTTCATAAGAAATTTAGCAGAGACCATGCGTTACATCAGCCTCTGACATCGTATATTGTTTTTCGACTTTTAGGGGGTGGTATCTCGGATAAATCTCTTCAAATAAATGGAAAATTTCTACTCGATTTATGCGTTGAACAAGTTCTTAGTTCTCCCTATACCCAATACATAAGAGATTATCTGTTAAACCTGGATGCACAATCTGATTTATTGGATAAGACGGAGTTATCAAAAGAAATTTGGAAGAGCTTATTCTATGAAACAGCGATGGTTGCGGCTATATTTCATGATATTGGATATCCGTGGCAATATATAAACAGATTAAGTAACAGCCTAAAGACAAGCGATTTTAATTTGAAGCATTTGCCGTCAAATGCAAAATATATTAGAGATACCTTTAAAAATAGGTTGATTATGTATCCATTCTTTGGCTACAAATTGCCTTCATATAATACCCCTTGCAACTGGGAGGAGAAACTATTGAATTTATTATCAGATTCCTTATCCAAAACACATGGATTTCCCGGAGCATTGGGCTTTCTATATTTGAATGACTTGGTTAGAAAGTATCCATATTCTTCTAATCTATCGACACAGCAACTATGTGTGGAATGGGCTGCATTGGGAATTATGATGCATGATATGAAAGGTATATATTGGGGAAAAGGGAAAACAAATCAACCGGAAAATGATTCTCTTCGATTAGTTTTTGATAAAGACCCGTTGTCCTGCATTATCGCTTTTGCCGATGTTTTACAAGATTTTGAAAGACCTATGGTAAAATTCGACATTAATGTCAATGATAAAGGAAGTCTGTTTAACTATGATTTTTCCTGTCAATCGACAAGAATATCAGTTATAAACGATGCGATAGAAATCCGATATAATTTTAAAAAGGAAGAATATAGAATTGTGAATATTGATTTTAAAAAGGAAGAAGAAAAAGAATACTTTGACCCTCAATATGGATATGTGGACTTTTCTCCAATCGGAATAAAAAAGATAAAATTAATATGTGATTTGCAGCCGTCTGTTGTATAGATTACTCCAGATTGCAAAAATAAACGGCAAGACGTGATGTCCTGCCGTTTGCTTTTTAGGTAGTTGGTATTTCCAACATTTTTATAATCTCCGACTCCCTCCCTATAAAGTATCTTCCCCTTAATCTGAATGAACGGTATCTTCCCCGTGTCTCGCCAATCCTATAAGGTGCGGGACGAAATATGCAGCATCCCGCAAACATCTTTATTCGTCAGGTACTTTTCACCGTTCAGGTGTGGGGTGCGGTTTTTCAGGGCTTGCCCGATGGTATCTAACAGTCCTTCCAAAGCCGTAAAAAACGAAGTGATTTCGTTTGATTTGTTATCCAATATCTCCATAGCATTATTTTGTTTAATTACGCATATAATAGCCCCAAGACGATAGATTCAACACATCCAACCGTGCATCATAAGCGATGCTTAGCTGCATAGCTGTCATACAACTGTTCAAACTGTTTATAAACCCGTTCATAATAGAAAATATTCCAGGTATTTGGGGTAAAGTCCTGGCCACCGTGTTGACGCTTACATACATGGCCCCGTTATTACGCGCTATAATAATGAAGAAAAACAGGTCGGACGAGTTCCGGAAATTGTAGGATAAACAGTCCTCGAACCACGTGGCCCTGGTTATCCTTATCTTATTCCGTGTAGCCTTGTGTTTCTCTGTCGTTATATTCGAATTGCATATACTATTCCCGTCTTCATCCATAACGGCAATAATCATTGCTATCGCTTAGTATAGACCGGGGAAACGAATCCATACCGAGTTTCAACGCGGGCTTCGTATTCCATGAAAGCGATGTGGTATGGATTGCCGGGGAAACGGATAAGTTAGCGTCATTTGAAGCCAATATCAACAAGCTGTTTTAGTTGAGAAAAATTTATTTTTGACGGGCTTGCTTCTTATCTCATATTTTAATAGCAGAAAGTCCCGATTACCTCAAATCATATTTAAGGACGAAGTCCTTTAAGTCTTAAATCAGAGTTAAAATAACCGGATAACAACAGGGTAACCAAAATTGGTTATCCTGTCTTATTTTTATTAGATATGGCAAAAACATTAGACAAGCGTATAAAAAACGTAATGGGGAGCAATATTCTGGCTCCCTTTTTTATTATTGAAGGGCTGAATATAACCAAGCAGGTTATAGACCAATTACCCGATGACCAGTTATATAAGCAATTCGGGGGATTGTACCATGCACAGGATATCCGTAACTTCTACAAAGCCATGCATGAAAAGCTCAATGACAATTCCTGACTTCGACCTGCACTCATATGATAAGTATGTTGTTTGCTTTAGCTCTGGAAAAGACTCGATAGCAATATTTTTGTATTTACTTGATAATAAGATTCTTAAAGAGAAAATAGAGCTATGGCATTCAAACGTCGATGGTATAGGTAAAACCTTTTTCGATTGGGAAATCACACCGGACTATTGCAGGAAATTCGCAGCAGCATTCGGGGTAAAGATATACTTCCAGTGGAAAGAAGGAGGGTTTAAGCGGGAACTACTCCGGGAGAACAGCCTTACCGCTCCGGTCTGCTTTGAAATGGAAGACGGTACAATCGGGAAAGAAAGCGACTAGGCGGAAATTCCCCCAGCAATCTCCGGATTTGAGTGTACGCTGGTGTTCAGGTTACCTTAAAATTGATGTCTGCTCATGTGCAATCCGCAACCAGGAACGGTTTAAAGGTATCCGTACCCTTGTCCTATCAGGAGAAAGAGGGGAAGAGTCTCCGCAACGGGCTAAATACCCGGTCTTTGAGCCGGACAGGGCTGACCTCAGAAATGGAAAGGCTTTTCAGCGTCATGTTGACCGCCTGCGCCCGGTCCGTGACTGGAAAGAGGCTGAGGTATGGGCTATAATTGAGAAATACAGGGTACGGGTACATCCCTGCTATTATATGGGCTGGGGACGCTGCTCGTGCAAATTCTGCATTTTTGCCAACCGGAATCAGTTCGCCAGCGCGGCAAGGATTAGCCCGCTTATTGCCGTGGAAATAATCGATTATGAAATTGAATTCGGGTGTACGATAAACAGGCAATATGATTTACCTGCATTAATTCAGACAGGGACTGCTTATAAATCAATTACAGAGGAATTAATTGACCTGGCAACAAGCTATAATTATGACCAACTGGTAATAATCCCGGAATCAGAACCATGGCTCCTTCCAGCTGGCGCATTTAGTGAAAACTGCGGGGTTCCGTAATTACGGCCTGCATACAAACATATTTTTATTACAAGGGCTATTATTAAGTAAACCCGGTTAACGCCATTTACTCTCTGGAATAATAAACAAAAAACATTCTTGCAAATGAAAAAAAATCTATCCGCATCCGATATTCAGGTACTGGAAGGCCTGGTAAATATTCCGGAAGATATACTTCTAACTTTGAATAATCTTGGTTTAATCGATACGTCTTCTGTACTAAATATCATTATCAGAAATGAATATCAAACATTGATTAAAGATGGCTCCTGCCTCAAAAAAGATGCTGTAATACTTTTGGGTAAGAAGTACGGCATATCAAAAAGCAGTATTGAGATAATTGTCTACAAAAAAGAAATGAATAAAAAGAAGCAATGCCCATCCTGTAATAAGGAGGTATCGAAGTACAAATACCTGAAGAACGACGGGCTTTGCGATAGTTGCAACCTTAAAAAATAGAGATTATGCAGAATAACTGGCCGGAAAAGGATTACAGGCTGGCAGTGCTATTGCGGATATGGTGGTGGATTCCGCTCATATTCGTTATCGCTACCGGAGTGATTAAGGATTGTGCCGGCAATGGAATAGACCCGATGGATGACAGTATCCTTAAAAATACCGGAATTGTCGGGCATGTTATGGTAATGGACAGTACCTATAACGGATTCAGGGTCGTTTATGTGACAGCGGGACCTGTGACGGGAGAAAGGCTTGAAGAAATAAAATCGAGGGAGCATATTACCGGGGCGTTTGAAAGGTTACAGCATGATGCACCCGTCCATTTCGGAAGCCTGCTTGAAACGGATATCTATGACTTTGCTGTCTTTGCAAAGAAATACGACACGGATAAAGACATCAAAATCCACAATATATTCGTAGAAGGCCCACAGAAGAAGAACTTATACCTCGGGCCAAATCCCATGATAGAAAACCCGGCCGTATGGATCGATGAAAATACGGACCAGGGGGTACAGTACCTGAAAAGCGACGATATTTATTTCCTGTATGATAAGCCCGGCAGGATTTACAGGTATTGGAAATGCCGGGGAATCCATTCGATGTCCGCTACCGACGAGCGTTTCAGCCACTTTTCAGAAGACGAAAGGATCCGGTAAAAAAGATATGCCAACCCTGTATATATTGGTAATCCCCGCTAAAAAAATAACAGTAGAAATATTTGTTCCCATAGTTTAAATAAGGTATTTTTGTTTTGATATTTTTGATAAAATGATTGGATTATAGAT
>NZ_JBHSGN010000025.1:0-21340 GCF_042654545.1 Dysgonomonas termitidis
TTCTGTAGCGTATATAATAATCTCTTGTGGTTCGCATTCCTCCTCCGGTTCATCCGGGTTATGGAAAATATTTGCGCCGCTAAGTGCTACGGATTTAGGTAAAAGGTTCTCCTGCATTTCGGAATCAAAGTCCTCCCAATGGATTGTTACATTCTGTAATGTTATCGTATCTTTTGTCCATTTAAAGCGTCCCGAGGCAAAGTGTCCCGTGCCGTCGGGATTGATAACAAAAGAGTTGTCGCAGGAACTGATGGAGCCGTCATTGTTCAGCTTTAACAGGGGATTTTGTATTGTACCCCCGATACCTCCCTTTGAAAACCAGGCCCCGTAATCCTCTACATAGGAAAGCGTCCCGTCTGTAGGCTGGTATTGAGACGGGGTAGAACCTGCCTCCAATTGCGGCGCTGTTATAAGCATTCCGCTGACAGGAGCTTCCAGCCGGATAATACAATCCGTCTCTTTTGAGTCCTTAAAGGTGAAAGGGACGGAATACCTCTTCCAGTCTGTAGAATCCGCCTGTATATCCAGCAAATGGTATTCATCCTGGTATACTGCTATATTAGTGGCAATACCTGCTTTTATCCAGATGGAAAAACAATATTTTTTATTCCGATGGGATTCCCGCCATCCGGCTGATTGTATTTTTAGTTTTATAGTGTTTCCGGTTATCCAGCATTTACCAATACCGACAGGAGAATGTTCATCGAGGGGTGTAACAGGAGAGTCTGTAAACTCGCAGTCGATACTGTTTCTGATGACGTTCTTATGTATCTTTCCTACATAAAACGTCGAGCTGAACCCGTTCTCATCCCCGGCAGTCAGTGTCCCGGCGATATTGACGTTTTGGGTGGCATACATATTCCGGAAGTAAGCCCCGTAGCCATCGAGCACGCCAAAAACCGGGTCTACGATCCCCTTTACTTTTCCGATCCGCACTTTTGCTGCGTTGGCGAAGGTGGATATAGCGGATTGTAAGATTATGTTCAGGTCAGCAATTTCGCACCATTCATCCTTATCCTGTAAAAATCCGGTAAGGCCGATAAAGAAGCTACGCTGGTACAAAGACGGATAGTCAATGGAAATCAAATGCAGCCTGTATTCCCATTCGGTATTTATCCGGATGGTATCCGAGCCGTCGGTCTCATTGCCTGTTGTATATCCGAACAGTACCGGTACATCTTCCATCTTTTTTGATGCCCTTACTTTATATGATATAACAACACGCTGGGGATGTTCCAGTTCTTGCTCTATCGACTGTTTAATGCCAAACAAATCATTTTCATCCAGGTTAGCCTCGTTGCGGGTTATTCTGAATACACGGCTTGCTTCCTGCATGGAATGGCTGTATGAGGATTGCAGGTACTTACTTCCGAGTACGGCGTATTTATTCTTATCCGGGATTTCGGGGTCGCCGCCGTCCATAAACGGATAGCACAGGGAGTTTTCAATGGCAAGCCCGTCGATAACATCCATATAGGGCGATTCTGAATCCGACGCCGTCAGGTATAATGCTCCGCTTCTGCTTTCATCATGCAGGTTCGTAATACGGACAAAATCCAATATCTCCCCATTCTTGGGTTCATCGCCTTCGATCAGCGCTCCGGTAAAATAAGGGGATTCTTTGTCTCCAATTATATCCATGCCTGTCTCCAGGACGATCATTAACGAATAGATGAGATTGGGATTGTCGAAATATTGCCTGCGGACAACATCCCCGACCTTCAGTCCCTGCATCTTTTTGGAACCGGAAGCTATAAGTATTTTATATTTGTTGTATGTTTGAGTTGCCATGATGGTGCTTTGTAAAATGGAATAGAGAGTAATTAATATTTTCCATCCATTATTGTCTGTTTATATTAATATATCTTTCAGGCTTGATTAAGAATAGGGTATATCAATAGGGACAGGTTTAAGTAAAGATTTGCATCAACACTTTTTCCTTGTAAATTAACCGGATATTTATATCTTTGCAAACCTTTAATACTAAAAAAACGAATATGAACTTTGTATCGATTGCATCATTTTCCCTACTGTTAATAGTGCTGGCTTCCTGTAACACTGCTCCTGAGAACAAGCAGGACAACAAAATTATCGCCTCCTATAAAATTATATATGATAGTATGGAGGATTATCCCGGCTCTGACAGGCAT
The DNA here is from genome assembly GCF_042654545.1 of Dysgonomonas termitidis. Taxonomy (GTDB): domain Bacteria; phylum Bacteroidota; class Bacteroidia; order Bacteroidales; family Dysgonomonadaceae; genus Dysgonomonas; species Dysgonomonas termitidis. The sequence goes on from NZ_JBHSGN010000025.1 coordinate 2,151, forward strand.
ACATTAACAATAGGTATCGATTCTGCCTTGACCCTAAATCAGTTATATTCAATATCCGATAGTATCATACGGAAAAACGGAAATCACGGGAAAAGCTTCAATATAGCTTACAGAATGGCTGATCAACGTCTTGGCTACTTAATATACAATGACTTATATGCGGAAACTAAGATGGATTCGGTTCGATATGAAACGGTAATCTCACGTGAAGAAAAGGATAATACTATAACTGTTCAAAATAATAACGTTCCTTCCCAAACCAAGGACGATCCGAATCAATATAGTGCTATAGGCTCCTGGCAAAATGATTTCGGGTTATACGATATATTCATAGAGGACGGGGTATATTATCTCAAAAATAGATATATTGATGGCTCGGGGAATACAGAAAAATTATCTGTGAAAAAGAGGAACGGGCAATTAATATTCAATGTGGAAGGAGATGATACCGAATACTTTATCATTAAACGGGATGGTTTGTATATTTATGACAGTTTCGGTGAATTGGGGACAATCTATAAAAACAGATTCTAAGCCGGTCATCTTTGTCCCCTGCAGGACAAGATATTCATAGCTATATTTTTTCGACTGTATCGCCGGAACAGCTATCACTAATCCAGAGCGAACCGTTCGTCGCACTTATCTTTTGTACCTCCAGTTCATAAATCCGCATTTTCTTACGGATGGTCAGCTCATCGAATGTAGCCGCCGTATTTCCTGTCGTCTTATTCCGGATAACCGCCCATCCTGAACCGGCAAAGCCGGATGAAAAGAATCCGGAACTCAGATTATCCATAAAATAAGCGTTGCCATAGTGCTTAATACCGTCCGTTGCCGACAGCAAATATTTTTCACTGTTAAAGAATAGCCCTCCATCTGTCAGCCGGGTGAAGGCATTATTGATACCGATATGCCCCTGGGCTTCGAGCGGTTTGTTTACAGAGAAAAAATCCGCGTCAGTCCGTATGAAAAATGAGTTGGACAAGCGGTCCATAGAAGCGTACCTGCTTACAGAAGGGTTGTGCAAGAATATGGTCTTATGGGTAAATACCTGCCTTTGGGTGTCTTCTCCAACGTAGCGGACCAACGCGGATGAGAAAGCGATCCCATCCGGGTCCCCGGTAAAGAAAGCCCCTCTGGAATCCGTAAACCGCAGGTTCTTATGGATAACCATACCTTCATCGTCCTTATCCACCTTGTAGCTGGATAACAACGTATCGCCGTAATTATGCCTTACTGTCAATGAATTCGGGAAATAAGCCGCCCCGTACCTGCTTAACAGGATATGTTCCCCGTCAATATCGGAAAGGCCTGCATAGAGTTTTATTCTATTAGTTGAATCGTTTCCCAGGATAATGTCTCCTCCTAATCCTCCCAACTGAATATCATTTTCATTTACCCTTATCAGTACCGGAATCCCCTTCATTTTGATACCGAAGCCGGAAGCAAAGGACAGGAAGCTGCTAAAGCCTACCTGTTCTTGTTCTACGGAGACCAGGATATTTCCATTATAGCCAAGACTTGCGCCATAACAGGCTTCCAGCATCCCGGACAATACGGCTTTCCCGGCAACGGAGAGGTTTTTCCCTATATACCCGTTCCCCATAGACCAGTCTACAGTCGCAAGGTTAGCATTCCCTGCATGATATACGTCTTTTCCGTTTATCTGCAGAGCAGCCGGGGAGAGGTAAATACCCTTCGTTTTATCCTCGCCTATGATCAGTTCCCCGGCCAATAATAGTTTGGAATCCAGGAAATTTATACAGGGGTTGTTGATACAGGCAACCTGCGACTCCCTGTCATATGATATAAACCGGCTACCCCCGATTACCAGATTATTGCCGCCGATTTCGACATCCCCGGTAAAGCCCACACCATATACAGCTCCGTCTTTTACAAAGGTCCGGATAACAGGGGTATTTCCAATCCCGGCCTCAAAGCCGTAGTTGGCCCGCAGCATGCCGGACATATCGCCGCCGCTTTTCTTCAGGTATTCCAGTAATATGCTGCTTCCACTGTTTCCGGAGCCTTCCCCGGCAACACCGCCTGCAATGGCGTCGGCAAAATTATAAGCCGTATTGCGGAGGCGGACGGATGTTTCATCGCCTTCTTTTACATATTGTTGGTCCTGCGCGTTAAAGAAGTTATGGTACAGTTGTATATAGATGCTGTAACACAGGCTGCCTGTATCCAGGTTCTCTATGGCGGGATGAATGGTTACGGTACTCATTTGGTATAAGCTGTTTTGGAAAGGAATTGCTGGATTTTGGCTGTCAGGGCTGAAAAACTGGCAGCATTGACTGCCGGCATGGTTCCCATCAGTGTAGGAGTCATGATTTTGCTGCATTCGGTCAGGAAGTCAAGCATCAACTGAGCCAGTTCATTTCCTAATACCAAAGGCTCTGAAGCATCATCCGCCCCGATGGTTACTTTATCACCCGTAACTGTAACCGAAACATTCCCGACCTTTACCGTATAGTTGTCTGTAGTCTGGCAGGTTTCCGACTTATCCGTCTTGTGACGTATCTGTTCCGGGGTTTGTTCCACCTCCGATTTTTTTCCTTCCCTATCTATGACTTTGGTAACGACTGATGATTTCAGGTATGTTGTATAGGCCTCATTTCCTGTTTTCTCCAGTTCATCATAATCAGGGGAATCATTGTCTTCCAGGTCCAGTTCTTCGGTTTCCGCTATCCCGATAATAACTTCGGTATGTGAGCTAAGCTGTATGAAATCGGCATGGGAAAAGTTCAGAACATACGAATATTTTGTGGCTGCATCGGATATGATGGTTACATCTGAAAATAAGGTCGGAACGATAAGGAAACCGCCGGAATTATCTTTCAGCCCTGAAAGCAATACGCCTTTATGGATAAACGGCCCGCTGCTGGCTGTTTCATCGGGGAATTCACCGACATCGATTGTCCCGGCATATTCTTCAAATTCATCATCGCTTTCATCATCGTGTACCTTAGCGACATAGCCATGAATCATCCTGGCTGTACCGACTCCGCCGGCTCCGCCGGGCGACATATTTATGCGTTCGATACTCCGGCCCAGGGCAATCTTGCGGATCGCCTCCCTGATCATCAGCTGGCTGTTCTTTTCCATAAAAGCGTTTAGATAAGAATAGGAATAGGAAACCGGAAAGGATAACAGGTAACGGTTATAACGAAATTTTTGGATGATTTTGGCCCAGCCGGGAATTTAAAATGACTTGACAAAATAGTATATAATAACTACTTGTTTAAATTCATAATATTGGAAATGATACATAATTGTCATTTTTTGGTTAATTTGTTCCATTACAAATTTTCACAAAACTATACATTTGTTAAATATTGAATTCTTAAAGTTCGATAATATACACTTCATGAATTTTCAATAGAATACTATAAAAATCTAGATATGAAATACGGTTTTTCAGTTATCATGCCAACTTACAACCAAACATTCTTTATAAGAAGAGCTATTCTCAGTTTACAAAAGCAAACATTTACAAATTGGGAACTTATCATCGTAAATGATGGTTGTACAGATGAAACAGAATTTTTTATATCTGATTTTTTAGTAGATCCTAAAATAAAATATATTAAAAATAATATTAATAAAGGATTAGGTTATGCAATCAACCAAGGATTAAATGCCGCAAAGTATGAATATATAGCTTATCTACCTTCTGATGATTTTTATTATGAGAATCATCTAAAATCATTAATAGAAGTGTTACAGAAATATACAGATTCTAATCTTGCATTTAGTGGCTTAAAATATCAGACAAGAGATACGATGACTAATTCACGGGATACAGAGTCTGATGGTATCAAGAAAAATCATACACTACAGCTAGTTCAAGTGGCCCATCGAAATAATCCGGAAAGGTGGGTTGAACGAGAAGAATGGGTTACAGAGAATCTTTTCGATATGTATTGGAAGAAGTTAATAGATAAGGGAAGCTATGTGCCAACAAACACCGTCTCATGTTTCTGGACTTGTCATCCGCATCAAAGACATAAGATAATAGGCGAAAGATATGGCGGAGGATTAAACTTATATAGAGCATATTATAAAATACAGGAACCTATTAAGATAAGAATATCAAAATACAAATCTATAGATGAGAAGACATTATACTCTACCTTTCGAAAGGAAACAAAACGAAAGGCTGATTCTTTGAAAATACTGATAGTAGGTGAATTAGCATATAATCCGGAGCGTATTTATGCTTTAGAACAAGCAGGGCATCAATTATATGGTTTGTGGATACCAAAACCTGAGTTTACTTTTAATACCGTTGGGCCTTTACCTTTTGGAAAGGTTATAAATATTCCATATGAGAACCGGCAAAAACATATAAATCGAATCAAACCTGATATTATCTATGCCCTTCTCAATACCAATGCTATTGATTTAGCTTACGATGTGCTTAAGGCTAATCCCCAAATACCATTTGTCTGGCATTTTAAGGAAGGACCATCGGTAGCCTTAACAAGAGGTTTATGGGATAGATTAATTTATTTGTATACATTCTCAGATGGTAAGATATATTTAAATGATACTGCTAGAGCCTGGTATGAACAATTTGTACCATCTGGAATAGGGCTAGATTTTATTTTAGATGGAGATATTCCGAAAAAAGATTATTTTAGAGATAATTTCTCAAATAAGCTGTCTAAGACAGATGGTGCAATACACACACTTGTTGCCGGAAGACAAGTTGGGCTAGGAAAGAACGAAATAGCATATCTGGCAAATAATAACATTCATGTACATTCCTATCAAGAAAACTATCATTCCGGAAAAGAAAATTTTTACAGGGAAATGTATTCAGTAGCACCTAAGCATTTTCATATCCATCCACATTGTTCAAGTATTGATTGGACCAAAGAGTTTTCTAAATATGATGCCGGATGGCTACATAATTTAAATAGCAATAATAGAAAAAACTTATTATTTGCCTCTTGGGATGATTTAAATATACCTGCTCGGATAAACACTTATGCAGCAGCAGGTTTGCCTATTATCCTGAAAGACAATTCAGAACATCGTGTGGCTGTTCAGGATAGATTATCACAACTCAACACTGGTATATTTTTCGGAAATATGAAAGATCTGGTCTGTCAATTAAAAGATGAAAAAGTTATAACAATAAAAACGGCAAATGCAATTAAACACCGGAACTTATTTTCTTTTGATTATCACGTCAACGAATTGATAGATTTTTTTAGAAATGTAATAAAACATAAAAAGAAGAACCTATGAAAAGATTACTTCTAAAAATGTCAAATTCTTTAATTATGAATAATAGTCTTATATCCGGTACAGGGCTGATAGATGGAAAAATGGGAATAGCTATCCTATTATATCATAGTTCGAGGATAACCGGTTGTAAAAGTTATCAGGATACAGCAGATTCTTTACTGGACAAAATATTGGCCGGTATAGGCTCCATAGACTTATCTTTTTCAAAAGGCCTGGCTGGAATTGCCTTTGGCTTAGATCATCTTATTAAATATAAGTTCATAGATGCAGACCCCGACGATTTATTAATAGACGTAGACGATAAATTATTCTCGTCTCTGATTACTGACAGTAGTAAAGATTTTACAAATGACTTCCCGTTATTCTCTTACGGCTTATATATAGATAAAAGAATAAAAAGTCATCAGGCAATAAATATAGGGATTGATTATCTTATAAGAAAAGGAATACAAATCTGCGAAAACTTTTTACAGAATAATCCCTTATTCAACACAGGCAATATACTATATGTTAACTCAATGATATATTATCTTCTTAATCTAAAAAAGATTTATAATTATTCAGAATTAGTAGACCCAGTACTTGATATTCTGTTAAGAAAAATAACTCAAAAGATTGACAATAGTGTAGAATTAGACAAAAATTGGGAAATAACTCTCGATCTTTTCCTTTCTCTGACTTGGGAGAATCCTCTGATAGATGAATTTCAGTCAAAATATCAACGTTTATATGATGTTGATACAGATGATAAACAGGACTTCGATTTGGATATATTGAGACAAGAACTATTATATTTTTCTTCTTCCAAGCAGAATTTTGAAGTCAACAAAATACATCGTTGGATAGACGAACGTCTTGATACTATTTTGGACTACAATCCTGATGTTTTTTGCCGGGATATAATAACCGTCGGCTTGTGGACAACCAGCAAGGTGTACGAAACAGAAGCTCATAGTAGAAAAGTTGATGCCATTAATGCAGGGATTTAATAATATACCTTAAAGACAGATTACTTAATCCTTATTTTATTTAAACACCTTATGAAAAAACTAACAAGGACAAGCCTAAGCGCTTTAAAAAGGACAAGTACAGTATTGACAGAGCAACAGCAGAGAGCCATAAAAGGAGGCTGCTCGCTGGACCAGATGGGCGTAGGATACTGGATCGGAGGTAATTATTATTGGTATAGGACGTCGGAATGTACCTGTGATTCTGGTTACACTCCCGGAAATAGCGGATATGGCTATGGTGGATATAGTTATTGGGGAGGTAGTGGTTATGGCTCATCTACAGGCAGTGGCGCTTATGGTTCATCAACGAATCCTGTATCCGAGAGTCATTACGGTACGCTTGTTAGTATTGGTGCATGGCATGGAGGCTGGGTGATGATAGGCGGACAACCTTGCTATATGCTGGCCGAGGTCATAGTTGACGGATATACATATACACCTTCAGACTATGATTATGATCCTTGGGGCGATTCCGGATATTCGTCATTTCCCGACGACTATTGGGATATTCTTTTTGGATCAGGTTACGGGTATTCACCGGATGACAGTTCTTCGGGATGGACAGGAGGGGGTGGAGGCTCTTCAGCAGGAAATTCCGGTAACGGCAATTACTGGTGTGACAACTGGGGCGGATTTCAGTGGTATTTCAGCGAATCGATCGATGCTTCCGGGCATTTAGGCGCGGGAACATATGCCCCCGGACCGTATAACATGTGTTTTTTCAATGCATTGACTTATCTGTTCGGCGGGGATTACACGACCCACTTCAATAATTATGATGGGTATTTTACTGAAAACGGCGTCTTTTTCAGCCAGGCGGCAAATTATGTGCAGGGCGAATATAATGCAAGCGTCATATCTTCTACACAAGCTGTCTCGTACCTGAATGGTAACACTAACGTAATGGCTTTTGTTACGGTTCGTAATAATAACACGCAACATGACGAGACCCATGCGGTTATACTGGAAAGTTACAATATTCAGGATGGAAAATATACATTTTATGATCCGACAAATGATAGACATGATAGTGAACATAAAGACGAATTTTTCGGTCTGATGTTTAGTATACCTAAGAAAAACTAACTAACTTATGAAGATAATGAAAAGTAATAGATTATTCAGCTTATTTTTAGCCTCAACTTTATCTCTATGCGCATTTAGCCAGCTTCCACCCCTGAGACATGAAAGGCGTGATGTATTGGAATATACCATACCGAAAGGATACAAAAAATATATAACAAGCGAATGCTTCAAAGGCTATCCTCATTTAAAGTCAGCACTGCATTGTACTATGACAGGTCTATTCTCTAATGATGATGAGATTATTGTTATATACTATACTCCAATGTTCCCTACAGTAGAAGATTCCATAAGAATGACCCGGTTTATGCAGCAAATGGCTCCTGCCGTAGAGCGCATGCCGGTGGAGAAGTGGAAAAACACCAGGTATCCTGACCGGAACTCCATACATAGAAATACAATAAGAAATAATTTGGGTTATACCTTACGTAAAAGTGATATACAAAAAGAAGATATAGAAAAGCATGTGACCTTTTTCCCTCCGGCTTATGCAAAGGAAGTATATAACGCCGATTCGGTAGCGACCTATTATTTTTGGCCGAGCTTCGAAGATAAGCCTTACCGTGGAAAATACATCGGAGCTCAAGCTATTATGGCACAAAAAAGAGACAAAGGTTACTTCGTTGTATATTGTTTTTATACCGAGAAAGCGAAGGAAAATCTGGACAGGTATCTGAAGCAGTTGGAGGGAGTGGTACGGTTTAAGGAATAAATATATTGGAATTTTAGATAATTGTAATTTAGAATTAAACACCTTATGAAAAAACTAACAAGAACAAGCCTAAGTGCTTTAAAGAGGACAAGTACAGTATTGACAGAGCAACAGCAGAGAGCCATAAAAGGAGGCTGCTCGCTGGACCAGATGGGCGTAGGATACTGGATCGGAGGTAATTATTATTGGTATAGGACGTCAGAATGCACCTGTGGTTCCAGTTATGATTCCGGAAATACCGGATATGGCTATGGTGGATATAATTATTGGGGAAGTGAGCCCAATAATTATGGGGGATATGGTTATAATTATGGTAGCTGGGGTGGGTATCCAGGGGAGGGAATTATGGATTGTGTCATACAATCCCTCGCCTATATGTATGGGTTATCAACAAATGAAGTGTATGCTATGATGATTGAAGTAATGCAAGAGTTATATGGATGGGGCCCAGAAGCTTCCGCCGCAATGGCCGGTTCTACAGGAGCTAATCTGGAGCAAGTCGAAGCTATTACGCGTATGCTTAGTGGCTCGTGTTATTCGAATTCCTATAATTCAAGCTCATCCATGTGTGCGCTGGGCCTGACAAAAGGCGGACATGCGATTGCTTTAGAATATTATGACAGTTCCAGCGAAACTTATTCATATTGGGATGAGCAACAACAAATAGGGGGTACAATCTCCGCATCAGATTTGCTGTGGGTAATTTCAGGACAATGAATATGTATAAAATTATAGTAATTATTTCATTTATATTACTTCCTTTCTGTCTGTTTTCGCAGTCGATAGAAGACGTTTACGATCTCAAGTTCGAAAGCTTTGGTAAATCATATCGTGGTGATTGGATGAATCAAGGTAGCATGGTGAAGGTCACCATTGACAGCAATGAAGTTGTCAATGGTAGGCATCCCATTAAAATATATTCGAAAAATACGTGGTCAAAAAACATGCCCGATAGGGAGAAAATACTGTTACTATCGCGTACAGTTATTTTGCCCGAACATGTGAATGGATCCTATTGTAAAGTCTCAATAAACAGTAAGAGTGAAAACTTAATAAACTGGAAATTCGGCATAAAAGGTTTAGACGTTAATGAAAATATCCTTCATTCCGACTCACTCTACATCGAGAGTGAAGACTGGCAAGAACATTCCTTATCATTTCCTTTAAATGATATTAAAGCTGTTAAGATAGAAATATCAATAATTGACGATGACCCTAGCGACGATCAGAATGCATGGCTGGACAGAGTATATATTGATATCAACAATCAAAATATCAATGCATGCAGAGTCGATAAACCCGGAAGTAATGCTGATCCTTCTTTGAATAAAGAATATCTGATACCCTTGTCGTTAGCAGATACTACGATTGCAAGACGTATCCCTGGTATTGAAGATAAAAAGATCATCGGAATAGGCGAATGCACGCATGGCAGTCAGGAAATAAAACATGTATGTTTTCAATTAATGAAAAGCCTGGTTGTTCAAAGTAACTGTAATGTTATATTAATAGAACGGCCTGCCGATATGAGTTTAAAGTGGGACCTCTATACACAAGGTGTTCTTGCCGAAGCTATAGAACCGGAAATCATACAGGAGCTGAAATGCATGTTCGATGATTATGAATCTTTTTTCAATTTTCTGCAATGGCTTCGCAAACACAATGAAACATCAGAAGCGAAAGTCCGTATTTTTGGATTTGACACTTTGGCTGACCCGCAAACTACTCTCTACGAGTATTTTAAATTACTTATAGGTGATGCGAATTCCCTGTGCTATTTGCAAAAGCTAAATGAAAATGATTATGAAAGTATTAGAAAGTATGCATTGAATGATTCTACCTTGCAATCCTCATTGAGTAGCAAGGACTTTGACTATTTATTGTTTCTGATAAATGAAGCGGAGCACAACCCCAGTAAATTATGGGGTAGAGACGATAAACGGGAATATGGTATGTGGAGGAAAACCGATGAAATTATTAAAATATATTTGAAGGAGAACGACAAAGCTGTAGTCTACGCTCATAGTTCCCATACAAATAAGATGAAAGATTTCTTTTCTGATATTTTTACAATACCTTCTTTGGGAGCCTATATTTATAGAAAATACAAGGACGAATATTTTTCAATAGCTATTCAGGTCGGAAAAGGAGAATATACACAAGACGATACAGGAGCCTTTAGCAAAGCAGTATTAGACCAACTGCAATATCCTGTAATCGAAAGCTTCGAATACAGGGCGCTAAAGATGGGTAATGATTACTTTTATTACCCTACAAATAAATTGGATAATAATATTTCAAGTATAAGGGTTATCGGACGAGAACGCCGCGGTCTCAACCAGTTTTTCTTCTGTTCATTGAATAAAAGGTTTGATGGGCTGATATTTGTTAGTAAAAGTAGCAAATTAAACAACATTGAAGAATATCCATTTTTTTACACTACCGGTCTGTTCGGTCTGAAACGCGCTAAACGAAAAGAAATATTAAAAAATGAATTATTGAAGTAAATATATGTTATTAAAATCATTCCCTCACGAGTGTCAAATGGATGCTAAAGATTGCGGTCCAGCATGCCTCAAAATCATAGCAAAATACTATGGAAAATATTACTCCTTACAGTATCTGCGTGATTTATGCGGTATTACCCGTGAAGGAGTATCCCTTTTGGATATCAGCTATGCTGCCGACAAGATTGGATTAAGAAGCATATCTGTAAAGGTTACGATAGACGACTTGGTTGCAAGAGTGGTCTTGCCAGCTGTTATCCACTGGGATAACAATCATTTTATCGTTATTTATAAAGCTACGAATAAAAAGATCTATGTTTCTGATCCGGCCAAAGGATTAGTTTCCTATACTCACGAACAATTTAGGGAGAAATGGTATAAAAAAGATGAACCTTATGGAGTCCTTATGGCTCTAGAGCCTATGGCCAATTTTAGACAGATTGAGGCCCACGAGAAAATAGAGAGACTGAAAAGCTTTGAAAACCTACTCGGTTATTTTACCCCTTATAAAAAGGCCTTTAGTATCCTGTTCTTAATCATGTTTATTGCTACGATATTGCAAGCCTTTCTCCCTTTCATCTCTAAAGCTGTAATTGATACCGGAATACGTACACAAGATGTAAATTTTGTGTATATGGTACTCACAGCTAACATTGTACTATTATTAAGTATAACTCTATCAAATGTTCTTCGAGATTGGGTATTGCTACATGTTACAACTCGTGTTAACATATCCCTCATTTCTGATTATTTAATTAAACTGATGAAACTTCCGGTTTCTTTTTTCGAAAACAAATTGGTCGGGGATATCTTACAACGTGCCTATGATCATGAGCGTATTCGTAATTTCATAATGAACAACTCTCTGGGGATGGTATTTTCATCTATGACATTTGTAATTTTTAGTACGATCCTGTTAATATTTAACAAAACAATTTTTTTCATTTTTGGAGGAGGCAGTATCTTGTATGTACTTTGGATATTTATGTTTCTAAAGGTCAGACGTAAATTGGATTGGGAATATTTTGATCTGCTCTCTAAAGACCGTAGTTATTGGGTAGAAACTATAGAAAATATCCAAGAGATAAAAATAAACAATTATGAAGACACTAAGCGTTGGCGATGGGAAGGTATTCAGGCACGCCTCTACAAACTCAACGTCAAGATACTAAATATCAATAATGCCCAAAAACTGGGATCCCAGTTCATCAATAACCTCCAGAATATGGCTGTCACATTTTTTTGTGCCATTGCAGTTATTAACGGTGAGATAACCTTTGGCATTATGATCTCCACTCAATTCATTATTGGAATGCTGAATGGACCCATAGCCCAATTCGTAGGTTTCATTCAATCGGCACAATACGCAAAGATCAGCTTTATGCGGATTAATGAAATACACCAGCTTCGGGATGAAGACGATTTGGTATCTATATCAGCAAATAGTTTGGAGCTTCCAAAAGATAAAAGCCTGAATGTTAAAAATCTTTCTTTTTCCTATTCTCCGCATGCCCCTTTGGTCATAAAAAGTATTCATTTGACAATCCCGGAAGGAAAAGTAACAGCGATAGTCGGTGATAGTGGTTGTGGTAAATCCACATTACTAAAACTTTTATTACGCCTCTACATGCCATCATATGGTTCAATTAATATCGGAGATATGAACATTAATAATGTAAGTTTACGACAGTGGAGAGCCAAATGTGGTAGTGTGATGCAGGAAGGAAAAGTCTTTAACGATACTATCCAGAATAATATAGTACTGAATGAGGAAATCGTAGATTATGAAGCTCTTCAACAAGCCGTCAATATTGCAAATATCTCAAAAGAAATAGAAGCCATGCCACAAGGCTACCAAACGATGATCGGAGAAATGGGACGTGGTTTGAGTGGGGGACAAAAGCAACGCTTGCTGATAGCAAGAGCTTTATATAAAAACCCCGATTATCTTTTTTTAGACGAAGCTACCAATGCTCTGGATACGATAAACGAGCAAAAAATAGTCAAAGCCTTGAATAATGTATTCAATAACAGAACTGTTGTTATTATTGCCCACCGTTTGAGTACTATCAAAAAAGCAGACCAAATTGTAGTAATGAAAGCCGGTATGGTAGTAGAATTAGGAAATCATGATTCTCTGATGAATAGAAAAGGACATTATTATAAACTTATACAAAGTCAATATGATCTGGAGCCTGTTAAAATTGAGGCCGAAGCCGAAGGATAATACGAAACGGAGTGAAGAGGTCAGTGACATTATAGATCGTATGCCTACAGCTTTCAGCAAGTGGGTTGCTGCAGCCATTATTCTCTTTACCATTCTTTTATTTGTTTTTGGCTGGTTTATTAAGTATCCTGATGTGGTAACCGGACAAATAAAGATTAATTCTAATACAGCACCGGTTAAGCTGCCTGCACACACATCAGGTAAAATAGAATTATTATCCTTCAAAGCTCAGGATACAGTAAAAGAAGGGGAGTATATAGCTGTTATTCAGAATCCGGCAAATACAGAAGATGTTAAAACGATAGCATCTCTTATTCAGAACTTCGACCCGAATAATTCAAAAATATTGTCACAGGCTGTTCTGTTATTTCCGGAAAAGGTTTCGTTGGGAGAACTGAATATGAAATACTATTCGTTTCTGTCTTCACTGAAGAGTATCATTGATTATGCTGATGATAATGTTTATGAACAGCAGCAAATAAGTTTATCTGATGGTATCAAGTGGCGGAAGAAAATATTGGATGAGACAAAGAATGCACTGAATATTTCAACAGAAAATCTGGCAATCTCAGAGAAGTGGCTAGATAAATATTCATCATTGAATAAAGACCTTGTAACCACCTATGAGTTCGAGATAGATAGAAGTCGGATAGAATTTCTTTCAGCCAAGCAGAATAACCAAAATTTAATAAAAGAAATTGCTTCTGTTGAAATGCAGATTACAGAAAGTGAAAACAAATTGTCTCAGCTTTCAGTAGAACGCAGGGGGAAAGAAAGGCAGCTACACCTCGATTTATTTGCATCTTATCACGAATTGAACAATCAGATCAAACAATGGGAACAGACTTTTGTCCTAAAAGCCCCGTTTGACGGACAGGTGGAATTCTTAAAATTCTGGACTAACGATCAGTTTGTTCAGGCGGGAGAAGACGTGTTTGGTATCGTACCAAAACAAAATATTGTACTTGGTCAAGTATTACTTCCAGCGATAGGGGCCGGCAAAGTTAGAGTAGGTAGTAATGTCACAATCAAATTAGACGATTATCCGTATGCAGAGTTTGGATCGATAAAAGGAGTCGTGAAATCAATATCTCTCATTACCAATGAATATAAAACACAACAAAGTAATATCAATACCTATTTGGTTTTGGTAGATATGCCTAAGGGCTTAATTACAAACTATGGAGATAAACTGGATTTTAAATACGAGATCGGAGGGCAGGCGGATATTATTGTGAAAGACCGCAGGCTTATCGAGAGACTATTCGACAATATAAAGATTAATACAAAGTAAGGACATAACATATGAGATTTTTTTTGTCACTATTGCTATGCACAATAAGCATAACTAATTCATATCTGAACTCTCAAAATAAAAAAATACTAGATCTGTTTCATTGCATAGAACTTGCATCTGACAGTTCTTTACAAGCCTTCATTGCCCAGAATTATTACCAATCGGGTTATTGGGAATACCGTTCATACAAAGCAGCCCGTCTACCAGCTTTATCTCTAAGAACGACCCCTCTGCAATATAATCGCAACATCGTAAAACGTTATGACTTTCAAGAAAATATAGATGTGTATAGAACCCAACAATCGTTGTATTCATCCGGGGGGCTGACCTTAAGCCAAAATTTCGATCTTACAGGAGGAACCTTTTTTGTCGATTCCGAACTGGGATATATAAAAAATTACGGAGAGAATAATTACAGGCAGTTCAATGCAGTGCCTATCCGTTTTGGTTATTCTCAAGCCCTGTTCGGATTCAATGCCTTTAAATGGGAGAAAAAAATAGAACCTCTCAAGTTTGAGAAGGTAAAAAAACAATTTTTGTACCATCAACAAGAAATAGCAGAGACTACTGTACAATACTTTTTTAATTATGTACAGGCTCACAAAGAATACGACTTGGCATTAGAAAATCTGCTTTCGGCTGACACTTTGTATACGATAAGTCTGGAAAGACAAAAAATATCCGCTATATCCGAAGCTGATGTACTGACTTTAAAGCTAGATAAAATCAATACACAAAATACCCTTAAAAGTGTAGAATTAGGGCTGAAAGATACAAGGTTTGCTTTACTTACTTTCCTGAATTTAGATAAGGAGAAAGAATATTCTCTCCAGTTACCGAAAAACACAGATGATATTTTCATTCCGGTTAACGACGCTTTACTCTATGCTCAAAGGAACAATCCCGACTATTTATCCCATCAGCAAGAAATATTGGAAGCAGAAAGAGAAGTTGACAGAAGCCGTAAATCTGTTTTTGATGCCAGTGTATCAGCCAGTGTCGGTTTTAATCAAGTCGCTGACAACTTTGGTGGAGCATACCGCAAGCCTTTACAACAAGATATAATTACAGTAAGTCTTACTATCCCGATTTTGGATTGGGGAGTGAAAAAAGGAAAGATAAATATGGCTAAGAGCAATTTGGGTGTCGTCAAATTCTCAGTACAACAAAAGAAGCAGAATCTGGAACAGGAATTACTCTCGGCAATTGATAACTTTAATAATCAAAAAGAATTGATTGTTTCCGCTCAGGAGGTTCTGTTATTGGCAGATGAGGCTTACAAGATTAATAAAAAACGCTTTGTTGTGGGCAAAACAGATATAAGTACCCTCTCTCTTTCCTTAAGTAGATACAAAGAAGCTCAGAGGGGCTATATAAGTGCTCTGAAATATTATTGGGCAAGCTATTTCAAAATAAGAAAAATGACTCTTTATGATTTCGGTAAGCAGGAAGATATTTCTATCCAATTTAATCTTTATTAAGTTTAATTTTTCGAAGTTCTATTTCGATAAAAACAAAGATTCAATTAATATCCCATTAGCTCTGGTGTGAGGCAGTTTGTTTATTAATTTTAATTGAACTATAAATATGCAATGAATAATATACCCCCAATAATACATCAAATACAGAATCGGCATCTATATTCTGTATCCTCCATTGTACCCTCCTTGTCTCAATCATGGAAGGATAAGCACCCGCTATGGACATATAAGATTTGGAGTTTGAAAACTGTACAAGATCTTATTTCTCGACTTTCACCATCCCTGCCCCTAATTATGGATGAAAAGGTACAGCTTGATATAGCTCGCTACTTTATTTTATATCAAGAAGGAGGAATATTTGTAGATTCGGATTTTGAATGTATTGAGCCTTTTGATAATATAATAGAGGGGAAACAATGTTGTTTTTCTTATGAACCACAAATATCCGGCAATAAGATTATTTCTAAATCTTTAATAATATCAGAGAAAGGACATTCATTTTTAAAGTTCATAATAAAAAGAATCGAAAATGATTGTAATTGTGTAACAAAAGAGAATCTCGTTTTCTTAAATAATACATTCACTTTATATGATAATACAAGTGATGTGGAGATCATTCCTTCTTCGGTGATAAATCCATTTTCCCAAGCTGAGATGAAATTATATCTCGCTGGATTAATGCCTGAAGAGATTATGGAAGAATTAATATCCGAGGCAGCTTCTATATGTTATTATCAGAAGAATACACGATCAAATACTATAGATGTTTTATACTTAAGCTCTATTGTTGGACATGGAGGCGCCTTCAGAGCTGCCCATAGAATACATTCAGGCTTGAGATCTATTGGTGTTGGCTCTAAGATGTTGGTTCTAAAATCGGACTTTGGAGAGAGGGAAAATTTATCAGATGATATTTATATAGCCCAACCCAGGCTTTCGGAAAAAGTAGGCTATCAGAATGATTTAGAACCCTTAAAAAAATACCCTAAATACAATTTATCTTCTCACACGTTTGCTCCGGCAGTAGCTGGTACAGACATTAATGAATATATTGATATTTTTAATCCTAAGATTGTACAAATCCACTGGATTAATGCCGGATATATAAAAATTGAGGATTTGGGTAAAATAAAAAAGAAGATTGTTTGGCGTTTAGCTGATTGTTGGCCTTTAACTGGTGGGTGTTATTATTTTGGAGACTGCCAAAGATATCTGACTGGCTGTGGAAAATGTCCCAAACTTGGTTCTGAAGATGAAAAAGATTTATCTCATAACATTTGGCAACGAAAAAGGAAAACATGGACAAAGATGGATATGGTAATAGTTGTTCCGACTCTCTGGATGAAACAAATTGTAGAAAATAGTATACTGTTAAAGGGTAGACAGGTGTTTGTCATACCCAATGGTCTGGATCTCAATAAATTTTATCCGATCAGCAATAAAATAGCAAGAAAAGCTCTTGGCATACCTATAAATAAGAAAGTCATACTTTATGGTGCAACCAATGCAATAAATGATCCGAGAAAGGGTTTTTCTTTATTACTACGGGCATTACAATCTTTATCTAAAAAACACCACAATGAATATTTCTTTGTAATCTTCGGTGCGGAATATCAAAAGATAGATTTGAATATTCCTACTAAAATTATGGGATACATACAAGATCATTATATCTTGCAATCTTTATATTCTGCTGCTGATGTAATGATTGTTCCATCCTTAGAAGAAGCCTTTGGACAGACTGTAACTGAGTCTATGGCTTGCATGACGCCTGTCGTATCTTTTTTAGATACAGGTCCTGCCGGAATAATTGAGCATAAGCAGACAGGATATTTGGCTAAATACAGTGATCCTGAAGATCTAGCAACCGGTATAGAATGGATACTTGAGGATAATTCCCGCCTAAACTCGTTATCTCTAAATGCAAGATATAAAATAGAGACGACCTATGATATCAAAGTTGTAGCTGAGCAATACCGTAGTTTGTATAAACTTATTGAAGATATAGATTATTAATAATGCGAATCAGGTATGAAGCTACAAACATATCTACCGATGTTTCTAAGTCATGATGGAGAAAATAACATCGAAAATATTATAAAAATATGGAGAAGAAAGAATATGATTATCTTTTGGTCGGTGCAGGTCTTTTTAATGCCATATTTGCATATAAAGCAGCAATTGATGGTAAAAAATGCCTTGTTGTTGAGAAAAGATCTCATATAGGAGGAAATGTATATACCGAGAATATTGAGGGGATTAATGTACATAAATATGGAGCTCATATTTTTCACACAAGAAACAAAGACGTGTGGAATTTTATGCAGACTTTATGTCAATTCAATCATTTTATAAATTCCCCATTAGCTAAATATAAAGATAAAATATACAACCTTCCATTCAATATGAACACATTCTGTCAACTATGGAATGTGAAAACCCCTGAAGAAGCCAGAATAAAAATTGAATCACAACGATTGAATATACATAACCCAAAGAATGCCGAGGAGCAAGCACTTAATCTCGTAGGTGAAGATATTTACTATAAATTCATCAAAGGGTACACAGAAAAACAATGGGGTGCAGAAGCAACCAAGTTGCCCGCATTTATCATCAATCGTATTCCTCTGAGATATACGTTTAACAATAATTATTTTGACGATCCTTATCAAGGAATACCTGTTGGAGGTTATACTCCAATAATAAAAAAATGTTTTTCCCATTCAGAAGTTTTACTAAATACAAACTTTATAGAAAACCGTTTGTTAAGCAAATTGGCTAAGGATATAATATATACAGGGACGATTGATGAATATTATGATTATCGTTATGGTCTTCTCGAATATAGGTCTCTTAATTTTGAGGAAAGACTTTTAAAACAAGATAACTTTCAAGGCAACGCGGTCATCAACTATACAGATAAAGATGTTCCATATACACGTATATTGGAACACAAGCATTTTGAATTTGGAGAACAAACACAAACTGTAATTTCAATCGAATATCCTTGTCAATGGATCAGGGGGGCTGAAGCTTACTATCCTATTAATACTAAACGAAACAACGCATTGTATGCAAAATATAAAGAATTATCAGATAGAGAAACTAACATTTATTTTGCAGGAAGACTAGGATCGTACCAATATAATGACATGGATAAGACCGTTGACAATGCTCTTACATTATATAAAATGTTGAGTTGGTAAATGATTGTACAAGGGGTAAGCTTAGATTAATACAATGCGAAATACTTCGCCGGAATACATCAGGGCTATTATTATCCGCATCGGTGCTATCCGGACATAGAAGTAGAAAGGTAATATCCCGGTCCGGTAATAATCCGCATTCAGCCCTTTTATATAGCCAGTTCTTTTCCAACGAAATCAGCGAACGGACAAGTATATTTTAACCATGCTTATATTTTTCCGGAAAAATATATCTATATTAGTACACTATGATGTACATCTAAAAAATAAAGTTATGAGGGTGATCATTCCGGCGGAATTACGCAACAATATGAAAAAATACCTTGATCTGGCATCCAGGGAACAAATAGTTTAAATAAGGTATTTTTGTTTTGATATTTTTGATAAAATGATTGGATTATAGAT
>NZ_JBHSGN010000026.1:0-67653 GCF_042654545.1 Dysgonomonas termitidis
TATTTTCTTCAAAACGTAGAAAACAAAAAGTGATCGGAATTTCTTCCGACCACTCCTGCCCCTAAAGGCTGCTTTTCCAATATAATAAACACTACTTTATCAATAACGAGCTTCTACAGCGCTCCAGTCAATTATCTTCCATAATTCGGCAAGATGGTCTGCACGACGGTTTTGGTAATCAAGATAATAAGCATGTTCCCATACGTCGAATCCCAAAAGCGGAGTCAACCCCTTTGTAATAGGGTTTCCGGCGTTAGGTTCTTTTGTAATTTCCAGGTTGCCTGCGTTATCTTTAGCCAGCCATACCCAGCCTGAGCCGAATACTGCTGTACCTGCTGTAACGAATTCTTTTTTGAAGTTTTCGAACGAACCCCATTTTTTGTTAATGGCTTCGGCGAGTTTTCCCTTAGGCTCTCCACCACCGTTAGGGCTGAAAGAAAGGAAATATATATTGTGGTTCAATGTCTGTCCTGCATTGTTGAAAATAGCTCCGTCACTTTCCTTTACGATTGTCTCAAGGTCGGCATTCTCAAATTTGGTTCCGGGAACAAGATTATTCAGGTTTGTTATATAAGTCTGAAGGTGCTTACCATAGTGTAACTCGATAGTCTGTTGGCTTATAACCGGCTCTAAAGCATTTGTCGCATATGGCAACTTTGGTAATTCAAATTTCATAGCTTTTGTTTTTTGATTGTTATTATTATCGTTGTTTATATTTTGTGCTTTAGCATTACTAATAAGTAATACAGAGAGCGTTAGACACGTAAAAAATATCCTTTTCATAAACTTCTGTTTTTTAGTGTGTATGCAAAATTAACAATCTTAATCCGATATTTGTTTAACAATTAGCTGATAATTATCATAAATTGTTTTTAAGGGATTATCGCTAAAATCTATAAGTGTTGATTGTGATATAAATACAGACTATGTTTCTTAAATTATATAGATAAAGATTTTAGAAAAAGATATCAGAATAAATATGTATTTTTGTTCTCAAAATTATCGAGTATATGCTTTTTGTAGATTCGTCCTTTATTTTATCGGAAATCGTAGAAGAAAATCACCAGTTGATCCCTGTTATCAACCGTTTTGGAATAAAACTGGGGCTGGGGGATAAAACCATAGACGATATTTGCCGGAAAGCAAATATCAATACGGAGTTTTTTCTCGCCATACTCAATACTTTCCTCAACGAGGATTACTTCCCTGAGCGCAAACTCCAAAAATTCGATATTGAATTGGTGGTCACATACATAAAGCAGACTGATGCATACTTGATACACGGGCAGCTACACAATCTGGAAAAGCATCTGAACGCTTTCATATCTATGAGCGACCCCAATAACCCCCAGTTGAAACTAATAAGCCGTCTGTTTACCGAGTTTAAGAATGAACTGATAGGACAGATTGAGCAGGGGATGATGAAAGGGGATGCTCCGTTGGCTCTTCTTACCGATCTTAAAAGCATTATAATTAAACATATATCCGGAAACTTTAACGAAAATATGTGCTATGCCACTATATTTACCATAGACAGTTTTCAACGGGATTTGGAGAAGCATAACCGCATCAGGGAGAAAATCTTAAAACCCATGATTGCGGATTTGTCCGAATCGGGGATAGAAGACCTGCAGGAACTGATATCGGTTAGCCATGCTATTAAAGCAACAAAAGCACAGGCTCTGTCGCAGCGGGAGCTGGATGTACTTCGCCTCGTGGCTTTGGGGCTGTTGAACAAAGAGGTGGCCGATAAACTCAATATAAGCCTGAACACCGTATTGTCGCACCGAAAGAATATTACAGCCAAATTGGGGATAAAAACAGTATCCGGTCTGATATTCTATTGTATGACAAACGGATATATTACCGCCGACGAAATAGAACTATAATATTATGGATAAGTTAAACCGTTACATATCTTTCGAATTACTTTTTGCCCTGTTGTTTATAATAGCCTTTTCGTTGCCGTGGCTCGATATGGGATTAGTGAAAATTGTAGGTTGGGATATACCGGACATACAGAAAAAGGTAACGAAAGTAACAAATTTTTTCTCCCGCAACAAAGAGTCGGTTTATACTACATATGTTGTTTATCTCGTTCCTCTACTCAGTATCTTCAGCGCCGTATTATGGCTGTCCCTCAAAAAGAAATCAGCGCGGGTATTCCTGATGATAGCAGGCGTATTGGCTTTTGCAGTCTCTCTCAATCTTTTCTATAAGCTGCCGAAATACGGGAGCGGGGTATATCTGCTCTGTGCCACTTCTGTCCTGTCGGTAGTATATCTGATAATCGTATTCCGAAAAAAGAAAGTGCAACCGGTAATAGATGAAGATGATCTATTAGATAATCCCGGCCCGGACATTCTCAGTGAACGGTAAAGAATATTTTCACGCAAAGGCGCAAAAGGTAACACATATATCAGTAAACAGTAAACAGTCAGCAGTTAACAACTCGTATCTCGTATCTTGTCTACTCGTAACTTGTAACTGCCCGAAGGGCGAAGTAACTTGTAACTGTTAAAAGGTAACACTTATTTCAGTAAACAGTAAACAGTAAACAGTCAGCAGTTAACAACTCGTATCTCGTATCTTGTCTACTCATAATTTGTAACTGCCCGTAGGGCGCAGAAATAACATTCGCCGAAGCGAAGGCGAGGCAAACTCGTAACTATATCCAAAAAGTTACAAAAGTTACACTTTTCCCACTATTTTTTATCTGTTCCTTTTTTCCCTCTCTGTAAGTCCCCCTTGGGGAAACAACGTTCGGCGGAGCCAATTTAGGGGGCTCCTTCAATACTTCAAAGAACTATCAGCTAAGCGCTGTATATATAGATAAAATTCTAAAGATAAGATAACATATCCCTTCTGGCATAGAAATACGGATATATCGGGCACTGCAATATAGAGAGCATTTAACAAATTAAATTTGACATAGAATTATTAAATGTCATTCTTTTTTCATTTCTTTGTTGTGGAAACGATTTCAAAAAAAACAGCACGCACAATAAATGAGATATGTATATATAATATTAGGGTTTATAACTCTAAGTCTGGGTTTGTTGGGTATAGTTACACCGGGATTACCGACCACTCCTTTTATTCTTCTTACAGGTATTTTGTTTGCGAAAAGTTCGCCACGCCTGCATCAGAAGCTAATGGACAATAAGTTGACGGGTAAATATATTCGCCGGGTCAATGAAGGATTTAGCTGGAAAGGACTGGCAATTTCGATAGGAATCATGTGGAGTATGATTATATTTACGGCATTTGTCGTATTCGGATATGGCACTATGCGTTTTGTAATGCTCGGTTTAGGATTGATCGGTACCATTTCCCAAATAATAGTCCTGAGTAAAAAGAAAAGGAAAAAAGCGGTGCTGATGCCGATAGATTTACCTGATAGCAACGTGGATACGGAGGATGAACTCAAGGTATCATGAGACGCTTAAAATATGTATATTTGTGTTATAAAATATATATGCTTTCCTTTGATTTTATGCGATATTTCTGTTTCTTTGTAGAAAGGGCTACGGGAAAGGAGATTTTATTAGGTTGCAATAAATAATTTAGCTGTGCTGACCGTTGGTTCATAGAAGACATTTGTAATTTGCTGATGGACAAAATCCTGAAATCTTGAAATTAAATTTATATAATAGAAAAGTTATGGAAAATAGAAATGAACAGGACAATCAGATTCAGATAGAACTGCCGGAAGACGTAGCCCAGGGAACATACTCAAATCTAGCTATCATAGCCCATTCCTCATCCGAATTTGTCATTGATTTTGTTCGCATTTTGCCCGGATTATCGAAGGCAAAGGTACAATCACGTATTATATTGACCCCCGAGCATGCCAAGCGTTTGCTATATGCGTTAAATGAAAATATCAATAGGTTCGAAGCCCAGAACGGGCCTGTATCTGCCGATAATTCGGCCGGATTTCTTCCGCCGATAACAGGACCAATAGGAGAAGCATAAAGTTATATTTTTAACTATTAAATAAAAGATTCTTATGAAAATCGGAATTCCTAAAGAGCTGAAAGCTTTTGAAAATCGGGTGGCAGTTACACCGGCAGGTGTGTATGAGTTTGTTATTGAGGGACATGAAGTATTTGTACAAACCGGAGCCGGGCTTAGCAGCGGCTTCACCGATCTGGACTATACGGAGGCCGGAGCAACCATTCTTTCCACCATCGGGGAGGTATATGCTATCGCGGATATGATTGTGAAAGTGAAAGAGCCGATTAAAGAGGAATATGACTTGGTAAGGGAAAATCAGATTGTATTTACTTATTTCCATTTTGCCTCCAGCCTTGAGCTTACCAAGGCGATGATAAAGAGTAAAGCGATCTGTATAGCTTATGAAACAGTAGAATTGCCTGACCGCTCACTGCCCCTGCTTGTGCCTATGAGTGAAGTTGCAGGGCGTATGGCTATTCAGGAAGGTGCGCGTTTTCTCGAAAAACCGCATTTGGGAAAAGGTGTTCTTCTGGGAGGAGTACCGGGCGTAAAACCGGCACATGTAATTGTTATCGGAGGCGGTATTGTAGGCGCACAATCAGCTAAAATAGCAGCCGGAATCGGAGCCAGAGTGACTATTCTGGACAAGAGCCTGCCTCGCTTGCGTTACCTGAGCGATATCATGCCTGCAAATGTCACCACCCGTTATTCGGATGCCCATACAATCAAGGAATTGTGTAAAGACGCCGATCTGATTGTCGGAGCAGTACTCATTGCCGGAGATAAAGCCCCGCAGGTGATATCGAAAGATATGCTCAAAATCATGCAGGCCGGCACAGTATTGGTAGATGTGGCCATAGATCAGGGCGGATGTTTCGAAACATCAAAACCGACTACACATCTCGACCCCGTATTTGTTATTGATGATGTAGTACATTACTGTGTTGCGAATATACCGGGCGCTGTACCTATGACTTCTACTTTAGCCCTTACAAACGCGACATTCCCTTACGCCCTCAGTATTGCAAACCTGGGCTGGGAAGAAGCTTGCCGTCAGTATAAAGATTTACGGAAAGGACTGAACATTCTGAAAGGCGATATTGTTTACAAAGCCGTAGCCCATACATTCGGCCTTGAATATAAAGAATATTGATATCGGAAATGCGAAGTGAAAAACGGAGAATGATAAATGAAACATGAAAAATATTTTTCACTTTTTGTTTTTCACTTCAGCTAAATAATAATAGAAATCCTCATATATTTACTAATATAAAACTAATATTTATGGAACTACTAAGTACATCGTTAATAGACTGGTCAAGAGCCCAGTTTGCTATGACAGCAATGTATCACTGGTTGTTTGTGCCCCTTACCCTCGGGCTGGGGATCATAATGGCAATCATGGAGACAATGTATGTGCGTACAGGTAACGAACAGTGGAAGAAGACCGCTAAGTTCTGGATGGTCATTTTCGGTATCAACTTCGCTATAGGGGTTGCTACAGGGATTATCATGGAATTTCAATTCGGTACCAACTGGTCTAACTACAGCTGGTTTGTAGGCGATATTTTTGGCGCGCCACTGGCTATCGAGGCCACACTGGCATTTTTCCTTGAAGCCACCTTTATTTCCATTATGTTCTTCGGATGGAAACGGGTTGGCAAAAAAGCTCACTTGACAGCTACATGGTTAACTGTTACCGGAGCGACCCTTTCGGCGTTATGGATACTTATTGCAAATGCGTGGATGCAATATCCTGTGGGAATGGAGTTTAATCCGGATACTACCCGTAACGAGATGATTAACTTCTGGGATATCGCTTTATCTCCGGTAGCTATTAATAAATTCTTTCATACGGTGCTTTCGGGCTGGATACTGGGTGCGGTATTCGTAGCCGGAGTGGCTGCGTGGTATCTGCTGAAAAAGAGAGATACCGAGTTCGCCAAACAGAGTATGAAAGTTGCAGCAGGATTCGGGTTAGCGTCATCTCTTCTTATAGCCTGGACAGGACATGGTTCGGCCCAGCAGGTAGCGGATAAGCAACCGATGAAGCTGGCTGTGATGGAAGGCTTATATGAAGGTGGAGAAGGAGTGGGGCTTATAGCCTTTGCCATCCCTAATCCGGCGAAAGAGTCATATAAAGACGGTGTGGACCCATATCTAATCAATATAAGTATACCGAAAGGCCTGTCATGGCTTAGCTTTGGCGAACTGGACGCCTACGTTCCGGGTATCAAGGACATAATTGACGGCGGATACAAAGAGCCGGATGGTTCTACTGCCCTTTCATTTGCAGAAAAACAGATCAAAGGAAAAGCAGCTATCCAGGCACTCGCCGATTACAAAAAGGCTAAAAAAGAGGGAAATGAAACGGCAGCCAATGAATATAAAGAAATATTGAAGTCTAATTATTCATATTTCGGATATGGTTATCTGGATACTCCGGAGCAACTGATACCGAATATACCGTTGGTGTACTGGCCATTCCACATTATGGTTTACCTTGGGGGCTGGTTCGTATTGTTGTTCGTTGTGCTTTCCTTCTTTGTGTATAGGAATAAAGATATCGAAAATAAGAAATGGCTTCTGTGGGCGTGTCTGTGGACTATTCCTTTGGCATACATTGCCGGTCAGGCCGGGTGGATGGTTGCCGAAATCGGACGCCAGCCTTGGACTATACAGGATGTATTACCACTACAGGCAGCGGTATCGGCTATTTCTGTTAAATCGGTAATGATATCATTCTTCTTGTTCCTGGCTTTGTTTACAGCATTACTTATCGCGGAGATTCGTATTATGCTCAATCAGATTAAAAAAGGTCCGGAGGACTCTCACTAATTAAGATTTTAAGATTTAATAATTTCAAGATTTCAAGATTAAAGTCACGAAATCTCTAAAAGATATAATTATGGATTATTCATTTTTACAACATTATTGGTGGTTCCTCATATGCCTGATCGGAGGTCTCTTCGCATTCCTTCTATTTGTTCAGGGCGGACAATCGATGCTCTTCTCTTTAGCTAAAGACGAAAAAGAGCGCATGATACTTGTTAATGCTTTAGGTCGCAAGTGGGAATATACATTTACTACTCTTGTAACTTTTGGCGGAGCTTTGTTCGCATCTTTCCCATTGTTTTATTCTACCAGTTTCGGCGGGGCATATTGGGTATGGATGGCGATTCTGTTCTGCTTCGTATTGCAGGCGGTATCATATGAGTTTCAGTCGAAACCAGGTAACCTGTATGGGCGTAATACGTACCGTTGGTTCTTGTTTACCAACGGCTTGCTGGGTACGTTCCTCGTGGGGGCGGCACTGGCTACATTCTTTACAGGATCTGACTTCACAGTGAATAAAGAAAATATGACTGATGTGATAAACCCGGTTATCAGCCGTTGGGGAAGTGAATGGCATGGCTTGGAAGCTCTTGCCAATCCTCGTAATTGGCTGTTAGGGCTGACAGTTTTCTTCCTTGCACGTACGCAGGCTTGTTTGTTCTTTATCAATCGCCTTCAGGACGAAAAGCTGGTAGATCGTTCGCGTAAGTTCTTATTGTATAATTGTGTACCATTTGTAATATTCTTCTTGGCATTTGTTATCTGGGCGTTTATTGCAGACGGGTTCGCTGTAAACCCTGATACAAAAGAAGTATTTATGGAACCACATAAATACTTTAATAACCTGATAGAGATGCCTGTAACGGGTATTGTGTTTGTCGCAGGAGTTTTGCTTGTACTATTTGGCATCGGTAAAACATTATTGACTAAAGGTTATAGTTTCGGTATATGGTTTACAGGGTCAGGTACAGTGCTGACTGTATGTATGCTGCTTCTTATCACAGGGTTCAACAATACAGCTTATTATCCATCTGCTACCGATCCTCAAAGCTCGTTGACAATACAAAATTCTTCTTCGAGTGAATTCACGTTAACAGTGATGAGCATTGTTTCCATCCTTGTTCCGTTTGTGCTTGCATATATTATTTATGCATGGAATTCTTTGGAAAAGAAACGCTTCGATGTAAAAGACTTCAAAGATGACGGACATGTGTATTGATCTGTCTTGTTAAATAGAAGAGACGGGAATACCAGCAAAGTATTCCCGTCTCTTTTTTTGTCCGTTAGTTATGGGGTAGCCTTCGATACAGTCTTTGACTGTGCGTAGCATAAAAGAATCCAACATTTAAATACAACTACTGATCCGCACTTTTAGTCAGCCAGTGAGTAAAGGAGAATTTATTATTCTATTTCGGACTAATAGAAACTTTTTGTAAATTTGGGTTATGATAATCTCAATAAATGTATGAGCCAGCCATTAGCAGAACGTTTGCGTCCACGTACCCTGGACGAATATATAGGACAAAAGCATCTTGTGGGTGAGGGCGCTATCCTGCGCAAGATGATAGAATCGGGGCGAATACCGTCATTTCTTCTCTGGGGACCTCCCGGAGTAGGAAAGACGACGCTGGCCCAGATAATAGCCAACACACTGGATACGCCGTTCTATACATTGAGCGCGATAAACTCAGGGGTGAAAGATGTACGTGAGGTGATAGAACAGGCCAAAAAGAGCCAGTTCTTCAATACAAAAAGCCCTATCTTATTTATCGATGAAATCCACCGTTTTTCAAAATCACAACAGGATTCGTTGCTCAATGCGGTAGAAACGGGGGTGATTACATTGATAGGCGCCACAACGGAAAACCCTTCATTTGAAGTTATACGGCCATTGTTGTCTCGTTGTCAGGTGTACGTTTTACAATCCTTGGATAAGAATGACCTGATCGAACTGGCTCACCGTGCCGTGACACAGGATATTATACTTAAAGAGCGGAATGTCGAATTACAGGAGACCAATGCATTGCTTCGCTTTTCGGGAGGTGACGCCCGCAAGTTGTTAAATATACTCGACTTAGTGACGGGAGCAGATGTCGGCGATAAGGTTGTCATAACAGATAAGGTAGTGACAGAACGCTTGCAGGAAAATCCGGCAGCATATGATAAAGGAGGCGAGATGCATTATGACATTATTTCAGCCTTTATCAAGTCTATCCGGGGCAGTGACCCCGACGCGGCCATCTACTGGCTGGCACGGATGGTGGCCGGTGGAGAAGATCCGAAGTTTATCGCCCGGCGGCTGGTTATTTCGGCGGCGGAAGATATAGGGCTGGCAAACCCCAATGCCCTCTTACTGGCGAATGCATGCTTCGATACTTTGCAGAAGATTGGCTGGCCGGAAGGCCGGATTGTCTTAGCCGAAGCTACTGTTTATCTGGCAACTTCGCCAAAGAGTAACTCGGCATATATGGCTATAGATGAGGCTATCGCGTTGGTGAATGAAACGGGTAACCTGCCGGTCCCCTTGCATCTGCGCAATGCTCCTACCAAGCTTATGAAAGAACTGGATTACGGTAAAAACTACAAATATGCGCACAGCTTCGAGAATAACTTTGTACAGCAGGATTATGTGCCTAAAGAAATAAAAGGACGCCAATTCTGGAAGCCTCAGCAAAATGCATCGGAGAGCAAAATTGTGGAATGGCTGAAAAAATTGTGGAAGGACAGGTATTGAACAGTGTGCCGGTATGCCAATCGGTAAATGTACCAATGAAATATGGGACGGTAAAAGAACTTTATAAATGATGAAAAAAGCTGTAATCAGAATCTTTGTGGTTTTATTATCACTCTATATATTTCTATGTGGGTTTTTTTACTTTTTTCAGGAAAAGCTGATATTTTACCCTACAAAACTTGATAATAACTATATTTTCCGGTTTAAGCAGGATTTTGAGGAAATATATTTAAAAGCGCAGGATGGGACACCATTGAATAGCCTCCTGTTCAAAACAGAAAATCCGAAAGGATTGATTTTCTATCTGCATGGTAATGCCGGGGCTCTTGATTCATGGGGACATCTGGCTTCTGTATATACGGATTTAGGCTACGATGTTTACTTCCTCGATTACAGAGGATTCGGCAAAAGCGGAGGAGAGGTTGATAGCCAGAATCAATTATTCAGTGATATCCAGCTCGCTTACAATGAGATGAAGAAGCGATATGATGAGGACCAGATAATTGTACTGGGTTTCTCTATCGGAACCGGTCCGGCCGCAAAGATTGCCGCGACAAATAATCCTCACCTGCTGATTTTACAGGCTCCTTATTATAGCCTTACAAATGTTATACAGGACATTTGTCCTGTTATCCCGGGTTTTCTGGTCAAATACAACTTGGAGACATGTAAATATGTGAGTGAATGTAAAATGCCGGTTGTCATCTTTCACGGAAATAAAGACAAGGTGATTAATTATAATAATTCCATGAGATTGAAGGCTGTATTAAAAAAATCGGATTCGCTGATTACATTAGAAAATGAAGAACACAACAATATAACTGATAATGAAGTGTATAGAAGGGAAATAAAAAGGCTGCTGGATAAATGAAATAGATATGACTGTGTCCTTAATCATCTTTACAACAATCGCAACCCTCATGTTTATCCAATACCCGATGCGGAAAATCGCCGTGTCCGACAATTTCGATGGGGCAGGAGGAGTATGATTCTTCGAGCCATTCGGTCGTAATATTGGTACCGGAATGATAGTGAAGGCCTTCATTCACGCAGGCTATATTTTTAACGAGCGATATCACCGTACCCACATCATGTGAGACAAGAATAATGGCGGTGTCTTTATTTATATCTTCGAGTATTTTATAAAAATCAGTCTCAAAACGTTTGTCCACATACGAATTAGGTTCGTCGAGCACCAGCAGGTCCGGTCCGTCTATAATAGCGCGTCCAAGTAAGGTGCGTTGGAGCTGGCCTCCGGATAATGCGCCTATAGGCCTGTCGATAAGTTTATCCAGTCCCATCTGATTCGCGATTACCCCTACTTTTTCTTTTTGTTCTTTGGTATAAGGTGAAAAAATACGGTGTTTGATAGTCAGCCCCGATAGTATAACATCGTGTACAGATATGGGGAATTTTTTATCTATCTGATTTATCTGGGGCAGATAACCGATGTTTATCTTATCTGTTTTTACGTTATTCCTGAAAAAAGATATAGTGCCGTTCGCTGGTTTTACAAGCCCGAGTATCGTTTTCAACAAAGTGGTCTTTCCACCGCCGTTAGGGCCGATAATACCCAGAAAATCGTCTTGAAAAACATTCAGGTTCACGTTTTTCAAGACATAAGGGCTGTCATCATATCCGACCGATAGGTCTCTTATTTCAAGTATCTTACTCATCAGTTTTCCTGTGCCAATGCTTTGGCTATTTTTATCATTTCTTCGTCCCAATTATACGATAACAGGTTTATCCGGATTGTTTTCCCATTTATCGCTTCTGCTACGGTTTCTGCATTTTTCGTATCGAATTCCTGCTGAATGAATACAACTTTTACTCCTTCAGCTTTTGCTTTGTCAATCAGTTCCTTTAACTGGGATGGAGATGGATTTTTTCCCTCGTATTCTATTGAATACTGAGTCAGTCCGTATTCATCGGCAAAATAGCTGAGTGCAGGATGATAGATTATAAATGATTTGCTCGGGGCTTTGTCTAAATACGATTTTATAATGCTGTCGGTATTGTTTATTCCCGACACCAACTTGTTGTAATTAGCCGTATAATCAGCTTCATTTTCGCCATCAAGTTCTAACAATGCTTTATACATGTTTTCGGCTATGATCTTAGCCGACCTTACCGAACTCCATGTATGCGGATCACCTCCGGCATGTCCGTATGTATGATTGTGTTTGTGACTGTCATCTTCGCAATGTATATGGGCATCACCTATAGGTTCTATTCCTTGCGAACAGTTTACTATCTTAAGTTCCGGATTACTCTGCGATACTTTATCTATCAATGTATTTTCTATGCCCAAATAACCGATTTTGAAGTATGCCACACTTTTGTCCATAGCCATCATCTGTGATGGGGTGAAGTCTGCACTTTCGGGATTGGACCCGGATGGAACAATACAATTTATCTGATAATGGTCCCCGGCAATTTTACTCAGGAAATATTTTTGTGGTTCTATAGTTACCGACAGAGTCCGGATTTTATCTGCTTTAGATGGTTTACAACCACTAAGAGATAGAATACCCAGTAATATCATGGTAACAACTAATTTATAACTCATAACTTATAATTTATAACTTGCGTCAGACCTATTCTCCTTTTGTTAGATCGTATATCTTGCGGATACGGTTCAGTTCTTTTTCAAAGTCTATTTCCAGATCGTGGAGTATACCGTCGTTCAAGTCATAGACCCAGCCGGCCACACGCGGATATCCCTTTGCCAGATACGATTTCTGTACTTCCGCCGTCTTTATTATATTCAGACATTGTTCGTATACGTTTATTTCTACCAGGCGGTTATACCTGGCTTGCGGGTCGGAAATGGTATCCAGTTCTTTCTCATGCAGGCGGTATACATCACGTATGTTACGCAGCCACGGATTCAGTATTCCTAAATCTTTAGGCTCCATAGCGGCTTTTATCCCCCCGCAATTGTAATGTCCGCATACAATGATATACTTTACATTCAGGTACTCCACCGCATAGTTTATTACCGACAATACATTAAGGTCATTGTTGACCACCATATTGGCAATATTACGATGTACAAATACTTCTCCGGGTTGAAGCCCCATTATTTCATTTGCATGCACACGGCTGTCGGAACATCCTATATAGAGATAATCGGGGTTTTGTTCATTTGCCAGATGGGTAAAAAAGTCCGGATTGTCCTCGCTTATTTTCTCTACCCATTTTTTATTTGCATCGAATATACCCTTGTATGATTTTTGTATTTCCATTATGTTTTATAAGTCTTTTACTTGTTTCAGAATACCGAGCACTTGTTCAACCAGTGAACGTGTCCCATCATTAACAATTACAAAATCAGAAAGTTTAGCTTTCTCTTCATCCGGCATCTGGTTTTGCATACGTTCCAGTACTTTTTCGCGGGTAGTATTATCCCGTTTCATAGTGCGTTCCAGTCTTATTTCCAGAGGTGCGTATACCATCACTATCCTATCCATAAGCTTATTGAAACCAGACTCGAAAAGAATCGCGGCTTCGTGTGCTATCACCGGATAATGTGCATGGTCAGTTACCCATTCTTTGAAATCTTTTTCTACTTCGGGATGTATTATTGCGTTTACCTCCTCCAATTTGGCTTTATCATTGAATATATGGGAAGCCAGCAAAGCTTTATTCAGCACACCGCCCTCAAATAATTCCTTCCCATAGATATTAATCAACTTTTCCTTTATGACTGGGGAAGTTGCCACAAGCCTTTTACTTTCTGCATCGGCAATGTAAACAGGAACATTACAAAGAGAAAATATTTCGGAAACGGTAGATTTGCCACTGCCTATTCCCCCTGTTATACCCAATTTAATCATTTTGTGAAGGATTGTAATTAAGTAAAAGTATATAATTATAGATGTATTCCGGCCCTATATCAATTCTTGAAAAACATATCATTAACTATTATTTACTTAGTGTTGTATTTAAGCCTTTTCCAATCAGTTGATAGCTTAGTAAATAATAGGTCCGCAACCTATTTCTGCTCCAGCACAAATTCCACTTCGGAAGGAACAGGTCCTTTTGTCTGTATATAATCCGGACTTTCGGTTATCCGTACAGGAATTGAGGCTTCTTTCAGGTCTTTGAGGTCATTATAGTCTACAATTACCTGAAAATCGTGAGACGAAATATCGTTATATCTTTTGATACCGACAAAGAACGGGATCTTGATAGACGACGGGAAGAACTTGATTGTCAGGTTTTCCGGTAAATTGATGCACTCGACAGGAACTTCCACTTCTTTTGTGCTGAATTTATCTACCGATACATTTAATTCTACAGTGTTGGGTACAAAACGAATGCCTTTGGTCTGCTTCATCGCAACCAGCATTTTTTTATCCTCTGTTACTTCACGGAGCGTATCGCTGACCGTGTGAGCGTAATGCAGCGTATCCAACGCGGCACGGCTGCCGTATACAAGCACCGAATCGGGTTTGATTGTCAGCTCACCGTCGATCAGATAGCCTGATGCCAGGCTTATGTACCCGTCATATATAACAGGCAGTTTCTTCTGATGCAATACGGCATATGCATAAGATACGCGGGTAGGAGAATAGCTTATCAGTTCCGAAGAAGCAAAAAGTTTCCCCCGTACCAGCTGTTCGAAGTTTCGTCCCTGGATCACCTTTTCCTGTGTCCCTTTCACTATATCCCTTACATCTACTTCCAAAGAATCGTTTCTGTGAGTGAAATAGTATTTGAACATAGACGCCCCGTCATCTTTGATGCGTACATATATCTTCAACGGCAGTTCGTTTTCGAAAACTATACTGTCAGGTATATTCACATACTTAACAGGTATGGTAAGAGTAGACTCAAATTTTTGACGATAAACCTGCATCATCCAAAAAACTGAGGAAAGCAATACAAAAAACAAAAAAGTCAGCATCTTTTTCCATGAAATTTTTGTGAAAAACGATCTGACTTCCTGTATTATGAAATTTCTAGTATCGCTCATATAGCTATACCTGACTTATGTTTCGTTCAAAAGAATTATCTGTTGTTAGTCTGGGTATCGGCAGCAGAAACGTAAACAGAAGATTTTTCTATTGTAATTTTTATTCCGTCGGCAATTTCAAGTACAAATGTAGAGTCGTTTACCTCTTTCACTTTTCCGTGGATACCTCCGGCTGTAACTACTTTGTCTCCTACTTTGATGGCATTACGCGCTTCCTGCAATGCTTTTTGTTTCTTTTGCTGCGGACGTATCATAAAGAAATACATGATGGCAAACAATAACACCATCATCACAATCATGCTACCGCTGCTACCTAATCCCAGAAAACCTCCGCCGGCAGGTGCACCACCCTCGGCTGCTTGTAATAATACACTTAATAAAGTCATAAATTCTTTAATATTTGATTTATATTATTCTTGATTTATCTCCTTTTCTAAAAAAAGCTTTACAAATATAAGCGATTATTTTGAATTAGAGCGAAGGTGAAAATATGATAAATATTATTATTTCTTAATTATCTTCTTTTCTTCTTTCAGTTCTTTTACAATTGCATCCAAAATACCGTTTATAAAAGATGCGCTTTTAGCTGTACTATACGATTTTGCTATATCTATATATTCGTTCAGGGTTACGCTTATCGGTATGGATGGGAAGCTCACTATCTCAGCTATAGCTATCTGCATTATTACCATGTCCATGAGAGCGATACGTTCCGATTCCCAGTTTTTGGTGTATTTATCTATCAACCCGCGATACTCTTTGCCATTCCAAAGGGATTCCCGTAACAATTTCACAGCAAATTCCCTATCGGAATCGTCTTTGAACATAGGAAGCAATTCCTGAGCCGTTCCCTTATTTTCCTCAAATCGTTTAATTGTTTTCAAAACAAAAGACTCGATGATTTCAATGTCGTCATTCCAGTAAAGGCTTTCATCCTCCAGCAAGGTGTATAATTCTTCATCGGTACAAATGACGTGTTTGAACGTTTTACGCCAAAATTCGCGATCATTGTCATAATTGTGAGAATCACTTTCCATATATTCTCTATAAATATCCGAATTCAGAATATTGTCAAGCATCCTACGAACGAAAGTCTCATGTTCGTACCATGAGAACGGCCTGTCTTTAAGATATTTATTCAATTCGAGGTTTTCTCTCAACTGAAGAATAAATTTGTTTTTTAATAGTCTCGTATTTGGCTTTATATCTTCTTCTGTGGGCAAAAGTTTCGACTTGCGGTTATCGACTTTTTGGGCATAGGAGTCGGTGAGTTCAACCAAAAGTGATAGTAAATAGAAGTATAAATCGTATGATTTTTGCAGACTGAAAAGAAGCTCGTTTTCGGCTTTTCTCATGTCTGTAGTTTCACCCTGACTGTATGAAAACAGTATCTGGACAACTCTGATACGGATAAGAACGCGGTTTATCATTTCTACATTTAAAATGTTTCAGGCTGCAAAATTAAACATTTTTTTCAATAAAGTAACTATTTTCGGAATAGAGTTCATTATGGCGTCTGTAATATATTTCAGAAAACTTTATCTATACAGTCGGAATAGTCAGAGCCGGGGGCTTTAGCAGTTAGCTTACAGCTCTTTGAGAGATTGGAAACCAAGCGTTGAGTGAAAAGTGACAGAATAAAAAAAGAAAAAATGTCAGTTTTTTTTGAAAGAGTTACAAATTATTGCGCTTCAGGCTGTCTGACAAGGATGAAAAAGGTATCGGCCAATAGCTAAAAATAGCTATCTTTGTCCCCTGATAATTAAATAAATTTATAAGGGATAGACTAAACATTTATTCTGATAGAATGTTTTAAAATTAAATATGAAAAGAATAGTTATTGCAATCGACGGTTTTTCATCGAACGGTAAAAGTACAATGGCGAAAAGCCTGGCAAAACAAATCGGATACATCTATATAGACAGCGGGGCCATGTACAGGGCAGTTACACTTTTCTGCATCCAGCAAGATTTATTCGAAGATGGCAAATTGAACGAAGGTAAATTGCATGACGAAATAAAAAATATCAGAATAGAGTTTCAGTTAAACAAAGATACAGGAGCGCCTGATACGTATCTTAACGGAGAGAATGTTGAATCCGCTATCCGTAGCATGGATGTTTCATCGAAAGTAAGCATTGTGAGCGCCATTCCATTTGTGCGTCATGCAATGGTTGCTTTGCAACAACAGTTGGGTAAGGCTAAAGGCATAGTGATGGATGGGAGGGATATTGGTACAGTTGTATTCCCTGACGCTGAGATGAAAGTCTTTGTTACCGCGGATGCCACAATAAGAGCACAACGGCGTTTCGATGAGTTACGTTCGAAAGGTAATACGGAAACAACTTTCGATGAAGTATTGGAAAATCTGAAATCCAGGGACCATATGGATCAGACGCGTGCTGAAAGTCCATTGGTAAAAGCGGATGACGCCATCCTTCTGGATAATTCATATATGACCATTGATGAACAGATGCAATGGTTGCTGGAGAAGTTTAAACAAATAACAACAAACTAAATGAGTAATATAGAGATAGACGCAAAATCAGGTTTCTGTTTTGGAGTGGTCAATGCCATAAAAAAAGCGGAAGAGGAACTGGCAAAAGGAGGTACATTATATTGCCTCGGTGACATTGTACACAATAATCTGGAAGTTGACAGACTTGAACAACTCGGTTTGAAAACAATCAATCACGAGGAATTTGCAAAATTGAAAGATGCCAGGGTTTTATTGAGGGCTCATGGCGAACCGCCGTCCACATATCAGATAGCGAAGGACAATAATATTGAAATTATCGATGCTTCATGCCCGGTAGTGCTCCGCCTGCAGAAGAAGATACATGACAAGTATGATAATGAAAAAGATAATAATACACAAATAGTTATCTATGGGAAAAACGGGCATGCGGAAGTAAACGGACTGCTTGGGCAAACCGAGTCTACCGCCATTGTCATAGAAAAGAAAGACGATCTGGAGAAACTTGATTTCTCAAAAAACATCTGCTTGTTTTCTCAGACAACCAAACCGCTCGACGGATTTCAGGAAATCATTGATATCATGCAAAGCCGCATGATAGGCGATGCCAAATTTGAATTCTTTGATACCATCTGCCGGCAGGTGTCGAACCGCATTCCGAATATCAAAGAGTTTGCCTCAAAGAATGATATCATCTTCTTTGTTGCAGGAGAAAAGAGCTCGAACGGAAAGGTACTGTTTGCAGAATGTAAGAAATACAATCCAAATTCTTATTTCATAACCGCGCCGTCTGATATTGATCCCGATGTTGTCAGCAAAACCGCATCTATCGGAATCTGTGGTGCAACCTCTACACCAAAATGGCAAATGGAAGAGGTTGAAGCCAAGATAAATGAAATAAGATCGGTATTAGTTTAGCCAAATTGCTTTAAAAAATTACCGAATCAGCTATTTTATTCTTATTTTTGTACCGGATTTTCAAAAATGCAAAAGAGAATAAAATATTAGTAAAACTATGTCTACAATTAAGTGTATCGGTATTTTGACATCCGGAGGTGATGCTCCCGGTATGAATGCTGCAATCCGTGCTGTTACGCGTGCCGCTATTTATAACGGGTTGGAAGTAAAAGGTATTATGCGTGGTTATAAAGGGCTGATATTCGATGAAATCGAACCATTCAGAACCAATAGCGTAAGTAATATAATACAGCAAGGCGGTACAATACTGAAGACAGCCCGTAGTAAAGAATTTCAGACACCGGAAGGCCGTAAAATAGCTTATGAGGCCCTGCAAAGAGAAGGTATTGATGCATTGGTAGTTATCGGTGGTGACGGATCTCTCACCGGAGCTCGTATATTTGCGCAGGAGTTTAACTATCCTATCGTTGGTTTACCCGGAACTATAGATAACGACTTGCAAGGTACCGACCTGACTATCGGTTACGATACTGCACTGAACACCATTATGCAGGCTGTGGATAAGATACGTGATACAGCGAGTTCGCACGAACGTTTGTTCTTCATTGAAGTTATGGGACGTGAATGTGGTTTTCTTGCGCTGAACGGTGCTATTGCATCAGGTGCAGAAGCTGCCATTATCCCTGAAATGATGCTGCAGCAAGACCAGTTGGGAGACCTGATTTCCAATGGTTTCCGCAAAAGTAAAAACAGTAGTTTGGTCCTTGTTACCGAAGGTGACATTACCGGAGGTGCCATGGCCATGGCAGAACGTGTAAAGACTGAATATCCCCAATACGACGTACGTGTAACGATTCTGGGACATGTGCAGCGTGGAGGTTCTCCTACTGCCAATGACCGTATTCTGGCGAGCCGGATGGGTGCAGCGGCAATTGATGCTTTGCTGGACGGACAGCGTAATGTGATGATTGGCATACAGAACGACGAAATAGTGAATGTGCCGTTTTCAAAGGCGATCAAGAAAAATAAGCCGTTGCAGCAGGACTTGGTAAATACATTGAAAATTCTTTCAATATAATCAGAAAAATCTTTCGACTGTAATAGATACAGAATACAGAGCCTGCTAAAACAGGCTCTGTATTTCGTTTATATGAAGATTCATAATAGTTAGCATTTATAGATAAAGCACCTCTAATTTAATACATCTACTATCCAATAAATCATTCTCTTCATCTATCATTAACACATATTTCAAAACGTATTATTATACTGACTCATCGTTATAGCTCAAATTGTACATATTTATTTGCCCATCCAATTATTTAACCTGCAACCGTTTGCATATTTAATTAGGCGATTAAGCGACAGAACAAAGGCCTGCATAAATAAATTGAGCTAGTTTTACATCCGGTTACATTCTATTGATAATTCAATCTAATTTTAATCATGAAAAATCTTCATTTTATTTTCCTGTCTCTATTAATATTTGCCGGATGCAGTGATAATGATGACCCTGTTGTACCAGTGGTTCCCGAACCACCAACGTCAGGTTCTTCTATCGGAGATCTGAGAGATGGTATAACCGTTATCAGTGACGATTCTTTAGCTTTTGTATTATTTGCGCCGGGTAAGCAATCAGTATATCTCATAGGTGATTTCAACGACTGGAGAGTGTCTGAGGCATACAAAATGAATCAGAAAGATGACCGGTTCTGGATAAAGATCGGAGGTTTGGAGAAAGGCAAAGAATATATATGCCAGTATTTGATTGATAATAAAATAAGAGTCGCAGACCCTTATGCTTCCAAAATATCAGATCCGCAAAACGATCGGTATATAAACATGGAATACGATATATATCCGGGTCTGATTACACCGACAACAAAAACAACAGGCCTGTCTATGGTCGTAAACACTTCACCTGCCGGATACTCTTGGAAGGTATCGGATTTTAGCCCTCAGAATCCTGGGAACATGGTTGTCTATGAAGTGCTTATCCGTGATTTTACGGAGAAACGGAGTATAAAAGGAGTGCAGGAGAAACTTAATTATATAAAGAACCTGGGAGTAAATGCTATTGAACTGATGCCATTCAATGAGTTTGAAGGGAATGACAGTTGGGGATACAATCCGTCTTTCTACTTCGCCACGGATAAGGCATATGGTACCTCGAATGATTATAAAGCTTTTATAGATGAATGCCATGCAAATGGTATAGCTGTAATCATGGACATGGTACTGAATCACAGTTTTAGTCAAAGCCCTATGGTCACTATGTATAAGAACGATAATGATGATAATATCGAGGATAACCCATGGTATAACAAGGAATCTCCAAATCCCGTTTATTCCTGGGGTTATGATTTCAATCATGAAAGCAAATATACCCAGGCTTTCGTAGACAGTGTATGCTCGTACTGGATGAAGGAGTATAAGGTAGACGGATTCCGTTTCGATTTCACAAAAGGCTTTACTAATACAAAAGGAGATGGCAATGCATTAGATCAGGCCCGTATCAATATCTTGAAAAGGATGGTGGATGAGATTCGCAAACGGAATCCTGATGCAATTATCATTTTTGAACATCTGGCTGATAACAGCGAAGAGAAGGTATTAGCCGATTATGGAATCTATCTATGGGGCAATATCAATTACAACTTCAATGAAGCGACTATGGGCTGGGGTAAATATATTGGTGACTATAACAAACAAAACGGGGATATCAGCTGGGCCTCATATGCGGAAAGAGGCTGGACAAAACCAAACCTGGTGGCTTATATGGAAAGCCACGACGAAGAACGCATCATGTTCAAAAACAATAGCTATGGCTATAAGGACAACCCTCTTTACAATGTGCAGGAACCGGCCGTCGGATTGGCACGCACAGAGGCTGCCGCTGTAATCCTGATGTCACTTCCCGGTCCGAAGATGATTTGGCAGTTCGGCGAATTGGGATATGATTATTCTATCAATTCCCGTGAAGACGGCTACTGGACAAGCGACTATGAAGACGGGCGTTTTCGTACAGCTAAGAAACCAATCAAATGGGATTATTTAGAAGATACAAACAGGAAAGCCTTGTATGATGTATATGCCGAAATGAACAAACTGCATACGACCAATCCTATTTTCTCCACAACTGATTATACCATAGGCATTGCCGATAATTTCAAGCAAATACTACTGAAGTCGGCTGGTGGTTATGTATGCGCTATCGCCAATTTCGACATTGTCCCTGCAACTGCAACTGTAAACTTTGGCAAGACAGGAACATGGCAGGACTATTTTACAGACAAGACATTAGTTGTGACCGGATTAACGCAAGAAATAACATTGAACCCGGGTGAATATTATTTGTATTTCAGCAAGTAATCATCCGATAATGGTCGCCACAATACGGCGGCTGCCCCCGTGGTTGCGGAACTCGCACAAATAGATTCCCTGCCAGACACCCATATTAAGACGGCCCTTTGTAATCGGTATAGTAAGACTAACCCCTGCAAGAGTCGTCTTTGCATGTGCAGGCATATCGTCATCACCTTCCATAGTATGCACATAGTAAGGTTCGCGTTCACGTACCAGGCGATTGAAGATTGATTCCATATCTTCCCGCACATCCGGGTCGGCATTCTCATTAATAGTGAGAGCTGCTGAAGTGTGTTTTATGAATAGATGTAGTAAACCTGCCTGAGGTAAAGCGGGCAGGTTCCGGACTATTTCTTCCGTTATCAGATGAAACCCCCTGTTGCGGGGTTGTAAAGAGAATTCTACCTGACCGGCCATGATCACAAGCAGTTTTCGGCGTGATAAGACGATCGTACCAATGGCCCGCTCTCCACATAATCGAATCCTTTGCTTAGGGCAACTTCCTTGAAACGCTTAAACTCGTCCGGATGGATATATGAAACCACTGGCAAATGCTTGCGCGATGGCTGCAGATATTGGCCGATAGTCAACACCGAACAGTTCGATGCACGGAGATCATCCATTAACTGAAATATTTCTTCGGTAGTTTCTCCCAAACCGACCATCATTCCCGATTTAGCTTTCAGTCCATTATCCGCAATACGTTTCAATACCGACAGGCTTACATCGTATTTTGCCGCGCTGCGTACTTTCGGGGTAAGGCTTCTCACCGTTTCCATATTATGTGATATAACATTGGGTGCAGCCTTGCATACCATATCTACCAGTTCAAATTTACCCTGAAAATCAGGTATCAGCACTTCGATAGTAGTAGAGGGATTTACCTGACGCACCTTGTTGATGGTATCTACCCAGTGCTGGGCTCCCTGATCCGGGAGATCATCTCTGTCTACCGAAGTTATTACTGCATGCTTAAGTCCCATCAGCTGTATAGATTTGGCTACATTAGCCGGCTCGAAAGGGTTTAAAGCCAGTGGACGTCCGGTCTTTGTATTGCAGAACTTGCACGAGCGGGTACAAATATCACCGCCGATCATAAATGTTGCGGTTCCCCGTCCCCAGCATTCACCCATGTTAGGGCAACGTCCGCTGGTGCAAATCGTATGTAATCCATGTGATTCTACTATATTTAAAGTTTCGGAGAAATGATCGCTACCTCCCAGTTTTATTTTCAACCAGTCCGGTTTTTTTACATGTTCCATCTATATTGTGAATTATGATTTTAGAAAATATAAAACAAAGATAAGCCTTAGAATGTTTCCCATGAAAATAGTAAGGGTTAAAAAGTCATCTATTTATACTATCATTGATAGATGAACAAAATACAAAACTTAGAAACGGAACCTCATTTCCCAATCTAAGCAAAAAAGGAAGTTCACAAAATCACTTCGTTAACTCCGGGGCCTTAACACAAACTTTACAAAACTACATCCATAAAACGGCATACGCAGTAAAAAGTTTTACGGAAATTAAAATCAATATGAAAAAGATATTAGGCAATAGATAGGATATGCGGAAAGAATACAGTATATCCTGATTTTATTTATAGACAAACCAAGTCTTCAAGTGGACAATTATTATAAGAATTTTACAATTTGTAAGCACCATTTTGTTATATCAGGCAATATGTAAGCAATAAGGTGGTAAAATAAAGGTATTATACCCATAAAATAAAGCAATTTGAAAGCAGTTAGTCAAATGCCCCAAAAAAACTTATCATTATAATCACCTCCATGCAATCGGAAAAGACGGATGGACCGAAGAAAAGGAACTGCATTTCATGCAGAAATACTCGCCGCCGATACTTGACAGGATTCAAAACAAGCTTTCAAAAATAGCCCGACGCCGCAATTTCATTCCTGACCCTGATATCTACCAAGCCGTCACGTACATGCAGAACGAAATGGCAGATATCGGTAATATTCTTACCGCAGCCAACTACCAACTCGACAACAATGCCGTTGAACGGGTGAACTGCAGTATCTCTCTGATGCGACGCAACTCTTTGTTCTCCGGAAGCCATAAGGGAGCCGATCAGGCTGTGGTCTATTACTCGTTAGCATGTTCCTGTCGTTGTAAAGGTATAAATTTCTTTGAATACTTCTCTGACATTTTGAATCGTGTCGCCGCATTACGACCCACAACTCCTATTGAGCATTACCGCAATCCCTTGCCTGATAGATGGCATAAATAAAACATTGTACTCAAGGCCAAAAGCTATCCCGGTTTGCAATATTAATACGAATCGGGGATAGTTTTTATACTTAATCCAAGGGGGTATTAACAAATTTCTTATGTCATCCTCGAGACGCTTACCAGTGGCAGACCCTTTTATATTTTTGTTTGATGAAAAAAGAAACAAAGACCTTGTTGTACTCTTTGTACAGAAGGTAAAAAACGGAACAGATGCTACCTTTAACAATCGTTTCATTTGGGTCGGTGGTATGACATATAAGCGTATCATATCATCGATATTTGTTCCGTGAGAAAGCTCCATTGCCATAATCTTTTTCTACAAAATTAATGGTAAAATGTTGTCTACAAAAGATATAGTTGTCCAGTCGATTTCATAAGTCTGTCAAAGATTGAAAGAAAGGGCGAAACTTCCAAAAGTGAGGTTTCGCCCAATTATCTAAATTTATACGATTTGTTTTTTATTTGTACGATTTAAAGCGCCGATTATACATAAAGCGTATTGCTCATTTTAAATGTACAATAAGCACCTAAAGGAATATCGAAATACTTATTTGAGGACAAGAGTATTATCTTGGTCTGACAAAAGCCTTCATTAATATAAAAACCAGTCTTAGTGACCTTATTAGTGTATATATTTCAATAGTTTACTAAATACCAGTTACTTACGGTAGGACTGGCACCCTATTGCGTAACACTATGTTGTTTGTAAATGAAGAGGATGTGTCAGTAGTTAATAAAATGGCACACCCTCTTTTTATTTATCCGGCAATTTGTCAGTTAGCCTTTACCAGTTTGATATTATCTAGGAACCAACGGTTGGCTGTACTTAACTGCCAATTACTCTGCCGGATCGTGATGCGCGTGTCTTTGCTGATCGTAACGCCGTCGAGCCGCACTTCGGCTGCGATCCATTCGAGCCTGTGACCGCTCTCCCATCCCGCTACGGGTACGTCAAATGTCGTTTCGTTGCTTCCGTTTGTAACGATGACGATCAGGTTGACGGGATCGATTACACCCGAACCCTGGCGCATCGGGCACCAAACGAACGACAACACGGCGGTGGCACCGGATGGCACATCCTCTTCAAGTTTCGGAAGAATGATACCTGCCTGATAGCCGGTTTTACCGAATTTGAGGTAATTCTGCTGGAGATAGATACATTCGCTCGCGTTTGTGCTCGAAGGAGTGACACGCAGGAATTCATAACCCTTCGCGATAAGAGCGTTAAGGGCTGAAATGCCGTCAATCTTCGGGGTGGGCAGTTGTGGAGC
The DNA here is from genome assembly GCF_042654545.1 of Dysgonomonas termitidis. Lineage (GTDB taxonomy): Bacteria > Bacteroidota > Bacteroidia > Bacteroidales > Dysgonomonadaceae > Dysgonomonas > Dysgonomonas termitidis. Next base: position 24,797 of record NZ_JBHSGN010000026.1, read on the forward strand.
GGTGGCATCGAGGTTGTTCATCTCGACAGTTTGCCCGGCTGTACCTGCTTCAGCCCAAGGTTGCAACCATTCAAAATCATCAGCGAAATATATGATTTCATAAAGTCCCTTGTCTTCTACTTTAGTCGCTATCAATCTGACAACCGGTGCAGCTACACCGGCAAAATAACCCGTAACTTTTACCTTATGCCCATTCAGCGAGGCAATCCCCAAACTTTCAGGCGCATCTATCACTGAAACAGAATAATTTGCGCCCTCTACCGTTATATTATTACCATTCAATATGCCGCTGACCATAACAAAAGCCCTCGAAGCGGAAGTGTAGGTATTCACCTTATCGGTAATATCTGTCGCAATAGGATAGGATACCGTCCCACCCGTAGAATTAACATTCACTTCGTCACACTCCACGTAAGGGAGCGAATAAGTATCGGAGAGTTTTGTTCCTTTTACCGAAACCTTATCGCCAACACTTACAGTGGAGGAACTCTGCATAAGGATATTAACAATTCCATCGCTAACAATGAAACCTTTTGTAGTGACAGTTGTTACTGTAATTTGCGGTACTGATACTACCTCTTCGTTTGCCAATACCGCTAATTCCGCAAGCGTATATTCCTTGCAGTCGCGATATTTATCTCCTTCCTGAAAAATTATCACTTCCGCCCTACTTGCCAGTGTGCTACCCTTGAATACAACAGCAGTCTTGCGAGGATTGTCAGCAGCACCACCGCGCATATTTTCAGTTACAGAAATTGTAACATCCATAGTTCCGGTACCCAAAGCGGGAGTGACTGTTACCCATTCGGGAACATCCGCCACCCAGTCAGCGTCAGCATAGACTGTGATGACTTTTTCTAACCTTCCGGTCGCTTCGAAATTCAGTGCACCAGTACTTGCCAATACAGCTTTGGAGAGTGTACTTTCTTCATCGCGGCACCCCTCTAAGAGATTCATAGACGCCAACAGGAGAAAGACCATTATATAATAACATATACGTTTCATAATCTTGCATTTTTTTCAATTACTATTTTTCAGTTAAAAAGAGAGACCATCATTCCAACCCGGATTCTGCGTGAGATTGTGATTAAGCGAACGTTCGTTGATAGGAATTGGGTAGAGATAATCACGTACCTCGTTGAAAGGTGTACGTTCGATATTTTTATGATAGTAGATGTAGCCCTTATCACCTCCGGAAAGAATTATTTCTTTTCCTATCTCATATGCTACTCCGGAAGAAACGGTTGGTTTGGGTGTTCCATTGGCATAGAGGGTAACATCAACCTTTCCGTCTCCACTCAGGTCGTATGCTCCGGGACCGGGAAAATACATACCATAAGTAGACTGGCCAATGCAATAACCGGCTTTCCAACGCACCAAGTCATTGAAGCGGAATCCTTCTTGGTTCAGTTCAATGGCCCGCTCACGACGGATTTCAAGGATGACACCCTTGTTCGTACCTGCAACATTCGGATAACCTGTCTCAGCTTCAGACAGGTATCTGTCCGGAGAGGCATTGGCAGTACCCATATTAAGGTCCGGCATTCCTACGCGTCGACGAATCAGGTTAATAGTTTTGTCCAGATCGGCTTGTGTCAAGGTACCAAGTTCAGCCTTTGCTTCGGCATAATTCAAGAGCACCTCCGCATAGCGGTAAACCGGAAGGTCGCATGTAGAGCGATCGTTACGATCGACATTCCCGCCGGAGGCCTTTGGATCTTGCACAAATTTGATGGGCTGATAACCGGTGACACTTGTCGAAAGATCGGGTGGCAGCACTATTGTGGTACCAATACGCGTATAGCCCGGTGTACGGATGCTTTGAGACAAACGGGGATCGCGATTCTTCATTTCGTCAATGAACGACATTTCCTGCCAGCCGGACTGATTGGTGAATGCCGTACCGTCTTTCATCAGATAAGTGTTCACCATCTTGCGGGTCAGTCCCGGGCGTCCCTGTGTAGGCACCAGCGTATGAGCTGTAGCGTTGTGGTAAATGCTGAGTCCGTAGTCAAATTTGATAGCGAGAATATACTCATCCATATTTGCATTCTCTTCGGCAAAAAGTGTTAGGTAATCGCTTTCAGGATGATTTGTGCTATATAGTTTGTAAGGATAATCGGAATCCTCCATTATCAGTTGCGCAGCCGCTACCGACTGCTCCAAATAATACTTGTAGTCGTGCCCTTCAAGACTGAGTTGGTGATATTTCCGGTAGGTACCTTCATATAAACAGAACTGAGCTTTCAGTGCCATGGCTGCATATTTATTGACACGATAAGGACTGCTTGTCTCCTTTTTTTTATTTGGGAGATTGGCAATAGCATAGTCTATATCTTCCATCATGTGAGTCATAACCAATTCCCGTGAATCGCGTGCCTTGTAGAGTAGTTCTCCATCCGCTGAACCCAATTCAACTTCATACCAAGGCACATCACCGAAACGTTTTACCTTCTCGAAATAGAAAAAAGCACGGAAAAAGCGAGTCAAAGCCTTGTATTTAATGACGGCATTCTCGTCTTTACACTGATCAGCGTAAGCCAACAGCGTGTTCATACGTCGCAAATCGGTCCATGTCCAACCACTACCTGAAGCGGGGACGGTACGTTTGGTACCTCCCAACATTTCATCCGGCAGGTTCTGGCAGACATATAGATCACTTTGTCTGTCGTAGGGTGATTTATTTAGCATATTATTGTAGAAAGGATTGCTGAATAACTGAAGATCTGTCTCAGTCTGGAAATAGTCCGATTGGGAAATCTCACTCAACGGCTGCAAGTCCAGCATATCATTGCAGGCCGTGAAACCCATGAGCAATGTCATGGATGCTATAATAATTCGTTTCATCTTAATCATAATTTTAAGAATTAAAAGGTAATATCAACACCAAACATCAGCGTCTTCTGCCAAGGATAGAAAGCATTGCTGGCCACCTCATCGGAACCAAATTTTTTCACGAAAGCTCCTTCGGGATCAATGTATTTAGTACGTTTCTTAAAAGGCGACCAATAGCTAAGATTCTCACCCGAAAAATAGAAACGAACCAAATCGACGCCAACTTTCTTTGTCAAAGTAATAGGAATAGTATAACCTACTGTCAGATTCTTAAGGCGCAGGTAACGTATGTTCTGGAGATAGCGATCATTGACTTTGCTAAGAGGACCTGACGTAGCTGAATATGCCATCGGTCGAGTGAAGTAAGCACTTGGATTATCTTCAGCCCACACATTTTTCAAGAAATCTTTTGGCAGATAAGTCTGGTAAGGATACGAATAAGGACCCCAGAATTGCATGGTTTGCCCAGATGGATACCAATAATGGTTGCCTGTCCCTTGTAAAAATATCGAGGTATCGAAACCATACCAACGGAGACTTACATTGATACCGTAAGAGAGGCTTGGAAGCGAGTTTCCCAAGATCTTGCGGTCGCCCGGATCATTGACATTATTGCTACCGATACCCAGTTTGTGGTCTCCATCAAGATCTAAGAACTTAAGGTCACCTGCCTGCCAACCGCCGGTGATACGACCATTAATATAGCTTAAATCTACCTCTTTGGCATAAGCCTGTGCCTCATCCGTACTTTGAAACAGTCCGTCGGTAACGAATCCCCATATTTCGCCCAAACGCATACCTTCGTAATAGCTCTTGGCAAAGGTCTTGTCTGCATTGTCATACTTGGTAATATAACTGCTGTAGTCACTGACATTGAAACCAATGCTGTACTCCAGAGGTTTATTTCCTATGGAAAACTTGTCTCTCCATAGGACAGACAACTCATAACCTTTCGTGCGCAAGTCGGCGGTATTCATTTTCGGTACACTGGCTCCGTACACAGCCGGCAGTTCAATACCATCGGTCAGCATGTCCTTTGTATTGCGCACATAACCGTCAAAAGTAACGTTCAACCGATTGTTCAACATACCAAGGTCAACACCAAGATTCCATTGTTCCGCTGTTTCCCAAGTCAAGTCGGAAGCAATCGGAGCTCCTAATGATGAGTATTTACCCATGGTGCTACCTTCGTTGAACGAATAGCCGGCGAAATCATTAATCGTAACCCTTCGGATAAAAGTATAATAATCAGAAACATTCTGGTTACCCAAGCTACCGAAAGAAGCTCTCAACTTCAAGTTATCAATGATGTTTCGAGTCTTCTCGAAAAAAGGTTCTTCGGAAATACGCCAACCTACGGAGGCGGAAGGGAACCATCCCCACCGACTACTGGCGGCAAAACGCGAAGTTCCATCGTAACGTCCGCTGATCTCTGCGAGATAACGACCTTTGTAATCGTAGTTAACACGACCGAAGATACCAGCTAAGGCATATTCATTCTGTCCACCACCTACTTCTGTGATTGTTTGACCCTCCGAATTTTGACCAACAAGGTTCAAGTCATCCAGCGTTGTGGAAGAGAGGTATTCTCCGGCTGCTGAAAGATTCTTTATATACAACCTTTCGTAGTTGAAACCTACTACGCCTGATACATGGTGTGTATTCTTGAACGTTTGTTCATAGTTGGCATAAGTATTCGCCGAATAGTAATTGCGTGTATTGGCTGATTCGTCTAAGCGATTGGCACCGGCACCGGTTGCATACACACCGAGTTCAGTGTCAGGATAGTCCCGATAATACATGTTATTGGAACGGCTTGTATTACGTGTTTGATACAGACGATAAGTGAAATCTGCTGTAAGGCTCAACGATTTGATCGGAGTAATGACCAGCCGGGTAGTGTTGGAAAAATCGTTCGCCCGATCTACGTTGCGGTGCGAACCTTCACCTACAATGATGTGGCGACCATTGGCTACTTTATAATTCAGATAGGGTGTACTGTAGAGCCATGATCCATCCGGATTTTTCATCGGGAAATTGGCCAATGCATGCCTGGCGCTGTATGCAATGGTATTCTCTACACTACCATCACCTTGGAAAGTGTATTGCGAACCGTAGAATGACGTGTTGTTTGTCATCGTCGCCCATTTGTTGATACGAAAGTCAATCTTTGAACGAAGATTATATTTTTTGTAGATATCCGGATTCGTCTTCAAAATACCTTTCTGATAATCATATGCTCCGGAGACGAGGTATTTGATGTCTTTCGCTCCTCCGCTGATAGAGATGTTGTGTTGTTGCACCGGATGAGTATCTGAAAACATCATGTGCCACCAGTCATAGTTACCGTAGTAAACCCACTGATTCCGTCCGTTTCTCACGTCTTCAACCACCCACGGACGATCAGGATGCTCTGTTTTATCGTTCACCCGAGCCAATAACTGCTGCATATCACGGTCTGTATAGTTGACATACAACGTTCCCGAATCAGCCTTCCAGAACTTGTTGATGGTATATACAGACCAATATCCGGTAGTCTCATAATCAGTGGAAGTTGTTGGACTCTCCCATCCGATGCGGCCGCTATAGCGAACAGTCGCTTTATTGTCTTGTGCCGATCCGGACTTCGTTGTAACAAGTATAACTCCAAAAGCCGCACGAGCACCGTAAACAGCAGCAGCCGAAGCATCTTTGATGACTGAGATGGATTCTACATCGTTCGCGTTGACAAGATTCAGGTCACCAACTGCACCGTCGATCAGCACAAGTGGCGAAGCCCCGTTAATAGATGTCACACCACGTACATTAATATCGGGCGAACTACCGGGTACACCTGAAGATGTGGTGATGTTAAGTCCTGCGACAGATCCTTGCAGCATATTGGTTAACGAATGGGATGCTCGGTTTTCGAGCGATTTGCCACTCACCGTTGTAACGGCTCCAGTCAAGTTAACCTTTTTCTGTGTTCCATAACCGATAACTACCGTTTCATCAAGTAAAATAGCATCTTCTTGCATATAAATCTTAATCTCATTTTGATTTGGGGAAATCTTGACTTTTTGGGACAAAAAACCCACATAAGAGATATTCAAAATGACAGCCTCTGATGGAACTTGAAGTCTGAAAGAACCATCCTCTGCAGTAATAGTAGCTCGAGTCATACCATTGACCTGAATGGTAACTCCCACGAGAGGATCTTGTTTCTCATCAAGTACTTGACCTAATATTACTCTGTCCTGGGCAGAAAGAACCGAAACACTCCCCACTATTAACAGTAGCCATAAAATAAATGATTTGAGTACTTTCATAAATTTACAGTATTAAAATTAAAGTAATTTTTATTTGGATTTATAGACATCTGTAGAGAAAGCCTTAGGACGTTGCATATTTTCTGTCCATGTGTGTCCGAATTCATCCTTGACAGTAATAACCAAGTCCGTATTGGCATTGTCTACTTTCATCTTGAAGAAATGACTGGCTTTTTCGGTAATAAAACTAGGAGTAGCAGTGAGAGTAGCCGAATTGAAACGTTTCACGGAAAGAGCAGCAATATGCAGCGGGTCATATGCCCAGACTTTTATAGGAGTCAGATCTTTCCCGGACTCATCAGTCACCGTCAATGTCCAGCGCGGGTTCCAGTTCCAGATATTTATCAGTACTTCATTATTGTTGTTTGCCGGATAAGCATTGACATACTGCATATATTTATTTTTAACTGTGCTGGAGATATTAGAAGGCATCAACGGAACATCCGTCAACGAGAAGCTTACATTGTTCAGGTCGTAACTGCGAAACTGGTAATCCTGCGTCCATCCCGTACCCTTGTAGAGATATTGAATATTTGTACCAGAAACATCCCAAATAGCATATCCGCCCGGGGTGCCATCAGGACTAATATGAACACCCTGAGTTAAGTAGTTTGACCACCACCATGAGGCACAAATAGCTCCCGAGTTGTGTTCAAAGAATTCCTTACCGCCTACAATAGAGGCTTCAGGCGTTACATTGAAGATCTCATGCGTATGTCCTGTCACAAAATGCACCTTATAGTCCTTCACAATATTAAGAAGCTGATTGGTACTAGTCACATCATGATCAATCTTGAAATCACCGGATTCTAAAGGATAGAATACTTGCGCATGCATCACGATGACCAGCGGTGTGGATTTGCTAATATAAGAGAGGTCTTTTGTTAACCAAGTCAATTGTTCAGCAAAAAGATTTTTTGAATAATTACGCGAATCCGTTCCATCATAATTGTTGCAATCGATGTCATCCAAGACAACATAATGTACCTTCCCTATATTAAAGGAATAATAGGTCGGTCCAATGAAACTCATATATTTGCTCTCTGCGCTAAAATCGTTCGTTGTCTTATAATCATAATCATGATTACCGATAGTATGGAATATCTGTAAATTCTTAATAAGACCGTTAATAGTATTCAGGTAATTAGGAAGCTCAAAATACTTATTTGAATACCAATACAAATCCCATGTCATATCTCCCAGCGTAATCGCATACATTTTCTCGCTTGGATGAGCATTACGGTAATTGTTCAAGTCGGTTGTGAAATCCTTAAATTGATTAATATCATTCGTACGATCGGCAAGGTGCATATCTCCAAGCATGAAGACTTTATAAATATCTTGTCCTGTAACCTTCTTGAGAGTAAAGTCTACTCGTTCTGCTGTGTTAGCATTGCCTTTTAATGTCTGAGAGAACAAAGGAAGCACTCCTGAAGAAGGGACTTCGTAATTGCTCGGAACAGAGATAAAGACATAATTTCTTTTTTTCGCAGACTTGAGTTGATAGATACCTTTTTCATCTGTAGTGGTCACTTCTACACCATCCGAAACCACGACATCTTTCACGCCACCCTCTTCCGATTTAACGATGCCATATATCGTAGTGCCTTCATCTGGCGTAAACAAAAAATCAACAATATTAATATATATACGTCCAATAGACTTCTTCTGTACATTCCTTTTAAGGTAAACATTGTAATTACCTGTTTCACATTCATTGGAAATCCTTACAGTAAAGTTTGTGGATGTAACAGCGATGATAGGACAAATGTAAGATATACCACCCGACTCCAGAATGAATGAGTCGGATGTTTTTAGTCCAACGCCCTCTTGTCCTATAAAGACATATTCATCACCTCTGATAATATCAATTGAGGACGGAAGGCTAATCCGTACATCAAAATTATCCGTAGGTTCTTCTGTACCGTTCCCACTCTTGCAACCATACAATGGTAAAATGGATACTAGTACCAACCCCAATAAATATATTTCAATATTTCTAATACTACTATTTTTCATGTCACTCAATTCAATAATTTAAAAGTATATTTTCTTATTTAGCAAGTAATTCCAGCAATCGTTCCGGATTATTCGTTGTAATGTAATCTACCCCCAGTCCTATAAAATATTTCAAGTCCTCATCCCTGTCAACTATCCAGACATTCACTTCCAAACCTAATTGCTGTGCTTCCTTTACTCATTCGGAATGCTGTCTTAATACATCTGCCGAATAATCAATCTCTGCCAAACCAAGTTTCTTGATTTTCTTCGGAGATAAACCCTATCCAAATAATAAATTTTGGTATTGGGCAGTAGTTTTTTGAAAGCCAAACAAGCATTAAGGGAAAACGCAAAGATGTCCTTACGATCCAACAATTTGTACTTCTTTAAAGCTTTGACAATTCTTGCCGCAGATTCATCTTTTCTGGAAAGATCTGTCAGAGATTTCATTTCCAGAATAACACGAGTATTCGGTTTACTTGCCGCCACTTTCAAATATTCATCAAGAGTGGGAATTTGTTCTCCGTTATCCAAGCGTACTTTACAGATTTTAGCAAATGGTGTAGTTTCCATATTAACCCCTTTGAACTTTATATAATGATTGACGACTAATTTTCCATCAGTTGTCATCCAAACATCAAATTCAGAACTAATAGAGCCATAGAATCAGCCTTTATAAAAGAAGACAGAGAGTTTTGAGCCGCCCCCTGTGTCATCAAATAACCACGGTGGGCTATTACCTTCACTAGAGCATAAGAGATAGAATACATCACGAAGAGTAATACAAATAATGGAACCCTTTTTTTATAACATATTAATTATTAAATAAATAATTGAATTCTTTGTTTCGAATTCGATATGTTAGTTCTAATCTTCCAACCCTCTGTATGGAATTTCACTTTTGGATTCGGAACGTCATTGCATTTTACAATGATCACACCTTCTTTTTCCCAGTGTTGCTTGACAATAAAGCCACTCATTGAACCTGCAGCATGTTTTGTCTCCTCAATGACTGCTGTTGCGCTAATTAATGGTTCTGATGTTTCCGGGTCGGTTATTATCCCGGATACAGATCCGTTTTGTTGGGCATAAACTGAGGTTATGCTCCCCATAATAATGAAGAGTAATAAGGTCAGTTTTATCCCTCTTCTGGATTGATTCCATCTGAAAATAAAAACATTCATAGTATTCCGTTTAGATTAAATGAATTAAATTCTTGTTTTAAGTGCATCACTTTCCTTTTTTTTATGAAGCACAAAATAAGAAGAGTTTTATTGTATGGTAATTTAGATTTAATTAAGAATTGGTTAAATAATGTGTTTTTTTATCTTTGAAGCCTTGCTTTTTCTTTATTCCATGTAGTTGCAGTAAACAGAATAGATAAAACGCAAGCTCCAACAAGAATGATGAACATATAGTCCCATGATAAATGTTCTACTACAAACCCTAAGCCTATATTCGCAAATAACGATGTTCCGAGAAAATATCCGAAGAATCCTGTTAGTCCGGCAGCTGTACCGGCAGCTTTTTTAGGAACAAGGTCTAGAGCCTGTACTCCTATCAACATTACAGGGCCATAGATGAGAAATCCAATTGCAATAAGTGCGATATTATCAACTATAATGTTTCCTGCCGGATTCTTCCAGTACACTATTACTGCAATCATAGTTAATAGCATATAGATAATAATGGCTGGAGCACGCCTTCCTCTAAATATCTTATCTGAAATCCATCCGCACAGGAGAGTACCCGGTATACCTGCATATTCATATGCAAAATAGGCCCATCCTGATTCTTTGACAGAAAAACCTTTGGCGTCTTCCAGATATGCCGGAGCCCAGTCTAATACACCATATCTCACCAGGTATATAAATGCATTAGCAAAGGCAATAAGCCAGAGTAATTTGTTGTTTAATACATATTTAAGAAATATCTCTTTGGTAGTTAGTTCTTCTTCCTGACTTTTAGAGTAGTCGGCCGGGTAATCATTCTTATAAGCTTCTATGTTTGGTAAACCGCATGATTGAGGGGTGTCTCTGATGAGTAAATAGGCTATGAATGCAACTATAATAGCTACAAAGGCAGGGAAATATAATTTACTATGCCAGTCTCCGAATATAGCAACTCCTAAAATAGCCAGAGGACCTATTATCCCTCCGCCAACATTATGAGCTATATTCCAAATAGACATCTTAGTCCCTCTTTCTTTGATTGAAAACCAATGTACCATTACACGTCCGCAAGGAGCCCATCCCATACCCTGAAACCATCCGTTCATAAAAAATAGAATGAACATAACTACTACGGATGAAGTTAGAACAGGTATTAGTCCTAAAAAAACAAGAGTTAGGGCTGAAAGAAGAAGCCCTAAAGGAAGAAATATTCTGGCATTGCTCCTGTCGGAAACACTTCCCATAATAAACTTACTGATACCATAGGCAATCGAAACCGCCGAAAGGACGATTCCTAAAGCAGCTTTAGAGGAGCCTTCTTCTATGAGGTCGGGCATTATTAGCGAGAAGTTTTTTCTTACTAAATAATATCCGGCATAACCAATAAATATACCCAAAAAGACTTGTAAGCGTAATTTCTTATATTCTTTATCTATTTTTTCGTTGGGTAATAAATCTTTGTGTGCTGGTGGTTTTAAAAAATTGAACATGATATTAATCGTAAATTGGTTTTGTATTTAAGCTTATTAGTACACATGATAAAAAAGTCAACGAATATCTTATCGAAATTAAATCGAAAGTCATTCACAAAGAAACGAATTTTTTCGAAATAAAATAATAATAAGTGTTATTTTTAATAAATGATTTCTTTTTTATATTATAATTCCTTGAATAAGTTTGGATAGTCTGAGATGATTCCGTCAACACCCATGTCCTTCAATTGTTTAATTTCGCTAATTGTATTTACTGTCCATGGCAAAACTTTTACATTTATTGAATGGCAATACTGAATCATTTCATCGGTGACCATTGTGTATTCCGGGCTGTAAGTATGAGGAATGAAGCCTAGTGTCTTAAATTGTTGTTTTACGCTTTCCTTATCCTTCTTGCTGACAAGCAAAGAAGTCTTTATGTCCGGATATTTATTGTGTATAATCTGTAGGGCTCTCATGTCGAAAGATTGTACAACTGTTCTGTTTCGGATACCATTGTCTGTAATTGTTTTTATGGCGAGGTTTACAAATTCTTCCACAGGCGGATGGTTGATGTAATCTCCTTTTTGAGATGATTTTATCTCTATGTTGTAAAGCATTGATTTTCCTTTTCTACGAGCGTGCTCTTCCGAAGCTATTATTAGGTCTGAAAGTAAAGGTTTAGATGCAGCAATGCTTTTCTTTTGAGGAAAATCAGGGTTGTTTTTTACACCGACATCATATTTTCGTATGCTGTCGTATGTCATGGTGTATAAGAGCCGTTTCTTTGCTTCCGAGGCTGTTAAGAATTTACCTTCAGGGGTGGTTGTTATTTTGTCGTTGAAGTATGGATCATGTGATACGATTACTTTTTTGTCTTTAGATATTTGAAGGTCGAGCTCTAGTGTTACGACATCTCTGTCTATAGCGTCTATCATGGCAGGTATTGTGTTTTCAGGCATAAGACCTCTTCCTCCTCTGTGAGCCTCTGTGTCGAAGATCGATTGGGGCTTGGTGCTGTTCGCTATATTTTCCCTTGTTTTGCAGCCTAAAAGAAGTGCAGAACAGGCTGCAGCTAGAAATATCTTCTTCATGTTATTTGCTTTGGTGTTTAATCTGATATGATTCAAAATGTCTTTTCTATATAATTACCTGTAAAAATAATAAAATTTCAAATCAAAACATAAATATTTCGAATTAAATGAATTATATTTCAAATGTATTAAGAATACCCTTTGGTATGGTTGTTTATTTTGCTTTTCGGTTAAATGTTTGTTATTTTGTATGAAAATATCTAATGTTATGAATTTGAAGCTGTCCGTGTTGAATATACTTTTTATATTGCCTATGTTGCTTTGGGCTTAAATATCTCAAGAAACATGGGTTAGGGTTAATTTTGTAAAAAGTGAATATATGATTCCGATGAGGGATGGAGTTCATTTATACACTGCTGTGTATGCTCCTGTGGATAGAGGAGAGAAGCATCCGTTTCTTCTAACCCGCACTCCTTATTCATGTAAGCCTTATGGAGTTCCATTTTTTAAGGAGGCTTTGTGGGATAGTTATCTATATGAATATCTGAAAGAAGAATACATTTATGTTGTTCAAGATGTGAGGGGTGAATGGAAGAGTGAAGGAGAATTTGAAAATGTTCGGCCTTTTATTGCTCAAAAACAAAATAATAGAGATATAGATGAGGCTAGTGATGCATACGATACTGTCGAATGGCTTGTGAAAATATATCTAATAATAATGGTCGTGTAGGTGTTTTTGGTGTATCTTACCCCGGATTTAATTTGGGCTGATAATTTATATCGTCTTCGGGCAATGTTAGGAATAGTCCGTCTGTTTCTTCTATACAATAGCTGGCTATTCTTTTCAGAATCATATTTTCTTTAATACACTCTTCGGCAGATTCCATATCTGTAACTGCATAACGGGCTCCACTATGCAATAGCCCATGATTACGTCTGGTAGCTCCGGGGGCTATATCATATCGTTCTATTAATAGTGTGTGAATCCCCTTCGGGAGCAATCACAGGCAACACCGGCTCCTGTAGCTCCTCCACCGATAATAATAATTACGTCAAATGGATCTGAAAGGTTTGTTAATCCCATACTGCTTATTTTAATAAATGTATTATGATGCAAAATAACGAACATTTCGAAATATACCGAAATAAAAATGAACCTTTTGTGTTGTTTTTCTTTTGTTTGGTTAAAAAATAAGGATATATAAAAGTGCTGCTAACACACTTCCGCAAATAGGAGCTATGACGGGAAGCCATGCGTATCCCCAGTTGCTGTCTCTTTTGCCTTTGATGGGTAATATGGCATGCGCTATTCTTGGACCCAAGTCTCGGGCGGGGTTTATAGCATATCCTGTTGTTCCTCCTAGCGACATACCGATGGCGACGATAAGTAAAGCCACGGGTAAAGGGCCTGCTATTTCAGCCCCGGCAGCCATCAATACGCCAAAAACTAAAATGAATGTTCCTATTATTTCACTTGCTAAATTAGAAATGAGAGATTTTATGGCAGGAGCAGTACAAAATACTCCTAGTTTCGCGTTCGGGTTTTCTTCTTCATCGAAGTGAGGTTTGTACATGAGATAAATTAAACACGCTCCAACTATAGCTCCAAGCATTTGTGCTATAATATAACCTAATATACTTCCTTTAAATTTTCCGGCTACGGCTAAACCTATAGTCAGGGCAGGATTGAGGTGTCCACCTGAATAAGGTGAGGATATGTAGGCAGCCACAAAAACAGCCAGTCCCCATCCGAATGCTATGACTACCCATCCCGAATTGTTTCCTAGTGTTTTTTTTAGAGACACATTGGCGCATACGCCGGCTCCAAAGAGTATAAGAATAGCTGTTCCAATGAATTCGAATAAAATATCTTGTCCCATAATATTAGTGTTGGTTAATTTGTGAATCCTTTATTTTGCCCATGATCGTGAGCGATAAACGGCATCTGCCCATTTTCTTTTTGCCAATTGCATATCTACTGCTTTGTCTGGGGTAAATTGTGTTTCGATGTGCCATTGCTGTTTTATTTCATTTACATCTGCCCAGTATCCGACAGCCAGACCTGCCAGGTATGCAGCTCCTAGTGCTGTGGTTTCTGTTGTTTGAGGGCGTATCACAGATTGTCCTAATACATTGGACTGAAACTGCATCAATAGATTATTATTAGCTGCACCACCGTCTACTCTCAGTTCTTTTAGTCCTACTCCGGCATCAAGGATCATAGCATTGATAACGTCCATAGTTTGGTAGGCTATGCCTTCCAGTGCAGCCCGGGCTATATGCGCAGAAGTTGTGCCTCTGGATATACCGACAATAGTTCCGCGTGCATACTGATCCCAATATGGAGCTCCTAATCCTGTGAGTGCCGGAATAAAATATACATCGCCACTATCTGGTACCTGCATTGCAAGTTGTTCTATTTCGGAAGAAGAGTTTATAATTTTCAACCCGTCTCTGAGCCACTGTACTATAGCTCCTCCCACGAAGATACTGCCTTCCAAGGCATAGGTTGTTTTTCTATCTAACCGCCAGCCTATAGTTGTTATCAGATTGTTTTTAGAAAATACAGGCTGCTCTCCTGTATTCATTAGAATGAAACAACCAGTTCCATAGGTGTTTTTTACCATACCCGGTTCTACACACATTTGTCCGAAAAGAGCTGCCTGCTGGTCGCCTGCAATTCCTGCAATCGGAACTTTCGATGCAAATATTGTTGTTTTGGTGTGTCCATATATTTCGCTTGAATCACATACTTTTGGTAACATGTTTCGAGGGATGTCGAATAGCTTCAGCAAATCTTCGTCCCACTCAAGTGTACTTATGTTGAAGAGCATTGTTCGCGAAGCATTTGAGACATCTGTAGCATGTACCTCTCCTCTTGTGAGTTGCCAGATAATCCAAGAATCTACTGTCCCGAATGCTAACTCGCATTTCTCTGCTTTGGCTCTGGCTCCCTCTACATTGTCCAATATCCATTTTATCTTGGTTGCACTAAAATATGCATCAATAATGAGTCCGGTTCTTTCTTTTATGTAGGGAAGCAGTCCTTCGTTTTTTAGCTTGTCGCAATAGTCGGAGGTTCGTCTGTCTTGCCATACGATGGCATTATAAATGGGCTCTCCCGTGTTCCTATCCCAAACGATGGTTGTTTCTCGTTGGTTAGTTATACCGATGGCAGCTATATTTTTCCCATTGATGTTTATTTTTGTGATGGCCTCGGCGGCTACTGCTGCTTGAGAAGACCATATTTCGTGAGGATTGTGCTCTACCCACCCACTTTGGGGAAATATCTGAGTAAACTCCTTTTGGGCAACAGAGCATATCTCTCCTTTTTTGTTAAAAACAATGGCTCTGGAGCTTGTAGTTCCTGCATCAAATGATAAAATATACTGTTCCATGGTTGTGATAGGTTTTAGTTGTTTTGTTGTTGAGGTTTATAAGGTACAAGCAAATAGTTCTGAGCAAGAGTGATAAATCCTTCTGTTTGTTCCTTTTCCCATTCTTCGCTTTTTCCCATTTCTTTGGCCATTATTGCTGCTACTTTTGGTGTCATGTCAATCGCTGCTCTTGCATCGAGGAATAGAGCCCTGAGCCTTCTTGCTAATACATCCTCTACAGTTAGAGCCATTTCTTCTCGTACAGCCCATACTACTTCCGAGGCTGTGTAGTCACATCTTTCATGCAGTTTTTCTGCTAATTGCGGCAGGTCTTGTTCCAGCTTTTTAATTTTTTCGAAATCACTTCCGTATACGTAGTTAAAATTGGATCTGTCAACATTTTCTTTGTAACCATGTATACGCAATAGTCTGGTTTTGCATTCTTTTTTTGAAAGATTTCCTATTTCAATGGCTTTGTTTACTACGTCTTCTGCCATATCCCGGTATGTAGTCCATTTTCCTCCGGTGATGGTGATAAGCCCACTTTCTGATATAACTACTTTGTGACTGCGAGATATTTCTTTTGTCTTTTGTCCGTCTGCACCTTTTTTAGGTGCGGCTAAAGGTCTTAAGCCGGCGAAAACAGAAAGGATGTCTTCTCGTTTTGGTTGTTTGGCAAGATACTGTCCTGCGGTTTTTAGTATAAATTCAATCTCTTCTTTCAAAGCCTGTGGTTCAAGTACGAACTCTTTTAAGGGAGTATCTGTGGTTCCTAATACTACTTTTCCGTGCCATGGAACGCCAAACATTACTCGCCCATCGCTTGTCTTAGGTATCATTATAGCTGTATCTCCCCCCAGAAAAGAATTGTCGACAACAAGATGAACTCCCTGGCTTGGGCGGACGATATTGTCTTTTTCGGCAGAATCCATCTTCATGAGGTCGTCCACAAATATACCGGTAGCGTTAATAACGACTTTTGCTTTCAGAGTATAGTTTTCTTTTCCTATCTCGTCGAAAACAGTTACACCGGATATGTCGCCTTTATCGTTTTTTGTAAGGTTGGTTACTTTGACATAGTTGGCGAGAGTGGCTCCTTGTTCTGCCGCTGTTTGCAAAAGATTTATAGCCATACGGGAGTCGTCGAACTGGCCATCATGATACACTACTCCGCCTCTTAGCTTGTTTCCTTCGATTTGAGGAATTTCTTTTATTACCGACTTTTTGCTCATAGGTAGGGATCTGCCCAAACCGCGTTTTCCGGCAAGGATGTCATATATAGTAAGCCCTATTGTATAGAATGGTTTTTCCCACCACTTGTAATTACCTATTATGAAGCGTTGGTCTTTTACTAAATGTGGTGCATTCTTTCTCATCAAGCCTCTTTCACGAAGAGCCTCTATGACCAGCCCTACACCTCCTTGTGCCAAATAACGCACCCCACCATGGACAAGCTTTGTGCTGCGGCTAGAAGTGGCTTTCGTGAAGTCCGCTTGTTCTAAAAGTACAACTTTGAAGCCCCGGGAAGCGGCGTCGACTGCTGCACCAAGTCCTGTAGCTCCCCCTCCTACTATTGCTATATCCCATACGATAGAAGGGTTTGCTATTTGCTTTATATGATTATCTCTTTTCATCTTATTGGGTTTTTTATATATATACAAAGATAATTAGTGATATGAAATAAAAAAACAAAATCGAAACTTATTTGATATTATCAACAACTTTATTGCTGTTTTTCGAATGGTTTTTTATTTAATATGAAGTTAAACGAAATAAAGTTGTTTCGTTTATGATTTTTTGATTGTTTTTATATTTAAAGGTGGAAACATAGAGCTGATATATGTAAGCTGTTTAGTGTTTACGTGTTTTGTTCCTAAATCGTGATAAAAGAAGTTTTTAGATAGTTGAATGTTTTATTAATGCTTTTTTAGTTGTTTCGAAGAGTAATTCTTTTGTATCATTTCTAGTGGTTGATTAAAAAAAATGTATCTTTATCCTCGAAAGATAGAAATGTTGTTAAATAGAAATTAATATATAAAACAAGAGTATCTGTATAATTCATTATAATTACGGATTAATTATCGTATGGGAAATATCGCAAAACGGCATAAATTAATATTAGAGCAGTTAAAGAAAGACGGGTATGTAAAAGTACAGGAACTTAGCGAGCTAATGCAGGTTTCGGAAGTTACAATTCGTAAAGATTTAAAGTATCTGGAAAGTAAAAAGCTATTGTATCGCAATCATGGAAGTGCGAGTAGCCTGAGCTCGATAATTTCTGATAAGCATATAGATATAAAAGAAAAAATGTATATGGAAGAGAAAGCTCAGATAGCGAAAGCTGCAAATGGGCTTTTAGAAGCAAATGATAAGATTATTATAGCATCGGGTACTACTCTTCTTGCATTTGCTAACGAAATAAATGTAAATGAAAATATCACAGTTATTACATCCTCGGTTAAGGTGTCCTTGGCTCTATGCTATAATACTAATATAGAGGTGATTCAATTAGGTGGTATTATGCGCAAGAATTCTGTGTCTGTGATAGGGTTTTATGCACAGAATATATTGGAAAGTCTTTCTTGCAATAAGTTGTTTCTGGGGGTAGATGGAATTGATCTTGATTATGGATTGACTACGAGCGATATGAGCGAGGCTCGTATCAATCAACAAATGATTGACGCTTCCCAAAAGATAATAATTATGACAGATTCGTCTAAATTTGGAAAAAGAGGTTTCTGTAAGATTTGCGATTTTGATAAAGTTCATCATATTATTACCGACAGAAATGCTCCGTCTCATATTATAGATGCTATTCGCGAGCGTAATATAGAAGTTACTCTTGTATAAGAATAATATATTATGCACTGGTTATCAATATGATGTTATTAAATTTTATTAATCCGCTGCTATTTCGTATCTTTATTAGGTATAATCGTTCACTTTTAATTGAACTTTGGTAGAATTGACTGCGATACATTGAATGAATATTACGAAAACTTAGGCCCCCAAAAAATTGGGGAAGGGTATTATACCCATCTAAATACAGGAAGCAACAACTACGGAAGGCAGACATCCTGCTGCTCAATCGAAGGGAAAGCCCTGTTCCCTAATCTGTCAGCCCGTCCAGCTTACCAACTGCTTCACGCTTATTCTTATCTATGACTTTGGCATATATCTGTGTCGTCTTCATATCGGCATGTCCCAATAATTTACTTACTGTCTCGATAGGTACATCCAGGGACAGCAAAAGGGTGGCGTTTGTGTGCCTTACCCGCGTGGAATGTCACGTGCTTCTTTATCCCTGTCGCCAATACCCAGCTTTTAAGGGCCTGGTTCGTAAAGCCGCTGGAAGACAATGGGTAGATAATATCTTCTCCCATAGCAGTCCCCCTCTCCGGCAGGAATTTTAAAGCTTCATCTAATATATAGATAAACTTTTTCGAAAAGATTAAATTTCATTTGCCTTGTTTATAAATAAAAAAGAACCGATAAAAACCGGTTCCTTTTATATAAACTAATCTTCTTTGTTTACTCTTTTTCTTTATACCATTTATACAGGCTTCCGTCTACAAACTGGAAATACCATTCATTTTTGAATTTGTCTTTGTACATGATAGTCTGGTTGTTATTATCTTTCTGTTCAACCACAGTGTATTTATCGCCCATCAATGTCACAATTTGCTGAGGGGTCATGCCCAACTGGACTTGTTTGAGCTGAGTGTTGTAAGCAGTCCCGCATGCTGTAAGCATTGCCGCTGTAAATAAAACGAAAAGGAATTTTTTCATAATCGATATAGTTTGTATTTATTTTACTTGATAAACAACCATTAACGGATATAAGTTCACCGAAACTTTTTCAGATACAAAATTACACTAAAAACCGATAGGCCGGTTGTTTTTTCAATTAAGTTAAAAACGGAATTATAAAGGATTTATTGTTAAAGTTCTCTGGCAACTGCTAAGGAATTTGTCAACAGACTTGAAAATAATTATCTATATAGTTAGAGCTGATAGCCTTTAGCTGTTAGCTGATAGCTCTTTGAAGTATTGAAGGAGCCCCCTAAATTGGCTCCGCCGAACGTTGTTTCCCCAAGGGGGACTTACAGAGAGGGAAAAAAGTAACAGATAAAAAATAGTGGGAAAAGTGTAACTTTTGTAACTTTTTGGATATAGTTACGAGTTTGCCTCGCCTTCGCTTCGGCGAATGTTATTTCTGCGCCCTACGGGCAGTTACAAATTATGAGTAGACAAGATACGAGATACGAGTTGTTAACTGCTGACTGTTTACTGTTTACTGTTAACTGAAATAAGTGTTACCTTTGTTACCTTTTAACTATATATAGTTAACGGATGCAAAAATAACAAGATGAAAACAATGAAAAAACTGTCAGATGTGTCAGGTTTTAACATTATATGGTTAATAAATATATATTCGGCCTATAGTTACAACTGCTAATTTTCGTATTTGCTAATTTAATTGGCACACCGGCATATTAGATAATTAGCACATTAATTTTACCTTTGTATCATACATAAAAACAGTGTCGATTAAATGATTCCATTTCTATACAATGTAGCGCAGGCATATTACAAATCTTACGGGCAGGAGATAAGCCGTTATACGTTTGTATTTCCTAACCGCAGGGCAGGGATATTTTTTCAGCACTATTTGTCCCAAATTGCAGGGCGTCCGATTTTTTCGCCCGAAATCCTGACCGTTACGGATCTTTTCGAAAAACTGAGTCCGTATAAAAAAGCCGACCGGATCGAGATGCTTTTCTTATTATATGATATTTATATACGGGTAAGCTCCTCTACCGAGACTTTCGATGAATTCCTCTATTGGGGTGAAATGCTGTTGAATGACTTCGACGATGTAGATAAATATCTGGTAGACGCACAGCAACTATTTCGTAATATACATGACCTGAAAGAGATTGATGCCGGATTCGATTATCTTACCGAAAGCCAGATAGAAGCTATCCGCCGCTTTTGGTCGAACTTTCTGCCAATCGGGGAGAATGATAAGAAAAAGGACTTTTTGGAGATGTGGGAGGTACTTTTCCAATTGTACACCTCTTTGCGCGAGCAGCTCCATAG
Source organism: Dysgonomonas termitidis (assembly GCF_042654545.1). Taxonomy (GTDB): domain Bacteria; phylum Bacteroidota; class Bacteroidia; order Bacteroidales; family Dysgonomonadaceae; genus Dysgonomonas; species Dysgonomonas termitidis. The sequence goes on from NZ_JBHSGN010000026.1 coordinate 45,099, forward strand.
CAGGGGAATGGCCTATGAAGGAATGATTTTCCGTGATGTGACCGAACGTTTAGCGAATGATACAGATTATAAGCTACCCTTCGAAAAAGTGATTTTTGTCGGACTGAACGGGCATAGTAAATCGGAAGAAACACTTTTGAAGTATTTGCATAAAGGTAAAATTGCCGATTTCTACTGGGACTATTCCTCCCCTTTGGTCCGTGACCCGCAAAACAAAGCCTCATTCTTTATAGACAGGAATAAGATGCTTTTCCCTACACAGCTGACTTTAGAGTCCGAAGAATTAAGCATGGATCTGCCCGTAGTTGAGGTGATAGGCATTCCATCGGCTGTAGGGCAGGCTAAATACGTACATTCCATCATCAGGTCACTGATGGATGAAAAAAAGATCACTTCGTCTACTCAAGCTATGAACACAGCTTTGGTGTTGCCTGACGAAAACCTGTTGCTTCCGGCATTATATTCCATCCCCGGAGAAATAGATAAGATCAATGTAACAATGGGCTACAACCTCGGTAATAGTTCTATTTCGGGATTGATGGAGCATGTGTTTGAATTGCAGCGTAATATACGCAGGTCGGAAAATTATACAGGCTTTTATTACAAGCCGGTACTGGCGATACTCAATCATCGTTATATAACCAATGTGGCAAGTGACGAAGCCAAAGCGTTACGGACAAATATTATCCAATATAATAAAACAACGGTTTCATCTCAGGACTTACAGGGTCATTCCTTATTTCAGCTCATTTTCAGGCCGGTGTTCAACTGGCAGGATATACCCGGTTATTTACAGTCGGTACTGTCGGCATTAAACAGGACATTATCCGTGAATGAGAAAAACGAAGGAAAAGAAGAGGATATAAATACACGTTCCATCGACATAGAATGCGAGTTTATTGTAGAGTATTATAAAACGATAAACAAGATGGACGAAGCTCTTAAAAACGTTTCGCCCGAAATGTCGGTAGATACTTACTTCAAACTGTTGCGAAGGCTGATAGCCGGCATTAGCGTTCCTTTCAGGGGGGAACCCCTGTCGGGATTGCAGATAATGGGCGTATTGGAAACACGTGCCCTCGATTTCGACAACCTTATTATCCTGTCGATGAATGAAGGTATATTTCCATTGAAGAAAGCAGCCAGTTCGTTCATTCCATATAATTTGCGTAAAGGTTTTGACCTGCCTACATACGAGCATCAGGACAGTATCTTTTCCTATCACTTTTACAGGATGATCAACCGGGCAAAGCGTATTTATCTGCTTTACGATACCCGTACCGAAGGCTTGCAGACAGGCGAAGTCAGCCGCTACTATAACCAGATAAAGCATTTATATAACGACTCATTCGATATCCGCGAGAAACTCGCTGTATATAAAGTATCGTCTACCGAAAGCCTTGCTATTTCCATACAGAAAACGCCCCAGATAATGGAAAAGATGAATGTCTTCCTGCAAGGCGGGGATAAACGATTATCAGCCAGCTCTATCAACACATACCTGAATTGCCCGTTACAATTCTATTTTTCTGTAGTGGAAAATATGGAGGAAGAGGACGAGATAGCGGAAACGGTCGAAGCCAGTACATTCGGTACCATATTTCACTCTATAATGGAATGGTTGTACGAGCCGTTTAAAAGTAAAATGGTAACAGCCGATTTACTTCACAACATCAGCAAAAACAATAAATTGCTGACGGAAATGATAGAACGGTCGTTTGCCGGGAACTATTTTAAGAGCGAGAAAGTAAAACGGCTGACAGGTCAGAACTACCTGACAGGAGAAGTTTTACGCAAATATATCAGGCAGGTACTGGCTACAGATGCCAAGCTTACGCCATTTATCTATATCGACTCTGAGGAACGCATAAGGAAAGACTATCTTTTGCCCTCTGGTAAGGTAGTTTCGCTGAAAGGTATTATCGACCGTGTGGACGAGGTAAAAGGTCATACCCGTATTATCGACTATAAGACAGGAAAAGGAGTGCTGCGCTATAAGAAAATGGAGGATTTGTTCGATAAGGAAATGAAAGACCGCCCTAAAGCTGTAATGCAGGTCTTTATGTATTCGCATCTATATCTGCTCGACCATCCGGACAAGATACTGGAGCCGGGCATTTATTACTTACGAAATCTTTTCGATACCAAGTTCGATCCTGATGTAATCAGTAAATCGGGCAGGGGAGACGGGCGTATTACGGACTTTTCGGAATACAGGGCGGAGTTTACAGAATATTTTGATGCTTGCCTCGAAGAAATATTCGATCCGCAGGTACCGTTTAGCCAGACACCGACAGGTGAGGCTTGTAAATGGTGTATATTTACGAATATATGCAAGAAATAGGATTATAAGTGCTCCTTTTATATTGGTATTTTCTCTTCCAGGACAGAGTTTCCCGATTTATCATAATAAGTACAGGTTTTAGCAAGTATGTCTACTGTCCATTTGTCTATTCCTGTTTCTGCCGAATCCCTGCAAAAAGTCAAGTAATCGGTTTTTCCTTGCTGATGGGCTTTTAGGTGATATTTAAAATTATCGCTATCTGCTTCAGGAGAAATATGCAAATCGGTATACCCGGCATTCGATACAATGGAATAATCTTCTTTTCCGATATATTCAGCATGCCCGTCACGCACATAAATGGTATATCTTAAAACTCCAAGGGATAATAACTCTTTGGTATATTGCGGAAAATCAGTCCCGCTTTTCACTTTTGCATGAGCTTCCTTTATTTGGGTTAATGTAAACATATATCCGGTTTTATTGATTGGATATGGATAGAACAATAATTTGGAGTGTAAAGTTTTATTGGAAGAAAAACAACCAGATTTTTAACCGTATTATCAGTTGAATGATAGGTTGAATTGTTGAACGATTTTATTGAGGATTGGAAGAGGATTATGGAATTTATTCATAGTTTCACTCTATTTAATAAATTATAAATTACAACATGGAAAACTTTATCATAATATTCATATTCCTTTGCACATTCATTTCATGTAGTAAATCAAGCAAACATATAAAGGAAGAAGATACATCTATATATTGGGAAACTTTGAGGATCGAATCAAGAAGTCAAACAATTATAATTGATAGATGTGAAGAATATGGTATACGAGATACTTGTGACTTCGAAGAAGTGAAGATAAATGAGTCTTATACTGAGTATAAGCCAATAAACAGAGGACAAGAATATTTTAAAATAAGTCAACAGGAGAAAGATTCATTATTTCTATATATTTATGATATTGTGATCAATCCTGTATACACAGACCAATTTGCCACATGTTATGTAGGCAACATTTCTATTGGATTTAGTGCAGGTAATACAACTCAAATATGTAAATACAATTCCGTTGGTAATTGGACTACAATATCCTTATCAACAGCAAAATTATATCGCCTACTAAAAGAAAAAATAAAAATATCAGAATATTAGTTTTATCAAACTTCTTAAACCACCGATATAAAACAAAAAAGCAACCGATTTCCCGATTGCTTTTCCCTTTAGTTGCGGAGACCGGATTCGAACCGATGACCTCCAGGTTATGAGCCTGGCGAGCTACCACTGCTCCACCCCGCGATATTGTGAGTGCAAAAGTATGCATTTTATTATAACACTCCAAATAAAAATGGCATTAATAAATAAAAAACTTTTGCTATTTACACTACTGGCTGATTAAAAACAGATTAGCTGCAGCTATTTTTTACCAACTATAATACAAACCAAATCCGACTCTCTGATAGTAGGAAAAATATCCCCACTTTGTATCTTTTCTGTCGTATGGAATATTATCGTCATATTTTACGTACAAATAAAGGGAAGTACTGAAATAACTGTTAAGCTTGAAATTTACAGAGTTTTCAAATTCTACATAAACCCTCTCATAATTTGTAAAATATTTCAGGCGGGAAGTGAAATTGGTATATCGGTTGCGACTATAGCTAACATTCAGGTTGTAAGTAGAACCATATTCTGTTTTTGCTTTGTCTCCCTCATCTATGCCAAACCAAGTTGCTTTGACCTTATCACTCCTCACATATTTGTAGTTAAGAGACAATACCGAGATATCCGCAGTTATATTAAATTTCCTGTATTTATCGGCTTTGGAAACTATTTCTTTGGCATATCTCATACCTACCCCGAGGTTCAGCTCAAACGGGGAAAGAAAAGCTCTTTGTCTTACCTTATTCGCGTCATTTACATTATATCTGTTAAACAAAGGCGTCTTCATTTCCAGATTCGAAGAATAGGACCAGTTTTTAAATGCATTTACACCAAAAGAACTATATGTCCTGAACAAGTCGTCCAGGATATTCACCTTATTCACTGTATCCGCCTTCATTTGCTGGATACTTAGCCTCCATTCCAGCAAATTGTTAAAATACACTTTATTCTTCTTGTAATTTAAATTGACTTTATGCTCACTATATATATTAAAATTGTTTTCTCCCGACCAATTGTCAGAAAAGCTATTTTGACTCAGGTCTAACTTATGAGAACCGTTTTTGAGCCAATATACAGGCTTAATTCTTATTTTTTCTATTCCGGGCGTACTGAATTCTACCGGGTTGTCTGCTGTAATAAGCTCTTTCCACGGGTTTCTTTGCTCCACCACCTTTTCTTTTATTACCGACCCATCCTTAAATGTCATGGCATTCAACCTTATCTGCTGCGGATTATTCATATAATATCTTCGTCTCATAGCCTCTATTTCTTCCGCCCGTTTGAGCATAGGGGCAAATGTACTATCAGGTGATATCAGGTAGAAGGGTTCAGATTGAATAGAAGTGGTATCCTTTGGGATAAAATCCAACTGTGGAGATAGTATCTTACCATCAAATACAACGGGTAAAAAAGCCGGCTCAAAAATAATCGTATCCCTGAATGATGTGTAATTATCGAAAGGAGTCCAGTCAGGCTCTACTATCAATAAACCATTGCTGTCGCGGAGCGGTAGTAAATTGGCTTCGTGTAGCTGATTAATATATGCCGTATCTATTTTCAGAGGAGCTGAAAAACCTTTGGTTGTATCTTTTGTTGAAATTTCCTTTAATCTGGTATCTATATCTGTTATTTTATTTAACAGGCTGTCTTTATTGGCTCTCGTATTATTTGTATGTTGGGCACTTACCGATACGAACACGATAAAAAATATAATAAAACTGAAAAAGAACTTGAATACTCTCATTTCATTTATCTTTTTTCTATAAAAGAACATTCTACTACTTTCCGAGATTTCAGATCCATTTGTTATTCATTTATATAAATAATTATTATTCATAGAAATAGGGAAACAAATGCATCCGCCTATTTACTAAATTGCAAATTTAGCAATTAAATCTTAATTTTCATTTTAATTTATATTAAATGAGCCACGTCTTACAGATAATCAAAAATTGTAATTATAACACGAAACATATCGATTTGCATGTTGTTTGAATATTTTGATGTAAATTTGTAACATATTAGAGAAACAATCAAAAATGAATACATTTGGTAATATTTTCAGACTCACATCATATGGCGAATCGCATGGTGCAGCTATTGGCGGAGTTATAGACGGATGTCCGGCAGGAATCGTGGTGGATATGGATTTCATCCAAAATGAACTGAATCGCCGGCGTCCTGGACAATCAAAAATAACCACACCACGAAAAGAATCCGACGAAGTAGAATTCTTATCGGGAATATACGATGGTAAGACAACAGGCACCCCGATAGGTTTTATTATTCGTAACAACAACCAACATTCATCCGACTATGACAACCTGAAAGATATTTACCGCCCGTCGCATGCCGATTACACCTATACTCAAAAGTATGGTATCCGCGACCATCGTGGCGGGGGGCGTTCGTCTGCCCGTGAAACTATTGCCCGCTGTGTAGGCGGAGCATTGGCCAAGCTGGCTTTGAAACAACTTGATATTGAAGTTACGGCTTATACGTCACAGGTAGGATACATCAAGCTTGAGAAAGCATATAATGAATATGACCTGTCATTGATAGAATCTACACCTGTACGTTGTCCCGACCCGGAAAAGGCTGCCGGAATGATATCCCTGATAGAAGAAGTTAAATCGAAAGGGGATACGATCGGCGGCGTTATAACCTGTGTGGTAAAAGGAACTCCGGTGGGCTTGGGTGAACCGGTTTTCGGAAAATTGCATGCGGCATTAGGTAGTGCCATGCTTGGAATCAATGCTGTAAAAGGGTTTGAATATGGCGATGGTTTCGATGTAAATCATCGTGGTTCGGAAGTTAATGATGTATTCTATAACGATAATGGACAGGTAAAAACGCATACAAATCATTCGGGTGGTATTCAGGGAGGTATATCAAACGGACAGGATATCTATTTCCGGGTGGCATTTAAGCCTGTGGCTACAATACTGATGCATCAGGAAACTATAAACAAGGAGGGTGAGCATACTGACCTTAAAGCTCGCGGGCGTCATGATGCCTGTGTGCTTCCCCGGGCTGTACCTATTGTGGAAGCTATGGCAGCGATGACCATCCTGGATTATTATTTGTTGAATCAGGTAAATAAGTCCTTTTTATAAGGAATAAAAGCAATCGAATTATCGGTTGTTTTTTCTTTTTATATTAGCCGGGTAGGGACTCCGATAGCTTTTAACAGGGAGCATACCGCTTTCTTATAACAAATTTTCTATCACCTTCCTCATCTTTTCTATCGCATTATCCCATCTGAAACGTTGGACATACTCATTGCCATTTTTCGCCATCGCTATACGGTATTCATTGTTCCTTATCAGGTAAATAATCCGTTCGGCCATCTGCTTCACATCCCTCACTTCTACAAGTAAGGCTGTCTTACCCTCGAAGGCATATTCCTGATGACCTTCTATATCGGTGCACACCAGAGCGCACCCACAGAACATGGACTCGACAGACACCAGCCCAAAGCCTTCCGTGAAGCTATTGGAAATGAAAATAGCATTACGGTTATAAAGGCCACAAAGATCGTCAGGTTCGCGGAAATACCGTATCCATTCCGGCAGGCCATCCGGGCAAGGTGAAATGCCGAACAATTCTACCTGTAGTTCCGGTATTGATTCTTTCACGAGCATTAATGCTTCCAACCCGTATTTAGAACCTTTAATTTCCTGTATAGAATAAGTCATCGCTACAGATGCCGGATTTCTGTTTTCAATCCTGTCTCTTATAAAATATTTTGTGTTATCTACTCCGTTTTCAATAAGTTCTATCCTGTTTTTAGTGTACTTACTTACAATATTTTTCAGATACGATGCCACAACCACATTTACAGTATCTTTCATATCATAAGAAGCAAACAGCAAGTCTTCGTGTCCTTCCCAGTTTTCGAAACCCTGTATCAGGTTTATCTTCCGGCCTTTACTTGTATTCAGGCGTCCCATTTCCAGCACTGTAGACCACCATGTGGCTATTACAATATCGGCATCAGGTATATACTTATCTTCTACCTGAAGAACATACGACATGGTAACAGATGGCTCGAAATCGAACCATATATCCTTTCTGAAACCTTCTATTCTGGATAATATACGACGTATGGAGTAGGGAAGGCGGTACTTCATATATTGCGTTCTTATCGGATATATAAGATGCACTTTAAAACCCCGTTTTGCCAGGCGGTTGGCATATTCATACATCACCCTGAACCCTCCGGCCGGACGTCGCGGCTTAAATGGCAAAATGAACGTTATTTCCACAGGTTCGCCTTTTATCGCAATAATTTTCCCATCAGAGGTTACAGCCAGATTTCCGCGCTTTATATCTTCACGTATTTCTTTTATCTTTTTAATGTATGCTTTCCTGTTTTCTAAGTCCTGTATAGTTTCCGGTCGTCCCATATTGCCATAGAAAGGAATAATGGGTTCTCTCCAGACATCATTTTCGGTCAGGCCAGATAGTCTATGTTTATATTTACGCATATAAGGATAGCTTTTTATAAAGACAAATATACGGAAAAATATTACTGAGAGTTACATTATACGGCAAACGCACGAAAATCGGCAACGTTTCAATTAACAGTAAACAGTAAACTGTCTGCCAGCCCGTAATTTGTAACTGCCCGTAGGGCGCAGAAATAACATTCGCCGAAGCGAAGGCGAGGCAAACTCGTAACTATATCCAAAAAGTTACAAAAGTTACACTTTTCCCACTATTTTTTATCTGTTCCTTTTTTCCCTCTCTGTAAGTCCCCCTTGGGGAAACAACGTTCGGCGGAGCCAATTTAGGGGGCTCCTTCAATACTTCAAAGAGCTATCAGCTAACAGCTAAAGGCTATCAGCTTAATATATAGATAAACTTTTTCAAAAAGAATTAAATGCTGTTTGCCCTGATTATATTACAATTAAGTTTAACCATATATCGTCCTAAATGGAGCAAAAGCACATGTCTTATATTAATCCTTAACGCATCTTACTGATCTGATACCGCCTTCTTGGACAGCCAGATTATTCTGATAGCTTTTTATAGCGTGGGCCGAAAGGAAAGTATCCGGCTTTCTTACGAAGTTTGTATTTGCGATACAGATTCAAAGGTTTCTTCTTTATCTTACCTTTATAATTAGCGATGAAGTCGTCGACAGAATCGAGAATACGAGCCGATGATTTGCCATCGCGAAAAGGATGTACCTGATCCATAAATAACCGGATATTCTCCATTAGATCCGCCGGACACTCAAATGCTTTTTCCAATGCTTCCTCGAGGAGATCAGGACTGTCTATATTTATAAGATGGCTGGCAGGAAAAGTGTTTTTGTATGTCACTGCAGGCTTGTTGAACCAGAGGTACTCATAAATGACAGATGAGGTATCGCTTAACATAACATCCGATTGCCGGAATAAGCCCGCTTTATCTTCTGTCTCACAAAAGGTGGCATTGTCGTACTGTTGAGCCAGGTTCCTGTAACGGCTAACAGTTTCTTCATCCATCTTCGGATGAAAAGAAAACAGCCATACCCAGTCTTTTTTATTGAGTAGCTCTTCTATCTTATCATAAAGGACTGAGGCCGATTCCATATTCTTTGTAAAAGTGGGTGCAAATATAATCGTCGGTTTTGTATTCGAAGTTTGATCTTCAGGAGAGGATAACCACCCGTCAAACTTGCACCAACCGGTTTCATATACTTTAAAGAATCCGTATTTTTGCTCCAATTCTTTGAAGCGGGGAGTAAACATCGGACTGGTGGTACAATAAATATCGAAAAATCCCCGGATTTTGTAATGGTCTCCATAATCGCCCCGTTTATAGTATAGTCCGTGGAAAACTTCTACTTTCAGCCCCGGGAAAAAATCATAGACCCGTACTCCCGGAACGAAAACCGCGATGGGATCGTATTCCATGACTTCCCTGATTGTTTTCAATTGCTTCTCATTATCATTCAGGTACACGGGAGCAGACTCCTCTATATACCACGCTACATCATCCCCTCTTCTCCATATCTCGTCCTGCAAAGGCCGGAGGATGGTATATGAATATGATAAGGAAACAAAAAACAAGTATTTTTTCATAGATACGGCGCATTAATTTATCATTTCGAGCACAAAAGTATAAAAAAGATAGGGGAGAACAACCTTGATACGAAATTAACTGACAGCTTTTGGCTCTCGCTATTTTTTACAGGTGAAAGCCAATAGTGTTTTGGTATTGCTCATAATAAATATAAGCGGTATTCGATTACGCATACCATAGAATTAACAAGTCGTAAGTTTTGAGTAATAAGTTGAGAAGGCTGTATTACTGTTTACTGCTAACTGTTTACTGTTAAAGCAATCAAAAAGAGGTTTCTTTTTTATACTGCGACTGACCGGCAGGCGAAAACTCCTAAAAATATTCCTATCTTTGAACTTCTGTTTTGAGTAATATTTATGAATCAAAGATATCCTTCCGTACTGCTGGAAAATGCGGTGAATGAATTTGCCCGGCTACCGGGTATAGGCCGTAAAACGGCCCTGCGTCTTATCCTCCACCTGTTAAGGCAGGATGATACGCTGGTAGATAGTTTTGCTCAGTCGCTGATAGCCCTGAAGCATGAAGTGAAATACTGCAAGGTATGCCATAATATAAGCGATGCGGAGGTATGTCCCATCTGCCTGGACAAATCACGGGATTCATCAACTATCTGTGTGGTGGAAAACATAAAGGAAGTAATGGCTATTGAAAATACGATGCAGTTTAAAGGGCAGTATCATGTACTAGGCGGTATTATTTCCCCCATAGACGGTATAGGACCTGCCGACCTTGAGATCGAAAGTCTCGTAAAGCGTGTGTCACACGGAAGTATCAACGAGATAATCCTTGCGTTGAGTACTACAATGGAGGGTGATACTACCAACTTTTATATTTATAAGAAACTTGCGCCATACGACGTAAAAGTATCTATGATTGCCAGAGGCATTTCGATCGGTGACGAAATAGAATATGCGGACGAAGTCACACTGGGACGTTCGATTCTGAACCGGACCCTATTCAACGAATCTTACAGGATGTGAAAGTGAAGATTAAAAAGTGAGAAGTGAAGAATTTCCTATAACCCATAACCGCAATTTATTCTTATATTTGTATCATGCTTAACAACAATACATTGAAACTCGTAACAAATCAAATATGGTAATCGCAGTAGATTTTGACGGAACGATAGTGGAACATGAATATCCTAAAATAGGGAAGGCAATACCGTTTGCCATCGAGACATTGCTCCAATTGCAAAAAGAAGGGCATATCCTTCTTATGTGGACAGTGCGCGACGGTGATATGCTTCAGGAAGCAGTAAGCTATTGTGAAAAAAAGGGGCTGAAGTTCTACGCTGCGAACAAGAATCATCCGGACGAAGATGTGACCACCTCATCCCGAAAGCTGAATGCCGATATGTTTATCGACGACCGCAATCTGGGCGGGTTACCCGACTGGGGGGTCATCTATCATGCGATAAAGGCTATGGAAAGAGGGGAAACTTCGTTTGAAAGAATAATGATGTCATCAGGCGAAAACCAACGCATCCGCCGCAGGAAGAAGAACTTCTTTATCCGTCTGGGGGAAATGTTTGAAAACAACAGGTACTGAAAATAATGATGAGTTGTAAGTTATGGGTTACGAATTGACCGGCATAACTTGCAACTTATAATACATCGTTCATAACTCATAATTAAGAATCATGGTGCTGAAAAATTCATATATATCGTTAAGAGCTGTAGAACCAGAAGATCTGGACCAGCTCTATGGCTGGGAAAATTCCACCGCATTGTGGGTTCACGGTAATACTCTTGCTCCGTATTCAAAGCTGATACTGCGCCAGTATATCAATGACGCCCTGGAAATGGATATTTTTCAGAGTAAGCAATTGCGCTTGATGATAGACCTTACGGATGAGAAAGTAACCATAGGAACAATCGACCTGTATGAAATAGACGCGCACAACCGCCGGGCCGGTATCGGAATACTGATAGACGAGGCTTTCCGGCAGAAAGGGTACGCTTCACAGGCTTTAAGCCTGATGGGCGATTACGCTTTCAACTTCCTGTATCTTCATCAGTTGTATGCATACATATCCGTTAGCAATACAAACAGTATCAGGCTTTTCGAAAAAGCGGGGTATAAAGAAGTCGGCATATTTAAAGACTGGATACAGAGAGTAGATAAGTTTGAAGATGTGCAATTATCTCAATTGGTTAACAATAAGTAATTCAAATAATTACAATGAATGAAGATATAAAGAATGCCTTCGATGTACTGGTTGCAGGAGGTCTTATCCTTTACCCAACCGATACTATATGGGGAATTGGCTGCGATGCAACTAATGAAGAGGCTGTGCGAAAAGTATATGAGCTAAAAAAGCGTACTGATAGTAAAGCTTTGATTACATTGCTGGATAATCCGGTTAAGCTGGATTTCTATATTGACGGAGTACCCGAAATAGCCTGGGATCTTATCGAACTGGCTGATAAGCCTCTTACCATAATATATGATAATGCGCGTAATGTGGCGCCCAACCTGATAGCGGAAGACGGCAGCCTTGCTATCCGCATTACCAAAGAGAACTTTTCGCAGGAACTTTGTAAACGTTTTCGCAAAGCGTTGGTATCTACATCCGCCAATATCAGTGGGGAGCCCTCTCCGGCGAACTTCGGCGAGATTAGCGATGAAATCAAAAACGGTGTGGATTATATTGTCCGATACAGGCAGGACGATATCTCCAGATCGAAGGCCTCGAGCATAATTAAGCTGGGTAAATCGGGTGAAGTAAAAATAATCAGGGAATGACGGGTATACACGAAGATGAATTATTAGAAAGCGTATCCTACAGCGATGGCATAAGCAAAGAAACATTCGACCAGTGTATATTCTCGAAATGTGATTTTTCCAATGCCAAAATTACAGGTTGCAGCTTTACGGACTGTACTTTTACCTTTTGTAACTTTTCAATGGCTGATCTGGCCCAATCTACACTAAATAATGTGGAGTTTAGTAATTGTAAAATATTAGGCGTGAAATTCAACCACTGCCACGACTTTATATTTCAGGTTGGCTTTGATAAATGCATACTGGACTACAGCTCATTCGAGAAACGAAAAATGATTAAAACAAGCTTCAAAGATTCCTCGTTAAAAGGTGTGGACTTCGCCGGTGCAGATCTCAAACAATCGAAATTTATCAACTGCGACCTGAACGAAGCCATATTCTACGATTCCAATATTCAAGAGGTAAATTTTACTACCGCCTTTAATTATACAATAGACCTTAGTCAAAACCAAATGAAAAAAGCCCGCTTTTCGAAAGACGGATTAGCCGGATTACTCAGACAGTTTGATATTGTAATTGAATAGCAGCAGGCAGAAGAACAATATTATTTTTTTGTAAAAGTTTATATATAGTAGACTGATAGCTTGCAGCAGTTAACAGTATTCTCACACAGAGACGCCAGGGCGCAAAGTCTGATTCATTCTATAATTTACATTTATTAACTGTATTTGGTTAAAACCTGACATATCTGACATATTTTTTACTGTTTACATAGTATTTAATTTACATATATTGACTATATATAGTTAAAAAGTAACAAAGGTAACACTTATTTCAGTTAACAGTTAACAGTAAACAGTAAACAGTAAACAGTTAACAACTCGTATCTTGTCTACTCGTATCTTGTAACTGCCCAAAGGGCGCAGAAATAACATTCGCCGAAGCGAAGGCGAGGCAAACTCGTAACTATATCCAAAAAGTTACAAAAGTTACACTTTTCCCACTATTTTTTATCTGTTACTTTTTTCCCTCTCTGTAAGTCCCCCTTGGGGAAACAACGTTCGGCGGAGCCAATTTAGGGGGCTTCTTCAATACTTCAAAGAGCTATCAGCTAACAGCTAATGGCTATCGGCTTAATATATAGATAAACTTCTTCAAAAAGATTAAATTGACGGCGTTCACCCTGACGCGGATGAAACCATGAAGAACCCCGTTTCTTACCGCATGGATTCAGGTTTTTTGCCTGATAAAAATTTCTGACAAATCGTCATATTTCATATTTTCCCTCAAAAAAATACCACTTTGGCACAGCATTTGAATAACAGATTGTGTCGCTGTAAAGCGTAAAGATGATCAATCAGAATGAATAAACAAATAAATATAAAAAAATTAAAATGGGAAAAATAATTGGAATTGACTTAGGTACCACAAACTCTTGTGTTGCCGTGTTGGAAGGTAACGAACCTATCGTTATCGCTAACAACGAAGGTAAAAGAACAACGCCTTCCGTTGTGGCATTTATTGAAGGAAACGAGCGTAAAGTGGGAGACCCTGCTAAACGTCAGGCTATCACAAACCCTGAAAAAACAATATACTCCATAAAGAGATTTATGGGAGAAACCTGGGATCAGGTTCAGACGGAAGTTACACGTGTACCTTACAAAGTAGTTAAGGGAGACAACAATACTCCACGTGTAGACATCGACGGACGCCTGTACACTCCGCAGGAAATTTCGGCCATGATTCTTCAGAAAATGAAGAAAACAGCAGAAGACTATCTCGGACAGGAAGTAACAGATGCTGTTATCACCGTACCTGCATATTTCAGCGATTCGCAACGTCAGGCTACAAAAGAAGCCGGAGAAATTGCAGGACTTAAAGTACAACGTATCGTTAATGAACCTACTGCCGCAGCCCTTGCTTACGGTCTTGACAAGGCTCATAAAGATATGAAAATAGCCGTTTTCGACCTTGGTGGCGGTACATTCGATATTTCTATCCTCGAACTGGGCGATGGTGTATTCGAAGTGAAATCGACTAACGGAGATACTCACCTCGGTGGTGATGACTTCGACCAGGTAATCATCAACTGGCTGGCGGAAGAATTCCTGAAAGACGAAGGACTCGACCTACGTAAGGACCCGATGGCCCTTCAACGCCTGAAAGAAGCTGCTGAAAAAGCAAAAATCGAACTTTCGAGCACAACATCCACTGAGATCAACTTACCATATATAATGCCGGTGAATGGTATTCCAAAACACTTGGTAAAAACATTGACACGAGCCAAATTCGAACAGCTGGCCGATACCCTGATACGCAAATGTATCGATCCTTGCCGTCAGGCATTGAGCGACGCAGGCTATTCAGCGTCCGATGTAGATGAAGTTATCCTTGTAGGGGGGTCTACCCGTATCCCTGCCGTACAGGCCGAAGTTGAAAAGTTCTTTGGTAAAACTCCGTCTAAGGGTGTAAATCCTGACGAAGTGGTTGCCGTAGGAGCTGCTATACAAGGAGGTGTACTGACAGGTGAAGTGAAAGACGTGTTATTGCTGGATGTAACCCCGCTTTCTTTAGGTATTGAAACGATGGGTGGTGTGATGACAAAATTAATAGAGTCTAACACGACCATCCCGACCAAGAAGAGTGAAACATTCTCTACCGCGGCCGACAATCAGCCTTCAGTACAGATAAATGTACTACAGGGAGAACGTCCGCTGGCCAGGGATAACAAACAAATCGGCGTATTCAATCTGGATGGCATTATGCCTGCACGTCGTGGCGAACCTCAGATAGAAGTGACATTCGATATCGATGCCAATGGTATCCTGAGTGTATCGGCAAAAGACAAAGCTACCGGAAAAGAACAGTCGATCCGTATCGAAGCTTCATCAGGACTTAGCGACGCTGAAATCCAGAAGATGAAAGACGAAGCTGCCGCTAATGCGGAATCTGATAAGAAAGAAAAGGAAAAGATAGACAAGCTGAATCAGGCGGATTCTATGATTTTCCAAACAGAGAAGCAACTGAGTGAACTTGGTGATAAAATTCCTGCTGACAAGAAAGCCCCTATCGAAGGAGCCTTGACCAAGTTAAGAGATGCTCACAAGGCTCAGGATCTGGCAGGTATAGATACTGCAATGAATGAACTGAACACATTGTTCCAGAATCTAAGTCAGGAAATGTACAATCAGGCCGGGGCAAATCCGGGCCAACAAGCCGGAGGCAATGCTGGAGAGCAGCCGAAAAACGGTGATAATGATGTAACTGATGTGGATTTTGAGGAAGTGAAGTAATAACGATTATTATCAATAATCAAATAGAGTGAAATAGCGGTAAATTATTGATTTACCGCTATTTCTATTTTAAATAATTATTGTTTATAATGCTTGTATGTTGTTTATTTATCGTATATTTGTACCAGATTTGTATCGCGCCTTATTTGATTGGAATGTGCGCCTAATACAGTCTTGTAGATTCTTATTAGTACTTATTAAGTATGTAAAACGAGATAAAAAACGATATATGGGAGTTAGTAAACTGAAATTACCAAAAGTATGCGAGCATTGCGGAAAAACCTTTGAAGCGAAAACCATCAATACTCGTTTTTGTAGTGATGCTTGTAACAATGCCTCACTTCGAATGCGGAAGAAAGAGGCATTGGAAGCAGAACGTAAGCAACAAATTTTACAAGAGAGTGCTGCTGCCATTGCCACCATCCAAACACGCCCTTACATTTCCATTGCAGAGGCTGTTGTATTGTTTGGCATTTCAAAAGACACCATTCGCCGATTGATAAAAGCGGGCAAAATCCCTGCTGTTAATTTGGGCGAACGCCTTACAAGGGTAAGCCGAACACATATCGAAGCAATGTTTACAGCCGTTGCTATGCCGGAAGAAAAGCCACAGAAACAGCAGCCTGTCAAATTGCAATATGAGCCAAGCGAATGTTATACGATAAACGAAATTTCCGAAAAGTACGGTGTTTCATTATCAACCGTTAGCGGTACCATTCGCCGAAACAGCATACCGAAAAGGCAGGTAGGCAAATTCGTTTATGTACCCAAAGAACAAGTAGATAAAATATTCGCAAGAAAATGAAAGAGTTATCGAACACCAAAGTAACTGTAAGGCTTCGCAAAGTCGAAGACCGCAAAGAGTGGTATCTCTATATTGAGAGCTACCCTGTCTTTGTGGCGGGGAAGAAACAACCACAGCGCATCCGTGAGTACCTTAACCGTACTGTTACGACTATGGAATGGGACAAAACCCGCACTGCTCGCACCGAAGCCGATGGAAGTGTAAGCTATAAACCCAAACGCAATGATAATGGTTTGATTATTTGTCGAAGTGAAATCGACCAAGAAAGCATCCTTTATGCCGATGGCGTTCGCAAACTCCGCCAACGTGAATATGATAATGCCGATTTATACAGCGATACAGAAACCGCACAAGCCGAGCAAAAAGAAAAATTGCAACAAAATTTCATTGAATATTTTGATGTGGCGGCAAAGAAACGCCACGCCAATAGTTCCGAATCAATCCGCACAAATTGGAAACGTACCCTTGAATTGATGAAACTATTTGCCGGCGAATATTTGCCATTCTCAAAGATAGACAACCGTTTGGCAGAAGATTTCAGAATGTTTATGTTATCAGCCCCTTGCGGTGGAAACAGGAGTGGCACAGTTTCAAGAAACACTGCTGCAACCTACTTTTCCATTTTCAAAGCAGGATTAAAGCAGGCGTTTGTCGATGGGTATTTAACAGTAGATTTGTCCGCAAAAATCAAAGGCATACAGGAACAGGAAACCCGCCGAGAGTTCCTGACAGTCGAAGAACTGAATATCCTTGCCGCCACGCCTTGCGAGCAGGACACAATGAAACGTGCCGCCTTGTTTTCGGCTCTTACCGGTTTGCGCCACTGTGATATTCAAAAAATGAAGTGGAAAGAAATACAGATTGATGGCGACCAAGCCCGCCTCAATTTTACCCAACAGAAAACCAAAGGAGTGGAATACATGCCCATTTCCGCACAGGCATTGCAACTTTGCGGAGAGCCACGCAAACTCGACCAACTCGTTTTTGAAGATTTACCCGACCCCTCGTGGATTTCCAAGCCATTGGAAAGGTGGATAAAAGCCGCAGGAATTACCAAGAGAATCACGTTCCATTGTTTTCGGCATACATTCGCAACCCTGCAACTTTCCAATGGAACAGACATTTACACCGTAAGCAAGATGTTAGGGCATACCAATGTAAAGACCACCCAGATTTACGCTAAAGTGGTGGACGAAAAGAAAAACAAGGCGGCACAAGCGATACAGTTGAACACCATTAATAACACAAAGGAATGAAACAAAATAGTCTTTTGCAGTACATTGTTCTATACATGATTGTAGCTTGTGTTGCTTTGGCTATTGCTACATTGGCTCGTGTCTTTACCGTTTCAATCGGCTTTGATAGCTTTACCGCCTTTATGGTTTTTATTGTGGTGTTGGCTATTCAGGTGGTAGTTTATTTGAGTATTCATGTGGTACTACAAAACACGATGTTGCCGTGGATTGGGGAATGGCTATCCAAAATACCTTACTTCCGAAAGAAGATTGAAAGCCGACAAGTTCCTATGATTGCGAAAGAAACACTTCTTGATGCACCGGAACAGCCATCTTTAGAAGATATTCGGAACAAGCAACTACAAAACAAAACTAAGGAACAGAGAGACAGACTGAATATAGCTCTAAACTATACTCGAAAATCTTTTGCTCTCTATCTATCAAATGAACATCTTGATGTGCTTTGCCGGAACTTACAGGCATATATCAACGAATTGGATGTAAAAGAATTGCAGCCTGTTAAAATCAAAGAACTAACTGCCATTGACATCCGCCACTTTGGTTGGAATATTTGGAACTATTCAAAACCAAGAAATCAGATGGATATTGCCCATTTTCTGAAAATCGTATTCCCCGATGTTTTCAAGGAAACGGAAGTTGATAGTATCAAACGGCATTTGAAAGATGATGAATTAAAGGGGGCGATTAAGATACAGGAAAACATTGATTGAGCTAAGAATCAGATATAAATGTGCATGTCTTTGTGAATGAAACGAAAATTGTGGATACAAAACAGTATAAAAAGAATAATGGAAACGACGAATTTTAACAACAAAGAGCCGAAAGAAATTCTATCTATTTTAGGTGGATTATTTGACTCTTCCTTAGAAGCAAGGAACTTGGACAGATTGCAGGAATCTATTAAAATTGCTAATGCTATAAATACAGAGGGGTTTGACAATAATTCATTAGCAATTTTAAATTATTTTTTAGGGAATGCTTGGTCTTATGTTTTCAAAATCAAAAATCCAATTCCAGATTTTGGTTTTGAGGATGAAGAAATTGAAAAAGAAATACTTTATTATAGAAAAGCACTTGAACTAATAAAAGACTGTGAAGATGACTTTATTACCTGTCAAATTCTAACAAATCTTGGAAATTTATTTAGTCATATTGGAAGAATTGTTGAAGCGCAAGAGTATTTCAATTTATGCCTGAGTATTAATGATAAGTTTGGTATGGCAATAGGAAATAGAGGTTTTGGGTTATTTCATTATGCACGAGTTATTTTTGAACCTGTACATCAATTTATTTTTTTACAATATGCAAGAAAATATTTATTGGAATCATTAAACTGTTCGGATGTCTATAAAGAAGCCAAACAAGATTTTTATTCTAAGGCAAAATATATTGAAACAGCTTATTCAATAAATGACTTAAATGATTTTAAAACATACAAAAACTATTACAAAGACTTAAAGCAAGAGGAAATTGATTATAGAAACTGGTGTGCAGAACATAAACTTTTTATAAACCCTTTAAATGATATTTTTACAGATAGTGTTGTCGCAAATGATTGTTTATTCATGCCTTCAATGGTTTTGAATGCTTCCGAAAAACCAATCTATCAAACAATATATAATCAAGTTAAACAAGAGTATGTCAGTGCACGTTTTCTTTTTTATGAATCTCTTTTTTATAATAATACTCATTTTTCGGATAAAGACGTAACCTTGATGGACACGCTTGATTATTCTGCATATTCATTGACTGCTGAAAAGACTAAAATAGCATTTCGAGTATGCTACTCTCTATTTGATAAAATAGCTTATTGCCTGAATTTGTATTTCAAGTTAGAAAATAAGCCAGATAAAGTAACATTTAAAAATGTTTGGTACAAAAATCTACGAAAGAATCAAGGCCTAAATCAATTATTATCTCAGACAGGAAATTGGGCATTAAGAGGGCTATATTGGTTGAGTAAAGACTTGTATGAAGAAGATTTTGGAACAACGATTGAGCCACAAGCAAAAGAAATTGCAAAAATAAGAAATTATATAGAGCATAAGTCTTTTAAAATCGTAGAAAGTTTTAATTGTAACTACACAGAAGAAACTGAGACATACGAAATTGATAGAGATATGTTTATAGAAAAAACGCTTAAGGTTATAAAATTGAGCCGTTCAGCATTAATGTATTTGGCGTATGTGTTTTATGAAGAAGAAAGTAATAGGGAGCAGTTTAGAGATAGGACAACAATAATGCCTGTTGAATTTATTAATTTGAAAGATGAATATAAAACATAGGGACTCTTGCACCTATCAATCAATATTCCAAAACGTTAGCAAAATAAAATATTGCTCTCAAAGACCAATAATAACCACAAAATATTACCATTTTCAGTGTTTTCAAAGTGTTTCTTTCGTGTATTGAAACACAGCGAAAACACTTTTTTCATTTGCACCATAACAATTAAAAACGATAAGTTATGGATACAAATGAAATTTCTTTTGAAAATCTACCAAAGGCGGTCGCCTATTTGGTCAATGAAGTGGCTGAAATCAAATGTTTAGTCGAAAAAGGGCAAATGTCCACTGTTCTCCAAAAGCGTGTTCCAATAAATATTGAAGAAGCTTGCCGGATTATTGGCAAAGCCAAGCCAACCATTTACACGCTTGTCCGCAAACGCTTGCTTCCCTGTTATAAAAACGGCAAGAAGCTCTATTTCTTTGAAGATGAACTGTTGGAATGGATTTCCAAAGGCAAAAAGAAAACCTTGGCAGAAATCAACGATGAGGTTGAAGCCACCTATCGAACTAAATCTAAAATGCCAAAAACAGGCGGAAGGAAATAGGCTATGGAAAAAGAAAATCAACAACAGCCATTGTCCTTGCCCGAAATTTGGCAGACCACGAGCCTGCGGATTACCGATGAATTTCCGTCCCCGCCTATCGTGCTTCGTGTTGATGATTCCATTATCGGCACTTTAGGCAATTTCAGCGCATCCACAGGAAAAGCGAAAAGCAAGAAAACTTTCAATATCTGCGCTATTGTTGCTTCTGCATTGAGTAACGGCACGGTTTTGAATTACCGAGCCTCATTGCCTGAAAGCAAAAGGAAAATCATTTACATTGACACCGAACAAAGCAAATTCCATTGCAAAAGAGTATTGAAGCGTATTTTGGCATTGGCTGAAATTCCAGATAACGAACATCCCGAAAACCTGAAATTTCACTGTTTGCGTAGATTAACGCCTCAAATGCGCCTGTCCGTCATCGAGAATGCAATTTACAATACCGAAAATTTGGGTTTGGTTGTAATTGACGGCATTAGAGATTTGGCTTACGACATCAACAGTCCGAGCGAATCAACCAATCTGATTACAAAATTGATGCAATGGACGGATGAAAGGCAAATCCATATCCATACGGTTTTACACCTGAACAAAGGCAATGATAATACGCGCGGACATTTGGGTACGGAACTCAACAACAAAGCCGAAACCGTTTTGCAGATTACGAAAGACGAATTTGACAAAGACATTAGTTCCGTTACGGCTATGTTCATCCGCGACCGCGATTTTGAGCCGTTTGCGTTCAGGATAAATGAAAACAGTTTGCCCGAATTGATAGAAGATTATCAACCTAAAAAATCGGAAAAGAAACAAACATTTGATTATCGGGAAGTTTCGGAAGAAAAGCACCGCGAGGCATTGGAACAGGTTTTCTCAATCGGCGAAAGTTTGTCATACAGCACTTTGATAGAACGTTTGAAAAAGTGCTATTCCTCTGTTTGTTGCGAGTTTGGAAATACAAAAGCAAAGCAGTTGAAACAATTCCTTTGCAACAAGCGAATGATTGTGCAGGGAATGGACAAACTTTACCGCTACAATCCCGATTTCTACTACTGAAAATCAGTTCGGTTCAAGTTGGGTATATATATAATAACCTAAACTGAACTGCTAAAACTTTTGCCTTTGAAAAAAGAAAAGTGATTAATCAACTAAAATTCAACAATATGAACGCAGCACAAGCAAAAACGATTAAAATTGCAGAATATCTGCAAAGTTTGGGATACAGTCCCGCAAAAATTCAGGGGTGCAACTATTGGTATTGTTCGCCATACAGGGAAGAACGGACGGCATCGTTCAAAGTGGATACCAATAAAAATACTTGGCATGACTTCGGAACAGGTGAAGGTGGGGATATAATCGACCTTGCACAAAAGATTGGAAATTGCTCTGTCGAAACGGCTTTATGCAACCTTGCCAATATTCAACCCAATTTTTCTTTTTTCCAAAGCAAAAATATTTTGCAGGATAATCCAACAACCATCATTACAGATATTCGTCCAATAGCCCACCCTAAACTAATCGAATGGGTAAAAGAACGTAGAATTGATTTGCATTTGGCAAACCTGTATTGTCGAGAAATCCACTATCAAAACCAAAGTGGACAATTCTTTTCCGTTGGGTTCAGGAATGATAAAGGCGGATATGAATTGAACAGCCCTCCAAGTTTCAAAAGTTGTATTTCGCCGAAAGAAATAACAACTTTTCAAAACGGGAAAGACAGTTGTCTGGTTTTCGAGGGGTTTTGGGATTTTCTTTCGTACCTCACAATTCAGAAAATCGAACGAACAAAGCACGATGTCGCCGTTCTCAATTCCACAGCAAACACTGAAAAGGCGATGAATTTTCTAAAAACTCACAGGGAGATTTACACCTATCTGGATAACGATGATGCAGGAAGAAAGGCGACAGAGTTAATCAAGTCAGCAAACTTGACTGTGTATAATCGCTCAACACAGTTTGCAGGATATAAAGACTTGAACGACTATTTGCGTGGGAAAAAACAGCTTCTCAAAAAGCAGGTTCGTAAAGGATTCAAACTTTAGACGGCTTGCCGCAGGGATGGAAAATCCAGTGAGCGTTGCCCCCTCGTGCCAAATCTAAATTGACCCCTGAAAAAA
>NZ_JBHSGN010000027.1:0-1876 GCF_042654545.1 Dysgonomonas termitidis
ATATAAAACTGAAATTAATTAAAAATAATCATCCAATTTGTTTGGATTTTAACTGGAAAGAACAATTATGAAAATACCTTATTATATTCTATTATTAAGTTTTCTATCGTTCGCCCTCATATCGTGCGAGGAAGATGTGAATGATTGGGGTTATGATGAACGGTACGACAGGCTTTTCCGTCCTGCTACCTTTGAAGTTGAGAATATGTTGCCTACATCCGTGCAGTTGAAGTTTTCAGGTGTCGTAAATGCCACAAAGTATGTATTTGAATTCAGTGAAGGAGACAGTTTGTTATTTACAAATATTACCAAGATTGTTGATATTACCACCGATTCCTTGTATACTTTGTTTTCAAATTTAGATTCGAAAAAATCTCCGGCAGCAATTGAATTCTCAATGCCGTTCGGTGGTCTGAAAGGTACAACTCCTTATTCGGTACGGGTAAAAGCCGTAGATGAAAATCACAATTTGGAATCCGGTTATATGCAGGCCTATTTCGAAACGCCCGACGAACAGATATTCAAAAGTTCGAATTCCGCTACTAATAAGGCTACTCTTTTCTGGATGCCTGACGCCGAAGTTACACATATCCTGTATTGGGAAAATGTAGGAGAAGGGCAAGAGCCTGTACAACAGACCCTGCAATTAACAAGCGAAGATAAGCTAGCCGGACGGGCAACTATTACAGGTCTGGCCAGTGGCACAGGTTATATGGCTGTAATTTATAACGATGATGCCAAGCGCGGAACATGGTCATTCCGGACTTTGGGTATCAATAATGGCCGTACTATCAGGCTTCAGGCAGGTGATGCTTCCAATATCGATGCTATTTTAATTGACTGTGTAACAAATGGAGACAGGACTGTAACCCTTGTTTTCGATGGTAACCAAGTTTATGAAATCGACAAGATTATTGTTCCGGAGGGAATTGACCTGCTGTATATGGTCGGTGATGCAGCAACGGACGGTATACAACCCGAACTCTACCTTAACAATATAACGATGTCTGCTCCTATGACAGCCATAATATTCCAGGGTGTCGACTTGAATGCCCGGTTGAACAGCTCGAATTATGTATTCGATATAGGTAATACCAACTGTTTCAAAGGAGTTTCCTTTGAAGGTTGTACTATACGGAATATTGGAAGAAGCCTTGTCCGTCTCAACCATGAGGGGCTGAATGTCGACTATGTCCGGATTAGTGATTGTATTATCAAAAACGTAGGAGTAAGCGGTTATGGATTCATTAATATGGGAAAGAATATTGTCAAACTTGGGGAACTTTCTATAAAAAACAGTACGGTAATGGACTTTGGATCCGACCGCTTGATGCAATTACAAGGTGGAGTAGTGAACCTGATAATCGACAAATCGACACTTTGCAATTTCATATCCAAAAGCGCCGAAGTCTTCCGTTTTGACAGGCAACCGGGAAGCGTAACCGTGACCAATTCTATTTTTACCGGAAATAACGGTAATTCCAAGATTAATGCCGGCAGGAATGATTATTCCGCGTATCTCGAATATCCTAGTTGTTACATAACATCCGATCTTGTTATAAATACAAATCCATTCACAAATGCGGTATCATTGGAATTGACATCCGAAGATTTGTTTGTAGATCCCCAGAACGGTGATTTCCATTTTAAAGAAGGCGTTTCGTTTAACGGTAGGGGAAAAGCTGGAGACCCGCGTTGGTGGTGATATTAGTTATTAATTATCATTGAGTATTTGCCTTAGGAAAAGAAGGCTGTCCTCAAAATCGAAGACAGCCTTTTTGTCCAAATGGTTTTACTGTAATAAAAAATTATTCTTGAACAATGAAACCCCCATGACGTAAAAGCCGCCAAAGAGCATGTAAAAGTTCGCAAAGGC
>NZ_JBHSGN010000028.1:0-866 GCF_042654545.1 Dysgonomonas termitidis
ATAGGTCACAGGGCCGGCCGCCGCGGTGGCGCCCGGTACGGACATCGTGATGGTTACCTGTTTGCTCGCGCCGTTTATTTCCACGGACTCTTCGTTCCTGCACGAGGTGAAGGCCATGGCCAGCGTCAGCAGGCAGTATACCCCGAGACCCGACAGGGCCGATCCGGAGCGCTTATACAGTTTTTTTGGTATCATATCTTTGAGCTTTTTTTAATATTGCATTTTTTTTTCATATAATTGCGTACCGGCATGATTTTTACCCGTTTGATGCATCCTGTTATATCTTTTAATATGTTCGTATGCATTTATTTTTATCTATTTATCAATTCCCGGCCTTTTTTCTTTTACATCGGATACCTCGGCACTACCCTATAGGTAGGTAGTAGCGACAGTGAGCTGAGCCTGGTGCTGTTTGGTGTCTATCGACGGTGGCTACCTGATTTAAGGAGTGGTTGACTGCGTAACCGTCACTACATGTGTAAAAGGCCCGGACTGTATTTTTATTTTACCTTCGCGCACCGCTCCGGCATTTGCCGTAAGCACGACCGAAACGGTAGCCGGCGTTGTCTGATCGTTTGCGGAGCCAGAAGCCGGTGTGACCGAAAGCCAGCCGCCGGCAGCAGGCGTTGAACCGTCCGCTTCGAAACATTCGATCGTCCATGCGGCAGTGGATTTAACGGTTATCTTATTATCAGTTGATGCTTCTGTCCTCGCTTCCCCGCCGAAGTCAAAGTCCGGCGCATTGACCGCCAGGTAATTCGAGGCATTCCAATAGACATCGGTAACGTTTTCATCGATGACGAAGAGCTGCACGTCGATGTTGGTAATGACCTCCGTCGATGCCAGGGCGGCATCTGCAGTGGCAA
>NZ_JBHSGN010000029.1:0-3497 GCF_042654545.1 Dysgonomonas termitidis
ATATAAAACTGAAATTAATTAAAAATAATCATCCAATTTGTTTGGATTTTAACTGGAAAGACAATTATGACAAAGAACATGTAGGACTTATGGTTTATAATACTAACAACTGCATCAACGCTGTTACTGCAGATGGAACAGGAGCTTATATCTGGAATGGACAAAGGTGGGTATCTTTGTTCGATGAAACATCTTCTTTAACCTCAGGGGTACAAGTTCATGTAGATCAAGATGGCAATCAATTTTATTCCGGAGACTTTGGAAATGCCGGCCGGTGGATGCTTTATAATTTGCGTGCCAGGAAATATGCAGACGGCACCCCTCTTCCTGATTCCCCAAAACTAGATTTTTCTTCAAATGAGCCTATGTGGCTATATCCCATGCCTGACGGAGGAGACGGCATGGATGATAAATGGGTGAAAGATTATGAACCACTTGGTTTAATGTATAACGGTTATGCTGCATTTGGGGGACATAAGCTAAATAGTATAGACCAAAGTCAGATAGCGGGAGAAACCCCTGGCCCTGATGAAGTAGAGTCCGTAGGAACCGGAAGGATACAAGGTATCTGCCCCAATGGATGGCATATTCCGAGCGACCGTGAATGGAATCAACTGGAAAAGGTAATATATAACAACCGTGAAAAATATAGTAACTATATTTTGACTGATACTCCATTCTCGCCCGCAATCTGGAATTCCGACTGGGAAACACAATCGCCATATCCTCCGACCTGGACCAGAGGTTCAGATTCATCGAATAGGCATAACTTGGCTATGATAGCCCCTTGTCAGACATCGGTTTTGGGAAACACCTTAAAAAGTAAGCCCACTACAAAAGGAGGGTTTTATGTTATTTTGGCCGGTAGAATTACGACAGCGCCTGTTAAAACTATTAACTTTGGAAACGAAGGGAATCTGGTTTCAAGTTCGTTAGTAAATACCGCCGGTTTCGGAAATCCTTCTATGTATACACGCAATTTTTATTCAAACAGTAATAAAGTTCGAAGGAGTCTGCTAATGTATGAAATGTATGTATCGGTACGATGCAAAAAAGATGTGCCATAATAGTTGAAAATAAAATAAGACTATTGATAATCTAACCTTCAGCAGTCTTTCTTCTTTGCTGTACAATAAAATCTGATCGTATTGTTTTTAACAAATGATCATATATCTTTTATATCTATCTTAAAATAACCAGCTTGACTCCGGAACCAATCATATCGTCTCGGAAGGATACAGCCGCCTTAAATAGAATATAATTACTTTAATTAATACATCGCTAATTGATAATAAATATGGGTGATTATTTTAATAAATCTGAGGGGCATGACTGTGTAGTAACTGAAATGAACGCATTATTATACTTCACATGATGTAAAAAAATGGTACCGTACAGATATTTTGCGAATAAGAAACATAAATCCGGAATATATTTTATGTGTCAAATTATTATTCCGGTAAATATTTAAAAGATAAAATAACAAATAAAAGTCTTAATTATAACCGTTTCATTTTATTTTACGTTTTGACACATCAGATATTTTACGAAGATGGTAATTTGATTTTAATTATTTATGCACTTTCGCAACATATTTTAAATGCAATGAATATATTAACTCATAAGTAAATTAAGACAATCTTAACATTGATATTATTATATAGTACTTTTTGATCTATTAAATTTTTTATTATTTGCAGTTATTTGATAACACAGGTTAGTATCGAACCGCAGGGAACATTGGTTTTTTAGAAGGACTCTGAATAAAAATAAAAGATACTTCTTGGATTTTAAGTTAATATGAATGCCTTGTTCAAACCTGTCATGGTTTTAATAATTATAGGTAATAAGCTAGTTGCCTATCAATAATTCAAACTTGTCTGACTAGAATTTGTATTCGTTTAGGGTTGTCTATACTTGTGAAAAGAAGAGGCAACCCTTTTTTAGTGTAAGGTGCAGCATATTTTAACATTAGTCTAATATGATGGATAAGTCAGTATAGTAAGTAGGCTATGATATATTCATAATATTTATATCGTAGTATTGCATATTTTAATGATGTTTAATTTATTATTAAATACTATTTCTGTTTTATCCAAATCAGACCACAATCGTAGTAACTTGTATAGAAAGTGTAATTCCGGCTTTCCATAATACCTGTTTACGAACAGGAATAGTTTTTTCCTTTATTCTGCAAATTAAGGCATTATCAATCCTATTCAATTCAATAATCGGTAAGACAGATATTAATTAATGAAAAAGCCAAATAATACCTGATTCTTTATCTCATGGAAAGATAGCTGGACATCATTTGAATCAATCAAACAAAATAATATTTGTATTACAATTTATCATTGTGACAAACTATATATTAAATTATAATAAATCACAAACAGAATATTCATGTAATCTCTTTTATGTTAATTGTTTATATATTTTTTACGTTCTGTCATATTGAATAATATACACATTTATACACCTTGCTTTACTATTTATTTCAATTTTGTGGCTGTTTTTGAAAATAGTCACCCACTGCATCTATTTATTAGTTGGTTCTATTTTATATATCATTGATAATGTATTTCTATTATCATTAGATAATAGTAGGTACAATCATAAGAGGCGGCATCTTATTATCAAACATATGAAGTGATATTAGGATTCTGAATAATAATTTTTACTGACATATTCAATCAATGTACACTTGCAATGTCAATATTTTAAATAAAAGCATAAGAAATAGAGAGAGATATATTATTTTCTATTTCTCTTGTGGCATAAGATATATTGTCGCACAATCAACAAACCTTATCAAGTCTGTTATAGTTGGCAATAGACCGGTAGAAAACAATTCAGTTTTAACAGAAGAAGTTAGCGGGAATAAGATGAAGACTCTTCAGGATTACGTAAATGTATCCGTGGTTCAAGTTTTTTTAATGCAAGCTTTGATGCTGCCAGAAATCATGCTTGGTTTAGTAGGTTATTAGCATGAGTAGGGCAAGAATCTCTCCATTGACATGCAATTGGGAGATAAGGTGAATCAGATAACTTATTTATATATCACTTGGCAAGTAAGAGAAAAAATATAAGACAATAGCCGGAAGTAATACGGCATAGTAATTTAATTTTAAATATATAATAAATTTACATGAAACAAACTTTAAACACAAGCGTAAGTAAAAAAGCGACATTCAAATTAATGTTATTAATTCTTGTCATACTGAGTCTCTCTCAAACTGCAAACGCTCAAGTGACGGTAGGGCTTGGGGAAGAGCCTGAGCAATATGCAACTCTTCAAATTAAGGATTTAGATAAAAACAGCACAACGTCAGTTATTATGAGGTTAATATTTTGAGGTTTAGGATAAAAGAGAAGGAATAAAATTATCATTTTTAAAATTATTTTGTCAATTTATGCTGGATACGATTAAGGACTAATTTAGGGTCTGCTGATAAACTGATAATTCGTTAAGGATGAGTGAAAATACTTATATTTGT
>NZ_JBHSGN010000030.1:0-1541 GCF_042654545.1 Dysgonomonas termitidis
ATAGGTCACAGGGCCGGCCGCCGCGGTGGCGCCCGGTACGGACATCGTGATGGTTACCTGTTTGCCCGCGCCGTTTATTTCCACGGACTCTTCGTTCCTGCACGAGGTGAAGGCCATGGCCAGCGTCAGCAGGCAGTATACCCCAAGACCCGACAGGGCCGATCCGGAGCGCTTATACAGTTTTTTTTGTATCATATCTTTGAGCTTTTTTTAATATTGCATTTTTTTGTCATATAATTGCGTACCGGCATGATTTTTACCCGTTTGATGCATCCTGTTATATCTTTTAATATGTTCGTATGCATTTATTTTTATCTATTTATCAATTCCCGGCCTTTTTTCTTTTACATCGGATACCTCGGCACTACCCTATAGGTAGGTAGTAGCGACAGTGAGCTGAGCCTGGTGCTGTTTGGTGTCTATCGACGGTGGCTACCTGATTTAAGGATTGGTTGACTGCGTAACCGTCACTACATGTGTAAAAGGCCCGGACTGTATTTTTATTTTACCTTCGCGCGCCGCTCCGGCATTTTCGCTAAGCAGAACCGTTACGGTTTCCATTGTGTTGGCGTCTCCTTCCGTGTCATCGACCGAAAGCCAGCCGCCGGCAGCAGGCGTTGTGCCGTCCGCTTCGAAACAGGATATCGTCCAGGCGGCAGTGGATTTAACGGTGATTTTGTTATCGGTGGCTGCTGCCGTCACTTCTTCATATCCGAAGTCAAAGTCCGGCGCATTGACCGCCAGGTAATTCGTTGCATTCCAATAGACATCGGTTAAGTTTTCATCGATGACGAAGAGCTGCGCTGTGATGTTGGTAATGACCTCCGTCGATGCCAGGGCGGCGGCAGCCGAAGCAAAACCCGGGCCGCTGACCTGTGAGACGGTGAATATGTATTTATGGTTGCGGACGATAGGCATGAAAGCGCCTTTGGTGGTACCGCTAACGGTACCGTCGTAGGTGAAGTCAACCGGATAGAAGTATTCATTACTATTGTATGTCCCTTTGATAATGATGCGCGGCGCGGTCTGGGCACTTATCGTTGCGCCTGTCGGGGCGGCCGCCTCGAAGGCATAGATCTCTCCGGCCATATTGGCCGACACCACAGCCCCGGTATAGATCATCGGGGAGGTGGCATTCATCACCGCTCCGGGCAGGTGAGGCTGTGCCGGGGAAGCCCCGTATTGCGTATCGTCGTTGACCAGCAGGCCGTTTTTCCTGAAGTTGTACAGACTCACTTCTGTGAGCGTGAAGGCCGTGGCGGTGTTGACGATATCCACACGCGCCAGCATGCGTACCAGCTTCAGGCCGCTGAAGGTCTTCGACTGGCCCTGCTGTATGGTGATACCGTTCCCCGCTCCGTTTGCATATTCGCCCGTCATCGGGACCGGGGTTGGGTTCGGGTTGGTTGCATTCCATTGTCCGGTGGCATGGGTATATTCGATGGCATTCAGTTCGCTAATGGGGCTGTTGCCGGCCAATCCGGCGACCTGGCTGTCGGCATTGGCGACCACCACCAGCCGGCTGTAATCGCCCGCAGGGA
>NZ_JBHSGN010000031.1:0-9286 GCF_042654545.1 Dysgonomonas termitidis
TTGGTACATGGGGTCAATTTAGACTGGCACGAGGGGGCAACGCTCACTGGATTTTCCAACACCGTCCGTCCTTTAAAATTCTGCGAGTGTCAAAGAATAATGTTGCTGTCGGTTGTTTGGAATAAAAGGTACTCATGGCATTGTCAATTGAAGTTTTTTATAGCTCGTGGTGCAAATTAATTTGCACCAAAATTTGCACCACAAGTGTACAAAATATAATGATAATTTGCACCACTGTTAATGTTTATTAACATTTTTAATAATCACAAATATCTGAATATCAATAATTAATGAATATTTCTGAAATAGAATGAAATGGTGAAGATCTGACTCATAATCAGGGGGTCCCTGGTTCAAGCCCAGGTGGGACCACACAGAAAATGAAAGACTTACAGTAAAATGTAGGTCTTTTTTTATTGCCTGAATTTTGAGAAGTTTACTAGGTTTTGAAGAGGTAATGTAAACCAGACTGTAAACCCTTTTCCGGCTGCATATACCCAATTCATTATCTCCCGCCTAAGCGTCTTTCTAAATCCCTTCATTGCACAAAAAACAATAATAATCGTTATGCTTTTATTAGATTCATTTAGAAATAGAGTGTGCTATAAGAAAAGATTATTAAAAAAACTGCAGTTTTAAAATATTATCTGCCATCAAAGCGTCTTTAATAACAAGCGCGATTTAATATTTTACACAGGATATGATTAAGACCATTGCAATAATAACAGACAGAGGCACACCCGGCAAGGAAATAAAAGAAAATATGCAAGTAAATGTATTCAGACTGGAAAACGATAAAGTATCCGGTTATGAGAGTATAAAGCTAAGGAGTAGCGACACCGGTAGCTTTTCTAAGCTGTTAAAAATAAAGAAGATAAGCTTGGTTTACATAGATTCTATGGGCAATGAACTAAAACGCCTGCTGCAAATATTAGGTATACATGTAAAATGTAAGGAAGAATGGGAAGGGGATGATTTTATCCGAAAATTCGTTTTTAGTATATAACCCTGTCGAAGCGGGAGAGTCTGTATCAAAAAAAACTGACTTCATTCGGAATAATTCTATATTAGAATTTCATCTTCCCAATGAAGTCAGATTTATTATATTATTTACTATTTACTTTAAGTTGTAAACCACTGTTAGAACAGAATTAGGTGTTACAAAAATAGAATTACCTGTATCTTTAATACTTTCTTCTTCCAGATCCTGAGTCTGACTGGTAGTATATGTTTTTATCGACTCTATATCTGCATTTGCCAGATTAGCCCTCACATCATACCGGCTTGCTGACAAATTGGTATATACTGCCACCACTTTTTTACCATCCGGCGAAATATACGCACTCCCGAATAATTCTTTTGATGTATTCTTCATCTCAAGTGCTACGCGTTTATAGTCTGGACGTATAAACAAGCTATAGTTACCAAGCACCCATAATGTTTTGGTTGCGGCATGAGTCCCGCTTTGGGTAATATCACCATAGTCGCCTCCGGCAGGGGTCACCTTTATCAGTAAAAATCTATTCTTATGATTCCAGCGCTCCTGGTCGATACTTGTCCAGTAAGACCATGAGGAAACATTGGCATATACAAGGTCGCAGTGTATAACTTTCGACATATATAAAGCTATATCCATATATGAAGCATTGTCGAAACCAACAAACTCACTGCTGCTGTATCCATCGCCAAGCATGCTCCATTCAGTCTGGTAAACTTTCAGACCGGCCGCACCGGCTTTTGTTCCAACGGTAGTTCTTACGTCTACCAGGTTTTCCCAATTTCCATCAGTCCAATAACTATGACCGGCAACAATCGGTGCTACATGTTTCAGGTCTCCTACATAACTGGAAGATGCATTGTCGAACAAATTATATATCACATTCTTTCTTCCGTTATCACCATCGGTTTCATATAAATAATTCCAGGCGGCGGCTTCTGCCAATAATATCTTTGTATTAAGCCCTTTATCCTCTATGGCCTTATCGAGTTCTACAGAAAGTTTCTTAATCTCACTGTTTTGCCAGCCTGAACCTTCTTGTCCGCTTTCCCAGTTGTATTGGGGTTCGTTTGCCGGGCTTATATAATCAAAGTCAATCCCCTTATTCGTCTTGAAATAATCTATTGCAGAAACAATGTAATTGGCAAAATCGTCATAAGCGTCGTCTTTCAGATTGGAATATGCTCCGGACGCCGAATAACCTTTTCCATTGCGCGTAAGATATACCGGAGGAGTATTACTGAACATTACAAACTGTTCGCAACCATAGCTCTTTGCTTTTTCGAGGAAGTATTGTTGCCCGGCTTGCTTTGTCCAGTCTAATGTTCCATCTGTCGGGTTCATAAACGATTCGGCCCGTCTGGTGGCATCTTCTATACCACTGGCTGCACCCTGTTGCGCAGTACCTCCTCCCAGATTGAAACGCCACCCGGACAATCCGATGCCATCCGGCTTACCTCCTGTTATATTATTCGAGAATAATAATTTTGCAATATCCTCTTTCTCTGTCTCCGTCCAATAGGTACCTATATAGTTAGGTGCCCAGCAATCGGAAGCCGCAAAACTTTCGATAGTCTGATATGTCGTACTGAGCGATATGGTAACATTTTCATTGCCTTCTTCCGTTTCTTCACCTGCTCCGGTGTCCGGCGCAATGGTTGGGGTTGGATCATCATTACATGAAATGCATGATAGAAACAGACACATAAATAAAAACAGCTTTATAATCTTCATGATGTCATTAATTAATAAATTAAAGATATAATAGTGTGCTCTTTATTTGAAATTATAAAGAATCAAGAGCACACTATTTTTGTCTGATATATAAATCAGAAATTAGGGTTTTGCGCAATACTTCCTTCCGACAAAAGAACTTCAGTATTAGGAATAGGAAATAATAAATCCCTGTTTTCCTGGAATGTTATTCCTTTATTACTATTCTCCGTCTGATTTGTCAACTCATACTCATCCGTAGATTCATATAGATTATATCTTACAAAAGTCCCGTTCTGACCAAATACATTGCAGATGGCCTTTTTACCGTTGTCGTCCGTCCAGCGGCGAAGATCATACAAACGATGATTTTCAAGAGCTAATTCCAGACGTCTCTCCAGTCTTATCGCATCTCTAAGGGCAGTACCCGATGATGTTACTTCCGGTAATTCTACACGGTCGCGTACTCTTTTCAGTGCTTTACGGGCGTTTTCATCATGTCCTTCTTCATTTGCTGCTTCAGCATACATTAATAAAACATCTGCAAAACGAAGCAATCTGTGATTTAAATTGTTATGATTAGCGTCATATGGGGTAGTTCGCTGAGCGTGAGGAATATAATACTTTCTGTTTATACGTGCCGATTTATGTTTAGATGGAGTTATCAAATAATCTTTAGCTTCATCGGAATCGTCTCCCGGTACATCGTCTCCATTCTTTACAATAGTCCAGCGAAGGCGCTCTGTATCTCCTGCGTCCAAAAATGCTTTTTCCAGATTACTGGTCGGTAATCCCCAAGACCATCCCGAATCGTCACGAGAACCGGTAAACACAGGCAGCCTACCTCCTAAGTTGTAGCTGATATCGGAATTGAATTGGACTTCGAAAAGTGATTCCACGCTATTGTTATGATCTATAGACCATACATCCTTAAAGTTGGTACACAAATCATATTCCTGAGTATCTATCAAGTCTCCTAATATGCTTTCGGCTTCGCTATATTTGCCTTGGTATAAGTAAGCTTTACCCAGATATCCCATCGCTGCGCCTTTTGTAGCCCTGCCAAGGTCTGATGAGCTATACTCGCTTTTTTGAGGCAATCCGGCTATCGCATCTTTCAGATCCTGCTCTATCTGAGTATAAGTTTCATCGATACTTTTGCGTTGAATACCGTGTACTTGTTCGGGCATTAGCATATCCAACACTATAGGTACTCCTCCATAATTCTTCACCAAATCGAAATAGTAGAACGCACGGAGAAATTTAGCTTCAGCTATCATTCTTTTGCGGAGAGTCTCATTTTTAATAGGAGAATCTGCAACCCTGTTTATAACGATATTACATCTCAATATACCTTTATAACGGTATTGCCAGAAATTTGATATAGGCCCGTCAAATTTAGGGTTTCCGTAATGACCCATTCTAAGCCAGTCACTCTGCGACTGGGTTGTATTACCCAACCAAAGGTCGTCTGTACACATATCGAATCCTACATAAGGAGCCTGAACCTGCCACCAGTCGTCGAAGAATATGGCTTGGTAACATCCGGCTACCTCCTTCAGGCACTCTTCTTCCGTTTGGAAGTATGTATCGAGATTTTCCTGTCCTAATACAGGTCTGTCGAGAAAATCGGAACAACTTCCCAATGAAAGCATTAGAGCCCCGCCAATAAATATTTTTAATATATTTTTCATTGTTTGCTACTGATTAAAAGTTAATATTAAGACCGAACAGGAATGTGCGAGGGTTAGGATAACCCAGATTGTCAATACCGGCTTCCAATGCACTACCCAAAGCTGCGCGCTCCGGATCCATTCCTGAGTAGCTGGTAATAGTAAACAGGTTTTGAGCTGATGCTGAAAGGCGTATACCTAATCCTTTGGTCATTTTTGTTGGCAGGGTATAACCTATCTGCAGTAATTTGCAACGGAAGTATGATCCATCTTCAACGAAGAATGAAGAAACCCTGCGGTAATTCAGGTTAGCGTCAGTGTATGAAAGACGAGGGTAATAGTTGCTTGTACCTTCACCTCTCCATGCTTTATCGTATGCGTCTGCAAATACATTCTGTCCTTCGGTTCCCGCATAAAAACCACCCTTGGCACTGTTGTATATATCGTTTCCGATAGTACCGTAGAAGTTAGATACCAGATCAAAGTTTTTATATCCCAAACGGATGTTCAAACCAACCATCAGATCAGGGAAAGCGCTGCCTATATATGTTTTATCTTTTTCGTTGAATACACCATCATTATTCAAATCTTTGAAACGGATATCTCCCGGAACAGCATCCGGCTGAAGCAATTCTCCTGTGTTGCTGGTATGACTGTTAATCTCTGTCCAATTCTGGAAAATGCCATCTGCGACATAGCCGTAGAAGCGGCTGATCTCTCCTCCGACTTCGTTCTTTATAATGTATTCATTAAAGAACCCTCCCCTTAAGTATTCTGTAGTAAGACCGAAACCTTTAGCGATATTTTTTACACCGGAAAGGTTTACTCCAACTTCATAATTAAAGTCTCTCATCTGGTCTTTCCAATTCACCGATAATTCCCAACCTTTGGCTTCCATACTACCAATATTAGACCACATTTCGGCATTCCACATCGGATAACCTGTTACCATCAGATTTTGTTTCTGGATCAACATATCCTTCGATTTTTTCAGAAAAATATCAGCTGTAATATCCAGACGGTTATCTAAAAAGCCTGCGTCTATTCCCAGATTATAGTCTTCTACAATCTCCCATTTCAACATCGTATTGCCTACAGAGCTGACAGAGGTTCCTATATAGCGGTCGGAGCCGAAAACATAATCAGCTTTATCGATCAGGTTCAGGTAAGCATTTAGGTCTATAATATCATTTCCTACACGTCCCCATCCTGCACGGACTTTCAGATTTGATAGTACATTCTGGTTTTTCATGAATCCTTCTTCCGATACTCTCCATGCCACAGAAGCAGCAGGGAATGTGGCATATTTATTTCCTTTTGGGAATCTGGAAGATCCGTCGGTACGAACCGAAGCAGTAAGATAATAGCGGCTATCATAGTTATACATTACACGTCCTAAATAAGATATATAGGATTTGTATACATCAGTTCCGTCTGCCTGAGGGTTTAATGTTCCTGCCTTTACATACTGAAGATTCGGATGATTGTTTGGTACTGCTTCTCTAGAGCCGGTCAACCAATATTCTGCAGACTTCTCCATAGTGAAGCCACCCATCAGGGTTAGATTATGTTTTTCATTGAATGTACGCATGTAATTCAATGTATTGGTCCACGTCCAATCTACCCAATGATTTGAATTCCGTTCGATTTTGCTCTGTTGACTTTGTTCAAGATCATGAATATGGAACTGAGGAGTATAATTATCGGTCATTCTGAAGCGCGCATTTACACTGAATTGAGTGCGGGCAATCAATCCTTTTATCGGCTCAATACTCAGATACGGATTCATCATCAGCCCGTATTCATTGCTGTGCTTGTTCTGACGGGCAACGCTTCCTGCCGGATTCCAAACCTGATTGTGGTAAGAACGGGCATAATTGCTGTACTCATTTATACCCCAGTTTTCTCTGGCTCTATATACAGGTGTTGTCGGGTCCATGCGCATAACGGCATCGAACAGGTTAGGCGTATCTGTCCAGTTCTCGTAACGTGGGGCAAAATCTATTCCAGCCTTTACAACACTGTTGAATTTGTATTCTGTGTTGAATCTACCTGTAATACGTTCCCAGTAACCAACGTCGAACTGAGAATTCTGGCGGAAATATCCCAAACTACCACTGTAAACAAATTTATCTGTTCCTCCCTGAAAGCTAAAGTTATATGATTGGGTATATGCCACATCGTTAACTACCTGATCCCACCAATCCGTATCAGAGAATGAACCGATACCGGCAACATCCCAGGGTGCATTACTTCCGCCTTTAGCTTTGTCGTTTTCGAAACGTTCTTTAAATACTTTCTCATAAGTAGCGGCATTAGCCATATCGGGTTTGTTCAGGGTTTGCATTCCTAAAGATGCGCTGGCCTGGAATTTAGTTTTTCCTTCCGATCCTTTTTTTGTAGTAATCAAAATTACCCCATTAGAACCTCTGGTACCGTAGATTGCTGCGGCTGAGGCGTCTTTCAATACTTCTATACTTTCTATATCATTTTGGTTCAGGAAATTTATATTCGCTCCTTGCCCCAAAGGTACATTGTCTACTACATACAGCGGATCGGAACCGTTTATTGTGGTCACACCGCGGATTATCACGCGCGGGTTGTCTCCCGGGCCACCCGAACCGGTGATCTGCACACCGTTGGCTTTACCCTGCATGGAATATAAGGCATTTCCTGATGTCATGTTCTTTAATGCTTCTCCTTTTACGGTAGTTATTGAGCTGGTTAGGTCGCTTTTCTTCACCACGCCATAACCGATAACCACCACATCGTCAAGCATCTTTGTATTATCTTCCATCACAACATTTATAACCCCGCCTTTGTCCATCTTCACTTCCTTGGTTATAAGGCCGATCATGGAGTATACAATCGTAGCGTTTTCCGGAACATTCAACAAAGTATAATTACCATCTATGTCTGTCATTGTTCCATTGGTCGTGCCTTTTTCCATTACAGTGACGCCAATAAGAGGCTCATTGCCGGCAGCCGAAACTTTTCCGGTAAGTGTAACTCTGGTCTGTGCCATAAGACACAGAGGCAAGGTTAATAATAGAATTATCAGATATTTTTTCATAAGTATTTATTTATGTTTTTTTACTTCTGTTTATATTTACTCGCGGACAAGTTTAGCTCTTCCCAAATGAGCGTCAAAATATAATTTATAAGAACCTGTCTGTTTTACTGTCGGTTTCGCCCAGTTATCAGCACCGTTAGGCTTGGTCCATGCAGGGTTCTTATAGTCGCCATAATAATTGAATATTTCCGGTTCGTCCGAATTATCTACTCGCCATGAGCAATAGTTCCACCATCCATCAGAGTGCCAGTTGTGGAAAACAAAATTCATTTTCTGTCCTGCTTCCAAAGACAATGGATTAGCCAGGTAATAGAGGTGCGGATTGGTCGCATCCTGTGTAAACCGGCTTACTTCTCTCGGATTGGAAGTCATATAACCAAAATAGAACTCCTGAAGCCAGCTTCCGCCATCACCCCAAGTATCCAGACTGATAGAACCGAATTTATGAGGGACAGGATCAACCGCATCAGCAATCGCATAGGTCTTGACTTTGTAAATAACGGTTTTTACATTAAATGTAATTTCATAATATACATTCGCCTGAGTTAACACGATAGGTTCTGCAATATCGGGATCATCAGTCAATTTTGTGTTATCGGCAGGATCGATACCGAAACAAATCGGAGTGAAATCGCTTTTTTGAGGTAAGAAGAAAATCTCAGTACCTGCTTTCTGGCAATAATAATTAGCTTTATATTCAAAAGCGGCAGTACGCTCTATACGCATAGGCACGCCAAATACATCACTGTTCAACTCGGCTACAGTCGCTACATCCGCAAGGTACATTTTAGGGAAGTCCGGCATTTCCGATACAGTGATCACACTGGTCTTGCTAGTTTCCAGCCCTGCTTTGTCAACAGCTTTTAATGTCAGGTTATATGTGGCTACTGCCGAAGGTAATGTTATAGGGTCATTAAATTCAAGAGTCTTGCCTGAATTTGTGAAGGTTGTGATTTCTCTCGAATAATTGATTTCAGGTATGTTTATTGTTACCAGATCCAATGCCTTATCATCTTCTGCTGTAAATTTAACGTTCAATCGTGTTTCTGTTTTCAACAGAACAGTTATGGCTGCATCCGGAGATACGGTAAATACAGGATTTGTAAAATCCCCGTCCATGGTAACCAGTACAGTTTCTGTAGTGGTACGTCCGCCGCGGTCGGTAGCGGTAACATCTAATTGAAAATTGTCTCCTTCCAGCCCCTTCACTATCTTGTATTTATAGTTCAGGTCGAAAGAATATACAATACTGTCTGATGTAAGATCTATAGTTTTATCCAGATTGAATGCCGCATTTTTCAGATTGATGGAGCGAAGCCCGTCTTTATCTTCTACTTTTGCTTTGATTGTAATTTCTCTGCCGGGTTCTGTCTTTATATTCGAAGAGCCCATAACAATTGTAGGAGGTAACCCGTCTACATCGGAATAGCCATCATCATCGCTACATCCATTCAATAGAAATAGAAGGATCAACAGCAAGCTAATACACTTTTTTGTTTTCATGAAATCAGATTTTAGTTTATGATTTTTTTAATTTATATTGAATGATACAATTAAAACCGCAGCTGTGAACTTTCCAATTGTACCAGCACTATATTTCTGCAGCAAATGTATATATTGATCGACTACGGACGTGAACGCAAACTAATCATTAATGAATGCTAAATCGGTCAATGCCTGATTAGGGTATCTATATTATCAGATTATTATTACATTTGAATATCAATAGTCAATAGTCTGATAGACCCTATGAGATCATTTTTGTTCCTAATTAATTTAAGTTGCTATTTATAGATTGTAAATTTTATCAAAAGTATATCCCCAAATGAA
>NZ_JBHSGN010000032.1:0-13402 GCF_042654545.1 Dysgonomonas termitidis
TTGGTACATGGGGTCAATTTAGACTGGCACGAGGGGGCAACGCTCACTGGATTTTCCAACATCTATTACGAGATAAAAAAAGCGTTCCCAGCGGGATCACTAGCAAATGATGCAAAAAGAAGTAAAACCTTGATTTTCAGTAGAAAGTCAAGGTTTTTTCTTTTGTCCTAATAGGCGAAAAATCCTTTCATGTTTTATTTATTCTCAAAAAGAATAAAATCAAAGCAAACGGAGAAGCCCCTATTGCCTTCCGAATCACTGTAGACAAGCGGTTCTGTGAAATGTTTGTCCGACGAAGTACACTTGTCGAGAATTGGGATCAGACCAAAGGTAAACTTAAAACCAAAGACAAACTATCCACCGAGATCAATATGTATATTGATACGGTAAGAGCTAAAGTTCAGAATATTCTGCCAAAGTATTGGATAGTTCTATTATGAGGGATATTCAAGAAGTAGATAAGAAATTTTCATTGTAGTTTCTTTCATCTGATCACGAAGATATATCAAGAGAATAATTCAGCAAGGTCAGGCTCTACGAGTTTGAATAAATAATCTTCCTTTCTACGAAAGAGTATTATTTATCAAAACCTTGCTTTTATTATTCTCTTTTTAAATTGGTGGTTTATCAGTTGGAAAGAAAAAATAATATTCAATATAATCGAAAAAGCATGATTGTTCCTCATACTTCTCTAAACTATCTACGTTCTTCTCATTTCTTTTGGAGGAAAACAAACAAACCTTTAATTTGCAATTTATTTTAGATATAATTATGAAAACTAAACGACTTACCATTGCCATACATACCTTAGTTTGGTTGTTGTTGCTGGTTGTTCCATATATTTCAACCGATCAGGTGTTTAACTCATTAGATCCGGCTTCTGACGTCAAGTATCTTTTATTATGCTTTACGATAAGCAGTGTGCTGTTAATTACATTTTACTTCAATTATTTTTTTCTTATCCCTAAGTTTTTGTTTTCAAAAAGGAACTGGCTCTATTTTCTATTCTTACTATTGATAATAGTAATAGTATTATTTACTCTTGGCATAATATTTTATTTCTCTGATTTTAACCCTGAAAGGTTAACCGAATCGGAGCCGATAGTTGAAAAGATCATTCCGGTTATTATGATCAATGCTATTGTATTGTGGCTCTTGTCAATCGGCTCTTCTATTTTATGGGCATTTTATACTAGACTAAAGCAAGCAGAAAACGAAAAACTTTCAGCACAAATAGCATCCCTAAAATCGCAAATTAACCCTCATTTCTTGTTTAATACGCTGAACAATATATATGCGACAGTTATTGATACCTCGCCCAAAGCTGCGGATATGATAGATAAACTTTCAGAGATGATGCGATATACAATGAGAGATACACAACAGGATTTTGTTTTACTGGAAGATGAAATAAATTATATTAGTAATTATATTGAACTACAACGGCTTCGATTAGACAGGAGTGTGAAGCTGGAATATAATTGCATGGAAAATATTCCAGACTTGCAAATTGCTCCTATGTTACTCATTCCTTTTGTTGAGAATGCTTTTAAGCATGGAGTAAATTCTGAGCAAAAAAGCCATATAAAAATCGAAATAACGATGAATAAGCAAGAGCTTCAGTTGAGTGTGGCAAATAATAAAGTAAGTATTCAG
This sequence comes from Dysgonomonas termitidis, assembly GCF_042654545.1. Classification (GTDB taxonomy): domain Bacteria; phylum Bacteroidota; class Bacteroidia; order Bacteroidales; family Dysgonomonadaceae; genus Dysgonomonas; species Dysgonomonas termitidis. The sequence goes on from NZ_JBHSGN010000032.1 coordinate 1,657, forward strand.
CAGAATATTTATGAAAAAAGTGGATTAGGCATTGAAAACACAAAGCATCGGTTAGATTTAACTTACCCCTCAAAGCATTTGTTGGTTATCAATAATATAGAAAAGCAGTTTCTCGTTTCTTTATATATCGATTTACAATGATGAATGCAATTGCCATAGATGATGAACCGTTAGCACTTACAGTGATTAAATCATTGTGCGAAAAGAATGAGAACATTAATCTTCAAAGAACATTTACTCAGCCGAGTGAAGCACTAAGATATCTACATAAGTATCCGGTCGATCTGATTTTTTGCGATATACAAATGCCAGCGATGACCGGAATTAACTTAGTAAAAGCATTGCGGCATAAAACAATGGTGATTTTCACTACTGCTTTTAATGAATATGCCGTTGTCAGCTATGAATTAAATGCTATTGACTATTTACTTAAGCCTATCAATCTGAAACGATTTACACAAGCTATATCTAAAGCTCAGGAGTATTTTGACTATATCAATAAGCAAGATCAAAGTGCAGATAAGAATATCTTTGTTCGCGCCGATTTTAATCTGGTAAAAATTCCTTTAGCGGACATTCTATACATTGAAGGCTTAGCCGATTATCTTAAAATTCATATCAAAGACCGCAAAACGATTGTAGCCCGAATGTCTATGAAAGATATGATAGAGAAGCTAAATTCTATCGATTTTATTCGTGTGCATCGTAGCTATATTTTACCATTCAATAAAATTGAAGCAGTAAGAGGAACCACCATATTCATAGGAGATAAAGAGTTCCCCATCGGAAGAACATATGCCGATGATTTTTTTAATCGTTACTCTTCTTAAAGATACCTTCCGATTTCCTTTGAAAATACCCTGACAACCGTTGATCGTTATCAGGGTATTTTCATTCATCGCATAAATCCGCCCCTTCTTCTCAAAAATTTCCACGACCTTTTTATTGATAGCATATTTGCATCGTGATTATGAAAACAGATTCACGATAGCGAACTCATAATTCTGTCATTAAAGATAAACTCCAATAAATAAGTAGGATGAAAATGAAATTTCTTTATACACTATTCCTTTTATCAACTGCACTCAACGCTTTCTCGCAAGAGAAATTTACATTGAGCGGCACTATTGCCGATCACTCCAATAATGAGACATTGATTGGTGCAAGTATTATTATTTCAGAAGCAAGAAGTACTTCCACTGCTACCAATTCCTATGGCTTTTACTCTATAACATTGCCTAAAGGGGATTATACTGTTATCATCAGCTACATGGGTTTTGAAACTATTCAGGAGAATATTTCTCTGACCGCAAACACAACTAAGAATTTCTCAATGTTTGAGAAAAGTTCAACATTAGGAGAGGTTGTAGTCACTGTCAATGAAAATAAGACCAGAATCTTCAAACCTGAGATGAGTGTGAATAAACTTCCTATAAGCACAATTAAGAAAATGCCGGCGGTTATGGGTGAAGTCGATGTGTTGAAATCATTATTACAACTTCCGGGAGTAACTAATGCACAGGAAGGCGCATCAGGATTTAATGTAAGAGGAGGCTCTGTAGATGGAAATCTTGTTTTACTCGATGAAGCGGCAGTTTATAACACTTCACACCTGTTCGGTTTTTTCTCTGTTTTCAATTCCGATGTGATCAAAGATCTAAAATTATATAAAGGAGGTATTCCTTCTAATTTCGGAGGTCGGGCATCCTCGGTCTTAGACATCTATCAGAAAGAGGGAAATAATAAAGAATATCATGTAAATGGGGGAATCGGATTAATCTCCAGTCGCTTGTTAGTAGAAGGACCAATCGTAAAAGATAAAAGCTCGTTTGTTGTGGCTGGGAGAGGAACATACGCACACCTTTTACTGAAGTTGGCAGATGAGCCGAACTCAGCATACTTCTATGACCTGAATGCCAAACTTAATTATCGATTCAACGACAAGAATAATCTTTTTGTCTCCGGATATCTGGGTAATGATGTTTTTGACATGAATAAATCTTTGATAAACAATTATGGAAATATTCTAACCAATGTAAGATGGAATCACATCTTTACCGATAAGATATTCTCTAATATGTCAGCTATATATAGCGATTATAAATATGGATTAAAGATAAAGTTTGCAGGTATCGACTGGAAGTCAAATATTAGAAACTATAACTTCAAATATGATTTTAAGCATTATCTATCCAATAACTTGATCCTGAATTATGGACTTAATTCTATTTATTATCAGTTTAATCCCGGAACAATAAGACCTTTCGATGAAACATCGGGAGTTATTCCGGATCAGATTGCTAAAAAGAATTCTTTTGAGAATGCCCTGTACCTTAGTGCAGAGCAGAAGTTAACGGATAAGTTATCAGTCAGCTACGGACTCCGATACAGTAACTTCCAACGACTCGGCAAAGAAGAAATAAATATATACGAAAATAATGAAGCGGTAGTTTTCAATCCTGAATTTCAGATTTATGAAGAAGGAACCCCTATAGGAACAAAATATTATGGCACAAATAAATCTATCGTAAGTTTTGGTAACCTTGAACCACGATTGGCAATGGCTTATGCTCTAAATGATGATAAATCTATAAAGTTAAGTTATAACCGGATGAGTCAATATATCCACCTGATATCCAATACGGCATCTGCCACACCTCTTGATATTTGGGCTCCCAGTGACAAATTTCTTAAACCGGAGATTTCCGATCAGGTGGCATTAGGTTATTTACAGAACTTTGGCGGTGATAATTACTCACTAGAAGTTGAAACATTCTACAAAACGATAAAAAATAAAGCGGATTACATTGATGGGGCAAATTTAATTGCACATAAAGCAATAGAAAGAGTCCTCCTGAATGGTAAGGCTCGCTCATATGGGTTAGAATTGATGGCAAGAAAGAATACAGGACGATTAACAGGTTGGCTTTCTTATACCCTTTCTAAAGCAGAACAACAGACTCCGGGGAGAAATGCCAATGAACCGGGAATAAATAACGGAAAATGGTATCGGGCTAATTATGATAAATTGCATAACCTATCAGTTACAGGTGCTTATCAACTAAGTAAAAAATGGTCTTTAGGAGGTACTTTTACTTTTCAATCGGGTAAAGCCGCAACATTTCCGAATGGAAAATACGAGTATCAGGGAATAACTATTGCGAATTATGGTACACGAAACGCAAATTCATTAGCAGCATATCACCATTTAGATTTATCGGCAACTTACACGCCAAATCCGAATAAGAAAAAAGGATGGCAAGGCGAATGGGTATTTAGTATCTACAATGTTTACAACAGGCACAATGCAGCTTCTTACAATTTCGGACAAAATGCAACGACAGGATTGAGTGAAGTTAAGAAAATGTCCATATTCGGTATTATCCCCGGAATCACTTACAATTTCAAGTTTTAAAATAAACATTCAAAAAATCATAAGATGAAATCATTAAATATAATTCTAATCGTAATAATAGCTTTGTCCTTTACTGCGTGCTATGAAGATGTTATCAAAGTCGATTTAGAGACAGCCGAGCCAAGACTGGTAATAGATGCATCCATTGACTGGATAAAGGGTACAACAGGCAACGAACAAAAAATTAAATTGACGACCACAACAGGCTACTACGAGGATAAATTTCCGACCGTTTCAGGAGCAACCATTTCTGTAGCCAATACAGAGAATATCGTTTTTGATTTTATTGAGACTACCAGTAAAGGTGAATATATCTGCACCAATTTTGAACCTGTTATTGGAGAAACATATACATTGACAGTTAACCTGAATGGAGAAACATATACCGCTACGGAAACTTTAATCGGGACACCAAAAATCGAAGATACAATCCAACAGAACAATAAAGGAGGTATGGCAGGTGACGAAATTGAAATTACATACTACTATCAGGACAATGGTGCTGAGTATAATTACTATCTGTATAGCGTTAAGATGAGGCATATAATATTCCCACAATATAGTGTCGAAAATAACGAAATGAATCAGGGCGCCTTAACAGCTGTTTATTATTCACATGAGGATTTGGAAGTGGGGGACGTTCTAAACCTCAAATTATACGGAATCTCTAAAAGATATTATGACTATATGGCAAAACTACTACTAGCATCAGGTAATGATGATGGACCTATGTTTTCTCCAACACCAGCTGCTGTTCGAGGTAATATTGTAAATCAGACCGACAGTAAAAATTTTGCTTATGGATATTTCAGATTATCGGAAGTAGATGTTAAAGATTATACTATTAAAGAATAAACTATGAAAGTATCATATAAAAGAGGATTTAATTATCGAGCGTTCGTGTCTATCGGACTATTCTTTGCTCTGATAATTTTGTTTATTACAGCTATATTAATTCAGTTCTTTGAAGATGACCCTGATAGCCTTGAAAAACATATTAGCGTATCATGTCATGCTTTAGCCGGAATCGCTTTTATAATCTTAAATATATTTCATCTAAAATTAAACTGGCAGTCCTTTAAGTCTTATCCTAAGAATAAGGAGGGTGGCATTAGTAAGGAAATTATTACAGCAGTTCTATCAATAATTTTATTTCTAACCATAGGAACTTTTATCGTATACCTTCTTTTAGGAGGATAGCAAACGGAGGATCTTATATTCTGAATTCAAAAACAGTCAGACGGAGCAATTCAGAATGCAAGAGCAGATTCTCCCCTTTGAAAGAAAAATGAAGATGTGCATATAAAATAAGCAAGTATAAACTTCTAGATGCAGATTTAAATATTGGCCTCTTAGCTGATTTAGGATTATCTTCTACTTTGGGAATATTCGCCCCGGAAATACACAGAGAAGATACAGAGGAATTGAAAAAAGGCGAAGAATAAGGAATTGGTGTGAAAAAAAGAATGGCTTAATTTATATTAAGATATCGAAACAAATGCTATATTTATACTCAAATAATGAGACTAACTATTGACTATTCCTATGAAAAACAATAATACGATATTTTATTTATTAACTTTTCTTCTAATTTTATTGTATTCCTGTGAATATGATAAAGATCCGATATACTTTGAAGAGCTAGCGCCTCCAAAAGATAAGGTAGAACTGGAGATTGAACTGTCTCATGTTCTTCCTGATAATATAATCTACATATATGAGTATACTAAACTGACATATAAGATAGATACAAAAGGGAAGGATATATTCGACTTTAAGATATCAATCGACGCCGATGCCGAGATTGATCAAAATAGCATTCGTTTGCGTCCTTTAGCAGATAACTCTGTCAGAAAATTAACTATTGATATTCAATTAAAAACACATACAGGAAGTATCGCAGATCATCTTGGATATGAGAAGTATGTGGGAAAATATGAGTATGATGTTAAATTTGTAAAACTTGAAGAGAATTTTAAAACGAATCTTCGTGGAGGAAAATCGGAAGAAGGTTACTTGCAGCTCGATTGGGATGAACCCGTATTTGACAATGCAAAGCTTTTAAGATATGAGTTAATCTATACCGATGACATTAAAAAAGAACAAGTAAAACAAATAATAACGGATACTAAACAAACTAGTCATATAGATAGAAGCTACACATGGGGTTATAAAACCTATGAGTTATATGTCTACTATAAGAATAACGATGTTGATTATGAATCCTTGAAGGTAGATTACTTTAGTCCGGAATATTATGGCTTTAAAACCAATCCTAAATTCAGTTATGAATACCTAGACAATGAATCGATGAATGTATCGTGGGATAATACCGGATACAAGTGTAAGTATTTGATTATTGGAGCAGATGGGTCAAAAATAGAGTGTGGTCAGAATCAAAGAAAAGTAAAAATGCAACGATTCAGATTCCCATCTGATGCTAGTCGGTTTAAGCTATATATATTACCTTTCAACATGCCATATGATGACTATGAAAAGGGTGTATTTATCGAGTGCGATTATTATTGGTACCTTGCCGAGGAATATTCGGGAATTCCTCAAGCGTGGAATATCTCTAAAAATGAATATTATTATCTCTATCACGATGAATTGAGCATATACTCTATATCTGATTCTTCTAAGAAAAGAGACCTTTTGCTGCGTGAGATTGGCTATTTTGATAGAATGTATATGTCTGTTTCTGCAAAAACTTCACAGATTGCTATCTATAAATATATGTATCCGACACCAATAAGTATATCCGATATCTTTATATATAATAATAGCAACTTTGAAAATCCACTCCAAATCCAAAAAATAAATATCCATTCCGATCCTATTTATTTATGCGACAATTACACGTTGTTTTATCATGATTTGTTTTGGCTGGGAGATACTAACTACGAAAGGTCTTGTATAGTATTGAACAGTAAAACAGGAAATGAAATCTTTAGACAAAGATTACAAAATAGAGAATCTCAGATTGCCGTATCCCCTGACGGAAAATATTTATGTGATTATTATAAGGCACATCTCATTATCTATGAAATACAGGACGACAAAGCTGTACAAATATACTCTTATACAAATGCCGACTATAGATATCCAGCTTGTCAGTTTAGCTATTCTAATCCGAAAGAGTTAATATTAAGAGGAGATACAGAAACTGTAATTTTTGATGTTGAGTCACTTACCAATAAAAATTCAAAAAAAGGTAAATTTTTATATCAAGATCCTATTACCGGTAACATTGCTTGTCTGGATGAGCAATACAATCAAAATTTTCTTTTAAATATATACGATAAAACATTGTCTGAAAAATTAATTAGAATACCGTTCAATTATTATACATCTGGTAATAATTCATTCTTCAATAGCAGGTTAACCTTTAATGATGTGATGGCATATCGTTTAGACTTACCCTTATAGAAATACCTAAATTATGTATAAATATAAAGTCTTATTCACTCTATTCATATTTGCAATTCAATTCAGTTGTGAATATAATAATGACGAGGTGTACTATGAAGACCTTACACCTCCGGAAAAAATAACAGTAGACATAAATCTTGATGGATTGGCTAATGGAGAAACGGTATACATATATCGAAAGACCAAGGTCTCGTGCAATGCTGATCTGAAAGGAAAAACCCTTCTTAAGTATGAAGTCAAACTGGGAGATAAAGATTTGAATTTACCGGGGAGTGGAATCCTTTATTTAGATCCCTCGGATTACGGAGGAGTCGAAGAATTAAATTTAACTATAAATGTAGAGTTAAAAACCGGAACACATAGTATTGCGGAACATCTTGGATTGGAAAAATATTTAGGATCGTTTAAGTATAAGATCAAATTTATTCATTATGCTGATTTATCCTTGAAATTTGAAAATACGATCACCCAGGATAGAAATTTGAAAGTTAGCTGGAAACCTCTTGATCTACAGCAACTACAGGTAAGTAAATATGAAGTATATAAACTCAATGGATACGAAGAAACGTTATTAAGCACCATAACCGACCCGAAAGATCCTTTCTTTGTTGATGAATCACATGTATTAGGGAAACAGGATTATTTGATCTTGACATATTTTGAGAATAATAAAATCGAAAAATTATGGGACTACCACACCGTTCAGATAGAATATCCGTCAGGAGGCTTGGATTCAGAGCCAATAGGCTTTGATAAAATCAAAGTATGGTGGAAAAAACACATGTATAACTGTAACTATGCATTGGAATTAGAGGATGGTACTATAATTGACTGCAAGGGCAATACCGAGGCAGAAATAAGCAAAACTTATAATTTCCCTATATATAAAGATATAAAATTACATATCTATCCGGCTAATTATACAGGAAACATTTCATCAACGGCTTACTCTACTCAGCTGTTACAATCTAGCAGAGTTAAGGATATATATCTTTCTGGAGAAATAGCCTACGATTTAAAGCATAAAGAACTCTATGTTAAAGATCAATACGTGCTCTATGCTGTTGATATAACAACAATGAAAACTATACCGGATAGATATGTTAACACAGGCTTTGATTGGGACTGGTCAAGAGAATATATGTATTATTCCGAATACTTTGAAAAACTATTCTATATAACAAGAGATTACAAGATCAACATATATGACAGAAATATGAAATTGCAGTCTTATATAAATTGGGGAGGGGTTACACTAAATAATCTATCGGTTTTGCATGCCCGGAAAGATGGAAAATTAATATTTGGATATACTGATCCTGACGGATATTGGACTAATGTTTATAATCTATCAAATAATCAATTAATGTATCGTGAAGGGCCGGATATCCTTCGAAACTATGCGAAAAGATCTATGTCGAAGGATGGAACTTACCTTTCGGTATCGGAGGACAACTATATTCAAATATTTAGTTTTGATAATATTGAGATGCTCAATGTAAATTCAATATCCACTTATCCTATCAACTTTGAAGAATGTATTTTTAGCAAAGTTGATGATGAAGAACTTTATATAGTAGAAAAAGAACAATTTTACAGGATGAATGCATTGACTAAAAACAAAACAGCTTACATTGCCGGTAAATTTATGACCGAAGATCCCTTCACCGGAAATGTAGCATACATAAAGAATGACAATATACTGGTTATACTTAGTCCTGATCTGAATGAAGAAATATACTCGATCCCGGTGAGTAGAGTATGGGATCTGAGACTCTTCGACAATATACTTACTACCAGCAAGAGTGGCGTGTTGTATTATGTTGATTTGAAGCCATATATTGAATGATATGAAGAATGTTAGCATAATATTTATATTATTACTCTATATTATCTTGTTCGTTTTCACCGGATGCGAATATGATAAAGATGAAGTCTGTTTTGTTGGTATCCCCAAAACAGAAGAGAAGGAAATAACGTTCAATCTTTTAAATTTACCATCAGGAGCGACGATTTATATATATCAGGAAACAAAACTGAAATATGATCTGAATCTTCCCGAAGGGAATATATTAAAACAAAAATTCATGTTAGGTAATAAAGAGTTCTTTTCTTCTGATGGTTATATCCTGTTAGATCCGAAAGGCTATAATAGCAGAACCGAAGAAAAACTTATACTTGATGTCAAAGTTGACTCTGGCTCTGAAAGCATAGCCGGAAAACTAGGTTTAGAAAGCTACATTGGCAGATTTGAATATAATATTATTTTTGTGCCGGATGCAAACCTAAGCCTTCAAAATATTTCTCATCATAAAAACAATGATGATTATTTTGAATTAACATGGAGTAAACCAGAGTTGGAACAATATACAGTAGAGAAATATCGGATAACATATTATCACGACCGCACGGAATATGTGGAAGAAATAACCAATCCGAATCAAACAGTTTTCATTGACACACGTGCTGTATTTGGTTATTTACATTACAGGATAGAAACCTTTTTCAAAGAAAGCTATAGAAAACCTTGGGTCGATAATTATACCATCTCCATAGATTTTCCTAAGTATTCTGTTAAGTTTGAATATACAGGCATAAACTCGGCGAGAATATCATGGCCAAAAAATGAATATAAATCTAAATATGCATTTGCTAGTGGATATTATGGTGATATAATTTATGAGGGAACAAATAACTATTTTGATATTGAAGATTTAGCAAGTTTCTCGACAAAACATGGTGTTGGAATTTTCCCTCTGAGTTCCTTTGGGGAGTGGGTGGAGCTTTATGTTCTACCGATGAGTGCTAATACTATCAGTAGAAATATGCCTATGCACTATGATGAATTATATAGCCAGAGTCTAATTACAAGAGATAAAAACTATGATGATTATATAGCTTTCGTAGATACTTCCAATGATATCTTATTTATCAAAAATAAAGATGAAATATGGTCTTATAATAGGAAGACTCTTGAGATGATTAATAATACGGAGATATCAAACACAATGCCTTCAAATTGGAGAATCCATGCATTTTGTTCCGAAAAAACGTCTACAATATTTATCGCGAATTATGATTGGATTGATTTAATCAGCTACGATTTTAAAAATCATGAGAAGATACAATTCGAATCAACTGATGTACTAAATTATCAATATGCTTATCTTGGCACGAATGATGTTGTATTTATTTGTCCGAAAATAACTATAAAAGAGGACGAAAGCGATATAAAAAGTATACTCTATGCATATGATTTGAAGTCAAGAAAATTAATTTCTTCTTTATCTTTAGAAAATATGTGGGATAACATTGTTGTATCCAGAGATGGCCAATATGTATGTGTATATAATGATGTTAGAGCGTTAGTTTATAAGTTTTCAGAGAATGCGTTTTCTTTACTGTATACAGAAGAGTGCTCTAGTTATGGATTGGGGAGCTACGATCCTAAAAATATCAATTTTAATGAGAAAATATCTAACCAGCTGATCATAACACTTTCTCCGGGAATGTACAATAATGAAATGTATACCGTAAATGTAGAGAATGGTGCTAAATCTGAAAAGAAACGCTGTTCTTATAGATGTTCAGATCCATATACTGGAAACGTAGTAGCAGTGCATGGGTCAAAATGTACCATTTTTGATACAATATTGAACAAAGAGCGTTTGTCGTTAACCAACTCTGACTCAGACTACCTTTTTGATGATTTGTTTCTAAAATCAGGAGGGAGCGATCAAAAAAAACTTTATTATCTAAACATAACTAATTATTTGAAAAAATGAAAAAATATACTTTCTTAATTATCTCAATACTGTGTAGCATATATATGCAAGCACAATTCACCGCAAGTTATTCTTTGGGTTATGCTACACATAATATGGATGGTATGAAAAGTCTGATGAAAACCATACAACAATCACCTCCTGCATTTATTATCGGTGCAAAAAGTGTTGATGATTTTTCTACTAATCAAGTAATTCACATCGTAGATATAGGTTACAGATTTGATATGCATGAATTCGGCTTAAAAGGGGGAGGATATAGCTCAACGGGAGCGAAACTGTCGTTGAAGGATTATTCAGGCGAATATTCTAACCGGTTTATTGTAAATGGTATACGGGCCGGAGTATATTATAAAAATTATTTTTATACATATAGAAATGACAAAGAAAAGGCTCTTTTTTCTTTCTTTGGGGAGATTTCTCCAGGTCTTTATTTTTCTGAGATCAAAAATAAAGGATTCTTTATAGTTCAAGATGAAGAGTTAGACTCATTTGATGATAAATATTCAAACACAAGTTTTGCATTTCTCATACAAGCAGGAGCAAAATATTATATTACCAAAAATATTAATATGCACATTGCATTAGGGTATGATTTTGTAGCTAAAGTTAAAGTGGAAGATTTAAAACCTAAAGAAGCGTTGGTTGATTGGAGTGGAATAAGATTTACAGGAGGTATTGGCTTCTCTTTTTAAATAGAGAATGCCTACCCGAGAAATAGTATGAAGGATTCAGGTTATGCTTGTTAATGCTTAGTTATATTGGCTAATATATGGATCTGATAGTCATTATTTGTCAGTGACCATACCAGATTTTAGGGTACATTTTGATTCTGTGGACAAGGAAATACTAACACAGGAAAAGATTGATATAATCTACAATGAGGATTTTGTCATAAGACGACTAGGACAGATAAATTTCATTGTGTAAAATTGTTATTATTCTTAATAATTGAAAATAAACCAATTACAAGAATGTTTTTCTTGACCGCTAACGGTTGAGAAATGGCAAAGTTCTGTTCTTTACTTTGCGCTAATAATAAAGAGCGATTTATTAATTAGGGTCTGCTGAAAAACTCAGCAGACCAATTCATATTTAATTCGGTTTGCGTCCG
>NZ_JBHSGN010000033.1:0-580 GCF_042654545.1 Dysgonomonas termitidis
CCGTATAATCAATTTTTATTAATGCTTATTTCTTTCTTTTTTAGTTGTGCAACAGACACGTAGCGCTACCCTATTAGGGTCGGGGTGGCAGTGAATCGACCATGATGCTGAAGGGCATCAGTAAGATTTGGTTTACTGGGGCCTTGAACGTTAATTATAAATTAAATTCAGTATGCATTTGCGAAGAGAAGTATAGCCCAGGCTGGCGTTATTTCTAGGCGATGAATATATTGTGAATCCATATTTTACATATTGTAGGCCGTTACTAGCATCATAATGGTCATAGCGTCCGTTATCCACGTTACCTATATAAAAGATATAGCCATACCAATTCGGAGTTGCACCATTTTTTACCAAAGGGCTGATCCAGGCCTCATGCGCCTCTGAAGCGTTCACAATGTAGTCGTCGTTGCCTGTATGATTGCCAGGGCTGGTCATACCTCCAGCGTTCTGGCACCCTTCGCTATTATAAGTGCCTTCAGCTAACACAGCGGTTATATGGTTCAACGGACAGTAAGCTTGAACATTAACAGATCCGGTGCCAGTAAATACGAAAGACGCATCGTTAATGCATTTACCC
>NZ_JBHSGN010000034.1:0-8402 GCF_042654545.1 Dysgonomonas termitidis
AGCAAGCCTGCCCGTTGGTATTCCAGGAACTTATCCCTGTGTATGGATACCAGCCTGTCCCCTGCCGGCAGGCTCATCAGCATAACTATAAACTGCCTGTTCCATCCCTTTTGCTTCATATCGGCAAGGCTGATGGCAATATCCATCCTGATAGCCTGCTTACGGCAGAAAAACCATTCTTTCAAAGAAAGCCGCGCTTCATTAAAGTCCGAATATATGATACTGAATACTGACATAGGTTATTTGTTAATTGGTAATTCTTGTTTTAAGACATTGTCGCTTTGCGCTAATTGGCACATCGGCACATCATCTCATTGGCACATTAAATTTACTCAATTACGCATTGCCACATTAACAAATTAATCTGGACTTATTTACATCTTAAAAACTTTTTGCAGTGATAGGAAAATTGAGGACAGGAGAGAATCAAAACAGAATTGAGCCGGTTTGGGGACTTGAACCCCAGACCTGCGCATTACGAATGCGCTGCTCTGCCAACTGAGCTAAACCGGCGTTTGGGCTGACAAATGTAGTATTTTTCTTAAAAAAAAGAATAATCGGACTAATGTTTTGCCCTGATGCGTTTATTCCATATAAACTCAACCAGGTCTACAAATGAAAAGATAACGATCAGGTGGAAAATACTGATATTAACCTTGAAAAGCAAGGATGAAAGATAAGTAAAACCCATCAGTAAGAGGCTGACAGATAAAATATTGACCGGGAACTCGAACGGCTCGAAATATTTTATCCTCAGCGTCATTTTAAGGTGGCGGCTTCTTTTCCCTGTTTGCAGCCAGACAATCCAATAGAGGAAAACGTAAAGTACCGCCAGATACCAGACAGGTAGTATTTGCCTGTCGAGGTGCAGGTGCAGGTAAGCATTGAACAATATCAGCGTACCCGGCTGCCTGTTCAGGTAAGTGTTGTGGGCATCATTCTCGAAGTCGCCTATTAATATATACCTGTTTTGCAGGTAGTCGTTGAATACTTCGGGGGCTATTTCCAATATGGATACCAGTTCGCCGAGGCCGATTTTCACATATTCCCCATCTGTAAAATCAGAGCCGCGAAGCGGGTAATCATCAATCTGGTTGTTGAAGGCAATGCCTTTTCCCTGAAACCACGTGAACAGAAAGTTCTTACGGACATTCACCTTATCCAGATCCGTGTACATCCTGAAAGGAACCAGCGTGTCCCCGTATACGCCGAAACAGGGGACTTTGTACACGGCGTTCTGCTGCAAATACACCGAAGCCGTTGCGGAGCGCACACCTGCAAGGTTACGGCTCAGGCTGTCATTGGCATAGGTATTGATACCCAAAAACTTATCGCCCAGCCCCGAAACGGATTCAACCAGCAGGCTGTCGTCCGGGGTGGGGATATCGAAATGCACATCGCACAGCACATACCTCACTTGTTCTTTGTTAGCTGCCAGATGGGTAAACAGCCGGGCTAGATATTGCCTGTTGGTAACGACGTCGTTTTCAGTCGAATCTTCATCGAGCGGGACAAGGTACCGGGATTTGGAAACGTCGATAAAAATAATCTCATCCGGCATCGGCTTATGCCCGTCAGGTAACAGCATGTTAATCCCGCCCACCCTTTTTTGGATAGCCATATCCGGCCCCGAATTATAGGGCAGCGCCATCCACAGGAAAGTGGAAACGAACAGCAGGATGCTGTAGATATGCAGCCTGCCGTCAGAGAATAAGGTTTTTATATAGTGCATTTTTCAATCAAATAGTATAGAACTGCCTTTGATGCGGGAAAAATAAATCAAATAAACCGGATGCTTCACTATTATTCTTGAACGCAACGGACGGAGAGGCTGACCGCACGGCTGGGCGAGTTGACGGAAGTGTCGTCACTGCTGAAGAACAAGCTAGAAGCGCGCTGCGCAGACACTGAACTCGACCAGTATTGGGCGAATGAACCCGGGGTAATGGCAATGACGGAGGAGCGCCCAGTAGCGGGAAGGAAAATGCTGTTGCTGCCGTTACCAAATACTTGGCCGTTCTTACCATTTTGAGTTACCCAGGTATGAGGCGCATTCGCCAGTATTTCATATTCAGATTTGGTAGGCACACGCCAGCCGGCAGGGCAAGCCGATTGGGCTTCATCAAAAGTGTAATAGTTGCCATAATCTTGCGGTGATGATACAAAAGTCCCTTTTGCCCCTACATTGTATTTAGCCCAGACAATACCGTTAATAGCTATGCCATCAACGGCTACAGGAGACGGAGATGGAGATGGAGTCGGTACAGGAGACGGTGAAGGGCTTGGAGTGGGCTTATTACCCGGCGGGATAAAGTAAAAATCCTCTGTCAAAATACCGGATTTGAAGGGTAATTGTTGATCGTTTGTAAGATTGGAGACGCCGTTTGCTACCCGGTTCAATATATTATCTATAGTAGCGCCCTCCTTCAAAATTTCCTGTTTCAGGTAATGGGTAAATACGCCATTGCGCAAATTATAAGTTCCGCCATCCTGCGCTGTAGACCCCGGTGATGCTGCAAAGGCAATGAGCGTACCTTTAGGAGCAAGCATTCCGGCAAGGCCTTTTTCATTGCTTCCCCGGCTCCAGCCTCTGGTAAACGGATTATCGCGGCAGGCATCCAGTATCAGCAGCTTAAAGCGGACTCGTTTCTCTTCCATATTGCCCAACACCTGGTTTACATTCAGTGCGTTGTACCGTACATCGGTTTCTGAGTTCAACTTCGCGCCAACAGGTATTAAATAATTTTGTCCCTTTACCTCCATGCCGTGGCCTGCAAAATAAAAAATGGCCATATCGTTACTTTCAATCGTGTTGTACCAATTGCTTAAATTGGCTTCCAAGTTCGGTAAGTCGTTATCTTTAAGGAGTGTGACTTCAAAACCAAGCCGGGTAAGCACACCGGTTATATCGTTGGCATCGTTCAGCGTATTGTTCAGGCTTTTGCCCGCCCCATAGTCGCTCATACCGATAACAACGGCTTTGCGTTTCTGGCTGGTAGGGTTTTCAACAGGTGCCTTTACCAGCTTGAGATTGCGCTCCTGTGCAAAAGACAGGTTTGCACAAAATAAAAGGAATATAAAGAGAAAAAAAGGTTTCATTATTATCTGCGTTTTATTTTGGTCAAAATATTTTATCAGTCTCAATTTAAGGTAGCGTCTTTGGTCGTCTTCTTCTCGTTAGGAAGAATATAGACTTCAACACGACGATTTTGAGTGCGCCCTATAGCAGTGCTGTTATCTGCAATCGGTTGTTCAGATCCCACGCCTTGAGTTATCATACGAGAGTAACCCACACCCTTACTCATCAAAAAATTAGCAACAGCTTGCGCTCTTTTTATAGACAGTTTGTTATTCTCCGTAGAATCTGTGTACCCATAAAGAATAACATTAGTATCAGGATTTTTCGTCAAAGATGTTGCAAAACTAGTCAACACGCTTTGAGAAGCGGAATTCAGTGTGCTTGAGTTAGTAGCAAACAAGATTCCTGATTCGAAAGTAACTTTGATAGCTTGTCCATCATTTATAATAACTTCTTCATCTTTAGTAGAAGATGAAGACCCCAGAGCAAGGCGGAAACCGTAGGTGTTGACCTTGAGAGTGGGAGGAGATTTGAAGGCCCGATTCGCAGAGCGGCAGTACTTAGCGGGGAACATCCAACTACCGCCCCGCAACACGCGGCTCGAACCCGAAGCAGCCCCAAGCGGATTGGTCGCGAGAGCAGTACTATAATCGCCATACCAGTCGTTACACCATTCCCACACATTCCCGCTCATGTCATAAACGCCCAGTTCGTTGGCCTGCCTCTCGCCTACAGGATGAGTGGCATTATCCGAATTATACTTAAACCAGCCTGCAACATTCAGATAGTCGCCGCCACTGTACATATATCTCTGGCTCTTATTCCCGCCCCGGGCCGCATATTCCCATTCGGCCTCGGTAGGCAGGCGGTATTTTTTTCCTGTCTTTGTATTCAGCTTAAAAAGAAACGCCTGTATATCGTTCCAACTGACAAACTCCACTGGCCGGTTACTGCCTTTAAAAGATGAAGGATTGTTGCCCATAACGGCTTCCCACTGTGCCTGTGTTACCTCATACTTTCCTATATAAAAATCGCTAAGCGTTACTTGATGTTGTATTTCATCGTATCCGCGATCAGGTTCAGATGCGGGGCTACCCATCGTAAATGTACCGCCTTTCACGGCAACCATCTCTATATTCAGGCTGCCCGCTGTTTCCGTGTAGTCTGCAACGCTGTTAACTACAGGCGCCGGCGAAGGACTGGGAGTGGGCTTATCGACTGGCGGGATAAAGTAGAAACCATTACTGCTTATCAAACGGTTTTCTTCAACAGGGGTTTGTTCGCCATTGCTTAACTTAATTACCTTGCCCCGGACTTTTTGGAACAGGATGTTAAGTTCGAGTCCCGGCACTAATAATTCATCGGACAATACTTTTGTATAAAGTCCATTATCGCTGTTATTGCCATCACTAGCTACTTGCCCGTTATCAGCGGCAAAGGCGGCAAAAGAACCGGTTGTAAAATCCGCCTTTCGCAAAACCAAACCTCTGTCGCCCACTCCTCCTCTGCTACCCCAGCTCCGGTTTTTAAAAGGATTGTTACGACAGGCATCTATCACAAAGATATTCATGGCATCAGTCCTTGAATTTTGAAACTGGTCAAATATAGTAGAGAAATCCAAGCCTTCTAATGTTACGTTTTCCCGCTCATCCAATGAGGCATCGACAGGAACTAAAAAGTTTTTTCCATCTATCTGTATGCCATGCCCGGCATAATAGAAGAAACGCACATCGGCATTTTTATGGTTTTTGATAAAGGTAAGCAATTGTTTCTCGAATCCGGATTTTGATGTATTTACAACTTTTTGTACGGTAAAACCTAATTTCTGTAAGGTAACTTCCATCAGGTTCGCGTCATTAACCGCGTTTTTCAGGGGAAGCTCCTTGTAATCGTTATTGCCTACTACTAACGCGGCTTTTTTCTGCGCAAACGACAGGCCTGTAAAAAACAATAAGACTGTAAAGAGAAAAAGTTTCATAACTATCTGTGTTTTATTTTTATAAAAATAGGGACAGCCGTATGGTTCACAGACGCGGCTTTAAATGCTATTTTATTCTTCTCGAACACCACTTCGTTTCCGTCTGCGATTTTATCCGCCAGCGTATTCTTCACAATTCTTACAAAGCTTTCACCGGGATTATTTTGCAGGGAATTTCTTATCGCATCCATATTCAATTCTTCTTTCGAATAAATGACGCACAGATAGTCTTCGCCTGCTGTTTCGTCCATCTGGATATATTGCGTTTCGTCCGGGATGGATACGGATACTTCCGATTTAAAATCGAGCAATGCGGAAACATTCCTGTCCGGGTCTGGGAAAAGCTGCGCCAACGGGCTACGCCTCGAATCTGTTGAAATCAGGTAAACATAGGCAGGCTGCGAACTGGTGAAGTTGATGCGGAACAATGTCCCGGCAGGATACGGATTTAGGATATTGTAAGTCATTTTTTCTGCGCTTGCCAGCCGTAATCCGCGAAAAGCCGCTTCATCGCCTTCGAGTTGCATGGAAGTACCGTCACTAAGTACCAGACTGAATGAGCCTTCCATCCGTTTCATTGTATCGGGTGCAGGAGGAGGTACAGGCAACGGCTTAGGCGGTTCAGGCGGTGGAATGGGCAACGCATCATCGTATAAGGAGATAGCATAGTTCAATATTTTCGGAAAATCCTTGTACTTCACACGGATAAAGCCTCCGTCACCCCAAGCAGTACCCCAACTGTTCAGAAGCTCAACGGCTCCGGATGTACCGTCCCCGTTATTATAGTTATCGTCATAGCCGACCATGCACATAGCATGATACCCCCGCAGGCCGTCAAGCACACCGTTCCATACCTTGCCATCAAATGATTGATAACATTTTATGCTGACGAGCACCGGCTTTTTATCCGCTATGGCTCTTTTTATATTGTCGAAATCTTCCCTGCTTTTTATACCCTCATCTGTAGTCAACCGTTGAAAATCTTTGATGGCGTATGTTTTGGCTTGTTGAAAAAATGGGGCGATAACAGGGTTACACTGATAAGGCAGATCCGTCAGGAAAACAGCCCCTGCCTTTTTTAGTAATTCCACGCTTGCATAGATAGTGGAACCATTCTGGCAATCGACATCATTGTTATCCTTTATCTGGGAATAAACGAAAGAGGGTGAGAATGCTTGATTGGTGATATCTTGTACATCGGTCAGGTTATTTTTCACAGCCCAACTGATCGTTCGGGCAGCATATGCGCTTGCCCATCCGGTACATGTACCGTACTGCCCCTGGTTACCCGGAATAGGAGCGTATTGTCTTAATGAAGCAGCCGGAGGCAACGGCGCCAACGAACGGACTTTAGGCACCAGGGGAATATTTTGATATGCATCCGGGCTCATCAGTTCGCCGGTAAGCCGGGGAGGATTGAAACCGTACTTCGTTTGCATAAATCCGGCGATATCCTGCCAGTAAGGCGTTGCAAACTCCAGTACGCAGTAAGGGGTAATGTATTGGCCGAACATTTCGTTTACATTGTCTGGCGTAACGTTTAATGTCTTGCACAGGGCTTCGACCGATTCTATTTGCTTGTCCTTGCCCGGATTTGCTTTCCATGCCCTTGTGCCGAGTGTGGCTACGGAATTTTTCCTGATGCACGATTTGATTAAATCCAATAGTTCCGAAGAGCCTTTCTCCTTGTAGTTTTTGTATTTGATTACACAAACACCTGTTTGCGAAAGGACTTTGAGCTCTGCGCCCGGATCGCCGAATACGACCTTTCCGGTACTGCTCAGATTGTCGCCTTTTTTCACTGCCTGCCCGTTTACAAGTACCTTTCCGGTAACATTTAATACAATATTCTGACTGTAGGACTGGTAAGGCAGTAAAAAGAGAGCAAGCGGTAAGATAGTTCTCAGGAACATAATCATTACCTTTCTATTTCCGGTATTTTCTTTCATCTTCGTTTTTTGACTATTAGTGTTTTACAAATCAGGTTTCTATTTTCAAAATCATTATACACAATGGATTCCATTAAAAAATACAGACACCTACCCGTACGTAAGAATGCCTCCCGGACGGAATAAGTGTAAACAATAATAAAGAAAATGCCATCCTGTGCTAAAGGATTCCGACATTTTCATGTACCGGATATTATATCCGGTATAAAATAACAATAAAAATAGATGCCTGTATTTAAAATATTATTACCTATTTTTATCCGTTTATTACCTATTTCGCAACTATAGTTACATTAGTTGCGGTATTGATATATTTATGGAGCCATACATATATGACTTGTGTAAATATTCGTTCCGCAGGTATTTATATGTTATTTGTACTCATATATGAGTATTATGTTACGATTTCAGCTATTTCCGGCGGTTAGCTGCGGTTCCCTCGTCCTACCGGATTTGCAATCCGATAGCTTTTGATATAAGAATTTTTAATTCTATTTCTTTGGATTTATAGTTATAAAGCGGATTAAAAATCTTTCTGGTAAACATCTCAATATTCCAATCAAAAACTCGCCTCCCCCACAGACCTTTTCACCTTCACTTTCTTCACCTCATCCAGTAATACGGGCAATGCCAGTTGGAAACAGATATACAGGCCTATCATCCGTGTCATTAGTATATCGTCATGCTTTCCTTCCTTGGCCCCATACGAGCCGTTCTTCTTCTGTTCATACACACGCGCCTCGTTGAGCGCTTCCCCGTTGCGCTCTATATACCCTTTCTCGCGGATAATAGCCACATAGTTGGCGATTATCATTGTCTTGGTGCTCCTATTCGTATGGAAGCCGTATTTTGCAGGCAGGCCCTCCCGTATCTTATCGGCAGGAGTACGGCTGTACAGGTTCGGGTAATGCTTTACAAGCGTATCGAAGATCAACTCCGACTCATCCGTTTTTATATCCGTATCATACGTGTTGCTTTCGATGATAAGCAGGGCGTCATTATAATACCGGGCTATCTGTGCGGCTATCCAGATGGAAATATCCTTGTCTATACGTCCCCGCCACTCCGCCACTATTTCAGGGGCGCAGCCGTGCATCATCCAGTAACGGTCGATAACTGTGATCACACCCCAGTCCGCACTCTCCGATACTCCCTTCTGCGGGTCGAATATCACCAGGTAACGGTCTGACACCCGTATTTCCGTATCCGGGAACTCCCATACTTTAAGTTTGTTCCTCTCCTTTATGGCTTTCAGTACAGGGTCGGAAGTATGCATATCTGCCAATGCTTCCTTATCCTCTATAAAGCGTATGTTCTGTAAAATTTCCTGCACCCGTGTTGGCTCCAGCTTCGATAAGGCAGGGGAACAATCTCCGGTAAGCTCCCCTACGGCGAC
>NZ_JBHSGN010000035.1:0-69893 GCF_042654545.1 Dysgonomonas termitidis
CAGATGGTTGAGCGACAGGCGGCTGTTCCATAGCTTGCCCTTGCTCATTTTTCACTTTTAGTTCTTCACTTTTCACTTCCGGTTCTTCACTTTTCATTTTGCCTTCCTCTTCCAGTTCCTTATCCACGGCCGCCACTACCTCCGGATTGAGCGAGCCGCCCGGACGGAAGCCGTTCCCTTTCAATATCATCAACTGACGCCTGGTCTCTTCGTCCTGTACCTCGATGACCAGCGGATGGCGTTCCGATGCAAGCAAGCGGTCTCTGTCCTTCCTCCTTTCCTCCCGGTCGAGTACGTACTTTATCGCGCGGATGCTCGGCGGGCAGAATTTCTTTTCCACTACGCGGCATTTCTCCACCTCGTTCAGCGGATCGTTCTTATCGGGGATATAGGTGACCTTCTCTTTTTTCTGCACATAGCCTTCCAGCAGTTGTTTCAGTCCGATACGTGCCGAAGCTATGATCACCTCTTCGCGGTGGTCGATGGCTTCTTCCACCGCTTCGCCGAAATCGGGCTTTGCCTTTTTCCATTCATAAAATGTCTTGCGGCTTATTTTAAATGTTTTGCATATTTCGGAGATACTGCACAAGTCCTGTTCTATCATCCTGATAATCTCCGAGGCTGTTTTTTCTTTATACTTCATAAGATACTTAAATATTAATGTTAATAATTAGTTTCTTATATAGATAAAGATGTTTGGTTCTGATAAATTTTCAGTTATGCAGAAAATGATTCAACATTAAAAAAACAACTACTTATTCACATTAATTGTAACACCCCGTTTTTTCTTCCGTCATAATAATAAAATGGATGTTATATAAATTAAGCTTAATAATGAGAAGCCCGATCATTTTATTATTTATTTTCCTCTTTAGTATTTCTTTGCAAGCGATTGATGTAAAAGGCCGTATAATAGACATAAATACAAAGAAGCCTGTCGGGTTCGTAACGATGGTATTGCTAAAGGCCGACTCCACATATATTACCGGCTGTCAGACGGATACATTGGGATTATTTGCAATGGCCGGACAATTCCAGAAACAGGATTATCTTCTGAAAGCATCCTTTCTGGGATACAGGACTGCATTTATAAAGATAAGCAACCTGTCGTCCCATCTCGATTTAGGTGATATCGAACTGACAGAGGAATCGGAAGCACTGGGCGAAGTGACAGTGACAGCTAACAGAATAATAAATAAAGTGGACAGGCAGATAATCCTCCCCGATTCGATGCAGATAAAAAGTTCTGTCAATGCTTTCGACCTGCTAAGTAATATGTCGCTAGCCCGTTTGAATATCGACCCTGTAAATCAGACAATAAAAGTAGGTAACGAAGAAGTACAACTCCGGATCAACGGTGTACGTGCCACTGTACAGGAAGTTGCCGCTCTCCGCTCGAAAGATATCCTGCGAGTGGAATATTTTGAAGACCCCGGCGTGCGTTTCGGCAACGAAAATGTAGGCGCGGTCGTAAACCTGATCGTGGACAGGCAGAAGAACTATGGCGGATATGTATCCGTAGACGGGCGCAATTCTCCTTATGTAGGATTCGGAGACGATAATATTACGTTCAAGATGAATAATAAAGCATCGGAATTCGGGCTTAATTATTATATAAATTACAGGTCTTACGATAAACGATGGACAGAGCAAAGCGAATTACTGAATTTCCCGGCAAATCCGGTCTCCCGGGAACAAAGGGGAATAGAAGCCCCTATGGAATACCAGTATCATCGCTTCAACCTGACATATAACCTGACATCCGTAGATAAATATGTGTTTAATGTGGCTTTTAAGAATCAGCTTTATAATTACGATAATACAACAGACTTCAATAACTTCTACTCCGACAGGGTTATCCCGGCTTATTCCAGCGCGAGGCGGAATGGCTTCGAGTACACTCCGGTTCTGGATATATACTATAAGCAGGAATTGAAAGATAAGCAGTCGCTGGCTGTTAATATAGTGGGTACATATATCAATTCGGACAGTGAAAGCAATTATCTGGAATCGGAGGAATCCGTGCCGCAGACAGAAATCTACAACAAGGTGGACGGTAATAAATATTCAGTTATCGGTGAAGCTGTTTATGAAAAACAGTTCGAAAACCTGACCTTTAGCGCCGGGGCGAAACATACGCAGGGGTTTGCGGATAATACATACAGAGGGAATACTGATACAAAAACGGAAATGAAAAACTCTGATTCGTATGCTTTTGCCCAGGTGCAGGGTAAGATAGCCAAAAAGCTGGGTTATACTTTAGGTCTGGGCGGTTCGCGTATCTGGTTTAAAGAGGGGGAGAATGATGCGGCATTTTATACGATACGGCCTTCCGTGCAGTTGAATTATCCGTTCAATGATAATCTGTCGGTAAAGTATTCATTTGTAGTGAGCAACAGAACCCCGTCGTTAGGACAGCTCAGCAGTGTGGAGCAACAGGTGGATGCTTATCAGCTCAGCAGGGGCAATCCGGATCTGAAACTTACCAATACATATAACAACAAGCTGATATTTAATGTAAACAAAGGAATTTTTGACATCAGCACTACACTAGGATATATGTATTTCGATAAAGTTATTGTCAATACATACAGCATAGAGGGGGATAAGATCGTGTCGTATTCAGACAATCATAAAGGGCAGCATTACTTCTACTGGTCGGGAGATATTACCGCTAAAATAATAAAGGACATCTGGACTCTGACCGGCTGGTTTGGCCTGCAACGGGATATCTTCAACGCAAACACCGGGATAAACCATACTTATAATGCTATTTATGGAGGATTCCGCTCAAATGTACTGTATAAAAATCTCAGCTTTGTTATAGGGTTGAATTCCCGCTATAAGGAATTATGGGGAGAATCTATTTACTACGGGGAAGACTGGAACTATATAGAGGCCGGATATAAACACAAAGAGGCTAAATTATCGCTGGGGATGTCATATCCGTTCAAGGATTACTGGAGTGCCGGCAGTCGAAATATCTCATCTGTAAAGCCGACAAAATCGTGGTCGTACATAAAAGAGAACGGGCATATGCTTTACCTGCGCTTTTCATGGAATATGTCTTTCGGGCGTAAGCATGAGGCAGGGAAGAAGAGCCTGGATAATGCCGATACGGATAAGGGGATATTATAAGAATTTCAAGATTTCAGGTTTCAAGATTTCAAAATTCAGGAGAATAATCTTGAAACCTGAAATCTTGAAATAACAATCATTCCCCTCCCACAGTCAGTTTACTCACCAATACCGATGGTAAACCCTGTCCGACCGGAACACCCTGCCCGTCTTTGCCGCAGGTCCATGCACCTTCGTCTATTTTCAGGTTGTTGCCTGTCATGGTGATGTCGGCCAACGCTTTCGGGCCGTTACCTATGATGTTTATATCTTTTATCGGCCGGGTCAGTTTTCCGTTCTCTATCAGGTAGCCTGTTTTTACAAAGAATGTGAAGTCCCCGGCGCCGATCTGCACCTGTCCGTTTGTGAAATTATCCACATACACACCTTGTTTTACGGATGCTATAATATCGGCTTCCGGCGTATTCCCTTCTTCCATATAAGTTACCCGCATACGTGGTAATGGCGCGTACCGGAACGATTGACGCCGCCCGTTTCCCGTCGGTTCCACACCGTAATGCTTTGCGCTGATACGGTCGTGCAGGTAACTTTCGAGAATGCCGTCCTTTACTATATATGTCTTTTGGCTCTCCACGCCTTCATCGTCAAAATTGATTGCGCCACGGGCATGTTCTATCGTGCCGTCATCCACAATGTTGATACCGGGCATACAGATCCGTTTGCCGAACCGGTCGGAAAATATGGATACATTTTTCCTGTTAAAGTCAGCTTCGAAGGTATGTCCGATGGCTTCGTGCAGCAGGATACCCGAACTTCCGGCTCCCATAACCACAGGCATTTCGCCACCTTTAGGCTTTATGGCTTCGAACATGAGGGAGGTCTGTGCTACGGCTTCCCTGGCAATCGTTTCAATTAATTCTTCGTTCAGGAACTCAAATCCTTTCCGGTAAGCACGTGAACAATAGCCGTTTTCTATTTTGCCGTCCTGCTCCATCGTACAGGAGCCCGACATGATCGACATCGGGCGGTAATCCCAGGTCAATATACCTTCCGAGTTGAAAAAAAGGATATATGATGTAGCGTCATTCAGGCTGACTGAGGCTTTGATAACACGGGGATCGAGCTCGAATATCCTGTCATTCAGTTTCTGTACAAATAATTTTTTGTCGGCTACCGATACATCGAGCCAGGGCTTTTCTATTTTATAGTAGTTATGAAAATGGCGTTCTCTTATTTCAGCCGCGTTATTTGTCCCGACAGGCATTGACGCGATACTTGCCGCTGTGCGGGCCGCTTTCAGTAAATCCTTAATGTCGGTGTTCTCCACATAGGCATATCCGGTCTGGTCGCCCGATACTACCCTTACACCCGCACCATAATCGATATTCGAAGCGGCGCGGTTTACTTCCCCGTCCCGGAGCGAGATATTATTGCTGAATGTATGTTCAAAATATATATCGGCGTAATCCCCTCCTTTGCTCAGGGCTTCGGAGACCACTTTCAGTAAGTCATTTTCCGCAACGGAGAAATGTTGCAGTATATTCTGTCTGTTTATATTATCTATCATCATAATTCTGAGGCCTCCATTTTCTTGAATTTGTTTATCTGCCATATAAACATCGCCGCGGTCAACAATGTTGACAAACTATCCGCAACGGGCAATGAGAACCAGACACCATTCAGCCGGAAGAAGTGTGGCAATATAATCAGAGCAGGGATAAGCAGAAGGAATTGGCGAGTCAGACTAAGAAAGATCGATTTCGCCGCCATCCCTATGCACTGGAAGAAATTGGTAACCACAATCTGAAAGCCCACCAATGGCAGCATCACGGTTATGATGCGCAGAGCTTTCGATGCTTCGGCAGCCAGCGGGGCAGAAGGGTTGAACGGCTGTACGATAACATTCGGCAACAGCAGTCCTATTGCGCATCCTACAATACCTATACATACCCCTACTTTAATCGTATAATTGAGGGTTTCTTTCACCCTGCTTATCCTTCTGGCTCCATAGTTATACCCCACTATCGGCTGCATACCTTGTGTAAGTCCTACCAGTACCATGATAATGATCATTACCAGGGTATTGGCAATGGCATATGCCTCTATGGCCACATTGCCGCCATACACTTTCAGCTTGTTGTTGAGCATGAATACCACGACCGACGCAGCTACCTGAATAAAGAAAGGGGACAGACCGATGCTGGCGATCGCCCATACTATCTTCGGATTCAGCCCTATGTTTTTCCTGCGCAAACGCAGCATACTGTTTTGGTTCATAAAGTGATGCATAACGAAGCATAAGCCTATGAACATGGAAATGATAGTTGCGATGGCAGCTCCTTTAATCCCCCATTCCAGTACAAATATGAATATGGGTGCAATAATGATATTCGCTATCACCCCGATCAGCATAGTGTACATTGCCTTGGTCGGATAACCCGATGCACGCATCATACTGTTGAAGTTAAAGCACATGGTAAGGAAGATGTTTCCCGGCAAATAATACAAAAGGAATTCTTTTGCATAAGGGAAGGTTTCTTCCGTGGCTCCTATCCTCATCAGTATAGGATCAAGGAACATGAATAACAATGTTACAAGTGTTCCTGTAAATAAGACAGTCATCAGGAAAGAGTTGCCTATTATTTTTTCGGCGGTTTCCTTATCGCCCCTGCCCAGACAGATAGATATGCGGCTTGCCGAGCCGGCCCCAACCAGCATACCCACGGCAGCAGTCAGGTTCATGACAGGCAGGACGATTCCCAATCCTCCGATAGCATGGTCTCCCAGATCGGGACCATGGCCGATATATATACGGTCGATGATATTGTATAGCGCGTTGACCATTGTTCCCACGATAGCCGGAAGCGCGTATTGCCAGAGTAGTTTACTTATCTTTTTATTCTCTAATTCATCTATGTTTGCGGTTTTCAACATTTTTAATCTGTTCTAATACGGTTAAGGAGTGTAGCCCTCCCATCTTTGAGGGTGCAAAGGTACAATTTATATTACTTATTTCATGTGTAATGCACGCCGATTTTATTTATACCTGTTTCTGCTTTTTTGTTAAAAAAAGTACAGCTTTCAGGTCTGGTGTCTATTAAACCGGATACAAAATGTGTATTTGTGATTATATTTTTTAACTTTGCGTGGTTATTCGCATACGAACCAATTTTTATTTTTGAAATTAAAAATCTGAAGATAGATTGATAATGAATATACTAGAATTAAGCGAACAGGAAATCTTTCGCAGACAAAGTTTAGAAGAGTTGAGAGCGTTAGGGATAGAACCGTATCCGGCAGCGCTGTATGATGTAAATGCATATTCAAAAGAGATAAAAGAAAGCTTCGAAGACGGAGCAGAACGTCGTCCGGTAACCATTGCCGGCCGTATCATGGGGCGCCGTATCATGGGTAAAGCTTCATTTGTTGAGTTGCAGGATGCGGAAGGACGCATACAGGTCTATATATCACGTGACGATTTGTGCCCGGCTGAAGATAAGGAGCTTTATAATACAGTTTTCAAGAAATTACTGGATATTGGAGACTTTATCGGCGTTAAAGGATTTGTGTTCCGTACACAAATGGGTGAAATATCGGTGCATGCCGAAGAATTGACGGTGTTAGGAAAATCGCTTCGCCCGCTTCCCGTAGTGAAGGTGAAAGACGGGGTTACCTACGACGGATTTACCGACCCGGAACAGCGTTATCGCCAGCGTTATGTCGATCTGATCGTCAACGAGGGCGTAAAAGATACATTTATCAAGCGTACAAAAGTATTCAATTCGATGCGTGAATTCCTGAACGGACACGGTTATATAGAAGTGGATACTCCGGTATTGCAAAGCATACCGGGAGGAGCTACTGCCCGCCCGTTTATTACTCATCACAATGCACTGGATATTCCATTGTATCTGCGTATCGCAAACGAACTTTACCTGAAACGTCTGATAGTCGGAGGTTTCGATGGAGTGTATGAGTTTTCCCGTAACTTCCGCAACGAAGGTATGGACAGGACGCACAACCCGGAATTTACGGTAATGGAATTCTATGCAGCATACAAGGATTACAACTGGATGATGGATTTTACCGAGCGTATGCTGGAGAAAATCTGTATGGACGTGCATGGAACTACCAAAGTGAAAATGGGTAAAAATGAGATTGATTACAAAGCGCCTTACCCGCGCGTTACTATGATAGATTCCATCAGGCATTTTACAGGTGTAGACATTAGCGGAATGGACGAGGTTCAGCTTCGCGACGTTTGCAAGCAGCTTGGAGTGGAACAGGACGAAACAATGGGTAAAGGAAAGCTGATAGATGCCATTTTCGGAGACAAATGTGAAGGTAACTATATACAACCGACATTCATTATAGACTATCCTGTGGAAATGTCGCCGCTGACAAAGAAACACCGAAATAATCCGGAGCTTACAGAACGTTTCGAACTGATGGTAAACGGCAAGGAACTTGCGAATGCTTATTCGGAGCTGAATGACCCGATAGACCAGCGCGCCCGTTTCGAAGACCAGCTGAAATTATCGGAAAAAGGAGATGACGAAGCTATGTTTATCGACCAGGATTTCTTGCGTGCGCTGGAATACGGCATGCCGCCGACAAGCGGTATCGGCATCGGTATGGACCGTCTGGTAATGTTTATGACCGGACAGGAAAGTATTCAGGAAGTGATGTTCTTCCCTCAGATGCGCCCTGAAAAAGTGGCGAAGAAAGATCCTGTGGCAAAATATACGGAACTGGGAGTTTCGGAAGAACTGGTTCCTATCCTCCAAAAAGCCGGATACCTTACTGTGGAAGCAATGAAAGATGTAAATCCGCAGAAGATAAGACAGGATTTAGGAGACATCAACAAAAAGCATAAACTGGAGTTGTCTCTGCCATCGGTAGAGGTGATTGAGGGATGGTTCACCTCCCCAACCCCTCCAAAAGGAGGGGCTTAAGCAAGCCATGAGTCATGAATATTAAAAATAAATAAAATTCCTGCTTCCTTTTCCTCCCCTTTTGGGGGAGGTTAGGAGGGGGTGGTTAAAAATATGAGTTTTCCCGGTAAAATTGCAATTTTAGGTGGTGGAACATGGGCGACCGCATTAGCCAAGATTATGCTGAATCACGAAAAGCATATCAATTGGTACATGCGCCGTCCGGAACAGATACAGGATTTTAAAAAGACAGGGCATAACCCTTCTTATTTATCGACAGTTGAATTTAACCTGGACAGAATTTCATTTTATTCGGATATTACTCAGGTTGTTGAGGATTCCGATACGCTGATCTTAGCTGTTCCGTCCCCTTTTCTTAAAAGCCATCTGGATAAACTGAAAACTAAAATAAACGGAAAGTTTATTATTTCGGCCATCAAAGGGATCATCCCACCCGAAAACCTGCTGGTTACCGATTATCTGACGCAATTCTACGATATCCCTGCCGAAAATATGGCTATCGTCGGCGGGCCTTGCCATGCTGAGGAAATAGCCTTGGAGCGTCTCACATATCCTACGATTGCTTGTCCCGATATTGAAAAAGCACGTGCCATAGCCGGAATATTCAACAACAGGTTTGTAAGGGCATCCGTATCGAACGACGTATCAGGTATCGAACTGGCGGCTGTGCTGAAAAATGTATATGCCATTGCTTCGGGTATTTGCCACGGGCTGAAATATGGAGATAATTTTCAGGCGGTGCTGGTATCGAATGCAATATCCGAGATGGAACGTTTTGTAGATATTGTATCTCCGATAGAAAGACGGATTCAGGATTCGGCATATCTCGGAGATCTATTGGTTACGTGTTATTCAAGTTTCAGCCGTAACCGTACATTCGGTTCCATGATAGGAAAGGGTTATTCCGTAAAAGCAGCTCAGATAGAGATGGAAATGATTGCCGAAGGATATTATGGTACAAAATGTATCAGGGAAATGAACGAAAAATATAATGTGAATATCCCTATTGCAGACCTGGTGTATCACGTATTATATGAAAATGCATCAGCGCGGGAGGGTGTTAAGGTATTGAGAGAACAAATATTAAAATAAATAAAGAACAATGGATAAGGTTATCAAATTAGACATTAGCAAAACTTTAGGTTTTATTAATCAGGCTGACATCGACAATCAGGCTGCTTTGGCAAAGAAATGCAATGAGGCATTGCATGATGGTTCAGGTAAAGGAAACGACTTTTTGGGTTGGCTGAACTTGCCGTCATCGATTACAGATGCTGAATTAAAAGATATAGAAGATACAGCAAAAGCATTACAGGCCAAATGCGAAGTAATTGTACTTGTCGGCATCGGCGGCAGCTACCTTGGTTCAAGGGCTGTTATCGATTCTCTGTCGAATGCCTTCGATTGGTTGCAACGCGACCGTAAAACTCCTGTAATCCTTTATGCTGGGAACAATATCGGTGAAGACTATCTGGTGGAATTACTTGCATACCTGAAAGGTAAATCTTTCGGAATCATCAATATATCCAAATCGGGAACAACAACAGAACCTGCTTTGGCTTTCCGCATCCTTAAAGCCGAACTGGAAAAAACAATAGGTAAGGACGAAGCGAAACACCGTATCGTAGCTATTACAGATGCTGCGCGTGGAGCATTGTTTACACTGGCTACAAAAGAAGGGTTTAAGAAATATGTAATCCCTGATAATGTAGGAGGACGCTATTCTGTGTTGACCCCGGTAGGTTTGCTTCCTATCGCATTAGCAGGGATCGATATCCGCCAACTGGTTGCAGGTGCTGCATATATGGAGAAAGAAACCGCTCCGGCTGTGCCTTTCGAAAAGAATATCGCAGAAGTATATGCCGTTACACGTAATGAATTATACAAAAAAGGTAAGAAAATAGAAATCCTGGCCAACTTCAACCCTAAGTTGCACTACATCGCAGAATGGTGGAAACAACTTTACGGAGAGAGCGAAGGCAAGGAAAATAAAGGTATCTTCAATGCTGCGGTTGACTTTACCGCCGACCTTCACTCTATGGGACAATGGATACAGGAAGGTGAACGTTCTATCTTCGAAACTGTTATATCAGTGGCTCAACCGAATGAAACATTGACAGTGCCTACCGATGAAGAAAATCTTGACGGATTGAACTTCCTTGCAGGTAAACGTGTGGATTTTGTAAACAAAATGGCCGAACTGGGCACGCAATTGGCCCACGTTGACGGAGGTGTACCGAACATCAAAGTGGAAATGCCTAAACTGGATGCATACAGTATCGGACAGTTGTTGTACTTCTTCGAGAAAGCATGCGGTATCAGCGGGTATATCTTAGGTGTGAATCCATTCGACCAACCGGGAGTGGAAGCATATAAGAAAAATATGTTCGCTCTCCTTGACAAACCGGGTTTTGAAAAGGATAGCGAAGCTATTAAGAAAAGATTGTAAAAAATAGTTACAAGTTACAGGTTACGAGTTACAAGACTTATGATGTCCCACTCGCTCGTAACTTGTAACTCGTAATTCGTAACTAAAGGTATGATAGAAAAAAAACACTTACTGGGTATGATCATGGATGAATTCTATGGTGTGGCAGGTGAGTGCGGTCTACCCAGATTTGCAGCAAAGCAAATCGCCGATTGGGTATACAAGAAAAGAGTAACATCGATAGACCAGATGACAAATATCTCGGTCGCAAACAGGGCTTTGTTGTCGGAAAAATACGATGTGGGAAGATATATCCCGCTCGAATTCCAGCAATCTGTAGATGGCACTGTTAAATATTTATTCAAAACGGAGAACGATAAACTTATCGAGGCCGTGATGATCCCCGAAGACGACAGGGCTACGCTTTGTGTGTCTTCACAGGTTGGTTGTAAGATGAACTGCCTGTTTTGCATGACGGGGAAACAGGGATTTAACGGCAATCTTACTGCCAATGAAATATTGAATCAGCTCTATTCGGTTCGTGAAGCCGAAGATCTGACGAATGTTGTCTTTATGGGAATGGGTGAGCCTCTGGACAACTATGAGCAATTGAAAAAGACACTCGAAATTATGACGGCCGATTATGGCATGGCCTGGAGTCCCAAACGTATAACCGTTTCCACAACCGGTGTTACGCCCAAGTTGAAACGTTTTCTGGATGAAAGTAATGCCCATCTGGCAATCAGCATCCATAGCCCGGAGAAAGAACAGCGGTTATCTATTATGCCTGCCGAGAAGGCTTTCCCTATAGCCGGGGTGATGGACTTATTAAAAGAATATGACTGGACAAAGCAACGGCG
Source organism: Dysgonomonas termitidis (assembly GCF_042654545.1). GTDB lineage: Bacteria > Bacteroidota > Bacteroidia > Bacteroidales > Dysgonomonadaceae > Dysgonomonas > Dysgonomonas termitidis. The sequence goes on from NZ_JBHSGN010000035.1 coordinate 11,322, forward strand.
CTTGTCTTTTGAATATATAATGTTTGATAATTTCAACGATTCGCTCGTGCATGCCAAAGAACTGGCGCAGATGCTCAGGGGAATCGAATGCAGGGTAAATCTTATACGTTTCCATGCGATACCGAATGTCAATCTGAAAACATCGACAAAGGAAAAGATGGAGGCATTCAGGGATTATCTGACAAGTAAAGGTGTCACTTCGACCATACGCGCGTCGCGCGGCGAAGATATATTCGCGGCTTGCGGAATGTTGTCGACAATGAAAAGTAAAAAAAATGAGGAATAATCAGGTTGTATTTAACGGGATTCATGATGGGAAGATGACTTTGCCGAAAGACTTTGCCGTTCTTTTCCCAAAAATGACCCGGTTATTGGATAAAGCATATAAAGTAGAATTTACACTGAACGGCAATCAGCGGTTCCGGCAGTATATATGGACGCTTAACGGTGGAAGTACCATCGGCTGGCTTTGTAAGCTGGAACATTGTGTGCCCCAGGGGCGTAATATTATACCCGAGCACATTCTGCTATCCCAAAATATGGGAGGGATTGTAGAATATTGGCTCGAAGACAATACTATGGAGGCGGAGAGTTTTATAGATGCCAATCAGTTTACATTCTCGCTGGTAGATTCCACGGTTGGTATCGGAGGATGGGAACAAAACTATGCGGATGAATGTAAGTCGCAGGGCATAGAACCTATGGATACGTCCGACTTTCTGACTTTTGCTCTCGAAGCGAATGGAAATACGACCTTCTATAATTATAAAACAAAAGAAGTTTTCGTTTATTTACATGATGACTATTCCCCGTTCGCGATCACGCCTCACAAAGGCCATCCGTTATGTACGATTTATCAATACGATAAAGCCCCGACTTTTGTTGACTTTGTCGAAACCCTGGCCGGACAATGGTTGCAGGTAATACAATCTAAAAACTAAATCAACTATGATAAAAGTAGGTATAACACAAGGTGATATAAACGGGATAGGATACGAAGTTATCCTGAAAACGTTTGCAGATATCCGGATGGCAGAGATGTGCATCCCTGTTATTTACGGATCGGCAAAGGTGGCGTCCTATCATCGGAAAGCGATGGAACTGCAACCGGTTTCTTTCAATCAGATCAATAATGTGAAGGATGCGGTGGTAAACAAAGTGAATATCATCAACTGTATCAATGAAGATACTAAAATTGAAATAGGGCAATCGACCGCAATAGCAGGGGAAGCGGCATATAAATCCCTTGAAAAGGCGGTTGCGGATCTCAAAAACGGGTTGATTGACGTCCTGGTGACAGCCCCTATCAATAAACATAATATCCAGCGTGAAGATTTCCACTTTCCCGGTCATACCGAATATCTTGAAGAGCGTTTCGGCAAAGACGGGGACAAAAGCCTGATGATTCTCATCAAGGATTCGCTTCGTATTGCCCTCGTAACGGGGCATATTCCGTTGGCAGATGTCCCAAAATCGCTGACTAAAGAAAAAATAACAGATGCGGCCATGCGTTTCGAAGCCAGCCTGAAACGTGATTTCAGAATAGGCAGGCCACGTATTGCGGTATTATCCCTCAATCCGCATGCCGGAGAGAACGGCTTGCTCGGAACAGAAGAAAATGATATTATTACTCCTGCCATAAAGGAATTACAAGATAAAAAGGTACTTTGTTTTGGACCTTACCCTGCCGATGGATTTTTCGGGGCAGGTGAATTCGCCAAATTCGACGGCATACTGGCAATGTATCACGATCAGGGTTTAGCTCCTTTTAAGACCTTAGCTATGGAAGACGGTGTTAACTTTACAGCCGGATTACAGATCGTCCGTACATCTCCGGCTCACGGGACAGCCTATGGTATAGCCGGAAAGAATGAAGCATCGGAAGAATCCTTCCGTCAGGCCGTTTATATGGCCATAGATACATTCGGCAACAGGATAGAATTTGATAAGGCTCATGCAAATCCGTTGAAAAAGCTATATGTTGAAAAAGGCGGCGATAATGAAGTCCTTGATCTGACTGCTGAAGAATAAATTTTTTTACTTCCGGATTAAACCTTTTTGGCTGGCTTTAGTCAAAAAATATTAATATTTATGAATTATGCTATAATAGCGGCGGGGGAAGGCTCCAGACTGGCTCAAGAAGGTGTTACTTTGCCGAAGCCTTTGGTAAAGCTGGAAGGAAAGGAAATGATTCGCCGGTTGATTGATATTTTTCTCAGGAATGATGCATCTTCGATAAGTGTTATTGTCAATGAGGAGATGGTGCAGGTTCAGGAATATATATCCGGGCTGAAACTGGATGTGCCATTTAATATTGTGGTGAAATCTACCCCGAGTTCTATGCATAGTTTCTTTGAATTACGAAATTTTCTGAGAGATGGAAAGTTCTGCCTGACAACAGTCGATACCATTTTCCAGGAAGGGGAGTTCAGAAATTTTATACGGGCTTTTGCCTCAGATGAGGATAATGACGGAGTAATGGCTGTAACAGATTATATCGACGATGAAAAACCATTGTATGTGGAAGTTGACAGTAAAATGAATATAAAGGGATTTCCGGATCATTCGGATAATTGTAAATATATATCGGGAGGAATTTACGGACTTACTCCCAGGGCAATAGATACATTAGAATCCTGTATCGAAGCAGGGCAGTCACGGATGCGTAATTTCCAGCGGCAGCTGGTAACTGATAACCTGAATCTGAAAGCATTTCCTTTTGCTAAGATCGTTGATGTTGACCATGCAGAGGATATAAAGAAAGCGGAGCAATTTGTAAAAAATAAAGATGTCAAAAGTTAGAATCGCAGGAATCAAAAGGAATACAAAGTTCTCTCCCAACCATATTGGAAACGATGGTATGATATTCAACCTTACCGCTGAATGCCTGCGGAGCATGGGATATGAGGTGAGGGAATATACGGAATCGGAGTTTGTGTTGAGTGAAGAAAATGAGAGGTATATTTTTAATATGGCCCGTGATAGAAGCACAATCAAGAGGCTGAAACAATGCGAGAAAAACGGTGCGATAATCCTGAATCCGGGAACAAGTATCGAAAACTGTACCCGTACTACCATGACACGTTTGCTGATAGACAATAATATTCCACACCCTGAAAGTATAATCATGGATGTAACTGACGACCCTACCGGAGAACTGGAAAAAATGAATGCCGGAGCTTTTTGGGTAAAGAGAGGCGATTCACATACCATTCACCGGGAGGATGTAGCTTATGCACGTAATATAGAGGAAGCTAAATCCATTTTACAGGAATTTGCATTACGCGATATACCTAATGCCGTGATAAATGAACATCTGGTCGGAGATTTAGTGAAGTTTTATGGAGTATACGGCACGGATTTCTTTTATTGGTTCTATCCGTTCGATCTGAGCCTTACCAAATTCGGGTTGGAAGCAGTAAACGGAGATGCAAAGGAATTCCCGTTCGATTTGGATGCATTGAAAAAGACCTGTAATAAAGCGGGGGAGGTACTGAATGTAGATATATACGGCGGTGATTGTATTGTCGCAGCGGATGGTTCATTTAAGATTATAGACTTTAATGACTGGCCTAGTTTTGCTCCTTGCCGCGAAGCATCTGTTCCGTATATAGCAGAACGCATATCACAGAAAATATCGGTAAATATGTAATATCGGCAAAATACCGGCAGGGTTGCTCAGGTAGCCATTTTAAGGAATTTAAATGTAAGTAAATTATATATTTTTAACCACTTTGATATCAATGCAATTTTTGATAACTTTGTGGCTTTATTGAAGAAATGAAACAAAAGAATCTCTTTTATATAATTATCGCATCAGGCTTTGGTACGGGCTTTTCCCCGTTTGCTCCCGGCACGGCGGGCGCAGCATTAGCTACTATTATATGGATTGCCCTTTCTTTTCTCGTTTTCCCTTTTTCCTTATTTCTGATAACTATTGCATTAATCATCATATTTACAGCTCTGGGCGTCTGGTCATCAAACGTTCTTGAACCTTCATGGGGAAAAGATCCTTCCCGTATCGTAGTAGACGAAATGGTGGGAGTTTGGATAACCTTACTTGCGGCTGATGCCGGCAATGTATATCACGCGCTGATTGCATTCGCCTTGTTTAGGCTATTCGATATCTGGAAACCCCTGGGAATTCGTAAAATGGAGAATCTGAAAGGCGGATGGGGCGTAATGATGGATGATGTGCTTGCAGGAGTGTATGGCTTTATAATATTATTGGGAGGAAAATGGCTGATTGGATAAAGAAGGTCACGAAAACCGTCTCTGAAAAAGGAGGGATTTTCATGTTTGTGCGGGCGCAGTTCTCCTCACAGATATCTAGTCTGACTGACTTTACAGTAACCATATTACTCACTAATATTTTTGGCGTCTTTTATGGTAATGCGACCCTTTTCGGCAATATTTCGGGAGGAGTGGTTAATTGTATTATAAACTATAAATGGACATTCAAGGCTCAGGATAGTAAGATACGCGATGTTGCTATTAAATATGTGATGGTTTGGCTGGTCAATCTGTTCCTTAACAGAGAAGGGACGGTATTGGTGACTGAACTGGTGATGAAATGGCTTCCTATGGAGAGCCTGCCGGAGATTATAGCGAATAATGTATTCCTGATACCGAAGATAATTGTCTCGTTGATCGTCGGGTTCGGATGGAATTACAACATGCAGCGTCTCTTTGTATATAAGAACAGGGATTTCAAAAAGTATTTTAAGAAAAATACGCAAAAAGATAATAAAGAAGAAGTTATAGAATGTGAAAAGGAACATGCAGATGACATATAGAAAGGTGTTGCTGTATACGATATATATAAATCTTAAAAAAGGGGAAGGATAAAAATGAAAGCTAGAGATATTGCTCAACAGATAATTTATAAAATTATTGACCCTCTTGTCAGGGGGATGGTAAAGATTGGTATTACACCCAATTTTATTACGGCCACAGGGTTGGTACTGAATGTTGTAGCTTGTATTATTTTTATTTGCGGAGCTATGCGGGGAAAAATCTTTTTCGGGCATACCTACGGCCATGAAGGCGATTTGTCGTTTGTCGGTTGGGGGGGATTCGTTATTTTATTTGCCGGATTGTTTGACATGATGGACGGGCAGGTTGCCCGCGTCGGTAAAATGAGTTCCCGTTATGGCGCACTGTTTGATTCGGTACTCGACCGTTATAGCGAGCTGATTGTGTTGTTCGGTATTTGCTATTATCTGATCCTGCAAGGATATTTCTTTAGCTCGTTATTTGCCTTTATCGCTCTTATCGGGTCCATGATGGTAAGTTATGTGCGTGCCCGTGCCGAAGGATTAGGGATAGAATGTAAAGGAGGGTTTATGCAGCGTCCCGAGCGTGTGGTGACTATTGCTGTGGGGTGTATACTCTGCGGCTTGTTCGGATATTTCTTTCCGTATTATCGTGTCGCTGTGCCTCACAAAGAGAGTATTCCTTTGTTTGAGCCGATATTAATTATGGTGGTACCGATTGCTTTCGTCGCCGTATTTTCCAATATTACAGCTATTAACCGCCTGAGACATTGCAAAAGGGTGTTGCAGGAACAAGACAGAAAAGAAAAAGCAGGAGAATAAATGAAGTTACAGATTTCTTTGCCGACTCTGAGAGAGAGCATTATTGTTGTAGGGATAACTATCCTGTTTTCGATATTGACAAGTATATTCGTAGGATTTCGTCCTGAGCATTTTCTTTTGATCGCACTTTTTCTCTTGTTGTTTTTTGTGAATGCCAAGACCCGGAAATTAGCCGTAGGATTATTGCCGTTTCTTATATTCGGTATTTCTTACGACTGGATGCGTGTATATCCTAATTATCTGGTGAATCCGATAGATGTGGAGGGATTATATAATCTGGAAAAAGCGTTATTCGGTATTACAGTAGATGGTGCAGTACTTATTCCTTGCGAATATTTCACCCTGCATACGAGCGCAATAGCCGATTTCTTAGCCGGTATTTTTTATTTGGGCTGGGTACCTGTTCCGGTGGCATTCGGTCTATACTTATATTTCAAGAAAGACAGGGATATGTTCCTTCGCTTTGCAATGGTTTTCCTCTTTGTCAATCTGCTCGGTTTCACTTGTTATTACATTCATCCCGCTGCACCGCCATGGTATGCGATGAATTACGGGTTTGAGCCGATATTGAATACACCCGGTAATATGGCCGGATTAGTTCGTTTCGATGAACTGATAGGCTTCCCGCTGTTCAATTCCATTTACGGGCGCAATGCCAATGTATTTGCCGCGGTTCCGTCCCTGCATTCGGCATATCTGGTAGTGGTGCTGTTCTATGTAGTAAAGAAGAAATGTAACCGGGGAATATTGTCCGTTGTTTTAATATTCTTGGTTGGTATATGGTTTACAGCAGTATATACGTCTCATCATTATATTATAGATGTACTGTTAGGCATTCTTTGCGCGGTTGTGGGCATCGCATTGTTCGAATTTGTATTGATGAGGCTGGGCTGGTTTAAATCATTTTACAGCAAATATCTTAATTATATTAAGTAGTTACGAGTTACAAGTTACGGGTAGACAAGATATGAATTGTAAACTCCTGACTGATAACTGAAAAAAGGCTTATGAAAGAAAAACTGATAAGCAGGGATATGATACAGAACCTGCATCCTGTATTCAGGGGGCGTTTTGGAAATACCCTTACGAATATTGTGTTCAGTGTAGGAGGCTTAAATAAGGTAAATGCTATTTACGATGCCTCCAAACAATATACAGGTCTTGAATTTGTGAATGATATGCTCGACAAAATGGGGATCATCCGCAAGTATGAGAATTACGAGGTTCTCGATCAGTTTAAAGAAGGGCCGTTCATCACAGTTTCGAACCATCCAATAGGCCATATAGATGGAATAATAGCTATCAGTACAGTGGCAAGCAAGCGTAAGGACTACAAGATGATGGTAAACTGGATGCTGAGCCAGATAGATACTATGGACGAGCATTTTATCGGAGTCAATCCTTATGCTAAAGGAAATAAGATGAAAGATCTGAAATCGAGTCTGGGAGGAGTAAAGCAATGCCTGGAACATTTGCATGACGGACATCCGTTGGGGCTGTTTCCGGCAGGAGGTGTATCAACCAATCATCTGACTAAGACCGAAGATCGTGAATGGCAACCAACTGTTCTTAAATTGATAAAGAAAGCAAAGGTCCCGGTCATTCCTATGTATATAGATGGAAGCAATTCGTGGATATATCGTACATTAGGATTTATAAGCTGGAAAATAAGGACTGTACGTCTATTGCATGAAACGACTAACAAAAGAGGTAAGACTATTTATGTACGTTTTGGTAAACCGATCTCAGTTGAGGAGCAAGCCAAATTCACAGATATAAAAGAGTTTGGCGAATTTCTGAAAGCACAGACTTATGCTATGAAGAAGAAAAGATAATCGGACGTATTCCGGTATACATTTCGACATTAAGATATAAGAGGCTGAATTTAAAAGGACAGCCTCTTTTAACGCTTGTGAAGTAGTCCGGACTCGAATAACAAAATAAATATCAGATTATCCGCTTTATTTTCCATCTATCTTTATCTATATTATCGAACAAGTAAAAGCAACGGGATTCACTAAAAAGTAACACTCTGAAAAGACTTTAATCATGTTACCTTTGTTACCTTTTTATATAGTGTCCCTGGTGTAAATCTTTGTGTCCCTTGTGGTAAAGAGTTTTAACCACCAAGTACACGAAGGAAATCACAAAGGGCACAAAGACTAAAAAAACTGTTACTTTTGTTACCTTTTGGAGAAAGATACGAGATACTGCGCCCTAGGGCAGTTACGAGTTACGAGTAGACAAGATACGAGTTGTTAACTGCTGACTGTTTACTGTTTACTGAAATAAGTGTTACCTTTGTTACCTTTTAAGATTTGAAAAAGAATGTTGGATATAAGTAAAATAAAAGGAATAATCTTCGACTACGGAGGTACTATCGACAGCAATGGGAAACATTGGGGCGAAGTGCTTTGGGATGCATATGTGGATAATGAAGTACCTGTTTCGAAAGAACAGTTTCGTGAAGCTTATGTGTATGCCGAGCGTTATCTTGCTACACACCCTGTTATTGAAGCAGAAGATAATTTTTTTATATTACTTGGAAAAAAGATAGATTTACAGGTAAATTACTTAATAAATAAAGGCTTTTTATCCGAAAATGATAAAACAAAGGGTTATAGCCTTGCTATTTCGACACAATGTTATACCTTTGTCAGAGATTTAATAGAAAAAGAGAAGCCTTTACTCAAAATATTGAAGAGCCGTTATCCCATGGTATTGGTTTCTAACTTTTATGGAAACATACAATCTGTGCTAACTGATTTCGGCTTGTCCGGATATTTCGACGATATTATAGAATCGGCTGTAGTAGGAGTAAGGAAGCCTGATCCGGCTATATTCGGTCTGGGCGTCCAGAATCTGGATTTACCTGCTTCTTCAGTTGTGGTTATCGGGGATTCTCATTCGAAAGATATTGTGCCTGCTTCACAAAACGGGTGTCAGACTATCTGGCTCAAAGGTCAGGGGTGGGGTGACGAGGAAGAGAATGCCACGGCAAATATCATTATTTCCGACTTCATGGAGTTGAAGTCTGTTTTTCAGATAGGCTGAAAAACGCGTACTTGATTTTTGGGTAATAATATGGAGTCAGTAAGGATTCCGGTTTTAATAATGGATACCGTTTGTATGGTAGAAAAGCCCGGGTTGGGAGAATAAAATAAGACTGGTTTTCGCTGAAGCTATACTATTATATAGGATTTTGCGGAAACAGGAGATAATATCCTGAAGAAACTTGATCCAGAGTTTAAAGGATTGCTGCGGGTTGCAGTGTATTTTAATTTAATTAAAAAAAATGGGAAAAGTACAATTAAAAGAAGCCAATGGAAAACTTGGTATTCTAACAGTTGGAGTTGGTGCAGTAGCAACAACATTCATGGCAGGAACGTTGCTAACACGTAAAGGACAGGGAGTTCCTGTAGGGTCAATCACTCAATTGGCTACAATGCGCTTAGGGAAAAGAGAAGAAAACCGCTTCCCTAAAATCAAAGATGCAGTGCCTTTGGCTGATCTTAATGATGTCGTATTCGGTGGATGGGACATTTTTGAAGAAGATGCATACGAGGCTGCAAAACATGCAGATGTTTTAACAAAAGATGACTTGGACAAAGTTAAAGATGAAATGCAGGCTATCAAACCGATGAGAGCAGTATTCGATCAGGACTTTGTAAAACGTTTGCATGGTACTTGGGTAAAATCGGCTCCTACAAAGTGGGAATTGATGGAACAAGTAAAACAAGACATCGAAAACTTCAAAAAAGAAAATAATTGCGATCGCATCGTAGTTATCTGGTGCGGTAGTACAGAAGTATTCACTCCGCTGGGTGAAGTACACAAAACACTTGCAGCTTTCGAAAAAGGACTGAAGGAAAACCACAAAGACATTGCTCCTTCAAACGTTTATGCATATGCAGCAGTATCTATGGGAATACCATACATCAATGGTGCTCCTAACCTGACTGTAGACATACCTGCAATGTGGGAACTGGCAGAGAAAACTCAGACTCCGATATGCGGAAAGGACTTCAAGACTGGTCAGACAATGTTGAAGACTGTATTGTCTCCAATGTTCAAGACCCGTATGCTCGGTCTTAACGGATGGTTCTCTACAAACATTCTTGGTAACCGCGACGGTGAGGTACTGGACGATCCGGGTTCATTCAAGACAAAAGAAGAATCGAAACTTTCGGTTATCGATAACATCCTTCAACCGGAACTTTATCCTGAACTTTACGGTAATGTTTACCACAAGGTTCGTATCAACTATTATCCACCCCGCAACGACGATAAAGAAGGATGGGATAACATCGACTTGTTCGGATGGTTAGGTTACAAAATGCAGATGAAGGTAGACTTCCTTTGTAAAGACTCTATTCTTGCGGCTCCACTTTGCCTGGACCTTGTTCTGTTTACAGACCTGGCTAAACGTGCGGGAATGAGCGGTATACAAGACTGGTTATCTTTCTACTTCAAGAGTCCTATGCATGAGCCTAGCAAGGTTGCAGAGCATGACTTGTTCATCCAATATGTGAAGTTGAAAAATACACTTCGCCAGATGATTGGAGAAGAAACAGTAGATTTTATCGACTAATTCTTACCCTGGATAAAATGAGAAGGAGACATCCCTACAGATGTCTCCTTTTTTATGTAACTATAATGGTACTTATTTCCTTAGCCTCACATAGTCCACGGCATGCCCTTCTCCTTTATGTAGTATCAGACTGGCCCGTTCACGTGTAGGGAGGATGTTTTTACGCAGATTCTTGCGGTTTATTTCTCTCCAGATGGTTTTTGCGGTATTGATCGCGTTCTTGTCAGCCAGTTTGGCAAAGCTGTGAAAATACGAATCGGGATTCGTAAATGCTCCTTTCCTGAACTTCATAAAACGGGAGATATACCACTCTTCCAGTTTCTGCTCATCGGCATCCACATAGATGGAAAAATCTACAAAATCGGAAACGAAAATACGGGGTTTTTCATCCGGATAATCCATTCCGCTCTGCAATACATTCAATCCTTCCAAAATAAGTATGTCCGGCTGGTCTATGACCTGATACTCGTTAGGGATAATATCATAAATGAGATGCGAATATTTGGGTACTCTTATATTTCTTTTCCCCGCTTTCAGGTCCGTAACGAACTTCAACAGTGTCTTTATATCATATGATTGAGGGAATCCTTTCTTGAGCATAATGCCTTTTTCTTCCAATGTAGCGTTTGGATACAGAAATCCATCGGTGGTTATCAGTGATACTCGCGTATCCTCTTTCCAACGGCTAAGTAATGCCTGTAATACACGTGCAGTTGTGCTCTTGCCTACCGACACGCTACCGGCAATCCCGACAATGAAGGGAACTTTCATCGATTTCTGATTGAGAAACTTTGTCAGTACCGACTGGCGGCTGGTACGCGCATTGAAGTAATAACTCAATAAACGGGAGAGAGGCAGATAGATGTCTTCTACTTCGTCGATAGAGAGTTCGTAGTCGATGCCCTGCAGCGTCAGCAACTCTTCATATGTGAGCGTCATCGGTTCCGAGTCGCGGAGAGCAGCCCATTGATTACGGGAAAACTGAATGTAAGGACTCGAAGGAAATGCTTCCATTCTTTCAATTTTAGAATACGAATGCTACAAAGGTAGAAAAACTTACAGGTTATGAGTTATTATAACATGAGTATTTTATCTATAGGTAAAGCTTATGGCTTTGGAGTCCTTTGAAGTATTGGTATAAGTAGTAAGTAATGAGCGGTAAGAGGGAAGTAAAGAATTGGAAGCGGCAGCTTTTTCTATTGTTGTCAAACTATGTTCTGGTATTTATAATTTCCAAGGAATTAAAAAATCAGAATCAGCCCAAAACAATAATTATATATTTTACAAGAAAGCCATATGTAGTTATGCAGAGGATCAAATTGTAATATTTTACATGTATTTAAAAAATCCTTACATCTTTAGCAGGGAAGAAACCTCTAATTTTGCTTCAGTAATAATCCAATATCTAACTAACATTATAATATCCATGAAAGAGCGAAGAAAAAACTATCTTTTACTTATCACTTTTGTTTCGGCTATGGGAGGCCTTCTTTTCGGCTATGACTGGGTTGTCATCGGAGGTGCTAAACCATTTTATGAAGTATATTTTAATATTGCCGATTCCCCGGTTATGCAAGGCTGGGTAATGGGAAGTGCTATTTTAGGATGTCTTGTGGGAGTGATGGTTTCGGGAAGTTTATCCGACAGGTACGGAAGGAAGCCGCTAATGATCGTTTCTTCCCTCATATTTATTATAGCTGCTATTGGTACAGGTATTTGTAATGATCTTTCATGGTTTATAGTGTACAGGGTATTGGGGGGCATTGGCATTGGCATGGCTTCAAATCTGTCTCCGATGTATATTGCAGAGGTTTCCCCGGCAAACGTAAGGGGTAAGTTTGTGTCGGTCAATCAACTGACAATTGTAATTGGTATACTCTCGGCTCAGATTGTAAACTGGCTTATAGCAGATCCCGTGATGCCGGGTGAAGATATCCTGGCCTCCTGGAACGGGCAGATGGGATGGCGCTATATGTTTTGGACAGGAGGTGTACCCGCCGTTGTATTCTTTCTGATGCTCTTTATCTTGCCGGAGAGTCCGCGCTGGTTAAGTACCCGTAATGAATTTACCAAATCGGAAAATATATTGAACCGCATCGGGGGAAAGGCTTATGCAGAAAACGAAATTGCGACTCTCAAAGCGGCAGTTTCGGAGGTGAAAGAGAACGTAAATTATAAACTACTATTCAAAGGAAAGATGCCTAAGATATTATTGATAGGTATTGTTATTGCAGCTTTCCAGCAATGGTGTGGTATTAATGTGATATTCAACTATGCTCAGGAGATATTTTCAGCAGCCGGATACGGAGTATCCGATATATTATTCAATATAGTTGTTACAGGGGTGACTAATGTTATATTCACGATAATTGGCATGTATACGGTAGATAAACTCGGACGCAGAGCGTTACTTTTATTCGGAGCAATAGGATTGGCGCTTATCTATGCGGCTCTGGGGGCATGCTACTATCTCGAAATATCCGGCATTGCCGTATTGTCGCTCGTTATGCTGGCTATCGGTTGTTATGCAATGAGCCTGGCTCCGATTACATGGGTGGTCATTTCCGAAATATTTCCCACACGTATCAGGGGGATGGCAATGGCGGTGTCAACATTCTCTTTGTGGACAGCATGTTTTATCCTTACATATACATTCCCTCTTCTTAATAGTGGATTAGGGGCATATGGCACATTCTGGCTATATGGAATAATCTGCCTATTAGGATTTATATTTATTAAAGCAAATTTACCTGAAACGAAAGGTAAATCACTTGAAGAAATAGAGAAAGAATTAACAAAATAAATAAAGTATTTAAAGGCCTTATCTTCAGTTGCGTAAGTAGATTTGTTATTTGCGGTACAGGGGATTGAATGCTAAAATGAATCTATAATAATATAAAACTGTATTAAGAAATGGAAGAAATTACAAGCTATCTTATTCAGTCTACAATTGATGAAAAAGGAGTTGTTAAAGCATGGGCGGAAGATATTATGCTTCCTACATATGAGATAGGAGAAGAAGAGAAGAACCCTATGTTTCTCGAAAAAAGAGTCTATCAGGGTAGTTCGGGAGTCGTATATCCTTATCCTGTGGTCGAAAAAGTATCTGATGAGAAAAAAGATAAACAATATAAGGCTCTGTTTATCGAGAATGAATTTCTCAAAGTGATGATATTGCCTGAACTTGGAGGACGTATTCACATGGCTTACGACAAGGTAAAGCGACGTCACTTTGTTTATTATAATCAGGTTGTCAAGCCGGCTTTGGTTGGTCTTACTGGTCCCTGGATTTCGGGAGGAATCGAATTTAACTGGCCTCAGCACCATCGGCCGAGTACGTTTCTACCAACAGATCACCTTATAGAAGAAAGTGCCGACGGAAGCGTTACCGTATGGTGTAACGAGGTTGAACGCATGTTCCGTACAAAAGGCATGCAGGGCTTTACCCTTTATCCGGGAAAAGCATATATTGAAATCAACGTGAAAGTATATAACAGAACAGCTTTCCCTCAGACTTTTCTTTGGTGGGCAAATCCGGCTGTTGTAGTAAATGACGGTTATCATTCTGTATTTCCTGCAGATGTGCATGCGGTATTCGATCATGGTAAACGTGCCGTATCCAATTTCCCGATAGCAACAGGGGAGTATTACAAGCAGGACTATTCCGCGGGAGTGGATATTTCCAAATATAAAAATGTACCTGTTCCTACATCCTATATGGCGATTCAGTCGAAATTCGACTTCGTAGGAGGTTATGAAGAAGATGTAAAAGGTGGACTGTTGCATGTTGCCAATCACAATGTATCACCAGGAAAAAAGCAATGGACATGGGGTAACGGGGACTTCGGGCAGGCATGGGACAGAAATCTGACTGATGAAGACGGGCCGTATATCGAGCTGATGACAGGCGTTTATACCGATAACCAGCCCGACTTTGCATGGCTGCAACCGAATGAAGAAAAGTCATGGGTACAATATTTTATGCCTTATGCGGAAGTTGGCTATGTTAAGAACGCTAATAAGGATGCGATAGCTAATATCGAAATCAAAGACGGTAAGGCTAAAATAATTATTTATACAACATCAGAATTCAAAAACCTCCGTGTGCTGTTAAGGGATAAAGAAGGAGAGGTATTTATTGATGAACAAGCTAATACTTCCCCGTCAGAATATTATATAAAAGAACTGTTTGTAGGTAATATACTTCCGGAAAACCTTATATTCGAACTATATACATCAGAAGGTAGAGAATTACTGACCTATCAGGCGGATAAACCTGAAATTAAACCAATCCCCGATCCTGCAAAAGCAGCAAAAAGGCCTAAGGATATTGCATCTATCGAGCAGTTATACCTTACAGGGCTTCATCTGGAACAGTACCGTCATGCAACGTACAATCCTTTTGATTACTATATGGAAGCATTGAACCGTGAACCCGGGGATATTCGTTGCAACAATGCTATGGGATTATTGATGATACGGAGAGGGCAGTTTGCCAATGCGGAACCATTCTTGCGTAAAGCAATAGAAACTCAGACAGAGCGTAACCCGAATCCGTATGATGGGGAGCCTCATTACAATTTAGGTTGGTGTTTGCATATGCAAGGTAAAAAAGACGAAGCATACAAAGCATTCTTTAAAGCGACATGGAATGCCGCATGGCAGGATTCAGGCTATTATGCACTGGCCAGGATAGATGCGGAAAGAGGTTTATACGAAGATGCTTTGGACCGGATCGACCGTAGTCTGGTAAGGAACTGGCATAACCATAAAGCCCGTCAGTTGAAAACTTCGATTCTCAGAAAACTGGAACGTAAAGATGAAGCTATGGCTTTGATAGGAGAATCATTGAAAATAGATAAATTCAATATGGGCTGCCGTTTCGAAAAGTACCTGTTGACAAATGATTTAAATGATTTGAATGAACTTAGAACCTTAATGCGCGGGGCACCCCATCCTTATATAGAATATGCCCTCGATTTTGCAGGAGCAGGCATGTATGACGAGGCGGGCCAATTGCTGTCGTATGTTGTTACCGGTGAGGATAATGTTTATCCGATGGTGTATTATACATTAGGTTATTTTGCTTCCCAATCAGGTGATAGAGCCAAAGCGAAAGAATATTATGTGAAAGCAGCGGGGATGAATCCGGACAAGTGTTTCCCTAACCGTATAGAGGAAGTAAATATCCTTCAGGATGCGATGAAGATAAATCCTTCGGATGCTTTAGCGCCATACTATCTGGGTAACTTCTGGTATGCTTTCCGTCAATATGACGAAGCAAAAGAGTGTTGGGAGAAATCTATGCAACTGAATGATAAATTTCCGACAGTATTGCGTAACCTGGCATTGGCGTATTACAACAAATACGACAGAAAGCAGGAGGCGAGGGAATTACTGGAAAGAGCGTTTGCTTCAGACCCGTCAGACTCACGTATGTTGATGGAACTGGATCAGCTATACAAGAAAATGGGAGTTTCACATAAAGAGCGTCTTGCCCTGTTAGATAAATATCCGGCACTTGTAGCCGAACGTGACGACCTGTGTATAGAACGCATCACCTTGTATAATCACTTGGGCAGATATGCAGAAGCAAAAGACCTGATTGCATCCCGCAAATTCCATCCGTGGGAAGGCGGCGAAGGCAAAATTACCAAACAATATACGGTTTGCCGTATCGAACTGGCCAAACAGGCTATCAACAGTAAGAAGTATGACGAAGCGGTAACACTTCTTCACGAGATAGATTCTTTTCCTCACAATCTCGGAGAAGGAAAACTGACGACTGCCGAAGAAAACGATATAGATTATTATAAAGGTATTGCTTACCGTGGATTGGGTAATGAGGAAAAAGCTATATTTTTCCTCCGGAAAGCGACAGTTGGTATAGCTGAACCGCAACAGGCATTTTATTATAACGATCAGCAACCGGATAAGATATTCTATCAGGGACTGGCTTGGCTGGCACTAGGCGACACGGACAAAGCCCGCGGACGTTTTCACAAGCTGATCGATCATGGAGAGAAACATCTGTTTGATAATTGCCAAATCGATTATTTTGCTGTATCATTGCCCGATCTTGCCATATGGGAGGACGACCTGAATACACGGAATAAGATACATTGTTACTATGTTATGGGATTAGGAAACCTTGGACTTGGCAACCTGGATAAAACAAAAGAATATCTGGGTAAGGTAGTACAATTGGACGTAAATCATATCGATAGCCAGTTAATATTAAGCAGTATATAACTTATAATAGAATATGATGAATTTAAAAAAGATAATGTTTATATTGAACATATTCCTGTTTACGACAGGGATATACGCGAACGATTTTGTCCCGCTGACGACAGATAATGTATGTTTATTGCTAAAAGTGAATGACCGTAACAAACTGGAACAGGTTTATTTTGGAAAGAAGATCAGTCAGATAAGTGAACTGGAAACTCTTGCTCCGGGAAATTTCAGCGCTTACTCTACCTTCGGAACAAATCATGTATTTGAAGCCGCATTGAGAGTTACGCATGCTGATGGTAATACCTCCACTGAACTGTCCTATGTGTCTTCAAAAGTTGAAAATAAATCCGGTAATATTAT
Source organism: Dysgonomonas termitidis (assembly GCF_042654545.1). Taxonomy (GTDB): domain Bacteria; phylum Bacteroidota; class Bacteroidia; order Bacteroidales; family Dysgonomonadaceae; genus Dysgonomonas; species Dysgonomonas termitidis. The sequence continues at coordinate 28,110 of NZ_JBHSGN010000035.1, forward strand.
CCATACTATTATCTCCATGAAAGATGATTATTATGGCCTTTATGTAGATTTACACTATAATGCTTATCAGAAAGAAGATATTATTGAACAATGGACAGAGATAAAGAATAACGAAAATAAGAGTATTATGCTGGCAAATTTTGCGTCTTCCGATCTGTCTTTCTTTTCGCAGAAGTATTATATAAGCCAGTTCCACGGTGATTGGTCGGAAGAGATGAATATATCGGAAGACGAATTATCTGCGGGAATTAAAGTAATTGACTCCAAGCTTGGTGTACGGACAAACCAATATACACATCCATGCTTCCTGTTGGCGTTGGACAAACCGGCAGAGGAACAGAGTGGGGAAGTGATTGGAGGAACGTTGGCCTGGCCGGGTAATTTCCAGTTCAGTTTTGAAGTAGACAATGCAAAAAAACTGCGTATCCTGTCAGGGGCCAATCCTTATGCTTCTACTTATACACTGGAGAAAGGGCAGGTGTTTAAAACTCCGGCACTGCTCTATACCTACAGCAATGAGGGTACCGGGAAGATATCCCGCAATTTTCATCGCTGGGCAAGGCAATATGGTATAAAGAACGGCAATAAGGAAAGAAGTATTTTACTCAATAACTGGGAAGCTACATATTTTGATTTTGATGAGGCTAAACTGACTCAGATTATAGATGATGCCTCAAAAATGGGTTTTGAACTATTCCTCCTTGATGATGGCTGGTTCGGGAATAAATATCCCAGAAATGGGGACAATGCCGGTCTTGGCGACTGGCAGACAAATAAGAAGAAGTTACCGAGGGGAATACCATATCTTATAGAAGAGTGTAAAAAAAGAAACCTGAAGTTTGGGATATGGATAGAGCCCGAAATGGTAAATCCCAACAGTGAATTGTATGAAAAACACCCTGACTGGGTTATTGCGCAGCCACACAGGGAGAGAACGCTCCAGCGTAACCAGCTGATACTCGATATGAGCAATCCCGCAGTGAAGGATTTTGTATTCAATACTATAGATAATATATTGCAAGACAATCCGGGAATCGATTATGTAAAATGGGATTGCAACCGTTTTGTCCATAATCCGGGTTCATCGTATCTGTTTGCAGGTAAACAGTCTCATCTGTGGATTGACTATACCCGCGCGCTACTGGAAGTAATGGAAAAAGTAAGTGCTAAATATCCGGATGTAACATTTATGGCATGTTCGGGCGGCGGCGGCCGTATCGACTATGGATCGATGAGGTATTTTGATGAATATTGGATCAGTGACAACAATGATCCGTTGCAACGTATATTCACTCAATGGGGAACACAATATTTCTTCCCGGCTATAGGCCTTGCCAGTCATGTGGCAGTATCCCCCAATCATATATCGGGGCGAAGTACCCCTCTTAAATTCCGTTTCGATGTAGCTATGTCTGCAAAATTAGGAATGGATTTACAGCCGGTACAGATGACCGAAGACGAAAAAGCTTTTTCCAGAAATGCGATAGAAACATATAAGAAAATCAGGAAGACGGTATTAATGGGAGATCTTTATCGTATATTGTCGCCATATAAGGGCAACCGCACTGCATATATGTATGTGTCGGAAGATAAAGATGAAGCTATCCTGTTCAATTTCCTTGTAAGGAAAGAAGTCAAATCGAATCAACAAACTATTCTTTTACAGGGTCTTGACCCCAATAAGAAATATATCATAAAGGAAGTGAATAAAGACCCTGACGACTGGTCAAGGGTATCGGCGTATGAAGGTAAGGTGTTCAGTGGCGAATACCTGATGACTGCCGGAATGACTTTTGGAATGTATAATGAATATGAAAGCGTAGTACTTCAGTTAAATAGCGTAGAATAACAAATGAAACATATATTGGCAATTTTATTATGTTTATCTCATTTATTTTCAGTTAACGTGTCTGGAATAGAGGTCGTATCGCCTGATTCACACCTGAAAGTAAAGATAGATATCAAAGATGCGATCACTTACCAGGTATTTTTCAAGGGGAAGGAGATCATCGCAACCTCTGACATTGGTTTTCAACTGCAGGGAGAAGATCTTATGAAAAATCCCCGCGTAAAGAATACAATAAGAAGTTCCGCAGATGAAACTATACAACCTCTGTATGGAAAATTTAAGTCGTTGCAAGAGAAATATAATGAAGTAAGGCTTGATTTTCAGAAAGGGTATTCTTTAATATTCAGAGCTTACAATGAAGGTGTGGCATACCGTTTTGCAGCCGGACTGGATAAAGAGATGATTGTCAGTAATGAAATATTCAATGTCAATATTCTTAATGATCCGGCTGTTATATATCCCGAAACAGACAATTATACTGCATGGGAGTTGATGTATGTCGACTATGCGTCCCAATCGTCTATCAGAGACGGGAAAAAAGCCATAACCCCGGTTCTCTTTTCTATGCCTGGCAATGTCAAGGTGGTAATTGCTGAATCGGATGTAAGGGATTATCCCGGCATGTATCTGAAAAAAGGCGAAAAAGGGTTTTATGCCGATTTTGCCCAATATCCTGATAGTACAGCTTTGGGTAGCTGGGGATTTGTTTCCGTCGTACAACGAACCCGGGATTATATCGCCAAGATCAAAGGTCGACGCGATCTGCCCTGGCGTGTAATGATCGTCACCGATAATGATAAAGACCTGTTGACAAACGAATTGATCTATAAACTTGCAACACCTCAGTCATTAACTGATGTTTCGTGGATAAAACCGGGAAAGGCCGCCTGGGAATGGTGGCACGATGCCCTGCTGCCCGGTGTGGATATCCCGTCGGGAATGGATAACCGGAATACAGTTCTATATAAGTATTATATAGATTTTGCAGCCGAAAATAATCTGGAATACCTGATGATAGATGCCGGCTGGTCCGATATCTTCGATTTGTCGAAAGTGAATCCGAAAGTAGATATTCGGGAGATTATCGATTATGGTAAAAAGAAAAATGTAGGTGTATTTCTTTGGTGTGTGGCAATGGCGTTGACTGATAAAGCTGATGAATATCTGAAAATGGTTCATGATTGGGGGGCTGTGGGTATTAAGGTGGATTTTTTTGATCGTGATGACCAGTTGGCGATGGAGTGGTATGAAACGATTGCCCGTAAAGCGGCAGAATACAAACTGATGGTAAACTTTCATGGATGCAGTAAACCTACCGGAATGCAACGCATGTACCCTAATATTGTGAACTATGAGGCAGTAAGAGGCGGTGAATGTTCCAAATGGGATTTGACCGCTAATCCGAAGCATCATGTGACAATACCTTTCACCCGGATGCTGGGAGGCGCGCTTGATTATACTCCGGGTGCATTACGGAATTGTTCTCCCCAGTTGTTCCGGCCTGTCGATCCGGGATTGCCCTCGGCTCAGGGCACACGTTGCCATGAGTTGTCGATGTTTGTGCTCTATGATCAGTATTTTGCGATGCTCTGCGATTCCCCCTCCGAATATCGTAAAGACCCTGTTATCCTGAAGTTCCTTTCCAAAGTTCCTGTGGTATTTGACAATACCAAGGTACTGGATGCTAAGGTCGGAGAATATGCCCTCGTTGCAAAACAAAAGGGGAAAGACTGGTATGTAGGAGGTATGACCGATTGGACGGCAAGGAGTTTTACGGTTGATTTCTCATTCTTGCCAAAAAACGGGAAATACATGGCAGAGATATATCGCGATGGTGACGATGCCAGTTTATGGGCTACACACTATATTTATGAAGAAAAAGAAGTGGATGCGAGTTCCATACAAACATTTGCCGTATCGGCTGGCGGAGGATTGGTAATGAGGATTTACAAGAAGTAAGAATGTGGTAATAGATGTATTATGATTATGGTAGCAAGACAAAAGCCAATTATAAATCAGGGTAAAGAGGTTAAGTTGTTTCGTATAACGAACTCTTCAGGGGCTTATGTTGAAGTAATGAATTATGGCGCTACAATTGTTTCGGTTGTCGTACCCGGCAAGGACGGCTTGTTAGGGAATGTTGTTTTGAAATATGATGATATCACGGATTATTTCACGGATGAGTTTTATATTGGATGCACTGTAGGACGTTATGCTAATCGTATATCAAAGGCTCGATTCCCATTGAACGGAAAGACATATCATGTAGATAAAAATGACGGTATGAATTCCAATCATGGGGGCTTTAATGGGCTGAATAAGAAAGTGTTTGACTGCAATATTATGGGAGATAAGGTTGAGTTTATCTCCGAAAGCAGTGATGGGGAAGGCGGTTTTCCCGGAAATCTCAGGTTATCCGTCATATATGCTTTTTCCGAAGATAATGAGTTGGATATAGTTTACAGGGCTGTTTCGGATAAGGCTACTCCTGTGAGTTTTACCAATCATAGTTACTTTAATCTGGATAGTACAGCAGAAGGAGATGTATCTGCCCATAAGTTACGAATAGATACAGGCAACATCCTCGAAATGGATAATACTTTTTTGCCTACAGGAAAGATTCTTGCTGTAGACGGCTCCGCCTTTGACTTTCGCCTGCCTGGTATTATAAGAGAAAAAATGAAAGCGAAGAACGACAACCTGAAAGGGTATAATGCTTTCTATATAAAGGAGAAAAGGGGTATGGTCGATCCTTTCGCTACTGTGAGTAGCCAAGTGTCGGGCCGGCAAATGGATGTATATACAACTATGCCCGGAATTATGCTCTATACAGGCGATTTCCTGTCGGGCAGGTTCATGCCGATGGGAGGGTTGTGCATCGAAGCTCAGTATTATCCGGATGGTGTAAATCATCCATATTTTGTTTCCAATATATTAAAACCATTTGAAGAACAAACAGATATGGTCAGGTATCATTTTCGGTAACAGGATGTTCCTTTCAATTCCCGGATGTGGATACATATTCCTTTCCGGGCGGATTATCCGGATCATATATGCCCTTCGCTCAGTTACGGGTAAATAAGACAAGCGTTTTTAACTGCAAAAAGGGATACTTTTTACAACAGGAGATAGACTGCAATCATATGGCAGGCGCTTCCTCCCAATACAAAGAAATGGAAAACAGTGTGCATGTATTTCTTCTTTGTCCAGGAATAAAACAGTGCGCCAACGATGTAGGAAACCCCTCCTGCTATAAGCAGATAAAAGGATTCGATGCGTCCGTCGGCAGATAATACGTCTGCCAGAGGTTTGAAAGCTACGAGTATGGCGCAACCCATTAATACAAAACAGATGGTTTCGAGGTTGCTATGGTCTTTTAGTCTGGCAAAGCTAAGTATCAGTCCGGCTATAGCAGCTAACCAGATGAAAATAAAAAGCGACCATCCCCATGCGCCCTCATTGCGCAGTACCAGGAGAGTGAATGGAACATATGTGCCGGCTATGTGCAGGTAGATAGCTGCATGGTCGCATTTGCGGAGCATACTTTTTCTTTTGCCGTGTTTACAGCCATGATACCATGTAGATGTGATGTATGATGCCATCATGCCGGAAAGGTAAATGATAACGCCGCCGATAGCCCACCCGCTACCGTTTTCGATGGCTGCGGCAAGGAGGATATATCCGCCGGTGATACCGAGCAGAATACCTATCGCATGTGACATGCTGTTGGCTATTTCTTCCTCTTTTGTATAGAATTTACTTCTCTCCACTTTGTCTTGGATTACAGAATACAAAAGTACGGATAAAGTTTCTAAGAAGTTGTCAGAATTATACCGGAATAAATAAAAATAAGTTTTTAATACCTTTGCCTGCCTGCTTTAATAATATTATACAAAAAACGGAGGAGTCCTTATAAAAATGAAAAAGGATAAACAAAAGCCTGTTATATCTGTTCTATGAGTGATGCAAAATATTTATATATGTATTTTAAGTGCGTGGAATATCGTATCTTTGCAAACTGAAAGAGCTAACAGCCCGATAGCCGGACTATGGGCTTAACAATAAATTACTCATGCAAGAAACTCAAGATAAGATTTTAGAAGATGTTACCTCCGGTGATTATAAATACGGATTTGTAACAGACATAGAAACAGAGGTTATTCCGGTAGGACTCAATGAGGACGTTGTCCGTCTGATTTCGGCAAAGAAGAACGAGCCCACATGGCTGCTAGAATTCCGCCTGAAAGCATACCGTCACTGGCTGACAATGGACATGCCTGATTGGGCACACCTGAATATTCCTCCGATAGATTACCAAAGCATCAGCTACTTTGCCGCGCCGAAAAAGAAAGACGGTCCGAAGAGCCTCGATGAGGTAGATCCCGAACTGTTGAAGACATTCGACAAACTGGGGGTTCCTCTTCACGAACGTGAAATACTCGCAGGTGTAACGGGTATGGCTGTAGATGCGGTAGTGGATAGTGTTTCTGTAAAAACCACATTCAAAGAAGTATTGGGCGAAAAAGGGATTATATTCTGCTCGTTCAGTGAAGCAGTGCAGGAACATCCCGAGCTGGTGAAGAAATACCTCGGGTCAGTAGTACCATATCGTGATAATTTTTTCGCGACACTCAATTCGGCCGTATTCAGCGACGGGTCGTTCGTGTATATTCCCAAAGGCGTCCGCTGCCCGATGGAGTTGTCGACATATTTCCGCATCAATGCTGCTAATACGGGCCAGTTTGAACGCACGCTGATTGTTGCCGACGATGATTCGTATGTGAGTTACCTCGAAGGCTGTACAGCACCTATGCGTGACGAAAACCAGCTACATGCGGCTATTGTGGAGATTATCGCTCTCGACCATGCCGAAGTGAAATACTCGACTGTGCAGAACTGGTATCCGGGCGATAAGGAAGGCAAAGGTGGTATTTACAACTTCGTTACTAAACGGGGTGTTTGTAAAGGCCGTGGTTCTAAGATATCGTGGACGCAGGTGGAAACCGGCTCGGCCGTAACATGGAAATATCCTTCATGTATCCTTGCGGGGGATGATTCCATCGGTGAGTTCTATTCGGTAGCCGTAACGAACAATTTTCAGCAGGCCGATACAGGAACGAAAATGATTCATATAGGTAAGAATACCCGGAGCCGTATCGTATCGAAAGGTATTTCGGCAGGGCAAAGCCAGAATTCGTATCGTGGACTGGTAAAGGTATCTCCGAAAGCGGAAGGCGCCCGTAACCACTCACAATGCGACAGCTTATTGCTGGGCGATAAATGCGGTGCCCATACATTCCCATACTCGGATATTGCCAATCCAAGCGCAATTATCGAGCATGAGGCTACAACGTCGAAGATCAGTGAAGACCAGATATTATACTGTAATCAACGAGGTATCGGGACAGAAGAAGCTGTCGGGCTGATTGTAAACGGATATGCAAAAGAAGTGATGCAAAACCTGCCTATGGAGTTTGCAGTAGAAGCCCAAAAGCTATTGCAGATAAGCCTGGAAGGCAGCGTGGGATAAACTGATATTATTCTACGGAATCTAAATATAAGAGACAGCTGATATGGCTGTCTTTTTTTTGTGGAGAATATTCTATGAAATGTATTTTTCAGGGATAACTTTATCTATACATACGGAATGCTGCTATTTTATCAAGAGGCAGTAAATAATATTTTACAGATTCTTATTGGTAATTAATAACAAGTTTATTTCTTAAATTTGTATATTATTATATGATAAATTCAATATGAAATTTATAGCTATTATTCCCGCGCGCTACGCCTCTACCCGCTTTCCGGGAAAACCTCTCGCCGATATGGGCGGGAAACCGATGATACAACGTGTCTACGAGCAGGTAAAGAAGGCTGTTGAAGATGTATGGGTGGCTACGGACGATTCGCGTATTTTCGAAACGGTGGAATCTTTCGGAGGCAAAGCCGTAATGACATCACCGGATCATAAAAGCGGTACGGACCGGATACAAGAGGCGTATGCTAAAATAGGCGGAGGGTTTGATGTGATAATCAATGTGCAAGGTGATGAGCCGTTTATTCAGCCCGGACAGATTGAAGCGCTTAAAAACTGCTTCGATAGTAAAGAGGTTGAACTGGCAACTTTGGTAAAACCATTTAAAAAGGAAGATGGTTTCGATGTGCTGTTTAATCCCAATTCGCCTAAAGTAGTTATAAATAAGATGGATGAAGCGATCTACTTCAGCCGTTCCATTGTTCCTTATATCCGGGACGTACATCATACCGAATGGCCGGGTAGGCATACTTTTTATAAGCACATTGGTATGTATGCTTACCGCTCCGATATTCTGAATGAAATAACCGGATTGCCCCAATCTTCATTAGAGAAAGCGGAATCGTTGGAGCAGCTTCGCTGGATAGAAAACGGATATCGCATTCGTGTGGGATATACAGATGTGGAGACCATCGGCATAGATACGCCGGAAGACATGGAGAAAGCGCTGGCTTTCCTTCATAACAGGGGATGAGCTATCTGACGCCCTTTACATTCATCCGCAAACTATATAAATACCGGGAGGCCGTAATAAAGAGGGTTTTCATATCCTTGCCTCCGAAACAGACGTTTGCTGTCCAGTTTGCTTCCACAGGAATATGTTCTATCTGTTTTCCTTCAGGGTTGAAGACTGTGACACCCTGCCCAGTCAGGTAAATATTCCCTTCTCTGTCTATGGTCATTCCATCCGAACCTAACGAAGTGAAGAGTTTCTTATTTGCAAGAGAACCATCGGGAAGGATGTCATAAACATATGTTTTATTTGCCCCGATATCAGCAATATATAATTGTTTCCCGTCAGGAGTGCCGATTATTCCGTTTGGCTTTTTCAAATCTGTGGCAACCTTTATTACACTGTCGCGATCGGGAGAAAGGAAATACACATATTCACCCTCCTGCTGCATTCCGGGGTTCCTGGTCCAGTAATCGCGCTTATACAGAGGATCGGTAAAATAGATGCCGCCGGCGGGGTGCACCCATAGGTCGTTCGGGCCATTTAGTTTATAACCATTGAAGTCAGCGACCAGAACCGTGTGATTGCCATTCATATCGATGCTCCATAATTCATTATCCATATCGGAGCACGAAAGCAGATTTCCGTTCCGGTCGAAATAAAGGCCATTTGCCCGTCCGGTATTTTCCATGAATGTGGATAGCCGGCCATCTGTCGACCATATTAGGATCTTGTCGTTTGGCTGGTCTGTGAAATATATATTTCCTTTTTTATCTACGGCAGGCCCTTCGGTAAAGCTGAAGCCATCGGCCAGTTTCTCTGCTTTTGCTTCAGGGGCAATGAGTGTCTTCGGCTTCTGGGCAAAGGCCGAAGAACCGAATGAAATGAGTAAGAGGAGAAGGACGGTTTTACTTGTTATCATACTTGGTAAATATTCTCAGATGCTGAAATGTAATATCTGTTGCAATTAAGTCATTTTTCTTGGAATAATAGATAGAAGATGGAGAAAGAGTTGTTACCTGTCATTTGAATAAGTAATGAATATGACGATTTTTAAGGTGTAAATTATTGTATTAAAATACTATTGAATACTTAAACACTTGTTTAGTCCGATAATCTTTTTTATTTTTGCGATTAAACGATCGTTTAGAACACATGTTTAATAATGAAGATTCTTCGGAAGTAAGGAAACGTATCCTGAAAGAAGCACAAGTGCTTTTTATCAAAAACGGCTTTAAGGGAACCAGTGTCAGGGATATAGCGAAAGCATCGGGCACAAATGTGGCCATGGTAAATTATTACTTCCAATCGAAGTATAATTTATTTGAGATCATATTTGAAGATGCCCTCGATGTATTCACTAAAAGAATATTTGAGACGGTGACATCCGACCTTCCTTTTTTTGAATTAATAGAAACATGGATTCATACCTACTATGAAATCCTTTTCGAATATCCGCAAATCGCGGCGTTTATACTGAATGAAGTAAGCCTTAATCCGGCCGGTCTGACTAATCGGATTAAAGCCCGTAATCCATATATATCTTTCAGTAAGGTTGAGGAACGCATAGAAGAAGAGATCAAAAAAGGTACGATAAGAGAGACTCCGGCCGCCGATTTTTTACTGAATATATTATCGCTGTGTATGTTCCCTTTTATGTTTGGAAATCTGGCTATGACATTGATGGAAATTCCCCGGAATATATATGATGAGCTGATTGCCAATCATGAGAAATACGTAATAGAATTTACGATAAACGCATTGAAACCGTGCGATGGAGAGTTCAAAAAAAACTAAACTACATTATAATATGAATAAAAGACAACAATATAAAATGGGAGTTGACGTAGGTTCGACAACTGTGAAGATTGTCGTTTTGGATAATAATAAGCAAATTATACACAAGTCCTATTGTCGCCACCAGGCTAATATACAACAAACTCTTGTAGCTGAACTGCAAAAGGTAGTTGAATTATATCCCGGTACCGCATTCAATATCAATATCTCAGGCTCTGCCGGTATGGGTATCGGAGAGCGTGTAGGAATACCGTTTGTACAGGAAGTAGTTGCAGCTGTTGAGGTAGTAAAGAATGTTTATCCTGCCGCCCATACGCTCATCGATTTGGGTGGAGAAGACGCCAAGATGGTGTTCTTTAGTGAAGGCCGTCATCCGGATATCCGTATGAATGGAAGTTGTGCCGGAGGTACAGGCGCTTTTATCGACCAGATGGCCAGTCTGATGAACATACCGGTAAATGAACTGGGCGAAAAGGCTTTGACTTATGATAAAATATACCCTATTGCATCCCGTTGCGGTGTTTTTGCTAAAACAGATGTGCAGAACCTGATAAGTCGTAATATACCTGTTTCGGATATTTCCGCTTCTATTTTGCATGCCGTGGCCTTGCAGTCGGTTACGACTCTTTCCCGTGGATGTGATGTTGTGCCCAAAGTGATCTGTATCGGCGGGCCGTTGACATTTATCCCTGCACTTCGAAATTCTTTCCGCGACGTATTAAAGATTGAAACTACGGATATTATTGTACCTGAGAATGGGGAATATTTCCCTGCCTGGGGTGCAGCCTTATATGAAGAAGACGGTGTGAAGGCTTTTGACCTGAACAGTCTGATAGAAAAACTGAACGAGTCCACATCGTCCAACCACAGTGAGGCATTACCGGCTCTGTTCAAAGACGAACTGGAGTATATAGAATGGGACGCTAACCGCAATGTAAAGGCTTTGCAGTTTAAAGCATTGGGTGACGAAAAGTATGTAGAATGCTTCTTAGGTATAGACTCAGGTTCCACAACCTCGAAAGTTGTAATAATGGATACTGATGCGAATATTATCTATAAATTTTACGGAAATAACGAAGGTAACCCTCTCAAGAAAGTGATGGAAGGGTTGGAGTTGTTCTATAAAGAAGCTGAAGAAAAAGGTGTTACGGTTAAATTCCTATCTTCCGCAGCTACCGGGTATGGTGAAGACCTGATGAAGTCTGCACTCGGGCTTGATTATGGCATAGTGGAGACTATTGCCCATCTTTCCGGAGCACAGTATGTGGACCCTGATGTATCGTTTGTCCTCGATATCGGCGGTCAGGATATAAAATCGATATTTATCAGTAACGGGCTGATATCAAATATAGAACTGAACGAAGCATGTTCGGCCGGTTGCGGTTCATTCCTGCAGAATTTTGCGACCACAATGAATATGGAGTTGGCAGATTTTACCCGTGCTGCCTGCCTTGCCAGATATCCGAGCGATTTGGGATCACGCTGCACAGTCTTTATGAACTCGAAGGTGAAGCAGTCGCTTCGCGAGAATGCAGGAAATGATGATATCGCTGCGGGACTGGCTTATTCGGTGGTAAAGAATTGCCTGTTTAAAGTATTGAAAATATCCAATCTGAACCAGTTGGGCGATCATATTGTAGTGCAGGGCGGAACATTCCGCAACGATGCTGTTTACCGTGCACTGGAATTGTTGTCGGGTAAAACAGTAAGCTCTACCGATCATCCCGAACTGATGGGCGCTTTGGGTGCCGCGCTCTATTCTCAACGCTTGTGGCAGAAAGGCCATGCCCAAACGGCTTTTGCAGGGGAGGAGGCTCTGTTCGATGTAAACTCGATAGACTCGAAAGAATTAACCTGTAAAGGTTGTACAAATCTCTGCTCGGTACTTCGTTTCAAATTCAATAACGGAAATATCAGTTATGCAGGCAACAAGTGTGAGAAAGTATTTTACAACAGGAGCAATGACCGGAAAGAAGGTTACAATGCCTTTGACAAGAAAAACGAGATACTTTTCGCACGTCCGGTTAATGCAGGCAATATAGAAAAAGGAAAGACCATAGGTATTCCGCGTGTACTGAATATGTTCGACAATTATCCGTTCTGGCATACATTGTTATCAGAGTGCGGATTTAATGTACGTTTATCGCCCGAATCTACATTTCCACTTTATCAGAAAGGGGTAGGAGGTGTGATGTCCGATAACATATGCTTCCCTGCCAAACTGGTGCACGGTCATATACTTGCTTTGATAGAACAGAAAGTGGACAGGATATTTTATCCGATAGTACCAAAGGAAGAAAAGGAATTCGGACAGGCCTCCAATTCATTCAACTGTCCTGTTGTCAGCGGTTATCCGGATGTGATTCAAAGCTCAATTGATCCTTCGGGCCGTCATGGTATCCCATTCGATGAGCCTGTGATCACTTTCAGTAAAGATAAAGCTCTGGCTAAAGGTTGTTACAATTATTTGTCAGGTCTAGGTGTATCCAGATCTGTTTTTGAAAAAGCCTTCCTAAAAGCCATGGAAGTAAAGACCGGATTGAAACAGGAATTGTATGGCTACCAGAAAGAACTTCTGGACAAGGCTCTTGAAACTGGAGAACTGGTCTTCGTGGTAGCGGGCAGGCCGTATCATACGGACCCCCTGATACATCAGAAAGTAGGACAAATACTCTCCGACCTCGGGGTTATCGTACTGACGGATGATGTTTTTCGCAAGCCCGAAAGTCATGGTTTCGGGAAGCTGAATATCATATCCCAGTGGTCATATCCTAACCGCGTGGTACAGGCTGCTATGGAAGTAGCGAAATTACCGCAGAATGTACAATTGATACAGCTGAATTCGTTCGGTTGTGGCCCCGATTCATTCTTTATGGATGAGACACGGGATATACTGAAGGCTGTTGGTAAAAATATAACAGTGCTTCGGATAGATGAAATTGCCAGTCCGGGTTCTATCCGTTTGCGTCTCCGTTCCCTGGTAGAATCGCTGAAAGCCGTGAAGTCTTTTGATGTAACTGCCACGGAGGGATACAAGGGCTATTCTGTTCCTTACAAAAAGGCGAAGGATGGGAACAAGACAATCCTTATCCCATGGCTATGTGATTTTATATCTCCGTTTGCTCCTGCATTGGGTGAAATATTAGGATTAAAGGTAGAAAATCTGCCTAAATCGAATAAACTATCCGCCGACCTGGGTTTGATGTATGGCAATAATGAAGTTTGTTATCCTTCCACCCTTGTTCTGGGGGATATCATCAGCACCCTGCAATCCGGGAATTACGATGTAAAGGATGTTGTTCTGGCAATAACCCAAACCGGAGGGCAATGCCGTGCGACTAATTATATAGCGCAAATCAAGACCGGACTGCAAAATGCCGGGTTTAATGATATTCCTGTCATCGCTTTAAGTTCGGGAGATACCTATCAGAACGGAGAAAGCGAATTTACCCTTGAATGGAAAAAGATAGCTAAACTGGCTGTACCATTAGTGCTCTATGGCGACGGTTTGCAACAGATGCATGGATCTATATCTGTTCGCGAAAAGAAAGAAGGATCTTCACAGGAAGTATTTGATTTCTATATTGAAAGAGGTATAGATGCGGTCCGGGCAAAAGATGTGAAGACGTTGTTCCGCCTGCTGAAAGAAGCTGTTGAGGATTTCAATAATGTGGCGATTTATGATAAGGAATATTCGAAAGTAGGCCTTATCGGGGAAATCTTTGTGAAGTATAATAATTACGCGCAGGCAAATATATCGGAGTGGCTTCGCTCTAAGAATGTAGAAGTTTCCACACCTCCGCTTCTCGACTTCCTGATGCAGTTCTTTGTGAACAGTAAGGTGAATGTAGAGAATGGATTGGCTGAGGAAACTATTTTCTCAAAAACGTTGAAACCACTGATCTGGTGGTATATAAACGGCAAGGTGAGAAAATCGGAAAAAATACTGGGCAAATTCAAATTCTATGAAGCCTCAGAATCTATATACGCTAAAGCGGAAGCGGCATCCGAAGTGCTGAATCTTTCCAATCAGTTTGGAGAAGGCTGGTTGATACCGGGCGAGATTGCCCATTATGCCCGCAAGGGAGTGAATAAAGTGGTGTGTTTGCAGCCATTCGGTTGTATTGCGAATCATATTGTAGCCAAAGGAGTGGAAAAGCGTATAAAGGAAATTTATCCGAATATGAATATACTGTATCTGGATATTGATGGCGGTATAGCTGAAGTGAACTTACAGAACCGCCTGCACTTTATGATTTAGAAGGAAAATAATGTGTCAATAATTTAATGTGCTAATATGCCAATGTGCCAATGACGCAAGCGACAATAAGACATTGGCACATTGGCATATTGTCTCATTAATTATTTTGGTCTCTCGGCCATTGCGGTCAGCGCTCCCTTTTGTTTCAGGTTTTCCATCAGGAAGCTATCTCCTTCTTGCAGGTCTACGATAGTGTATTTATCCACCCCGCATATCTGCATCTCGTCGAGGGCATCAACAAGGTTTTTATAATTAGAGTCCTTAGTTGCCTTGATAACGACATTCAGTCCTTCATCAGATTTCTTTGCTTCAGAGATCAGGCTTTTCAGCTGATTTTCGTTTATTTCTTTTCTGTAATACTTCCTTTTCAAATCCTGGATTTTGGATGCAACAAAGCTGTTCCGTTCCAGAAGCATCTGACGTAAACCTTTATAATCGGTTTCTTTCAGCGATGTATAGTCATCGTAATTGGCAACGTCTGCATAATAGTAGATCTTGTCCTGTTCGCCCAGGATAACGGTAACAGATTTTGATCCGGGTATTTTTATCTCCCCTTTTTTTGCAGGCATCGCGATATCCATTACTTGTGGTATGCTGAGGGTGGTGCAAAACATGAAAAATGTAATAAGGAGCATATTCATATCCACCATCGGGGTGAAATCCACCCTTAAAGTTCTCCGTTGAGGTTTTCCTTTCTTATCATTTCCTCTGCTGTTTGTATCTATATTAGCCATAATATTTGATTTTTTAAAGATTGAACTTCTATTTTTACTTAATAGAGCAATATTGTGTTGAAATTTCATAAAAGGATCGTACTTTTTTCCGATAAATTTTATCTTTGTGTTTTGTAAGCGGTCAATAACAACTTTTTAGACGGGAAGTAAAGCCGTTTGTAACGTATATAGGAAATCTTTATCTATATAGGAGGTACTAATTGTATTCTTCAATATAAGGTCGAATAATTTAATAACCAGAGATAAGCGTGACAGTGGTAAGAATAGAGAAAAAAGTGTAACTTTTGTAACTTTTTTTTAACTATCGGGTAGCGTGCAATTATCAGCTAACTTTAACAATAATATATAATTATATAACCTAAACTAATGAAAAATAGGATATTACTTCTTGTCGCTATATTTGTATATTTTATATTTATATTTTGTTTAGAGAAGCTGGCTTTTATGTTGATGTATTCTGCTACCGCAGGAGGAATCACATCTTCTGAAATATTTCAAGTGCTGTATCATGGCTTACCGCTCGATATGTCTATGAGCGGATACCTTACGGCCATTCCTGCACTTATGCTTATTTTTTCTATCTGGATCAAACCTAAATTCATAGCCTGGGTATTGAATGTGTATTTTGGGATAATTCTTTCACTGGTAGTAATTATAGCAGTGGTTGACCTTATTATATATCCGTATTGGGGTTTCCATTTCGATTCCACAGTATTCCTTTATTTACAAAAACCGAAGGAAACTTTTGCAAGCGCTTCTGCTCTCGAAATTATCATCGGATTTTTAGCTGCGATAGTGTTTAGCCTGATTGTATATATTGGTTATGTAGCCATAATCCGTAAGCAGGTATTGAAATTGACCGTACCTAAATCTATATGGAAAGCCTGCCTGATAATGATAGTTTTGACTGCGGCTTTATTCTTACCAATACGAGGCGGGGTAACCGTTTCTACAATGAATGTGGGGAAGGCCTATTTCAGTGATAGCATGTTCCTTAATCATGCTGCAATTAATCCTCAGTTCAATTTAATGTATTCTTTCTTCAAATCGGATAACTTCGGTTCGCAATACCAGTTCTATGAAAATCCGGAAGCAGTGGCTATTTTTGATGCGTTAATGACACAACCGCCTACAGACAGTATTCCGCAGTTACTGAATACCGACCGGCCCAACATAATATTGTTTATTCTGGAGAGTTTCTCTGCTGAAGCGGCTTTGGATTCTGTTATTGCACCTAATATGAGCCGTTTTGCAAAAGAGGGTATCTTGTTTGATAATTTTTATGCAAATAGTTTCAGGACCGACAGGGGGTTGGTTTCTGTACTCAGTGGTTATCCGGCCCATCCAACAGTAGCCATTATGAAGTATCCGCAAAAAACAGAGAATCTGCCTACTATTCCAAAGACATTAAAGCAGGAGGGCTATAATAATCTTTCTTTCTATTATGGGGGTGATGCTGATTTTGCAAATATGCGGTCTTATTTTATAGGGGCGTGTGGAATAAAAGAAGTTGTTTCGGATAAGGACTTTCCGTTAAATGAACGTATGACCAAATGGGGTGCGCCTGATAAGTTTCTTATAGACAGGGTATATAAAGATTTAACTACAAAAAAGCAAGAGACTCCGTTTATGAAGACGGTGCTGACCCTCAGTAGCCACGAACCGTTTGATGTACCTGTGTATAAATTTGAAGAGCCTTTTCTGAATGCAGTATCATATACAGACGAATGCCTGGGTGACTTTGTAAAGCGGCTGAAAACAACTGATTTATGGAATAATACACTACTTATATTTATCGCGGATCATGCGATGCAGTCATATCCCGAAGGGCTGAGTAATAGCGATCCTAAAAGATTTCATATACCTATGCTTTGGCTGGGTGGAGCTGTGAAGAAACCGGAAGTTGTATCCGATTTCGGTTCACAGAATGATCTTGCTGCTACTTTACTTTCTCAGTTGAAATTGAAATATACCGATTTTAAATTTAGTACAGATATGATGAACCCGGATAGTAACAAATTCGCTTTTTACTCTTATGTAAACGGTTTTTGTATGACCGATTCTACCGGAACGCTTACATATGACAATGACAGACAGGAGATTATTCGCCAGTCTGGGAATCCGGGATTGGAAAAGAAAGCAAAAGCGTTTTTCCAGAATATGTATATGGATTTAGGAGAGAGGTAAAGTTTCAGTCTCGTTTGTGAATTGTTTTTACAAGTTATAATATAAAAGCTGAGAATATTTTTATATTTTTGTGTCGCCAATCAATGGCCCTGTAGTTTAATGGATAAAATAAAGGATTCCGGTTCCTTAGCTGTGGGTTCGATTCCCGCCAGGGTCACAGAGTATTGAAAAGATAGGCTGTGTATCAATCAGATATGCAGCTTTATTTATTTAAGGAGAGATATTCCGAATTCCATTTTTAAATACATTAGTTTCCCGATCAATCCAATGAACATGATTCCCGCCTCCGATACCTCTCCTGAATCCGGTAATTACACCGGATTTGTTCCTCACGGGCTTTATTATATCAGTGAAGTCCTCATTTATTAAATGTCGGATAAGCCGGATTATTTAGGTCTAATTCAGTTTTTTATTGGGAGAATCAATAATTTTTTGGAGTTTTGCTTTACTTATCGCATTTGCAACAATGCCTGCGGTAACTCCAATAATAAAAGATATTAAAATACTCATAAATGAATTTTTCATCTAGTTTTTCACTTAAAGCAATATAAATAACATCATTCTTAAGTCTGAATATATTATTTTTTCGTATTCGGTGTTAAACTTTACGCAATTATATAATCATATCCCATAAATCGACTGATAAAGTGATTAATTAAATCCATATTGAAAAATTTAACAGAATAATAATAAACGTTCAATTATATTGATCGTTTTGCGTGACTCGGCATAATCAAAATGAATTTTGCGTCTGCTTTCGCGACTTAAAACGTTCTATTGTTTTCAGTATAACTCCTATCCTTATCTATTTTCGAAAGTTTTTAACTCATACCCGTCGCGCCCTACCGGGCTTATTCTTTTTGCATTGCCTAGCAGGAAGCAAAAACGCTTTAGCACTCCGCTTCATAGGCTGCCCCGTAAGATAAAAAGACGAAACGGGAACAACTTAGCCGAAGCATAGGCGAGGCTAAAACTCGCAGAAAGATTGTATATTCGAATTAGAAGATAGGCTCAAACACATTCTCTGTCTGGAATTATATTTTATTCTTTAAGAGTGAGGCAAAAAAACAATAAGCCGCAACTATCTGATAGTTATGGCTTATTTCGTTGTCTCACTAGGACTCGAACCTAGACAGGCAGAACCAGAATCTGCAGTGCTACCATTACACCATGAGACAGTATTACTTTTGCGACTACAAAAGTAATAATAATTTTATTTAGCCACTAACAGGAAGTAATTTTTCTTTCCTTTTTGTGCAATAATATATTTTCCGGCGATTAGATGAGCATGACTGATGATATCATCGAAGTTCTCCAGCTTCTCTTTATTTATCATTACCCCGCCTGCCTGTACAGTTTTGCGCATTTCTCCTTTCGATGGAAATACAGATGCACTTTCGGTCAGCAAATCTACAGCTTTAATTCCGGCAGCCAGCTCATCTTTGGACATGTCAAATGTCGGAACACCTTCAAATACCTGTAGGAATGTCTCTTCATCCAGCTTTTTCAAAGCATCGGCAGTGGCATTACCAAACAAAATATTGGATGCCTCAACAGCCTGCTCATAATCTTCTTCGGAGTGGACCATAACAGTAACTTCCTTAGCCAGGCGCTTTTGCAGTGGGCGCAAATGTGCCGCAGTTTTTTGTTCTGCAACCAGTGCTTCTATTTCTTCTTTGCTGAGAGCTGTGAATATCTTGATATATTTCTCTGCATCTTCATCACTTACATTCAGCCAGAACTGGTAGAATTTGTAAGGAGAAGTATATTTTCTTTCGAGCCATACGTTACCCGATTCGGTCTTGCCGAACTTAGTTCCGTCTGCTTTTGTTATCAGCGGGCAAACAAGGGCAAAAGCCTCGCCGGCAGCCTTACGGCGTATAAGTTCCGTTCCTGTGGTGATATTTCCCCATTGGTCGGAACCGCCCATTTGAATGCGGCAACCTAATGTTTCGTATAAGTGGAGATAGTCGTATGCCTGCATCAGTTGATATGAAAACTCTGTAAACGACATGCCTTCCGAAGCTTCCCCGCTCAGGCGTTTCTTTACAGAATCCTTGGCCATCATATAGTTTACGGTAATGTGCTTTCCTATGTCGCGGATAAAATTCAGAAATGAGAAGTCTTTCATCCAGTCATAGTTGTTTACCAACAATGCCGCATTCGGCTTGTCAGACTCGAAATCGAGAAACTTGGCTAACTGCTTCTTAATCGATTCCTGATTGTGGCGAAGAGTAGCTTCGTCCAGCAGGTTACGTTCGGCCGACTTCATAGAAGGGTCTCCGATCATACCTGTTGCTCCGCCTACAAGAGCGATAGGACGATGCCCTGCACGCTGGAAATGTTTCAATATCATCACACTCACAAGGTGCCCGATATGCAACGAATCGGCAGTAGGGTCGATACCCACATAACCCGAAGTAAGTTCCTTTTGCAGTTGTTCTTCCGTACCCGGCATGATCTCCTGTATCATACCTCTCCATCTTAGTTCTTCAACAAAATTCATCGAATTAGTTTATTAATTGTAACTTTTTTAGTTAGTGTGCAAAAGTACGACCTTTTTCGAAAAGAAAAAACATATACCTTTATTTTAATGTGCCAATCCTATTAGAAACCTGAAGATTCGAAGATTTACAAATCCTCTTTTACTCACTGCTTAGAACTGATTTTTTGTTAAAAAGTAACAAAGGTAACATATATCAGTTAACAGTAATCAGTAAACAGTATCGTGGTTTGTCATGCTGAGAGAAACGAAGCATCTCGTCAGATAGCAGTTAACAACTTGTAACTCGTAACTGCCTAGGGCGAAGTAACTTGTAACTATTAAAAAAGGTAACAGTATTTACAGTCATCAGTTAACAGTCATCAGTCAACAACTCGTAAGATGTAAAACTTTGCGCCTTTGCGTCTTTGCGTGAAACAAAACAAAACGCCAGTCAACTTTGTAACCCGTAACTGCCCGCAGGGCGCAAAAATAACATTCGCCGAAGCCAAGGCGAGGCAAACCCGTAACTTAAAAACGATTTAGGCGGCCCGTTCAATATATCAAAGAACCCTGTAAACTGATTGCAATTACAATCAGTTTACAGGGTATAGATAAAGTTATTCTTAAATATTCCGTATTCTTACTTCTTTTTAAATAAGCGAACCAACTCCCCTATCCAAAGTACAAACGAAGTGCCGCCTATTATAATACCCCAGTCCTGTATAGTCAAAGGCATGGTACGGAATACTTCACCGCCGAAAGTCACTATTAATATCTGGCCTATAAGTATTATCAGCGCTACCATCTCAAATCCGGCGCTTTTATTTAAACCTGCAAAAGCAGATTTGCCTGTGGCGTATGCTTTTGCATTAAACATATTCCAGAATTGTAACAATACAAATACAGTGAAGAAATAGGATAAGAAATATCCGTTTCTGTCCGCTTCAGGTACATAACTAAAGAATGAATTGAGATGTTCCGGAGAAGAAAAATAATACATCATTCCCAACAACAGTATGACAAACAGGATGCCTGTGGTCAGAATATGTTTCCCGATAGAACTGGTTATAATAAAATCACTGTTCTTTCTTGGTTTACTGTTCATTACATTCGGATCGGGAGGGAGAGAGGCCAGAGCCCCGGCAGCGAATGTATCCATTATCAGATTCACCCAGAGCATCTGTGTTACTGTCAATGGTAACTCCTGACCGAATATAGAACCCAGGAATACGATTAATAAGGCAGCCACATTGATTGTCAACTGGAACAATATAAACCGCTGGATATTTTTGTAGAGCGAACGCCCCCACATTACGGCTGTAGCAATACTGCTGAACGAGTCGTCGAGAAGGGTTATATCGCTTGCCTCTTTGGCTACGGATGTTCCCGAACCCATCGACAGGCCTACATCAGCATAGTTGAGGGCGGGAGCATCGTTTGTTCCGTCGCCGGTAACAGCGACAATCTCGTTTCTTTGTTTCAGTAAATGAACGAGACGTTGTTTATCCGTAGGACGGGCACGGCACATTATTTTCAGGTCTTTTACCCTTTCATATGCTTCGTCATCAGGAAGATTTTCGAAATCGATACCGCCTATTATATTCAGGTCTGTATCCTCCTCATCTTTCCAGATTCCGATCTGACGCCCTATTTCTTTTGCGGTGCCATAAGTATCCCCTGTCACTATCTTAACTCCGATACCCGCATTCAGACAGCGCTCTACAGCTCCCGGCACATCGGTACGCACAGGGTCGGAAATACCCGCGATACCCAAGAATATTAAATCGCCTGAAGCCAGTCCTTCAACAGACTGATTGTTTCCTTCTTCAACATATTTATATGCAAACCCAAGCGTACGCATTGCCTGATTCTGGTACTGGAGTAGCTGTTCGTCTACTATATCCTTAAATTCCTCCACAGGAGCTTGTCCGTTTATGCCTGCTACATGTTTACTTTTTGCAAAGACGACTTCCGGCGCACCTTTTACATAAAGTACCTTTCTTTTCAGTTTCGGAGAATCGACAAGAGTCGCCATGAATTTCCGCTCGGTAGAGAACGGCAACTGATCCAGTACCTCTTCCTTATTGCGGATATTGCTATATAATATCTTGCTTTTGTTCAGCCATAATAAGAGCGCCCCTTCGGTAGGATTGCCCAATGCAGATACTTTTTCTTTATTTGAAAAATCGAGGAATGCTGTTGAATTTACCGATATATTCCCAATCACCAGCCTGCTCACTTCACTGTCTGTCAGGTTTTGATCTGCCACTCCGTAGAAATTTGTACTTGCTACCTGCATCTGGTTCTGGGTGAGCGTACCTGTTTTATCTGTACAAATAACAGTAGTGGCGCCCATCGTTTCCACTGCATGCATTTTACGCACAAGGTTATTCATCTTCAACATACGACGCATGCTCAGTGCCAGACTGAGCGTAACGCTCATCGGCAGACCTTCCGGCACCGCCACTACAACCAGCGTAACAGCCACCATAAACGCCTGAAGTATATTCGCTGCCACATCGATGCTGATCCATGAGTCATCATCCAGAGGATTTACCCCGAAGATATATCCCGAAAAAGCTAAAACGACAGTAACCAATGCCCCTGTAAGCAGCCACCTCAGCCAACTGCCTCTGGCTACGGCTTTCGGCAGTTTAATATCTTTTCCTGCAAGTTCAAGGCCGTCATATATAATAGGCAGCCATACTTTTACCATTGCTATGGCCACACCTATCATAACTGCTCCGAGGAGGCCGAGTTCGCCAAGTGAGACATATACAGTAGGGTCGTTGAATATATTTTTTATAAAGAGGACGG
This sequence comes from Dysgonomonas termitidis, assembly GCF_042654545.1. Taxonomy (GTDB): domain Bacteria; phylum Bacteroidota; class Bacteroidia; order Bacteroidales; family Dysgonomonadaceae; genus Dysgonomonas; species Dysgonomonas termitidis. The sequence continues at coordinate 50,728 of NZ_JBHSGN010000035.1, forward strand.
CAAAGGTAAGCATAGCCAATATAAGCCCTATAACCCCTATAAATTTGGCAAGGGAATCCAGTTGCCGGTTCAGAGGTGTTTCCCCTTCTACCTTTTCCGTGGATTTTTCTGCAACCTTACCGAATTCGGTGGCATCACCCACACGGGCTACTTCGAAAACTCCGTGTCCGTTTATTACTTTCGTGCCCCGGAGTACCCAGTTGGATGGGTAAGTCACACCCTCTTCGAAATGGTCGGGATCTATTGTTTTGTCTATACTAAGTTCTCCCGTAAGACAGGATTCGTCTATTTGCATGGATACGGCGTCGAACAGTTCTCCGTCGGCAGGAACTTCATTTCCCATTTCCAGGAACACGATGTCTCCTACCACAATATCTTTCTTAGGTACCTGCCGGATATTACCGTTACGCATCACGGTTATCATATCCTCATCATTTACCTGATTGAGTACATCGAATTTTTTATTGGCATCCATCTCGAACCAGAAAGATACTCCGGTAGCCAGCAGGATGGCGCAGAATATACCGATGGTTTCGATATATTCGTTGTGTATGATGGATATTCCCAGAGAGAGAAACGCTGCTATAAGCAGGATGCGGATAATAGGGTCTTCAAACTTTTGCAGGAAAAGCTTCCATAAAGGTTCCTTTTTAGGAGGAGTGAGTATATTCGCTCCGTGCTTTTGCCTGCTTTCTTTTACCTGACTGTCTGTAAGCCCCGTGTAATTCTTTTTTCCTTCCATTATTCTATTAATAAATATACTTCTTTAACAATAAGCAGTTTGTTCTTGTTTAAAAAAAGGGATAAAGTTAATGTTATCAGAGTACAAATATAACACCGGCCTGTTAATTAATTGTTACGATCATTAAGGCGTTCTTAAGAAAGTAAAGGAGCAGGTTTTTCTGAAATCCTGCTCCTTTAGTGCTTTATAACGATCAATTCTCCGGCTCCATCCAGTCGCCATTATCTTTGATGAGCTGGACAAGCCTTTCCACAGCCTCTTCCGAAGCAATATTCTTTTCTATCAGATGTTTCTTTTTATAAAGGGAAATTTTCCCTTTCTCAGCCCCGACATAACCGTAATCGGCATCCGCCATCTCTCCCGGTCCGTTAACGATGCAGCCCATAACACCTATTTTTAAGTGTTTAAGATGTGAGGTAGCTCCTTTTACCAGTGCAACAGTTGTTTGCAGGTCGAATAATGTACGTCCGCAGCTAGGGCAGGATATATATTCGGTTTTACTTGTACGGATGCGCGATGCCTGTAAGATTCCGAACATGTACGCATCTATATTTTTCAATGAAATGTTTCCTTTGTTTTCGAGCATAATACCGTTGCCGAAGCCGTCGAGATAAAGAGTACCGAAATCAGTCGCGGCTTTTATCTGCAGATCTTCCGTTTCATTCTCTTCATATCTGCGGTTGGGTATTACGGGAGTATCACAATCATTATTCATCAGGGTATGTATAAATGCGCGCTGTTCTCCTACACCGTTGATATGATTAGTAGTGAGAATAATAACAATGGATCTGTCTGTTTTCAGCAAAGAGATGATATTATTATCCAGTTCTGGATATGAAAGGCGCAGGAACTTGATTGCCGCATCATTGCCCCTTATCTTTTCCCAATTCGGTTTATCGAACAGTGGGTATGTATTCTTTTCCCCTTTCCATCCGTCTAAATCTATAATAGAAGGTATTGCACGTGGAGCGCTAAGGGGTAACTCTTTCCCGACATACAGATAATCGGGCAGGAAGTGGACGTTAAATTCAAAGTTGCCTTGCGAACGGTCTGAAATGACAACAGGCAGGCTATCGCCTCCAATATTACCTACCGTATATGTTTCCCTGCGGTCGGTAGAGAATGGAGAAAATTTATCGCTTGGGGCAGCTATTATTTCCGGATGATTTTCTTTCTGTTTGATATATGCAACAAGTTTTCGCGCCACAGGTACCTCATATTCCGGATCTTCGCTCAGGGACACACGGATGGTATCGCCGATACCGTCGGAAAGAAGTGAACCGATACCTACAGCCGATTTTATGCGCCCGTCTTCACCATCTCCCGCTTCGGTTACTCCAAGATGCAGAGGAAAGTTGAGACCTTCTTTTTCCATACGGGCAATAAGTAAGCGGACAGCTTTTGACATGACTACCGTATTGGAAGTCTTCATGGAAATTACAATATCCCTGAATCCTTCGGCGATGCAAATATGAAGGAACTCCATGCATGACTCCACCATGCCTTCGGGAGTGTCACCATAACGGCTCATAATACGGTCGGATAATGAACCGTGATTTACCCCGATGCGGATAGCTGTTTTGTGTTCTTTACATATATCAAGCAGAGGAATGAGTTTCGCCCGTATTTTCTCTATTTCCTGTGCATATTCTTCATCTGTATATTCGAATGTTTCGAAAGTTTTTACCCTGTCAACAAAATTTCCCGGATTGATTCGCACTTTCTCCACAATCTTTGCGGCAGCTTCAGCTGCACGCGGATTGAAGTGTATATCGGCAATCAGCGGAGTGTTGTATCCCTGCGCCCTTACCACTTCTTTTATATTCCTGAGATTCTCGGCTTCGCGTACTCCCTGTGCGGTGAGGCGTACATAGTCAGCCCCGGCCTTCACAATTCTTATAACTTGTGCTGCACTGGCTTCGGTATCGTTGGTGTTAGTGTTCGTCATCGACTGAATCCGTACAGGATTGCTGCCTCCGAGGGGAGTGTCGCCGATCCTGGTTTCGGAAGACAAACGCCTTTTATAATTGAAATAATTCATATCTGAATTTTTTTAGTTGTAATCAAAAAATATAACAAAGATAGAGTTTTTTTGTTGTGTTAAATCTGATAGCTGCTACATTGGCAAATACTATAGATAAACTACAATCATAAAAATAATTAAGAAATCATTCATCCTCCGTCTTGCATCCGCAAAAATGAAATTGCTCCATTGCCTGTTCTTGGCTCACAATGAAATAGACCATATCGGCACGCGCGCATAATTCGTTTTTTGAGTTATATATTTCAGCTTCGAGGAATACGGCATTTCGTTTCTGGTCTTTTATTCTTCCGCGGATTGTCAACAAGGGTTCATTGGTAGGTATACTCTTTATAAATCTGGCTTCGAGACGGGAGGTCACTCCTGTCGTCTGTAATTTACGGATGATAATCCAACCGCCGATTTCATCCATCAGGGTGCTTTGTATTCCACCATGAAGCGTGTTTAGCCAGCCTTGCATATACTTGTTTGGCTTCCAATGTGCAACTATATCATCTCCGTCTTCATAGAACTCCATATGGAGCCCTGACGGGTTAGCGGGCGAACAGGCAAAGCACATATAACCGTCCAGTCCTTCCCAAGGATTTATTATCTTTTTCATAGACACAAAGGAAATGATTCGGAATGTAGATAACAAGAAAAGATTGCATAAAAAGCTCTAAAGAGTCAGCCTGTCTTCTGATATATACAATACAGATAAACTTTATCTTTGAAAATAAAGTTGTAATTTTGTGCCGCTTCAACTCATCGCTGGAGCATCATGATATGGATTATAAGATAATAAAGCTAAAACCCAAGAAAGAAGAATCTTTGAGACGCTTTCACCCGTGGATATTTTCGGGAGCAGTACAAAAAAAAGATAATGACCTGACCGAAGGAGAGGTGGTTGCCGTCTATACAGCCAGTAACGAATTTATAGCCGTTGGGCATTATCAGGTCGGAAGTATCGAGGTCCGCGTCCTGTCTTTCGAAGAGGAAGAGATCAATCCTGATTTCTGGAAAAAGCGATTGAACTCCGCTTTGGAGCTGAGAAAATCGATAGGATTGCTGTCAGCAGATAATAATTCATACCGTCTTGTTCATGGCGAGGGTGATGGTCTTCCCGGGCTGATTATAGACATATATGCGGAGACTGCTGTCATACAGTCGCACTCTGTGGGTATGCACGAATCGCGGATGATGATCTGTGACGCGTTAAAGGCCGTAATGGGAACGACGTTGAAGAATATATACTATAAGTCTGAAACGACATTGCCATATAAAGCCAATCTGGGAGCGGAAAACGAATATCTTTTCGGAGGTAAGGATGTAGCCGAAATCGCTTCTGAAAACGGTTTGAAATTCTATCCCGACTGGGTAAAGGGACAAAAAACCGGTTTCTTTGTCGATCAGCGGGATAACAGGGCCTTACTGGAGCGCTATGCCAAAGACCGTTCGGTACTGAATATGTTTTGTTATACAGGCGGATTTTCGTTCTATGCCATGCGTGGAAACGCAAAGCTGGTGCATTCAGTCGATAGTTCCTCCAAAGCCGTGATGCTGACGAATAAGAATGTGGAGATTAACTTCCCGGATGATAAACGGCATGAGGCTTACGCAGAAGATGCATTCAAGTATCTCGGCAACATTAATAAAGGTGATTATGACCTGATAATACTTGATCCTCCTGCCTTTGCGAAACACCGTGGAGCGATCAAGAACGCGTTACAGGGATATAAACGCCTGAATGCCGTCGCCTTTGATAAGATAGCCCCGGGAGGAATTGTCTTTACCTTCTCCTGCTCGCAGGTAATAACTAAAGAGGCGTTTCGCCTGGCTGTATTCAGTGCGGCTGCCATGTCCGGCAGAAAAGTGCGGATACTGCATCAGTTGAGCCAACCAGCCGACCATCCGATCAATATATATCATCCGGAAGGGGAATACCTAAAAGGTTTGGTATTGTATGTGGAATAAATGATGACAAGACATATAAGAAATATAAAGGAGCCGGTTTATAGCCGGCTCCTTTATGTATATAATGATTGTTTCTTATTACCAGGCAAATAACGGATATTCTTTCATGATTGAATTTACCTTTTCACGGACGGCTTTTACTGTCTGTCCGTTTTCCGGATTTGAAAGAACAGTATCTATCATTTCCACGATCTCAGCCATCAGCGGTTCTTTCGCACCACGTGTAGTGATGGCAGGTGTACCGAAACGAAGTCCCGAAGTAAGGAAAGGACTACGGCTATCGAACGGAACCATGTTCTTATTCGTTGTGATATCCGCTTCTACAAGCGCTTTTTCAGCCAGCTTACCGGTCAGTTCGGGGAATTTAGGACGAAGGTCTATTAGCATAGAGTGATTATCCGTACCACCGGATACCACCTTATATCCTTTGTCTATAAATGCCTGAGCCATAGCGGCAGCATTTTTCTTCACCTGTGTCTGATATACTTTATATGAAGGGTCGAGTGCCTCTGCAAACGAAACGGCCTTAGCGGCAATAACGTGTTCCAGCGGACCACCCTGTATTCCCGGGAATACCGCAGAATCCAGCAAAGCGGACATCATACGTACTTCGCCTTTAGGCGTTTTCTTACCCCATGGATTTTCAAAATCTTTGCCCAGCATGATTGCTCCGCCACGAGGCCCACGAAGGGTCTTATGGGTGGTGGTAGTCACTATATGGGCATGAGGCAGCGGATTATTCAGTAATCCGGCGGCAACAAGCCCGGCAGGATGTGCCATATCTACCATAAAAATTGCGCCTACTTCATCAGCTATTTTACGGATTCGAGCATAATCCCAATCACGGGAATAAGCCGAGGCTCCGGCGATGATTACTTTCGGTTTTTCGGTACGGGCAACCTGTTCCATCTGTTCGTAGTCTACCTGTTCCGTATCCTGACGCACATTGTATTCAAGTGCGTGGAACATTAGTCCGGAAAAGTTTACGGGTGAACCGTGCGAAAGGTGACCGCCATGTGACAGGTTCAGTCCCAGAAACTTATCTCCGGCCTGCATACAGGCCAGGAAAACTGCCGCATTGGCCTGCGCCCCCGAATGAGGTTGCACATTAGCCCATTCTGCACCGAATATTTCTTTCAAACGGTCGATGGCTAGCTGTTCGCTAAGGTCTACAATTTCACACCCCCCATAATATCTTTTCCCCGGATAGCCTTCTGCATATTTGTTGGTAAGGCATGAACCCATAGCCTCCATTACCTGTTGGCTGACAAAGTTTTCCGATGCGATCAGTTCGATTCCTTTCAGTTGTCGTTGATACTCTCTTTCGATAATATCAAAAATGGCTGTGTCTCTTTTCATAAGCAAATGAAATTTTTATGAGGTGAAAAATTAAGGTCGCAGACCTGTTTATATTTTTGTAAGTGCAGGAAAAATACCGAAATAATACCTGCGTTTATTGTTTATAGTTTTAACGAGCACAAAGGTAACAAAAGTAACAGGAAACAATTAAGAATAAAGAATGAAAAATCCAAACATATTCTTAATTTAAATCGCTGCCTATAGATTACGCGCTATGCAAGGCATATATTTCCATAGAGGGCTGTAGGTATAATGCAGGCAGGCTTTAAGTTTTTGAACTCCGTCTATACGGTTTACATACAAACAAATGGTATGTCCACACAGAAGACAGGCTCTTTAATTCTGCTTTGTACCTTATATTTTATACGCGGTTTAAGACTTATTCGTTTTTATCCGTTTTCCGTCAATTAGTCTCATAATCCACTTTTCGATTTCTACTATTATGAAAATAATAAAACCAAAAACGAAAGGATATATCCAAAAATGAAGGGGAAGTCTAACGGTGCCGAATACTTCGTTCATAAACGGAATGTATGTTATTGATAATTGCAATAAGATAAGTAAGCCCGAAACTACGAATACTGCTTTGTTGCCGAAAAAGTCTCCATAGAAAGCAGACTGGCGGATACTACGGCTATTATACAGGTGAAACATTTGGGTAATTACGATCGTTTGTATTGTTACCGTTCTTACAATATCTTCGCTTACGCCATTATTCAACAGATACAGGTTCAATAGTAATGTACCTCCCCCAATAAGCACAGATACGAATAAGATACGCCATATAAAGTATCCGTTTAATAACGGGGTACGGGGAGAGCGCGGCCGTTGTTTCATTGTATCCGGCTCCAGTTTTTCAAACGCGAGAGCCAGGGAAATAGTCACCGATGTAACCATATTGACCCAAAGTATCTGTATCGGGGTAAGCGGCATCAGCGTTCCGAACAGGATACTGGCTATAATCAAAAAACTCTCGGCTCCATTAGTAGGCAATATAAACAGGATTGTCTTCTTGAGATTATCGTATACGCGTCTGCCTTCTTCCACAGCAGCAGCAATAGTAGAGAAATTATCATCAGCCAATACCATCTCTGCCGCATCTTTGGTTACCTCGGTACCTTTTATACCCATCGCTATTCCGACATCCGCTTTTTTCAGCGCGGGAGCATCATTTACCCCGTCTCCGGTCATGGCACATATTATATTACGGGCCTGTAAAGCCTTCACTAAACGGAGTTTATGTTCGGGACTGGTGCGTGCGAAAATATTATATTCAACTGCCGCTGATTCTAATTCTTCATCGGTCATTTGCTCTATAGCCTTTCCCTCCAGAGCTTTGACACCATCACCGATCCCCATTTCCAGGCCTATCGACTTCGCAGTTTCGATATGGTCTCCGGTTATCATTTTTACGGTTATACCGGCCTCCGTACATTGCCTGATCGCTTCAATGGCCTCCTCCCTTGGAGGATCAATGATTCCCGCTAACCCGAGGAACGTGACACCTTCGTGTAAATCCTCATGCAACAGGTTTTTCTTGTTTTTAGCCACGATTTTATATGCTCCTCCAATTACACGCTGCCCTTTTCCGGCCAATCCGGTTATTTCATCCTCCCAGTTTTTACGATCAAATGGTTTTTCCCCACTCAAAGACAATTCTTTGTCGGCCATATCCAGAAGACGGTCGGGGGCACCTTTTATGTATATAATATTTTTATCATCTGCTTCAACCAGCGTGGCCATATACTTATACTCCGAGTCGAACGGAATCGTTGCAATCCTGTCTGTTTCGTGATGATCCACAGACGCTTTCTCATACAAAGTTATAAGCGCGCCTTCCGTCGGATCTCCTTTTATATACCAGTTATCCTCATCATCTTTTCCCAAAGAGGCTTCATTGCATATGTAAAAACAGCCTATCAGGCTATCCAGCACCGGTTCAGCACTGAAATCAACCGTTTCATTATCTTTCACGACATCTCCAACGGGGGAATATCCCGTACCGGTTACATCAAACTTATCATCACCGGTTACAAGAGTCTTGACCGTCATCTCATTTTTAGTCAGAGTCCCGGTTTTATCAGAACATATGACTGCCACTGAGCCCAGTGTCTCCACTGAGGGTAAAGTGCGGACTATAGCCTTGCGTTTAGCCATATTCTGTACACCGATAGCCAATATTATCGACAAAATAGCCGGAAGGCCTTCCGGAATAGCTGCAATAGCAAGTCCGATTACCGACATTAACAATTCGCCGGTATCGTAATGGCGATAAAAATACCCGAAAATGAAAACCACTACTGCAATGGCAATTATCACAAAAGAAACGCTTTTACCGAATTTGGCCGTTTGCCGCAGCAAAGGTGTTGTAATAAGTTTCACTTCGGACATCATACGGTTTATTTTCCCTATTTCGGTATTCTGTCCTGTTGCTACAACTATCCCCATTCCTGTTCCCGCACTAACTGTGGTTGTAGAAAAGGCCATATTGTTCCTGTCACCTAAAGGAGTATCCGCGGATATTGCTCCCACATTCTTCTGTGAAGGTATAGACTCTCCTGTCAACGCAGATTCTTCTATTCTCAGATTATCCGATTTTATTAATCTAAGGTCTGCCGGGATCTTATCCCCGGGATGGAGAATAACCAAATCCCCTATAGCCAGATGTGATGCTCCTATTTCCAGCCTCTTTCCGTCCCGTATTATTTGTGCTGTATGAGACAACATCTTCTTTATATCTTCCAATGCTTTCTCAGCCTTATTTTCCTGAAAATATCCGATACAGGCATTGACTACGGCTACAATCACGATGACTATTGTATCTACCCAATGGCCCAGAATAGCAGTAACAACTGCGGCTATAAGCAATATGTAAATAAGGATATCATTGAAGTGTTTGAAAAAACGTAATAAACGGCTTTCTTTTTTCTTCTCGGGAAGGACATTCTCTCCGAATTGGACAAGCCGTTCATTTGCCTCTTTCTCGAGTAAGCCTTTTGTCGCATTAGTCGTTAACAAGTCTAAAACCTGACTGACTTCGAGTGAATGCCAGTTCTTATTACTTAATGTTTCTGCTTTCACCATATTGTTTTGATTTTATTTTTCCTGAATTAGTATGTTAGATACCATCCTATAAAAATGAACATAGCTTTGTACAATTCTTTATTTTAACAATTAAGCGGATGAAAAAGTTTCAACTTTTCCACAGAGTACATCCTATTGTTTTCTACACAAACAAATATGAAATTATAGGACATCCTGGGAAAATATCAGATTAGAAAGCCTAACCCTAATTCGGATGTGCTATTCAAAGTTTGTGTCTTACAGCCCAAAATAGGAAAAGCCACCAGTTTAGTGACTTTTTCTAATTCTTTATTTTTCGTTGTCTCACCAGGACTCGAACCTAGACAGGCAGTACCAAAAACTGCAGTGCTACCATTACACCATGAGACAAACACTTGCTTTTCTTAAAGCGATACAAAAGTATAAGATTTTTATTAAAAAACAAAGAAAATATATCCTTTTTCAATTTTTATGTTCTAATTAATCGATTCAAAAGGAGTTGTGACCTGATATTTATATTTTTTGAACAATAAATTTCAGCGATTTCAGGTACATCAGAGTACATTTGTAATCTCCGATAGACTTAAACATATCCGAAAACATATGAAAACAGTACAAATACCTGAAAAGAAGAAAAAAATATAAACTAAAAAATAATAAAATCATATTGTATAATACCTAAAAGTAAACACCTTATTTAAATGAAGAAGATTCTTATTTTAGCCTTGGTCTTATCAAGTACCAGCTTATTTGCCCAATGGAAACCTGTAGGAGATAAACTAAAAACCAAGTGGGCGGAAACCCTTAATCCAAACAATGTATTACCTGAATATCCGCGTCCGATTATGGAACGTCCGGACTGGACAAACCTGAACGGACTCTGGGAATACGCTATTTTGCCTGTAGGAAAACAAGAACCTCAGAAATTTGACGGACAGATACTGGTCCCTTTTGCTGTGGAGTCAAGTTTATCCGGAGTGCAAAAAGAACTGGGTAAAGAAAAAGAACTATGGTATAAACGGACTTTCACTGTCCCTTCCAATTGGAAAGGGAAGAATATCCTGTTGCATTTTGGTGCGGTAGACTGGAAAACAGAGGTATTTATCAACGACATTAAGGTAGGTTCCCATACCGGAGGATATACCCCATTCAGTTTCGACATCACACCTTATCTGACTTCCGGAAATCAAAAACTGGTAGTCAAAGTATGGGACCCTACAGATGACGGCGACCAGGCCAGGGGAAAGCAAATAAAGAATCCGCATGGCATCTGGTATACCCCTGTATCGGGCATCTGGCAGACTGTATGGATGGAACCTGTAGCGCAGAAACATATTGCCGCCATCAAAACAATTCCAAATATAGACAACAGTCAATTATCAATTGACATCTGTACAGAAGGCACTGCTACCGGAGATATAATAGAGGTGACAGTAAAAGACGGACCAAGAACTGTAGCAACAAGCAAATTCGCCGCAGGACAGTCTACCGATATAAACATTCCCGATTTGAAGCTTTGGTCTCCCGAATCTCCGTTCCTGTACGATTTGGAAGTCACCTTATACAATAATGGCAAGGCGGCGGATAAAGTGAAAAGCTATGCTGCCATGCGCAAAATATCCTCTAAAAGAGACGCCAACGGCATCTACCGTTTTCAGTTGAACAACAAGGATTATTTTCAGTTCGGCCCGTTAGACCAGGGTTGGTGGCCTGATGGACTATATACAGCTCCTACCGATGAAGCACTGGCATATGATATCCAGAAAACAAAGGATTTCGGATTCAATATGATCCGTAAGCATGTAAAGGTCGAGCCGGCCCGCTGGTACACACATTGCGACCGTCTTGGAATCCTCGTTTGGCAGGATATGCCTAATGGAGGACCGTCTCCTCAGTGGCAAAGCCAAAAATATTTCGATGGCGTGGAAGTACAGCGTTCCATTGAGTCTGAAAATGTATATCGCAAAGAATGGAGAGAAATAATGGATTACCTGATTTCATATCCTTCAATTATAGCATGGGTTCCGTTCAATGAAGCATGGGGACAATTCAAAACACCTGAAATTGTGGCATGGACAAAGAATCACGACCCTTCCCGCCTGGTAAATCCTGCCAGTGGCGGCAATCATTACCATGTAGGAGATATGATAGACCTGCACAACTATCCGGGACCGGATATGTATCTGTACGATGCCAAAAGAGCGAATGTACTGGGAGAATACGGCGGTATTGGTTTACCTCTTGAAGATCACCTTTGGCAGACTGACAAAAACTGGGGATATGTTCAGTTTAAAAATTCGAAAGAAGTTACGGATGAATATATCAAATACGCGGAAGCATTGAAAGGCTTTATCAAAAGAGGATTCACAGCCGCGGTTTATACCCAGACAACCGATGTAGAAGGAGAGGTAAACGGATTGATGACATACGACCGTAAAGTTATCAAACTGGAAGAACCCCGATTAAGACAAATTAACCTGGAAATATGTAATTCATTGAAATAAATATAGAATGAAAAATTTACTTTATCTCTTATGCCTCACCGGGCTATTCAGTTGCGGCGGCACAAAAGAACCGGCACAGATTATTAAGAACGATTTACGGGCGCCCGCTTACCCATTGGTAACGATTGACCCTTACACCTCAGCGTGGTCGGCAACCGATAATTTGTATGATGAACCGGTGAAACACTGGACAGGCAAGGAATTTCCTCTATTAGGGGTGATACGTGTCGATGGGAAAGCATATCGCTTTATGGGCGTAGAGCAAACTCCCGTAAAAGCTGTAGCAGGCATGTCTGTAATATCAGCCTGGACAGGCAAATATACATTCAACGCTCCGGCTAAAGGCTGGGAAAAAGCTGAATTTAACGATAATGCCTGGAAAGAAGGACAAGCCGCATTCGGTACGCCAGAGGAAACCAATGTAAACACACTGTGGGAAACCAAAGACATATGGGTACGCCGGAATATAAATCTGGATAAAGACCTGTCGGATAAAAAAGTATTCCTGATATATTCGCATGACGACATCTTCGAGCTGTACATCAACGGCATACAGGTGGTAAAGACGGGATATGAATGGAGGAAAGATGTACAGATCACACTCAGCGATGAAGTGAAAAGCACCCTGAAAGCGGGTAAGAATGTCATTGCAGCACATTGTCACAACAAAATGGGAGGAGCCCTCGTGGATTTTGGCATCTATGTGGAAGATGACATTGAAACATTCCTGAGTACAACAGCTGTACAGAAATCGGCTGATGTACAGGCAACCCATACCCATTATACTTTCGAGTGTGGAAATGTGGGGCTGAAACTCTCTTTCCTTGCGCCACTACTCATGGATGACCTGAATCTCGTGTCACGCCCGGTGAACTATATTTCGTATGACATCAATTCATTGGATGGCAAGGAACACGACGTTCAAATCTATTTCGAAGCCGCGCCAAACTGGGCATTAAATATTCCATCCCAGGAAAGTAAAGCCGAAGGATTTGAAAAAGACGGGCTGCTGTTCCTCAAAACAGGAAGCACCAACCAGAAAGTCCTGGGAAAAAGAGGTGACGATATCCGTATCGACTGGGGTTATTTCTACCTGGGTGGAGAGAAGAACAACTCTACATATAATGTAGGTGACCCTTATCAGATGAGAAACGATTTTGTAAAGAACGGAAAACTTGCAGGAGACGTAAGTTCCAAAGATAATGCCAGTCTGGCCATATCACAAACTCTGGGTAGCGGTAAATCTGCCTCGGGAAAAGTGCTTATCGGATATGATGATATCTATTCCATCCAGTATTTTGAAGAGAATCTTCGCCCATACTGGAATAAGAAAGGCGACAAATCGATAGAGCAGGCTTTTGTTGAAGCCAATAAAGAGTTTATCAGCCTAAGCAACAAATGTAGCGACTTCGACTTCAAACTGATGAATGAAGCCGCTCAGGCCGGAGGAAAAGAATATGCCGAATTGTGTGCGCTTGCTTATCGTCAGGCCATATCCGCACACAAGCTTGTAGAAGCGCCGAACGGAGATCTGTTATTCTTATCCAAAGAAAACAATAGTAACGGATCTATCGGGACAGTAGACGTAACCTATCCTTCCGCTCCATTATTCCTGTACTACAATCCGGAACTGGCGAAAGGCTTGCTCAATCATATCTTCTACTACAGCGAGAGTGGCAAATGGGTAAAACCGTTTCCTGCGCACGATGTCGGTACATATCCTTGGGCCAACGGACAAACATACGGTGGCGACATGCCTGTGGAAGAAGGCGGAAACATGCTGGCACTGACCGCCGCTATAGCCGCTGTGGAAGGAAATGCAAAATATGCTGAAAAACATTGGGATGTACTGACCACATGGACAGATTACCTTGTAGAAAAAGGACTCGATCCGGAAAATCAGCTTTGTACCGACGACTTTGCAGGTCACTTTGCCCACAATGTAAACCTTTCGGTGAAAGCAATTATGGGTATCGCATCTTACGGATACCTGGCAGATATGCTCGGGAAGAAAGACATCGCTGAAAAATATACAGCCAAAGCTAAGGAGATGGCGCAGGAATGGATGAAAATGGCTGATGATGGCGACCACTACCGCCTGACATTCGACCAGCCGGGGACATGGAGCCAGAAATACAATTTGATATGGAACAAGATTCTCAAATTGAATATATTCCCTGAATCTGTGGCTCAGAAAGAAATCTCTTATTATCTGACCAAACAGAATGAATACGGCTTGCCGCTCGACAGCAGGAAAAACTATACGAAGGCCGACTGGATCATCTGGACTGCAACATTGGCTGATGATAACGCGACATTCCTGAAATTTATCACTCCATTGCATAAATTTATGAATGAAACGACCGATCGTGTACCTATGACCGACTGGTACAATACGGACAGTAAAACACATGTCGGATTCAAAGCCCGCTCGGTAGTAGGCGGATATTACATCAAAATGCTAAACGACAAAATGACGAAATAATCTATTATTCTATAGTAATTAAATAAATACTTTAATATTGTACTGGGCTGTGACAGTCCGGTACAATTATTTTCTTTATCAGGATATCATCGGTTATGCGTTCATAAAAACAGAATTAATTTAAATAATACATATGAAAAAAGGTCTTTTAAACAGCTTGATCGCAGTCATATTCCTTTTATGCTGCAATAGCGCTTCCGCATCGAAAGGAGACATCGATGTTACAATTGTGAACCGCCCTTCAGTAAAGGCCATCAATAGTCATTATACAAGCAACAGGGCTCCTTTACTACCTAATAATTTTATAAAATTACCGGTCGGTAAAGTACAACCCAAAGGCTGGACAAAACGTATGCTTGAATTACAGCGGGACGGACTGGCCGGGCAACTGGGCGAAATCAGCGCATGGCTCAACAAAAAGAACAATGCGTGGCTCAATGCCGGAGGAGAGTACGGATGGGAAGAAGTCCCTTACTGGCTCAAAGGATATGGCAATATGGCCTACATACTTAATGATCCGAAAATGCTTGCCGAAACAAAAATATGGATAGAAGCAGCCATAAAAAGCAAGCAAGCCGACGGATATTTCGGCCCCGTCAATGAAAGAGACGGAAAAAGGGAACTCTGGGCTAACATGATAATGTTATGGTGCCTGCAATCCTATTACGAATATTCAAATGATAAACGCGTAATAGACCTGATGACCAATTATTTCAAATGGCAGCTGACCGTTCCTGACGAAAAATTCCTGAAAGACTACTGGGAAAATTCCAGAGGGGGGGATAATATCTATAGTGTGTATTGGCTATATAATATCACCGGAGACTCTTTCCTCCTGGAACTGGTTCATAAAATACACCGCAATACTGCCAACTGGATGCAGGATTCCAGTCTTCCTAACTGGCATAATGTAAATATAGCCCAAGGCTTCCGGGAACCTGCCACCTACTATATGCTCACCAAAGACCCGGCACATCTTCACGCCACCTACAACGTGCACGACCTTATACGCCGTACATTCGGACAAGTATCGGGGGGAATGTTCGGTGCCGATGAGAATGCGCGTATGGGGTATATAGATCCCCGCCAAGGTACGGAAACATGCGGTTTTGTAGAGCAAATGGCTTCGGATGAAATGATGCTGTGGTACACCGGAGATCCGTTGTGGGCAGAACATTGCGAAAATATCGCGTTCAATTCCTATCCCGCCTCTATGATGCCCGACCTGAAATCGTTGCGCTATATCACTTGCCCGAACCATGTGCAGAGCGATTCGGAAAACCACAAACCGGGTATTGATAACGGAGGGCCTTTTCTGGCAATGAACCCGTTCAGCAGCCGTTGCTGCCAGCACAACCACGCGCAAGGCTGGCCATATTTTATAGAGAACCTGATCCTTGCTACTCCTGACAATGGTGTTGCAGCAGCCATCTATGCGGCCTGCGAGGCAAAAGTAAAAGTGGGTGACGGCACTGAAGTCACTATCGGTGAAGATACGCAATATCCGTTTGACGGAGCAATCCTGTTTAAAGTGAGCACACCGAAAAAGGTGAAATTTCCATTCTATCTTCGTATCCCGTCATGGACAAAGGATGCGCAACTGGAAATAAACGGCAAGAAAATCCCAGCGGATATGGTTGCAGGTAAATATGCGTGTATCAACCGTGAATGGAGCAACGGGGATGTCGTAAAAGTTACCTATCCGATGGAGTTCTCGCTAAAAACATGGCAAGTGAACAAAAATAGCGTAAGCATTAATTACGGGCCATTGACCTTATCGCTCAACATCGATGAAGAATACAAGAAGGTGGATAGTAAAGAAAGCGCCATCTGGGACTCGAAATGGCAGGATAATGCCGATCCGTCCAAATGGCCGTCATACGAAATATATCCTAAGACAGCATGGAATTACGCCCTGGTGCTTAACCCGGAAAAACCATTCGGTAACCTTGTTGTTGAAAGAAGGGCATGGCCTGCGGATAATTATCCATTTACCCAACAGAACTCGCCTCTTGTAATAAAGGCAAAAGGGAGACAAGTGCCGTCGTGGAAATTAGATCAATATAAGCTGTGTGGAGTATTACCTAACGAAGACTGTGAGAAATCACCTCAGGTGGATGATATTACACTTGTACCTATGGGTACGGCCCGGTTAAGGATAACTTCCTTCCCGGCATCATACGAATAACTTTATATTTATTAGAGTTTTATCCGGAACGGGACTATCATAATAAAATAGTCCCGTTTTCATTTAACTTTATCAGGAATATTTATCTATATATCAGCTGGCTGCTTTTAGTGGTTAGCTGATAGTTCTTTGAAGTGTTGGATTTAGTATTTAAAAATTTAATGTTTAAGGATTCAATAATTAAAATGCGTAAAAGTTGTCACCTTTGTTACTTTTTAAGAAAGTTACGAGTTACTGCGCCCTAGGGCAGTTACGAGTTACGAGTTGTTAACTACTATCTGACGAGATGCTTCGTTTCTCTCAGCATGACAAACCACGATACTGTTGACTGCTAACTGTTTACTGTTGACTGAAAAAACTGTTACTTCTGTTACTTTATAATTCAAAAATTTTACATAACTTTGTCAAAATCATATATCATCCACTTCCTGAATGAACAATAAAAACCGTTTTCCGCTATGCAAATAACGACGGAAACATATAGAAAAAACACAATATCACACGCCATTTTTCTTCCTGAAAATTTGGCGCTTAATTATATTTTACTAGAGAGAGAGAGAGAGAGAGAGAGAGAGAGAGAGAGAGAGTAAGCCTTAGTATTACCTTTCCGGTTATCCTACACATTCTATACGCGCGCGCATTCAATGCATCGCTGAATATATATAAAAACACACAATCAAATCCCGAACTGTTAAATTTATCCCGTGCTGCCAGGCAGGGTGGTTCTGCATTGTATTTTCCCACACGTTATCCCGTTACTTTACATCCCTGTATTCCCGGGGTTGTCAGGTTCCCTAAGTTTTTGCTTACACTGGGAAACTATGAGTACCTGCTGAGCTACATGGAGGTATATACTCCCGGTGCCTTCTCAGGGAAACTCAGGGTAACAATCTTCTTTACAACAAATATATGCAACACAATTTACCCAAAAACATGCTTTATGAAACCAAAGAAAATGAAAACCCTCATGCCGGCCTGTTTGCTGGCTGCGCTATTTGCGCTATTGTCAATGCCATCCTATGCGCAGGTAACTATCGGCGACGGTGTACCTCCGCATGATTTTTCCGTACTGGAGGTTTCCACCGCCAGTACAAAAGCGGGCTTGCGCCTGCCGCATCTGACCACCGCCGAGCGTAACGCCTGGCGTGACTACTTTTTAGGAACTAATACGGGAAACCCTGTAAATCCGTCGGGAAGCGGAGTCACCGCCGACGAATTGATTAATGCTCCCGGGCTTATGATTTACAATACAACGAACAACTGTGTGGAATACTGGAACACCCTGAAATGGGTTTCCTTCTGTGACCAGCCTTGTGCCGACGAGATAACAGGCGTTTCAATCAGTGGCGGGACAACCATCCTCCAGGGGGCAACCACTGCTGTTACCCTGACGGCCACTGCGACGGGAGGAACGGCAAGCTCATATGAATGGTACCTGGGTGGTTCGCCGGTCGGGACAACAACTGCCAATACATACACTGTACCGCAAAACGTCAAAGATGTAGCCGGTACCTACGCCTATACCGTAAAGGCGATAAATGCCTGCTCGGAGACGACCGGCACGGCTCCGGCGATAGTAACGGTATGGCTGGCCGGTTCGGGTACGCTTAGCGGAAGAACCATCTTCGATATCGCACAGGGTAACGACGGCGGAGCTTGCGGCGACCTGGCCGCCCGCGTGCCTTACAGCACCGATTTTACACAGACAGAAGAACAGGACGCCACAGACGGGACGCCTGCGGCGATAAATCCGGATGCGGGTGGTACCTGGCTTTACTCCGGCACACAGGTGTACACCTTTACCCCGTCGGGCAATGTATCGAATGTGCGGTTCGTCTATGTGGAGGATGCTTCCTTAGAGGCTATCGTAAGTATGACACCGAAGGCCGGCTATAGCGGGAACATATCGTCCGGCACCGCTTGTAAAGCCGTAGTAGTTTACAAACCGTCCCTGATGACAGAGCTGTTAGATGTGACCCGTGACAATGCTGTCCATCCCAAATTGTACGCCGTTTACAACGACCAGCCGGACGGAGCGGGGACAGACTATGCTGTCGAACTGACTGTCAGCCTTCAGGATTGCAATTGCTGCGGGGCATTCACCTCAGCAGGCGGCTGGCAGAACTTCCTCTGCTATAACCTAGGGGCTAATTTTATGCTCGAGCCTTTCACTCCTGCTAAATATTTGAATGGAGATTACTACCAGTGGGGCCGCTCTACAGTCGTTGCTACCGTCGATACTCCGGCCGGTCCTATCTCCGGTTTGGATAGTACAAATGCACCTGACGGCTCATGGTCAGACGCTTCAAAAACGGCTAATGACCCTTGCCCTCCGAATTATCGTGTACCAAAAAAATCAGAATGGGAGGGTGTCGTCGATAGCTCACTGAATTCACAAACTCTCGTGGGTACATGGACTGATAACGAATTCAACTTTAGTAGCGGACGGAATTTTGGGCCCTATTTGTTTCTAACGGCTTCTGGCTTTCGTGGTACTGGGAACGGTGTGTTGGGGAGTCGAGGTTTTTTTGGTTTTTATTGGACTAGCAGCCCTGGTGAAAATACACAAAATTCATCATCAAATGCTAAAGTCTTATACTTCGGCGGTATTCCTAATCCTACGGCATTTGGTGAAGGTCAAAGGAATTTTTCACAAACTTTGCGATGTATTGCAGAATAACTCCGTTTTATTTGACTATTCATCTATTCCTCCTCCTGCTTTTAATGCAGGAGGAGTTTAACCAACGATGCAGTACAGAATAAAGGTGTAGCGTAATAGTTCGGGGAATTGCGTCCATAGATCCAGGTGCCAGCAGCCTCGGGCTTATCCA
>NZ_JBHSGN010000036.1:0-23979 GCF_042654545.1 Dysgonomonas termitidis
ATTATATGGGTTTATATATGTATTCAGGGTGGGTGGAACGGTAACACTGCCAAATACAATGAGCCAACGATATATAGTAAGTATTCGGCGAACCCTGCCAAGTACAATCAAAAAAAAATATATGGAAGCAGATTCCGTAACATACACTATACAAGGCATAGAGCTAGCTTCGGCGTTCAACTGAAAATAAACACGGTTGTATCAAGATTTAATCATAACGAAAGACTGACAGATTTTATTAACGAAATAAAACCTTTTCGCTGGAAAATCTTACAAGCCACAAGAATAGAAGGTCAAAATGATGCCGGTTTTAATGAAGTTGCCGTTACTTTTCCTGATTTTGAGTACTTTTGCAGCCGTAACAAAGCAGGTATTTTGCCTGAAATAGAGGTCATTATGGAAAATAACGAATTGATAAAAGGGTCTTACATTATGGTTGATTGTTTAGGCAGATTTTTTGACAACAGTAAAAATTGCCACAGTTACTCCGATAAAATTCTGGAAACTGGAGTTGAAAATGCTTTGAATCAAATAAATGTTGATTCTCAAAAGTTTATTGCACGAAACGGAAATTATTCAACAATAAGAGAAAACATTTTATGCACATTCTAAAAATCATTCACGGCTACCCGCCCAACTACAACGCAGGCTCGGAAGTTTACTGCCAATCCGTCTGTAATGAACTCTCTAAACGACACAAAGTTTCCGTTTTCACAAGGGAAGAAAACCTGTATGCCCCTGATTTTTCCATTCGCCACGAAAAACAAAGCGACAATTTAGATTTGTACATTGTCAATAATCCGCAAGGTAAAGACGACTACCGACACAAGCAAATGGACAATAATTTCGCCGATTTGCTAAAACAACTCAAACCTGACATTGCTTATATCGGACACCTCAACCACCTTTCAATAGGGCTAATTGACGAATTGAATAAACAAGTTTTTATGTTGCACGATTATTGGCTGATGTGTCCGCGTGGCACAGTACATGACAAAAAATAGAAAGTCCCTCTATATTGCCCTTACAGGGCGCGATTTGAGAGGAAGGACTCATTCTACCCAAGGCGTTGCCATTGGGCTAAAGTATGCAGCCCCTTCGGGGTGTCCTGAGAAAAAACAGGTTGAAAGCCTGATATACAACAGCCCGGGGTATCGCCCCGGGTATGGATAATCCTCTGCAAACGGCGCCCTGTAAGGGCAACATACAAAAATTGTCATGTACTAAGCCGCGTGGTCAGTTTTTAACTCGCAGTATCGGTAAGGAAAACAATTTTCAGGTTTGTAATAGACAAAACGACCGCAAATGCGCCTGTGATTGCTACGAAATTTATTTTAGCGGCAAAGAAACTGAAAGAGAACAGTATATTGCAGCGTGGGCAAATTGGATAAATCATCGAATGATTGAAACAAAGTCAATTATCAACAAAGTTAATTTGTTTATTGCTCCCGCGAAATACCTGCGTAACCGTTTTATTACTGACTTTGAAATACCAGAAAACAAAATCATTTATCTTTATCATCAGATTCTCCAGAATACCATCCGAAGTAACTATCATATGCACTTTAAATCCGTAGAAATAAACACGTTTAGATACGCATTTACCCCTGTATTCCTCTCCTTTGACTATACGGGAGTTTGTAATGCGAATATTCTGACAGACTGCCACAGGGAAACTGTCGATACAATAAGTTGTTTCAAGATTCATATTCTTTATTGCCTGGCCTGTACAGAAAAAGAGTTGGCTAAGAAATTCCCCTATATTGTGCAACCTGCGGTTGAAACGGCTTTTACCAAGCATATCAGGCATCAGGCCCGTACTACGGACAAAACTAAGGGATGTCTCGATATTTCCACCGAAACACCGGGCGGCAATCAAAACTACTGTTATAATTTCCGCATCAGTAGTTTTACGCCTTTCCGGCTCTTTGTGATTCATAGACTTAAGTATATCATCAAAAAATACGTATATTGCAACGGTTTTTGTAACCATGGTCAATCCTCTATTTATGTGAGTTAGCAACACTAAATTAAGGTATTGACCTTTTTTATTATAAATATTTATTAATAGCAACTTGAATTATATAGTAAATCATTTAGATTTCATTTGCAGTAATAAAGAAAAATATCAAAGCGAATATAGAACAGCTGACCGATAAACAACAAATGAGCGAGAATTAAGGAAAATGGAAAAGTAATTGAGAATTTTTCAAGAATTTTATGCTGACGTACTAATGGAAACTAAAATTGATGCCGTGAACCGGGTGGAAGAGTTATTCAGATAAGCAGAAAAGAAAGGAATATAAAACAATTCATTTCTCTTTCGTTAGAGCCTTTGAAAATCAGAAAATGATTCAAATTTCCAAGAGAATTTATAAATTTAGTCGTTTCTGCTTGCTAAGCAATTGGATTAGAGATAAAAAGTTAAATATTTACGAAAATTTGAGTATTTTTGCGGGACAAAAAATGCACCTATGTCAGTACAAAGTGAAGCAGTACTTGAAAACAGATTGATTACAAACTCTTAAATCGATGAACTATGAATACGTTCAGATTGATGAAAAGACTAATCTGTATTGCTTTTTTTGAACTGAACAGAAATAGATAGAAAAGTATGAGTTCAAAATTTTTCAATAATAATGTTGGCAATACGCTCTTTGACAAACTCAAAGGCGTTGCTTCTGAAATGGCAAACTTCAATCGTTTTCTTGCGGTAGTAGGCTTTTTCCGTTCTTCCGGATACTTCAAACTTCGCAAAGAACTTGGAGATGTAGAAGAAATCAAAATCTTGGTAGGCATAAATATTGATGACATATTCCGTAAACACAACAAGGCTTTGTTGATGTTGTCGAATGGAGAAAAGGCAAAGGAAATCTATCAAAAAGACTTCAAAGAGGATATTGTCAATGCACGATATGCCCAAGATGTTGAGGAAGGTATTTTACAAATGTGTGATGATCTTGTGTCCGGACGGTTGCAAATGAGAATCCATGATCAAAAGAACCTTCACGCAAAGTTCTATTTGTGTCTCCCGTACCACCATACGGAGAATTCTGATGGATGGGTGATAATGGGTTCATCAAATATTTCCGATTCAGGGTTAGGCATTACACAGTCCCCACGTTATGAATTGAATGTAGCGATGAAGGATTATGACGATGTAAAATATTGCTCCAATGAATTCAATTTACTATGGGAACAATCGATACCATTAACGGCAGATGACATAGAGAGCTATAAGAAAAAAACATACTTGGGTTATCAGCCTACACCTTATGAATTATATATCAAGGTACTTATTGACACATTTGGCGATCAAGTAGAAGATGACTTTACAATTCAGCTACCGGAAGGAGTGAAAGATCTGAAGTATCAGAAAGATGCTGTAATACAGGGCTACCAGATGCTGATGAGGCACAATGGTCTTTTCCTTGCTGACGTGGTAGGTCTTGGCAAAACCATGATTGCCACTATGATAGCAAAACGTTTTATGGAAGTTAATGGTAAAAATACGAATGTACTTGTAGTGTATCCTCCGGCATTGGAAGACAACTGGAAAAACACATTCAAATTGTTTGGCATATCAAAGAAAGCGCAATTTGTGACGAATGGTAGTCTTTCTAAAATATTGGATAGTAAAGCTCAATACAAAGACAAAGAGGAGTTTGACCTTATAATTGTGGACGAAGCACACGGCTTTCGCAGTGACAGTTCCGGAAAGTATGATGAATTACAAAAAATCTGCAAGTCACCCTGTTGCAATGCCGGATTATTGAAAAGTTTACAAAAAAAAGTAATGCTGTTATCGGCAACCCCACTAAACAATCGACCGGATGATTTACAGAACCAACTTCTTCTGTTCCAAAATAGCCAAAGCTGTACTATTGACGGAGTACCTAACTTAAAAGCATTCTTCTCTCCGTTGGTATTGGAATACAAAAAACTGATGAGAGAACGTGATACTCGCGATGTAACAACGGAGGTGGATAAACTCTATGAGACAATAAGAGAAAAAGTTATAGATAAGGTCACTGTTCGCAGAACGAGAAATAACATTATCAATGCTCCCGATTATAGTGCGGATATAAAGTCTCAAGGCATTGTATTTCCTCACATTTTGCCTCCTCATGAACTTGTTTATAAGATGGACGAAGATACAAGTGTTCGTTTTTATGCAACTCTCGCAGCCTTGTCTGACGAAAGCTATGAGCAGCATCTATTTTACGCCCGTTATCGTGCCGTTGAGTTTTTGAGACCGGAATTAAGAAAGAAATATGGCAATGCGGAACATATCGGTCAGACACTGGCGGGTATCTACCGGGTTCACATGGTAAAACGCTTGGAGAGTAGTTTTCATGCGTTCAAGAAGTCACTTCATACATTATTGCGCATTACCAATGATATGCTAAAAATGTTTGATGAAAACAAGGTCATTATAGCACCGGATTTAAAGATCAAAGACTTACAAGCTAAAGATATGGAGTTGGATCAGATTATTGAGCTTGCACTTGAAAAAGGATATTTGGAGAGTGACATATTATATAGGGCAGAAGATTTCAGCCCTGAATTTATTACGATGTTGCAGAATGACAAAGAGGTTTTGGAACGTTTAAACGCTGATTGGAATAAAGAAAATGAAGATCCGAAGTTTGATGAATTCAAGATTCGTTTGGAGACAGAGTTTATGAATGCGGATCTAAATCCGGCAGGCAAGTTGGTTCTTTTTTCCGAAAGTGTTGATACGCTTGAATATCTTAACAAACGATTAACCGGGGAGTTGGGACGTGAAGATGTGCTGATGATTACAGCGGCCAATCGTAACCGAATGGGACAAGCTATTAAGGAAAATTTTGATGCAAATAGTGTGGTGAAGAAAAATACTTATAATATCATAATCACTTCTGATGTATTGGCTGAGGGTGTAAACCTCCACCGTTCCAATGTGATTGTTAATTATGATTCCCCTTGGAATGCAACGCGGCTTATGCAACGAATAGGCCGTGTCAATCGTATTGGTTCTGTCGCAGATAATATATATAACTATATGTTTTATCCATCACAGCAAGGTGATAAGGAAATTCAACTCTACAAAAATGCACTTGTCAAGTTGCAAGGCTTTCATTCTGCCTTTGGCGAGGATGCACAGATTTATTCAAAGGAAGAAATTGTAAAGCAGTTTACTCTCTTTGACAATAATGTAAAAGATAGCGTTGATAAGAAAATAGCCTTGCTGCGTGAGGTACGGGAACTCTATAATTGTGACCGCAAACTGTATCACAAAATAAAAAATCTGCCAATGAAAAGTCGAGTGATGCGTGATACAGGTAAGAACTCCAGAAAGTCTGTTATTTTTGTTTCATCAAGTGTAAAGACAGAATTCTATCTTGCAACTGACAAACAGGTTGAAGCAATAGATTTTTTGGAAGCAGTGAAGTATCTTGAAGCCAAACCGGAAGAACTTCCTGCACCTTTTATGAACGAAGAAAAACATTATAAGCATGTAAACAAGGCTCTCAATATTTATACGACAGAATATGTAGAGGCATCGGACACTGCATCCATCAACCGAACAGACCTTGATAAAATTTCATTGGAAGCCAATAAGTTTTTGCGTACTATAAAACAAATCACTACAGATACCGAATTGACATCACAATGTGATGTGCTTATGGCTTATATCAATGAAGGTGTCTATGCAAAGTTGCCAAGATACTTACGTACATTGTCCCGTGAATATAAAAATGATCGGGAACAGATTAAGCTAAATGAGTATAATATTCAAGTCGCAATCTCAGGACTTATTGATGAATATCAAACCATGAGCAAAGAGCAACGGCATGAAATTGCCGATATTTCAGACCCACAAATCATAATATCAGAATCATTTATATAAAAAGACCATTATGGCATATAGTCAAGAATCACTTCGGCAGTTATTCCAGCAGAAGTTTAACTTGAATAATTGGTATTCGCTATTACGCGATTTTTTTCAAGCTTCAGAATTGAAAGCTAATGCTGAGAAGATTGCTGGTACCAGTATTGGAGGACAAGGATATTACCTTGGAACCATAGATACAACCGATAACTACAGAATCGGATTGTTTTACTATGACATCAAGGATAGCAATGTAGCCAGGAAGAAAGTTAAATTGCGCAATCTGGTAAAAACATTCATCAATCCTACATGGGGAGAGTTTGATGCAGCCCTTGTTGTCTTTGATAATAAGGAGAATTGGCGTTTGTCTTTCATTTGCGATATAAAGGGTGAGAATACCGCCGCCAAACGATACACTTATGTTTTTGGCGATGCAGAAAACTATTATAACACTCCCGTTGGACGTTTTGATGAATTGCAGCACCAAGGTGTTTCATTTGAGAATATCAAAGAAACATTCTCTGTTGAAGCGTTGACAAAGCAGTTCTACAAAGATTTGTTCGAGTGGTATCAATGGGCTGTCAGTGATGAGGCCGGTATCACTTTCCCCAACAATGCAGCCGTAGATGATGATGACCGTGAGAATATTGATGTAAAGATAATCCGAATGATAACCCGGTTAATGTTTGTCTGGTTTATCAAGCAGAAAGGCATTGTTCCCAATTATATCTTCGACATCTCGTATCTTCGTACTATTTTGAAAGATTTTCAGCCATTTGCTGCTGATGATGGAAAATACTATAATGCCATTCTGCAAAATCTGTTCTTTGCGACTCTTAATCGTGCAATAATTGATGAAGATGGTAAGAAACGCGGTTTTGCTCGTATTGCCAGTGGCAAAGATTTGAAAACATTATATCGCTATCAGGAACTTTTTACAATCCCAGAAGAAGAAATTATCAAGATATTTGCCGAAGTGCCTTTCCTGAATGGCGGTCTGTTTGAATGTTTGGATAAAACACGTACACTTGACGGTGTAGAAAAGGCGTATTATTATGATGGATTTAGCCGTAACGATGTAAAGCTTGCCGATGGCAGATATAAAAACCGTGCGTTTGTACCTAACAAATTGTTCTTTATGCCGGAGAAAGGGCTGTTCTCTATATTGGCACGTTATAATTTCACCATAGAAGAAAACACTCCCAATGAACAACAAGTGGCACTTGACCCGGAACTTTTAGGTAAGGTGTTTGAAAACCTGCTTGGTGCCTATAATCCAGAGACAAAGGAAACAGCCCGTAATCAAAGCGGTTCATTCTATACTCCTCGTGAGATAGTTAACTATATGGTGGATGAAAGCCTGCAAGCATATTTGGGGAAGACGCCTGTTGTAATGTCATTATTCAGTGATGACTTTGTGAAAGACCCTGCTTATGAAACGGAATATCAATCTATTGCCGGACGGTTAAAGTCCATTAAAGTTCTTGATCCGGCTTGTGGTTCGGGTGCTTTTCCTATGGGCTTGCTTAACAGGATGGTTGATTTATTGCAAAAGATTCATACAGAAGAAAGTGTTTACGACCTAAGATTGGCTATTATTGAGAATTGCATATATGGTAGTGATATTCAAAGTATTGCTGCGCAGATTACAAAGCTAAGATTCTTTATATCATTGATATGCGATTGCGGGAAGGATACTAATAAGTCAAACTTCGGCATTCCTACATTGCCAAATCTTGAAACCAAATTTGTCGCTGCAAACTCTTTGATCGCAAAGGAAAAACGTGCCGTTATTGGAAATCTGTTTGAAGATATGGAAATAGAACCAACCAAGAAAGAGTTGGCAAAAACTCGCCACGAACACTTCTCGGCAAAATCAGCATCGACCAAACGCCGTTTGCGTGATAAAGACCAGGAATTACGTGAGAAATTGGCAAGATTGCTTTCTGAAAATAGAGACTTTGCCCCTGAAGATGCTAAACAGTTAGCAGATTGGAATCCTTATGACCAAAATTCTGTCAGTCGATTCTTTGACTCTGAATGGATGTTTGACATAAATGATGGCTTTGATATAGTTATAGGTAATCCCCCATACATTCAATTGCAGAATAATGGAGGTGAGCTTGCTGCACTTTATGAAGATTGCGGATATAAGACTTTCGCCCGGACAGGCGATATTTATTGCCTGTTCTACGAACGGGGTTGGCAGTTATTGAAACCTGATGGTCATCTATGTTATATCACGTCTAACAAATGGATGAGGGCAGGGTATGGAGAGAAAACGAGAGAGTTTTTTGCAAATCAAAGCAATCCCCAACTTTTGATTGATTTTGCAGGAGTGAAGATTTTTGAGAGTGCCACAGTAGATACAAATATCCTGCTGTTTTCAAAAGGAGAGAATAAGCATGAAACCATTTGTGCCGTTACCAATAAACAGAATAAGGATAGCGTAAAGAATTTGAGCGTTTTTGTGCAGCAAGCGCAAGTAATTTGTGAGTTTACCAACTCTAATAGTTGGGTTGTACTTTCTTCTATAGAACAGAGTATTAAGCAAAAAATAGAGGCAATAGGAACCCCTCTGAAGGATTGGGATATTCAGATTAATTATGGCATAAAAACTGGACTTAATGAGGCTTTTATTATTCCAACAGAAAAACGAGATGAAATTTTGGCTGCTTGTTTAAGTGAGGAAGAGCGCAAAAAAACGGATGCACTTATACGACCTATTTTGCGTGGACGTGATATAAAAAGATACGGATATGAGTGGGCTGACTTGTGGTTGATTGCAACATTTCCATCGCGAAAGTATGATATAGAAGAATATCCTTCGGTTAAACAATATCTTCTTTCCTTTGGAAAAGAGAGGTTAATACAATCTGGAGGCATTGGGAGTCGTAAAAAGACTAATAACAAGTGGTTTGAAACCCAAGATAGCATTAGTTATTGGGAGGATTTTTTGAAGCCAAAAATCATTTACCCTAATATGACTAAATATATGCCTTTTGTTTTAGATAAAGATGGATATTATACCAATCAAAAATGCTTTATTCTTACAGGAGATGGTCTTGCTTATTTAACCGCATTTTTCAACTCTAACGTGTTTAAAATTTGCTATAGAAACAATTTTCCAGAATTACAAGGAGGAACGCGAGAATTATCAAAAATATTTTTCGAAGATATTAAAATTCCTCATCTGGAATCCATAATTGAAGAAGATTTTGAGATACTTGTAGAAGATATGCAAAATGGAAAAGACTATGCTGATATAAGGTTAGAAAAGGCTTTATTACTCACATTAAATCTACAAGATGAAGAAGATTATATTCTTAATTATAAGATTCAATAAAATTGATTTCTTCTTTATTCAAATCAAATGCTTCATAAATAGTTTTACTAGATACGTTTTTGGGGATTGAGATATTTAATACATAAATAGAAAACATTCTAACAGCAGTTTCCCCAAGCTGGACAGAGAGAGTTCTATAATACCAATTTATTAAATTTGAATTGAGGTATTCTATAAGTATAGGTAAATCATCATTATTTTTTGTCGTAATAAAATAAACAGTATTATTACAGTAAATGTGTTCTGAACAATAACAAAAACTTAATCTTTGAGATATGTCTGGATACAGAATTTTTGGCTTCAAAAAATCCTCCATATAAACGCAGTTACGCAAATTATATGGAGTATCACCTTGATCAGATCTATGTTCAATTCTTCCCCAGAAAGAGTCCAAATGAGCTTTTATTGCAGGGTAATTTTCAATGTCTACTCTTGGGATATTCTTCTCTTTTATTCCATTATGAGTGCTTATAAGCCATCGATCTGCCCACTCATATCCGTATCTTTTTATATCACGTCCACGCAAAATAGGTCGTATAAGTGCATCCGTTTTTTTGCGCTCTTCCTCACTTAAACAAGCAGCCAAAATTTCATCTCGTTTTTCTGTTGGAATAATAAAAGCCTCATTAAGTCCAGTTTTTATGCCATAATTAATCTGAATATCCCAATCCTTCAGAGGGGTTCCTATTGCCTCTATTTTTTGCTTAATACTCTGTTCTATAGAAGAAAGTACAACCCAACTATTAGAGTTGGTAAACTCACAAATTACTTGCGCTTGCTGCACAAAAACGCTCGTTTTATTTCATTCAAAAGCCACATTTTTTAAGAATCGGGCAAGAGTGTTTCTATCGACTTTACAAATTTTGGCTATCTTACGTTGAGATACTCCTGCATCAAGTAGTTCTGTTATTAGTCTTTTTTTGTTTGATAATTTATATTTGTCAGGATTGCTTTTCCTTCCTTTAGGACGTCCTAGTATAATACCTTCCATCTTTTTTCGTGCCAAAGCTTCTTTAGTTCTCTGACTAATCAGATTCCGTTCTATTTCAGCCGAAAGCCCAAAAGCAAAGGCGAGAACTTTGCTTTGAATGTCTTCTCCAAGACGATAATTATCTTTGATAGTCCACATCCGGCATTCTTTTGTCATGCAAATATTTAAGATTTCCATAATCATAAACAGATTACGCCCTAATCTGGATAACTCAGCACAAATAATCAAATCATCTTTCTGTACCTTTTTTAGTAATCTGCCAAGTTCCCGTTTATTGTAAGCTTTTGTCCCACTGATTGTTTCTTCAATCCAGCCATCAATATTAAGCTTTTCTTTATCACAAAAATTACCAATCTCGAACCGCTGATTTTCAACAGTCTGTTTATCACTACTTACTCTAATGTATCCGTATACCATAGTCTTTTTGATAAAACATAATAAAAATAATTGAAATGTACTCTCTATTTCTATTAAATCTGTATGTAAACAAAACAACAGCGGATTTGAGAGAATCAGAATAGGAGATGAAGACTATAGCGTTATCAGAACAAGCATCCATTGACTGCCATATGCAACCATTTTGCATACAATTGAATTACTTTTGTTACAAATAACAACAGCCTGAATGTTATACGCTTCTAAGATATTTGTACTATATTTGCGATACAGTACGATGGTACTGTACATATTGTAAGAAGCGTCACGTTTCATCCTTTGTTTAGGAAATCGCCAATTGACTAATGTAGCAAGGATAAACATAACGTTCCTGTTTGATGATTGTACTTTCTGTGCAACATATCAGGCGTGGGCTGTTGTTTATTTGCTACAAGGTGTTTGGCGATACCTCTAAACAAAATAGATAAGCAGTGCCATGCTTTCTGTGTTTATCGGAGAATGATTAGATAAAAACTCAAACTTATAAACTAAGAAAATGGAAAAGATAAAAAAAGGATTCATTAAAAAGTATTTTACATTATTTATATCGGTTATAGGGCTGTTGATACTGATTTGTTTTGCCCTATTGTTAATTCCAGAGTCTCAAATGCCAACACTGCTACAGAGTAGCGGATTAGTTGCAATTATTAGTGCTTTCCTAGGCGTTATTATGACAGTATCTGTAACTGCTATTCTATTAGAAAAACAAGCCGACATCGAGCAAACAAAAAATAAGAACATGAAAATCTTCGA
Source organism: Dysgonomonas termitidis (assembly GCF_042654545.1). Taxonomy (GTDB): domain Bacteria; phylum Bacteroidota; class Bacteroidia; order Bacteroidales; family Dysgonomonadaceae; genus Dysgonomonas; species Dysgonomonas termitidis. The sequence goes on from NZ_JBHSGN010000036.1 coordinate 11,401, forward strand.
GAAAAAGCAAGAAGTATATCATGCTTTTCTGGAAAAACTGAAAGAAATTATTCAGGATGATGAAGTAGCAATAGGGACTGTAAAGGGACAGGCTGTTGATGAATTGAAAGATTTAATTTTTCAATTGGGTTTCCTGCAAATGCATCAGAATTCAAAAGATAGCATGAATAATATATTGGAAAAGATAGCGAAGATTATCGAATTGATGAATAAATATAAAAATTCTGAATCCAAAAACGAAGAATTAGAGGGATATTATACGGAGCTCTCAATGGAGTTGTTCGAGGTCGTTGCTATCTTGCGAAAAGACCTTTATGACGAAGATGCAAAAGATATAAAGAACGACAAAATAAACGAAACGAGGAAACTCATAGGCGAGGTTCTAAAAAAAGGATTATGTGATAACACTCCTGATACGGATAGAAACATAATCCTGGCTGACTTTTTACACAAATTTTACAAACAATTTGAAGAGAAAGGATATCCGATAGATTTGAAAGGTGCTACAATCAAGCATTTGGTTGAAATTTTTTATAAAGAAAATCACCGCATTACCTTGTTTCTGGAAATTCCTGAAATAGAGATTGGTTTTGAAATAGAAATTAACAAAGAAGGCTTTTGGTACAGTATACCAAAAGATGAAGATGAAGAGGGTTGTAATCGCATAATAGAGTGTTTGAAAGACACTCCATTTAAGAAGAACAATAAAGATTGGATTGCCAGAAAAGAGTCGAATAGGAAGTTGAATTTTATGGATTGTAATGAAAACCTTAAAATACCAAACAAACGTTCTCAAGTTGTGCGAGAGTTAGTAGAGGAAATATATGAATATATAATCCGAATAAAAAATTGTTAAACTAATATTGCATTATTTCTTTCCTGTGCTCGTATTTGGCACTGGTTTAAATTATCTTTATACACATAATTATAAGATGAAATGTTGAATTTCGCATCCATTGATTTTGAAACGGCAAACTACAATCGCTCAAGCATTTGTAGCTTAGGTATTGTGATTGTAGAATGTGGAAAAATCATAGATAAGATATATCGATTAATACGTCCACGACCTAATTTCTATTGTTCGTGGGCAACAGATATTCATGGACTGTCTTATTATGACACACTAGACGAACCGGAATTTCCAGATGTTTGGGACGGTATTAAGCCCAAACTGAGAGATTTTCCATTGGTTGCTCATAACAGTTCTTTTGATGAGGGTTGCCTGAAAGCTGTTCATGATCTGTATGGGATAGAATACCCGAATTATGAGTTCCACTGTACATATCGAACAGCAAAAAGAAAGCTGCCTAATTTAGGGAATCATCAGTTGCATACGGTAGCAACACATATTGGGTATGATTTGGAGAATCACCATCATGCTTTGGCAGATGCGGAAGCATGTGCAGAGATCGCGTTACAAATTATAGATTATTGATATTAAGCCTTAATTACAATTAGAATTAGATGAACAATAGAGGAGTAAAATTAGAGCCTAAATTGGTAGGAGATATATCCGGAGATTTTTTCATTCCATCTTATCAAAGAGGATATAGATGGGATAAGGAGCAGGTTGAAAAGCTATTGGACGATATCCTTGAAAATGGGAGTAATAATTATTGCTTGCAACCAATCGTAGTAAAAAATAATAACAATGTGTATGAACTAATAGATGGACAGCAAAGGCTTACTACCCTCTTCTTAATTTTAAATTTCATAAAGTATGAAGGGTATAAGCCTAGAATTAATGTGAATTTTTCTTTGGATTATGAAACGCGCCCTGATAGCAAAGGATATCTTGAAAATGTAAATAAAAATTTAGCAGAAAAGAATATTGACTTCTACCATATATATGGAGCATATAAAGCAATAAGAGATTGGTTTATAAAGCAAAAGAATGATTCGGAAGCTGTTGATGATATATACCAGTATCTATGCAAGTTTGTTAAAGTAATATGGTATGAAACAAATGAAAATGACTCGACAGATCTATTTACCCGGTTGAATATAGGAAAAATACCTTTGACAAATGCAGAGCTTGTGAGGGCACTATTCTTGTCACGGGATAACAATTCTGATGTAACAGAAGAAAAACAAATTGAAATTGCAACCAGTTGGGATATTATAGAAAAAGAATTACACAATGAGGAATTCTGGGGATTTTTAACCAATAAAAAAGCGTCGAAATATAATACCCGTATAGAATTGCTGTTTGAAATGATAGCAGATAAGCACGAGCATGAAAAAGAGAAGTATTATACATTCTATTTCTTTAGTAATAAAATTAGTATGGATAAGACTCCTATTTCTGATTTGTGGAAAGAGATACAAAACTATTACCTAAGGTTAAAAGAGTGGTTCGAAAATAGAGATATTTATCACAAAGTAGGCTATTTGGTAGCTACAGGAGTTCACATACAAACATTAATAAAAAAAGCAGAGGGTAATAAGAAAAGTGTATTTTTAGCGAGACTTGACGAAGAAATCAGACAGAGAATATCGATTTCTACTGAAAATCTTTGGGAATTGTCATACGAGAATAACTCCGATAAAGAAAAAATAGAAAATATTCTGTTATTGTTCAATGTTGAAACTCTGCGTTTATTAAAAATTTCGCAAGAAAAATATTCTTTTAATGCACATAAATCGAAACAATGGTCGTTGGAACACATTCATGCGCAAAATTCACAAGGTTTGAATAAGAAAGAAGACCAGCAGAAGTGGTTAAGACTACACCTCGAATCATTGAGAATTATTGCTCAAACTGATACATCTTCAACAGTACGGGATTTAATTGAAAAAATAGAAGCTAAATATGAGAATATAGACAGAATTATTTTTGATGAAATTTTCACCGAGGTAACATCTGTCCTTTCCGAAAAAAATGATAAAAAAGATTATCTTCATTCTCTTTCAAATATGGCATTACTGAGTTTTGAAAACAATGCAGCCCTTAATAATTCGACATTCGATGTGAAAAGAAATAAGATATTGGATATGGATAATGCCGGACAATACATCCCGATTTGCACGAAGCGTGTTTTCCTGAAATACTATACTAAATCGCAAGATTATCAATTGCATTTTTGGGGGGAAACCGACAGAAAAGCATATATGGATGCTATGGCAGGAGAGAAAGGTATTTTGTCTAATTATTTAATGTAAAATTATGAGCGATATATACACTAACCCGATATCATTTAATCAATTATTTACTCAAGAATTTGGTAGTAAGGAAGAACAAAAAGAAAAAATTAATGTCATTGAAATCCCAATCATTCAACGGGATTATGCCCAGGGACGTGAAACTTCGGATGTAAAGAAAATTAGGCGAACTTTTTTAGATGTTTTATTTGACACATTAATTAACAGAAAAAACATCAAGTTAGACTTTGTTTATGGAGATATTACAAATGGGAAAATGACACCTCTTGATGGACAACAGAGGTTGACTACATTATTCTTATTGCATTGGTATATTGCATATCACGAAGACATAGAAGAGATTAACTTCTTATCAAAGTTCACATATCGCACTCGATTTAGTTCGAGAGATTTTTGTAGTGGGCTAGTTTCATTTAAGCCTGACTTCTCACAACAGAAAATCTCAGAAGATATAATTGACCAACCTTGGTTTATGGGAGCTTGGTCAAACGATCCTACCATTGTTTCTATGTTGGTGGTAATAGATGAAATTCATAATCGGTTCAAGAATACATCAAATCTATGGAGTTGTTTGGCTGACGATGCAAATCCAGCCATCAGTTTCTATTTCTTACCAATAAAAGAAATGGGGCTAACTGATAGTCTTTATATAAAAATGAACTCCCGGGGGAAACCTCTAACTCCCTTTGAACATTTTAAAGCGAATTTTGAAAAATTAATAAAAGCGATCTGTGTCGATCTGTATAATGAGTTTATATTCAAAATAGACAACAATTGGACTGATATTCTTTGGAAATATAGAGGTGAGAATAATATCATTGATGATGAGTTCATGAAATATTATCGCTATATAACAGAAATATTGTGTTATCAACATAATTATGAGATTGTGGATGACGATTTTGTTCTTTCTGAAATTGTATATGGGATAAATTGCCCGAAAGCCAAGTACAATCTAAGATTCTTGTTTAATGCTTTAGACTGTTGGGAAAAATATGATATAGATGCTTTTTTCGAAAGTCTTTTCTCTAGTAACCAATATGAAGAAAGGAAGGTCAAATTATACATAAGCAATCGTAATTTATTTTTGCAATGTTGTAACGACTATGGAATAAGGGACGGACATAGAAGGCGCTTTACTTTAAATTTTTCATTATTGCTATATGCTGTTTTGCAATTCCAGATGAATCGGGAATCTATTACACTTGATGAAATATTTGAGCGTTTAAGAATCGTCCGGAATTTAGTTTTTAACTCTTCTGATGAAATTCGTGAAGAAAGGATGAATGCATTACTTCAAGAAACATCTGATATTATAGTGAAAGGCGAGATTTCGTTAGACTCTTTGGGATATAGTCGGAATCAGAAAGAAGAAGAAATCTACAAAATGGAATGGAGGAGAATTAATCCGACATTAGCCGATTGTTCATGCCATTTGGAAGATCATTTTCTTCTGCAAGGTACATTGAGAATTATAGATATCGATGATATAGATAATCTACAAAACAAAGAGGAAGCATTTTTTAAGATGTTCGACCATTCTATTCCCTATATGACTATAAGTAGAGCATTGCTGACTATTGGAGATTATTCCCAATTATTTACGGGTTGGAGGTTTTCTCTAGGAAATACCAATGATTCTACATGGAAAGATTTATTTTCATTCAGTAATCAGCGAAAATATTTTGAGAATACAAAAGATTGCTTAAATAAGCTTCTTATTGATATTGATTCTGAACTTCCTGTTTTAGAGCAATTGGAAAGTATGATAACTGCATATAAAGCAAAAGCTATTTATGATTGGAGATATTATTTTATAGCATATGAGCCAATGAGAGCTGGTGATAGCGGAATGTACTATTGGGAGAATGATAGAGAAAGGCAAAAAAATAATGCGTATGAAGTAATTATGATGAATACTCCGTCTTCTTTGTCTGGAAGACATTGGTATCCGTTTCTATTGGATGTGTATTGGGATGGGACACTACACGAACATTTATTAATTGGAGAATATGGAGATCCATTATATATAAAAGAAACTGGAGAAAAAATATATTGTAAAAATGAAGCATGGGAAATCACAAATGAAGAGGGAGCTATTACCACTATTTCAATACCTCAGGACAATGGGATTGATATTGAAGATAGGCTGATTAAACTCAAAAATTATTTGATTTCATATTTGAAACTATAAACTTTTACTCATATAAAATATTCATTGACTACATCAAAGGGTTTATATTCGGGCAAGCCATAGATAATGCGCCTGGAACAGCTTCCGAATTAATGCTCAAGATAGAGAGCAATTTACTTTGGTTAAAATATGGAAAAATGATATATTATGATTGTAGAGAAACGGTGAGGACGTATGTTTGATTAAGAAAAAGCAAAATTAAAAATCAAAAAATATGACAGAAAATAGTTTTAAAGAGATAATGGCATTATTAAAGTCATTTACAGAAGTTTATAAAAAAGAAGAAGAAAAATTACCTTATCACATTAATTTGATAGATGATCTACGTGCCGATGAGAATGCGCATAGCCGAATTTTAGGAAAATTGCTGCAACAGAAAACTTCCGATAATAAATTTGAGATTCTGGAAAGTTTTTTGAGTTTTATAAAGGGAAAATATACAGACAAAGATTTAAAAAAAATAGAAATAAAAAAACCGCGAATTACACAGGAAAAATGTCGAATTGACTTGTGGGTGCAAGATAAAGATTATGCAGTAATTTTTGAAAATAAAGTAAATTATGCACCAGACCAACATAATAGAAACAAAGGACAATTAGAACACTATATTGATGTTACAAAAGAAAAATACAATATAGAAAATATATTTGTTATATATCTTCATAATGAAAAAGAGCCAGACGAACAATCTTGGGGCGAATATAGAGAGAATTTTAAAAACAGATATTTGAGAATGTCATTCAGCGATGATATCCTTTGTTGGCTTAAAAAAGATGTATTACCCCAATATATAAATACAAAAGATAAATTTCTTTCTTCCGCATTGGAACAGTATATTGACCATTTGGAAGGAAAATATAATTTACGAGAAATTGATAAAAATAAAAATATGGTATTACAAGAATTAATAAAAGAAGAGATAAGACTAAATGGTCTTACTTCACAAGAAAGCATTGAAAAGCTCAATGAAAAGAAAGAAGAGTTAAGTAAAATAATAAATCAAATCGATTTATTAACTAGCTCTTTAAACTTAGAATTGGCGGAGAAATATATTTCAGAACGAAGGAGTATTATAACCTATCCAGAAAATTTTATCGATCCTCAACGAGAGAAAAAGAAGAATGACGAAAATAATATATTAACTATTGTAGAAAAAGACAAAGGCTTTGCAACAGTATTATATTATGACCAATCTGAAAGCTGTTATTTTTATGGAATTAATACGTGGGACACTGACAATAATATAAAATATAAAGGAGTAGAATTCTTAGTTCAAGAGATAAATAAAGAACTAAACTTGAAAGGATGGGGAGATAAAGAATGGTATATTAAGTGTCGTATTGAAAAAGATGAAGACGCTTATTCTAAATTCGAACAGTTATTAGAAAAAGTCATAGAAACTGTCGGTAAAAAATAATACTGAATGCGCCTTCTCCACCTTTCCGACACCCATAACCTGCACAAGCAATTGACAGACTTGCCTGCTGCCGATATCATCATCCATTCCGGGGATCTATCAATGGCCGGAACAGAGAACGAAGTTATCGATTTTATAGAATGGTTCGGAGCATTGGATTACCAGTACAAAATTTTCATTGCTGGCAATCACGATTTTTGCCTCGACGGAAAAGCACCGGCGAGAATACAGAAATTTTTACCCGAAAACTGCTTTTATCTTTATGCTTCGGGCATTGAGATTGAAGGCTTGTGGTTTTGGGGCATCCCTTATTTTATATCTTACGAATTGCGCATGGAAAAATACCTGCATGATTTGGAATCAATTCCGTGTAATACAGATGTTTTGATTTCACATCGCCCACCGCTTGGTATTTTGGATAACGCCAATAATACCTTTTTTGGTTGCCCAGATTTGCTCCAGAAGGTATTAAACATTCGCCCGCATTACCATCTTTTCGGGCATATCCACGACGCCTATGGTATTGAAAAATCAGTATATACAACTTTTTCCAATGCGGCATTGGTAGATGAAAAGTACCGGTTATTAAACAAACCATCTGTATTTGACATTTGATTTAAGCTAATGCCCTCATTTGGCACAGGCCGGATGTATCTTTGTACAAGATATATAAACCATTAAAACCGAAACATTTATGGCAAATTTTTATTGCGAGTACTGCGGAGCAAAGTCTTCAAATGTTGCATCACTAACAAACAACTCTTGTATGCGACACCCAAATGGTTCCAATAAGGGGAAACATAAATTGTATGAAGGGAGTGAGAAAAACAGATACACCTGCAAATATTGCGGAACATCAAGCTCTTCAATAAGTTCATTGACAAATAATTCCTGCATGCGCCATCCTAATGGGTCGAATAAAGGGAAACATGCACCGGCTCTTTAGTATTTTCTATCGCATCATTAAAACTGCTCATACCGGGCAGTTTTTTTTGAAATCTTTTAAATGTATGCCGCTATTTGGCATATCATACACTTATCTTTACAGAAAATAATAGATATGAGACAGTTAAATATTACACAAAAGGGTGAAAGTATTAACAAGAAGGTTGATAAAAAGACTCCTAAAACTATATTGGATCATATAGAGTGTATAGTCGAATTAGTTGAAAATTCCGGTTTGAGTAAAGAGTTTTACCGGAAAGCAAAGAAAAGCATTGATTTTGTAGCCGGGAAAATGGGACTGACAATGAATCAGGCTGTCCTCTTTGCTATTTTCATAGAGAAATGTGATGATAGCAGGATTTATGTCAGCGATTTTTCCAAACTTATTGGCTGCCGGCTGGTTAGGATTATAGGTTTAATGAGTGATATCGATGAATTAGAAAAGCGGTACCTCGTTCGCTGTAAAAGAAGTGACAGCCAAAAAAGCTACCGGGTGCCTGTGGATGTTGTTAATACCCTGAAACAAGACATCGCATATACACCCGAAAGCACCCGGGGCCTTACTACAAAAGAACTATTCAAGCATATCAATCGCCTGTTCAATGAAAGGGAGGACTATGAAATTTCCTGTGCTGCATTATTGGAAGAACTACAATCTCTTTTAGAAGATAACCGGTCCTTACTTTTTTGCCGGCAGGTAAAAGAATACGAAAAGATATGCGAGGATAAAAATGACTTCTTATTACTATTACTCTTCTGTCACCGTTTTGCCAACCTGGATGATGATTGTGTCGGTTTCCATGATTTTGAGGATTTGTATGACGAGAAATGGATATTTAGAGGAATGAAGTCGAACCTGCAAAAAGGACACAGTGAACTGGTCAGAAACAATATTTTAGAATATTTTAATGATAATGGTTTTGGAGACAGGGAATACTTTAGCATATCGACAGTAGCCAAAGAAAAACTTTTTGCAGAATTAGACATAAAAGTCCAGCAAGCGGAAGGTAAGAAAAACCTCATTTTGCACGACAGTATTACGGCGAAACAATTATTTTACAATAAACGGGAACAATCGCAGATAGAACAACTTGCGGCGCTTCTTCACAAAGACCATTTTCAGTCTGTTCAGGAAAAACTGGAAAAAGGAGGGATGAGGAAAGGCTTTGCCTGTTTGTTCCACGGAGCGCCCGGCACAGGAAAAACAGAGACAGTATATCAAATTGCATATTCTACCGGACGGGATATTATGATGGTGGACATATCCGAAACAAAAAGTATGTGGTACGGGGAAAGCGAAAAGAGGATTAAAAAGATATTCGACTCTTACCGTGGTTATTTGAAAACGTGTGAAATAGCGCCTATCTTGCTTTTCAATGAAGCTGACGCTGTTATTGGAAAACGGAAAGACACAGGAAGGGGCTCCATTGACCAGACAGAAAATGCAATGCAGAATATCTTATTGCAGGAAATGGAGAATCTGGAGGGTATAATGATTGCAACAACAAACCTCACACAAAACCTGGATAAGGCTTTCGAAAGGAGATTTTTATATAAAATCGAGTTTGACAAGCCTTGTGTTGAAGCTAAAGAAAAAATCTGGCATACAATGTTACCTGTATTATCAGGGCAGGAAAGACTGGAGTTGGCCAATGATTATAATTTCAGCGGAGGCCAAATAGAGAATATTGTCCGGAAATATACTGTGGATTCCATCCTGAACGGAATAACGCCGACAATAGAGGCAGTGCATAGCTATTGCCGGAATGAGTTTTTATGTAAAGACGAAGAACGAAAAAGAGTAGGATTTACGAAATAATTGTATCATTAAATTGAATTATAAATTATACGAAATATGGGGAATAAAAAAAACGCCAAAGACTCCACCTCCAACCTTTTCAACCGTTATGTCTGGTTGGTTGACATTATTTATCGAAGGGGAAAAATAACATTCGAAGAGATCAATGAACTCTGGCAAAAGTCATCGTTGAACCTTGATAGCGAAGACTTTCCTTTGCGTACTTTCCATAACCACCGTGGTGCTATTGAACAGATGTTTGACATTATTATCGAATGTGATAAGCGGGATGGCTATAAGTATTATATCGAAAATACTGGGGATATGGAACGGGGAGGTGTCCGGAGCTGGCTATTGAATACATTTGCGGTTAATAACCTGATAAACGAAAGCCATAAGCTAAAACAGCGGATTTTATTTGAAAAAATACCATCCGGGCAGAAGTACCTCACACCAATAATTGAAGCCATGAGGGATAGTCTTTCATTGGAAGTAACGTATCAGAATTTTTGGAGTGATTCGTCCTATACATTCGAGATAGAGCCTTATTGTATCAAGGTGTTCAAACAGCGGTGGTATGTGATGGCATATAGCTCGTATAAGGAACAAATACTTATCTATGCATTGGACCGTATAAAAAATATAAGCATCACAAACAACCCTTTCCGGTTACCGGAAGATTTTGACGGTGAACTATTTTTTGCCGACTCCTTTGGGATTATTGCGGATGATGAAATCCCGGCTGAGACAGTAAAGATTAAGGTCTATAAAAAACAGGACTGCTATATCAGGACACTTCCGCTGCATCATTCCCAAAAAGAAGAAGAAAATACGCCTGAATACACTATTTTCAGTTATTATATTAAACCGACATATGATTTCCGGCAGGAATTATTATCCCATGGGGCAGACATTGAAGTATTAGCACCGGAATGGTTCAGGGAAGAGATAAGCGGTATCATCTACGACCAATATAAAAAACATAAAACATTATGAAAAATTTATTTAAACTTTTAGCATTAGTAGCATTATTTATATTTTGTAATTGTTCTGGAAACGACCCTTGGGTTGAACCAGAAGTAGGAACTCCGGAAGTTCCAATAAAACCTACGGAACCGAAGATTGATACAATTATCACTTCAAGAGGTACTTTTGTTAAAGTAAATTCTGGAACTTCTAATTCAAACAAGAGTGGTTACCAATTATCTTTGTACAAGAAAGTAATTGTTTATGATACTACTTATGTAACGAAGACTAAATCTCTTAAAGCAGGAGAATTAATCACTAAATTAGATCTTAAGAAAATAGTTCTTGCTGTTGAGGTTAACGGTAAAATGTATGAATTCGAAGCTCAGTTAACAATTGAAACTCAAAATAAATACGGAGAAGGACCTTTCGCTGCTGACCAATACTTTCATACTAAAACTGTCGATGAATGGATGAATGAGTTACTGCAACAGCCCTTTTCATCCAGTTTCCAGACTACATCAGAAAATTTAGTGAACTTCTCTTACTATCAAGACATGTTTGTGGAAGCTGCTCCAAAATATGTAGAGATTCATTTAAGAGGTTCAAAACAATTTACTCCATCTGAAATATTTTCTTACAATTTTCCGTCTAATTACGATACTAAGTATTATTCAGATTATCATGTAGGAAATCTAATGTTTCATAATACTATCTGGACTTCTAATTCTGAGATTCCAGCTTATGGAACAAGTACAAAAGTTGAAGACAATTCCGAATATAAAGTTAATATTTCAATTAAGACTATAACTGATATAGTCGGATTTGATTATAGTTCTTATCAATATTGTAAAACTAATAACCTAATAGGTGGAACTGGATATGATCATATGATTACCAATTATAAATTAACTCTGGATCAGTCAAAAGCTTATCCAGTTGTAACTGTTACCAAAAATGGCGCAGTTTGGTTTGAAGGGATTGTTCATGGAGTCCTAGAAAATAATCTAAACTCTATTTATGGTGGTGGTCCAGCTAATCATTTAGCAGCTATTAATTTCAAGACTGGTAATGAAATCGAATACTTAAATATATTTGATACAGTCGGTGATGTTGGAGAAAGTGGTAGAGTTGCTACTCCCATGAATTTCCAGAGATTCAATGAAATTGCAGGACAAGTTAATGTGGATGGAATGTCAGTGATCAATTATAAATACGTTTACTGTAATGAAAGCGAAACAAATCAAATTGGTAATAATTAATAGATATGAAATCTAAAATATGGGCTATAATATCTTATTAAATGAGTAACTCTGCAAGAATACCTTCTAGGTATTAGAGGAAAACCTTTCTTCTGTATAAAGAATTATAATGGAAGAATGTAAAAGGATCAGCCCAATCATAAAATTGGTAGGTGCAGGAGGTGGCGGTGGCAACATTGTAAACCAGATGTATAATAGCGGAATATGTGACATACCTGTTGTTTTATGTGATACAGACAGGCAGGCTTTATGTAAACCCGGTAGAAGTATGTGTATTCCTTGAACAAAAAACATGAGGCAAACCGAATGACGGGAATATCCCGGAGATTACCGAAGCCATAACTGAAAAAGACAGGGAAAATATAGAGCGGTTATTTAATGACGGAACCAGGATGGCATTCATTATTGCAGGAATGGGTGGAGCTACGGGAACAAGGACTGTTCCCATTATAACGCGTATGTGCAGGGATATGGGAATACTTACGGTAGGAATCCTTACAACGCCGCTTTTATGCGAAGGACGCGAACGGATTATATCAGCTTTGGATGGGATTGGGAGAACAGCAGAAAATGTGGATGCCTTATTGGTTGTAAACAGTGAACTCTTTATGGATAGCAATATTACCGCTATCAGCTCCAATACTTTCACCCCAATTAACGATATGATTATGACCTTGATCAAGGATATTACAGATATTATAACCATACCTGGCCATATCAATTTAGACTTTACTGATGTAAAGACTATCCTGAAAGACGGGGGAATAACCATTATAAGTAGGGTCTGCTGATAAACTGATAATTCGTTAAGGATGAGTGAAAATACTTATATTTG
>NZ_JBHSGN010000037.1:0-10754 GCF_042654545.1 Dysgonomonas termitidis
GCTCCTTTCCGGGCTGAGATTTCAAGTAGTATTTTTTGAAGATAAACGGTTGTCGCTAATGTTCTTCTGGCGTAAGGTAATGCATAACCGGGATATTGCTCCGAAAATATTTTTTTCTTACACCGGGTATTTTTACAACTAAACCTGCGGACCTGTAATAGAATCCGGATACTATAACCTGATGCAGGCAAATCCATCAGTTTGCGGATATAACGGGAACGTACTGCCTTACTATGTCGCCCGCACGAGGGACAAGTGCCGTGTCCCTTAGTTGAATGAGCGTAAAGATACAACAGGTTTTCTTTAATAATGGACCTTTTTATTTTTACCTGCGCTGTTTCATATAACTTGCATATCCGGATATTACATCTATCCTTATTTACTTTTTTATTCACTATCAAAATATTGATTATCAATATCTTGAAGTTACGAATTATTATTTGGATATACCAATATTTATACATCTATTTAGCTGAAAATGAATAAATTAACTAACACGCCCTCTGTCCTAAAATTATTGCATCAAATTTGACGAAGAACCCACTTCATCAGATTCTCCACCGTGGGCAAAGAAGATGTTTTATCCATCGATCTTGTAGAAGAGACAGGACAGAAACTGGGTGAACAGCTGGCCGGTATAATCAATATCTTTAATCCCGAAATGGTGATTATCGGCGGAACTTTATCTGCGGCCGAAGACTATATCATGCAGCCGATCACGTCTGCTATCCGTAAATATTCCCTTAACCTGGTGAATAAAGATACATCCGTTACGATATCTAAATTGAAAGACAAGGCCGGGGTAATAGGGGCTTGCCTGTTGGCTAGGACCAGATTGTTTGAAATATAGTGAATGTTATCTGAAAGAGAATTTCTCCCTGGCTATTCAGACATCCCTTAGAGGTAGGTTTAACCAATATGAAGCTATCCGTATTTGTAAAAAGGTATAGGCAATTCTTGTTTGTACCTGCCGAGGTTAAAAGCAGTAGTGGCTGGAATGGCATTGATAGCATCGTGTGGCCCTGTCTCTTAATTATTTACTACCAGGAAGGCGCTTCCTTTGCGAATTCCCTAACTCTTCCAGCCGTTCCCTGTTACTTTTAACCGCTTTCCGCTCCATCATGGCTCTTATATCGCCTGCCTTATAATGATGCTTTTTGGCAATGGTGGAGTATTTTATTTCACCTTTTTTACGCAGTGACCTTCAGATAACCGCAAACCTGTGCCTCGTCCATCCATGCGTTGTTGTCGGCAGGAAGCCGTTCCGCAAGCTGTTCGATAAACCCTGCTATCCGGTCGATTTTACGAACCAGTTCGTTCCATTCCTCTGCGTTAACTGTGATTGTTTCCATAAGCTTTTGCATTTATATTGTTTTATCGTTCTCACGCCGTAAAGTTCGGGAATATGGATTTTGGTTATAGCGTACTGCGGGTATGACATATAATGCCGTATGATGACGCTTGCGCTCCCTCCATTGCATTTATAGCTGCAATCCGTATAGCTTTGCCTGCAACAAACCTAAAAAAACAGGAAATTTATGAGTACGATAACTATCGATGAAAAAGCATTCAACGAACTGCTGTTCCGGCTGGAAATGTTCACCTCAAAGGTAAAAGCGCTTTGCGAACGGTTAAGTGAACGGAAATTAAAGAAATGGTACGACAACCAGGATGTATGCCGGATACTGAACATCAGCCCGCGCACCCTGCAAACATTGCGTACAAATGGTACGCTGCCCTATACTCAAATCAACAGGAAAATATTTTACAGGCCGGAAGATGCGGATACCCTTGTCCTCCAATCCGGTTTAACAGGTAAAAAAAGGATAAGCTATGAATGACAAGGCAAATGACAGGATAATTACGAAAGACGACAAGCGGCTGGCTTCCCTTTTCCAAACAATAGATCAACTGTCCGCTTCAATAGAGAATATTGCCCACAACCTCAAGCCGGGACTTGAAGGCGGACAATACCTGACGGATAAAGAGGTTTCCAAATTGCTAAAAATCAGCCGCCGCAGCTTGCAGGATTACCGCACGCAAGGCAAAATCCCCTTTTACCGCATCGGCGAGAAGATACTCTACCGGACGGGGGATATCGGGCGTTTTATGGAGGAACACTACAGGGATAGACGACCGGACAAAGGCTTTACCTGTATTTGAACTGCTCAATTTTCTGTAAAACATCCGACAGGTTTCCCATGTCCCTGCTTACCTTTTCATTCGTTATTTTAGCATACCGCTGTGTGGTCTTTATGTTCCTGTGACCCATCGTCTTGCTGAGCGATTCGATGGGCACGCCGTTGGTCAGGCAGATTTCCGTCGCATAGGTGTGCCGGCTTTGGTGCCAGGTCACCTCCCTGGCTATACCGGCCGCAAGGGCGATTTCCTTTATCCCGGTTTCAAGGGTCGTATAGCAGGGGACCGGAAGCAGCTTATCCCCTTCAGTCAGGCCTTCGTATTTCTTAATGACCTTTTGCGGGATATCCATCAAAAATACATTGGATGAAACGGCGGTCTTTTGCCTGCGGGTGATGATCCACGGATTGCCGTCGAAGAAGACCTGCATATTCTCCCGCGTCAGGTTTTTCATATCCCGGAAGGATAGTCCGGTAAAGACACAGAATAAAAACAGGTCCCGTACCAGCTCGAGCCTTTTCTTGAGCGGAGCGTCCATGATAGCCCTTATTTCGTCCTTATCCAGATAGCCCGCATCCGTTTCCTCTGCCGCAATCTCATAGCCGCTGAACGGGTCATAAGTCAGCCACCGGTTATTAATGGCTATGCTTATCATCCTGCGGAGCGGCATCATATAAAGCCAGATGGTATTGTGCGCCAGCTTCGGGACTGTAGCAAGGTAAAGCTCAAAGTCGGTGATAAAGGCCGGGGCCAGCTCTATCAATGCTATATCCGAACGGTTATACCGCTTTTTAATAAACGCTTCCAGGTGCAGGTAAACATCCTTGTATTTCTGGTATGTTGATTTTGACCGCAGCCCGGCATTCTTCATCTCTTCAAAATCCCTGTTATGCTGCCTGAATACCTGCAACAGAGTTTCGCTACGCAGGTCTATACCGAGAAAGGAATTCTTTACTTTTTCGGCAGTAACATACGAGTCCCGCTCCAATACCTTTTTGTAATGCCTGTCTATCCCTGCCTTGATTTCATCCAGCAGGCTGTTGATTTGCCTGGCATAATCGCTCCGTCCCGCTGCACGGTTGTAGTTCGTTTCCCACAGGCCGGGGCGGATGGAGGCCTTGCAGCTGAACTGCGCAATCATCCCGTCGATGGTAATCCGCGCCATGATGGGGGCTTCGCCGTCCCTGTTCAGGTTGCTCTTCTTCAAATAGAATAATACTTTAAATGTACTTCGCATACAATAACTCAATTAAAGTTTCAAAATTATTTACCATTGAGTTATTTGCCGCTACGCAAAATACGGCTAATGGGCGCTAACAAAACTTTTGATAGCTTTTTACTATTGTTTTTATTACCTTTGCCTGTATAAAGCCAGGATCATTATAAACAACCGTATGTAAGTCAAATGTTTATGTACAACGTTCAGGTATCGTTTATTAAGCCGGAACAGGGGAAATACAGGTAACGGTTTAGTAACTGTACCCTGTCCAAAATGGGTATTTTCCTGGCTTTTTACGGCTTCATCAACCTGTTTTATTTTGATTAAAAACACTGTAAATCAGCTAGCTTGCTTCGATTTACGCAAAGTTGCTTTTGGGTATTGACTTTTGGAAAAAAAGATTAGTAAAAAGCGAAAATAGGCAAAACGATTAAAATCGTTACTATACAATGCTTTATAAAACAGTAGTCTTAGTTTGGAGCTCGGTGTCTGAAAGGTTTTGGGTTTGAAAACACAAGGTTAGGTTACTAATTCGTTACCGATTGATAGGGGGGTATTATATTAATATGTTGTATTACAGTTGCTTGTTCCTATTTTCGATATCCCCTTGTAATTCAACAAAAAGTATTTTGCTGAATGAAACAAATTAGAGTAGGTAAATTATAAGATATGGTAAGCTACTTCAATTTTTCGGTTACAATCTGTAACTCTGCAGCCAACTCTCTTGATTCCAATCGCATAATGGTATCATCCGAATTGCCAAAATCAAAGAGACCAAAACTACCATACCAAACAAGCCGGTTGTCAATAATGATGTACTTTTGGTAAATACTTGAATCTTGTATAACTGTGAATTTAGATTGGAGAAATTCAATACATTTTCGTGCTCGCTCTTGTTCCCGATATGATTCTATTGAGCGAGTGATAATCGTAATTGATATACCTGCTTGTAAAGGTGTTTTTAACCATATGAGTATCGTGCTGAGCTGTTTCTTCCGAATATAGGGGCTTCCGATTAATATTTCTTTTTTCGCTTGAGTAAAATCGTTCGGTATGACTGATTCAAAAGAAACACTATCATAAATCATACTGATTCTATCCGGCTCATTTCTTGAGGCTAAAGCTTTATATCCAATTTGAGAGTACCCGGTAAGACGTTTGTGATACATACATTCTAATACAGGAATATGCATATCCACATAATCATAAACAATTACATCCTGCTTGCCGGGATATTCACGATGCAATCGTCCGGCATATTGTGCCAGTGTCCCTTTCCACGCAATCGGAGAAGCCAGAAACAACGTGTCCAAGCGGGGATAATCAAATCCCTCGCCGATATATTTTCCTGTCGCTATTATAATCAGTTTTTCACTTTGCGAGATAGTAGCTAACAAACCGGCTGTCTTATTTTTGACCTTTACCGAGTCGGAGCCAACAAGAGTAATGATATATGCATCCGTTTGATTCTCTATAATGGAGGCAAGCTGCATCACATGCTCTTTTCGTTGGGTAAGGATAATAGGAGTTCTACCATTTACTACAGCCTCCGTTACGTCTGTCGCAATCTGTTGATTGCGCAGTTCGTCTTCGGCAAGAGCTGTGTATATTTTTGTAATATGCCAATCGGCTTCTGTTTGGTTTAATGGCTTACTGAATCCTGTAAAACGTGGAATAATATAATGTTCAAAATCTCGCTTCCCTGCTTGTTCTTTTGCACTGACACTATATCGTATCGGACCACATAGCATAAAAGTAACCGGATGCTGACCGTCTTGTCGTTTAGGGGTTGCCGTCAAACCATAAACATATTTGGCATTTGTTTCACTTAGTACCTCTTCAAAACTAAGTGAAGATGCATGATGACACTCGTCCACAATGACCATTCCATAATTCTTTACGATTTCATCCACTTCATTGTTATGGATTAAACTCTGAACAAGCGCAATGTCTATAATGCCGGAGGAGGAGTTTTTGCCAGAACCGATTTGTCCGATAATAGAACGGACTTTCTTTCTTCCTCGTTTTTTCTCCGCTTCCGGCAAGGATTCATTTATTTCAAGGAATTGTTCCAATGATTTCTTCCATTGATCGCATAAGGTTTGTAGATGAACTAAAATTAAGGCATTACACTTTTTATCCGCAATGATTGAAGCACCAATAACTGTTTTCCCGAAAGCTGTCGGAACAGATAGTATCCCATTTTCATGTTGGAGTAAAGTTTCTGCGGCTAAATTCTGTTCTTCTCGGAGCGTCCCTTTGAAACTAACATTAATCTGCTTCCCGGTATTTCGCTTGTCATCAAACATATACTCTACATTTGACTCTTCAAGCAAATGAATAAGTGAGGGGCGGCAACCTCGAGGGATTCCAATATATTCATCCGTTTCTTCCAAAGAACAAATAATTCTCGGAATACCATACGTGGACATCCGCATCTTCTGTGTTTTATAAAATACCGGATTTTGGAAAGCTGCCAGTCGCTTAATACGGTTAAGAGCTCGAGGGCTTGCATTCTCCTTCGGAATATACAATCTGTTTGCTTCTACAATGGTCAAAAATTCTGGGAATTCCTTCTTTTCAAGATTATTCTCCGTCTTCCTCCTTTCCCAAGGCTTGAATAATGGTTCTTCTTCTTTTTCTAAACTGCCAAGTTCTCCTAAACCATTACCTTCGCATAATATAGCAAGCAAACCTTCTATTTCTGTCAAATCTATTTTCCGAATGGAAGCTAGGTAAGCCCATTGATCTGGATAGCTTTTGAAATCTTCATCAACAAACTCACTATTTCTTTTTTCACGCGCACCACCTTGTAGCGGCAATGCAATCAGATTGCCAAACCCGCCTTTCGGCATAAAATCCTGATTGGGAAACATCCGGTCATACGAAGAAAAACGGATTTTATGCCTGATTGACATTGCTTTTGTAAGAAGAACATTTCCAAGTCTTCTTGCAATTATTGCCGGAATGGGTTCTTCAAAGAACAGCCAAGCGTGTGCTCCATTCCCTGAGCGGGAACGTTCTATGGCAGTTGGGATATTATGAGTATGACATACCGAACGGAATGTATTTATATCCTCTTCCCATTTTTCTTCATCAAAATCAACAGCAAGGAATAAACAAGTTTCATCCGGAAGTAGAGGGTAAATGCCGGTAATGCCTGCTCCATGCTCATCTTTATTCCGCAAATGACCATTAATAACCTCTTTTGTCAAAGGTAATAAATCCCGATTGGAACAGTCTTTGCATTTAACTCGTGTTCTATCACAAAGACCTCTTATCCATTCGTTTTTACAAGCCGGTATATAATAACTGCTATCATGTTTCTTGCTATAACAACGTTTGGCATAGACATCCGTTCTTCCTCTGAATAGAGATAGAAACAATTCTATTTTCTCATCAGGAGTACTGTACTTGTTAATTGAAGAAGTTGTGTTCTTTTCTATGTCTTCCTGTTTGGGTATATCCGATTTCTGGACTTCCTCCTGAAGAACAGTTTCTTTCTTTGGAAGCCCAAGCATATTCCGAAGCTTTTCATTTTCTGCAAGCAATTCAGTGTTTTGAGTTTGCAGTTCGGCTATTTGCTTTAATAAATCAGATTCAGACATATGAGGGAGGATTTCTTACAAAAACTTAAGCCTGCTGGCTAACTGAAGAAAATAATCATTCGACCAGATATCCAACTCCTTGGGATTCTGAACAAATGGAAGCACATCATGCTTAACCATATTAATGTCGGTAGAAGAAAGCCTTTCTTTTAGCATCGTGGTAAATGATTCCTTATCCATATCCATGCCGTTAAACTCTTTAGTTCTGATTTGCAAATGAGCAAAATTCAACGGGACATTATGCCGAACATACCATTCGAAATCATACCAATCCCGACCTTTCACCCGGGTTTTCCAATTACGGAATAGTAATGCATGCATCTTCCCGGCATACAAATCGGATAACGTAAAGCAGCGGGTCATAAAAGAAAAGGGCATCAAGGATAATTTTTGTTCTGTTGCAAATCCAAGAGGCGGATCAATATCAACCTCTATCTTAATTTTCAAACTTTTCTCAGTCTTGAACTTAACATCATATATTGCCGTATCGTCTTTCAAGAATGCGGATTCTACTTTTGTCTCTTTCTTTTTTTCCTTTCGGGTAATAACAACATCACGCCCGGCTGCTTTGAACTCCTCAATGATGGAGGGAAAATAACTTTCCAAATCAAACGTTTCATCTTTCCCGATAAGAGAGAAATCCATATCTTCACTGAATCGAGGCAGTTCGTGGAAGATTCTCAAGCAAGTGCCACCATAAAAAGCAGCCTTATCAAAGAATCCCCCACGGTATAATCCGGCAAGGGTTACTTCCTGCATTACTTCATGTGTTACGTTTCTCTTTTGCTCGTTGGTCTTTATCTCGTACCTTGAAAGCATTTGTTCAAATATATTCATTGTAATAGCTTCAATAATAATTCTAACACTCCTTTTTTCTTCCCTGTATTTATACATTCCTTGACAATACGCATGTTCATATTCTCTAAAGCAGACATTTCTAATCGTAAATCTTCTTCAAGATAAGCCACGAACGCTTTTTCTGATTGAATGCGTAGTCGTGGCGTTACGCTAATCATATCGCACAATGCTTTTTCCGGGGTAGCTATCAGGAACGTATATTTATTTTCAACTGTCTGTTGCTTAATTCCAATTGAATAGTAATTCTCATTCACCGTTATATATTCAAATCTACCAATCTGATTTTCAAAATATTTGGAGCGATTAGGCGTTATGGAGCGAATCGTATATACTTGTTCGGGAATTAAACCGTAATAATGCAAAGCGCTCTCCATGGAGACATAAGACGGACCATAAATATGATTCGCGACCAGTTCTACAGATAACAGTTGCTTACTTACCTTCGGTGATACAACATATACTCCTCTTTTCAGCCGGATTATCTTTTCAGCCTGTTCCAGATTTGCAATCTTGTTTCGAGGGGAACGATAGTCAGAAAACAGCGAACGCAGGACTGCGTAGTCCACCGGTATAATTCCTAATTGCTCTAATTCTTCCATATAGCCATTTCAATTATGGAACAAATATAGTTGTTTTTGAATGGAAAGTTGAATAAAATAAGAATAATTGTGTAAAAAATACTAAGTTAACGCCACAAGCTTCCAAATCGACGCCACTGGCTGCCACCTGATTGTAAATCCATTGACGGCAAGATTTTTCTTTTTTATTTCGCAGCAAAACAATGAAGCTATCGCTATTGGAATGGCTTTCCTGTAAGCAAAACAGGATACACAAATGCAGAGGAAACCATTCTCTACAATGGGATAAGCGGAAGGCTTACTTTTGAAGCAAAGACGAATAAAAACTTTAAAAATAGAATGGAATGGAGATCGTAAACATTGAAGCAAAAACATTTGAAGCGATGCTTTCAAAATTTGAAAATTTCGCTACCCGTATGGAATCTCTTTGCCGCCTGTATGGCGACAAAGATCGTGAATGGATGGATAATCAGGATGTGTGCCTGCTGTTGAATATTTCGCCCAGAACCCTGCAAACGCTTCGGGATAATGGAACGCTGGCATACAGTCAAACCAGCCACAAGACCTACTACAAGCCCGAAGATGTGGAAAAGGCTCTCCCCCTTGGTGGAAGAAAAACGTAAGCAAGCTATTCACAAAGGAAAAGAATTGTAAGTCATGGAAGAGTATCAAAACAACCAAGGTTTCCCTACTGAATGGCTGGGAGCTTGGGAAAGTGTCAACGGCAACCCTGATCTGTATATTTTTCAGGGATACGATGGAAAGTACTATCTACTCGCCTACAGTTATGACAAAGAATGTGAAAGAGGTAGCTTTTCTTGCTATAATATAGACTCTGACGAAGAGGGTTGGTATATACGGGCACACTAACTTTGGCACTGAACTGTACCATGGATTTTTCGATGCGGATACGTCCCGGAATGGGAACTGTTCCGTCTGCTTTCTCCTCATTTCGTTTGAGGTAGAAACTCACTTTTACTTCTTGCATAATTAACTCTTTTACAGATTACAAAATTAACTTTTACAGAGCTAATCAACGATACGCAAAATATTGTGAATTAGCGAATAGAAAACTGATTCAGAGCACAAAGCCTACATAACATAGCCTTGTTTGTCAAAAACGTTCTAAATCATTTACTGTTAGAGGAAAATTCGTTGTTTGAATGGGTTGACACAGTTTAAAACAGGTAATACATTCGTAACGGAACGTCTTCCTAAATACACAATATCTTGCTTTTTTACTGCTTGCAGTGGAGAGTAGAATGATGAAGTTATAACCTATGATTCAGATATTTACGCCGTTTTTCCGTTCTTGCTTTTTGGGTGCTGAGTTTAGAAACGAGCGAAGCGCCTGGATTCGCTTAACTATCCTGCAATACTCAAAGAGCGACTTAATGAATACAAAGATATTTACTACCCAACATTGCAATATAAATATTACCCGTAGAGCATAAATGCATTACGGGTTCATTTCGTTTGTTTTTATGTTCCGGGTTAAATCAGGACTGTTATGAATTATGGCAATTTAAACTAAAACACACTGAATATACAAACAGGAGCTATCGTAAAGGGAATAAAATCTTAACCCAGCGATAAATATCCGGAATAAAATAACCGGAGTCCGCTTGCCTGTCTTACCTTTGTAATCAGACGATCATGAATTAACACCGGCAGGCCCACCGGCCTGATTCCCGGACTGTGCGCCGGTCTGTAGAGGCAAATACAGGGAGGCAAGCCACAAATAATATAATGACACCGATTACGAATTAAATTATGGCCACATTAAAATTTATACTGCGCAGGTCCGTCAGCGGAGCGCGCTGCAAGGGCAGCCTGTGCCTTCGCCTGATCCACAGCCGCAAGGTCAAAGTCATCACCAGCCCTTTCCGGCTTTACCCCCACGAATGGGACGAGGTCAGGCAAAGGGTACATCTTCCTGAAGAGGGCTCCCCGCGCTACCCTTACCTGTGCAAGGTAACCGAAAGCCTTTGCGCTTACGGCGAACAATTCGAAGAAGCGGCCGGGCGGCTGGAGAAATCGGGGCGTTATACCGTTGATGACATCCTTTGCAGTTACCATAGGGAGCATAACCCGGCCAACCTTTCCGGCTTTGCCGAACTGCAGGCCCGGAACCTGCTGCGTGCCGGCCAGGAACGTACCGCCCGTGCTTACCGCACCGTCAGCCGCGGACTCATCACATTCAATAAGGGGCGTGATATCCCCCTGAGCCAGATCAATGCCTGTATGATGAAAGAGTTCGAGGCCTACCTCAAGGAGCGGGGCAAGGCCATGAATACGATCTCTTATTATATGCGTATGCTGCGTGCCATCTATTGGAAGGCCGTCAAGGAG
>NZ_JBHSGN010000038.1:0-617 GCF_042654545.1 Dysgonomonas termitidis
GCGTGATATTGCCGCCTCAGAGGTTATCATATCCGAGATTGACGATAAAGTCAGGCAGGCACTTAGCCCTTATGATAATGTCATCGAACTGCTCAAAGGCGTACCGGGCTTCAACCTTAAAACCGCGCAAGACCTTATTGCCGAGATTGGACTGGATATGAGTGTCTTCCCCAGCGAGAAGCACCTGTGCTCCTGGGTAGGTATATCTCCGGGCAACAATGAGAGTGCGGGCAAAAAAAAAGCGGACGAACCACCCACGGAAATAAATCCGCCAAAGCGGCAGTTGTAGAAGCAGCCTGGGCGGCAACAAGGACGAAGAATACATTCTACAGTGCGAGGTATCACCGGCTGGCAGCAAGACGGGGCAAGAAAAGAGCTCTGGTAGCCATAGGACATTCGATCCTGAAGTCTGTCTACCATATACTGAGCACAGAAGAACAATACAGAGAACTTGGAGCCGACTATATCAACCAAAGGATGGAAGCCAAACGCAAATCTTACCTGAAGAAAGAGTTGGAAAAACTGGGCTACCAGGTGGATTTGGTCGAGACTAAAGCAGGATAGCTCAAATTACAATAAAGGTCGATGTTTACTGGCGCCAGTTATCCAAATAGGTA
>NZ_JBHSGN010000039.1:0-13166 GCF_042654545.1 Dysgonomonas termitidis
GCGTGATATTGCCGCCTCAGAGGTTATCATATCCGAGATTGACGATAAAGTCAGGCAGGTGCTTAGCCCTTATGATAATGTCATCGAACTACTCAAAGGCATACCGGGCTTCAACCTTAAAACGGCTCAAGACCTTATTGCCGAGATTGGATTGGACATGAGTGTCTTTCCCAGCGAGAAGCACCTGTGCTCCTGGGTAGGTATATCTCCCGGCAACAATGAGAGCGCGGGCAAAAAAAAAGCAGACGAACCACCCACGGCAACAAATCCGCCAAAGCGGCAATCGTAGAAGCTGCCTGGGCGGCGACAAGGACGAAGAATACATTCTACAGTGCAAGGTATCACCGGTTGGCAGCAAGACGGGGCAAGAAAAGAGCCCTGGTAGCTATAGGACATTCGATCCTGAAGTCTGTCTACCATATACTAAGTACACAAAAGGATTATCATGAACTTGGAGCCGGCTATATCAACCAGAAAATGGAAGCCAAACGTAAGTCCTACCTGAAGAAAGAGTTGGAAAAACTGGGCTATCAGGTGGATTTGGTCGATACTAAAGCCGGATAGCTCAAATTACAATAAAGGTCGATGTTTACTGGCGCCAGTTATCCAAATAGGTAACATATAAGCCGACAATGAAACTGACTTCAACAGCTAAGTACCAAAGATTGTGGAATAAACCACGTGTATGAAATTTTAATTTTCTTGGCTGTTCCCTTTTAATATATCCAATAACCGTGCATTTATTACCATAAGTGTTATCTCTTGTTTTGTCTGAAATAACGATTTAATAACTAAAAGTCCTATTTAGGGACTATAAACTATAATTTATTTACGTATGAAACCTTACTATTTATGCATTTTTTTGCTGTTATTTCTGAGTGATTGTGGAAAATTCAATGTGAATAACCAATCAGGAACCAGAGAACCGGATTCGGGCACATACAATGATGAACTTGCCGCTTTCCCAGGGGCTGAGGGCTTCGGACGGTATGCTACAGGTGGACGCGGAGGCAAAGTATATCATGTGACGACCCTGGAGGACGGGAATTATATAGGCACATTTCGTTACGCCGTTCAGCAAAAAGAAGTGCGTACCATTGTTTTTGATGTAGCGGGTACTATTTTCCTGAATGGTAGTCTGGATGTTAAGGAAGGCAATCTGACAATCGCGGGACAGACCGCGCCCGGACAAGGCGTTTGCGTAGCCGGATATCCGGTAACAATCAAAGCAGATAATGTAATTGTCCGTTACTTGCACTTTCGTGTCGGTAATGAAAGTGGAGGTGATTACGATGGATTTGGCGGCTCAAGGAGCAATAATGTGATTATCGACCATTGTTCTATCAGCTGGTCGATTGATGAGACTTGTTCTTTGTATGGCGGCGAAAACCTGACCGTTCAATGGTGTTTCATAACAGAAAGCCTTCGTAATGCGGGACATGTAAAAGGGAGTCACGGTTATGGGGCGATTTGCGGTGGGGCAAAATCTTCGTTTCATCACAATCTGATGGCGCACCACGAAAGCCGGGTACCACGTCTTGGTCCTCATGCTTCGACTCAAGAACGCGAGCATGTGGATATGCGAAACAACGTTTTCTATAATTGGGCCGGGAACGGCTGTTATGGCGGTGAGGGAATGAAGGTTAATATTGTCAATAATTATTACAAACCGGGACCTGCGACCCCAAAGAACAGTCCGGTCAGCTACCGTATTGCCGCTATCGGCGTACGTACTACGAAGTATTGTACCCGTGAGGACGGAACGCCCAACGCATGGAAACCGATGGAACATGTCTGGGGCAGGTTTTATGTGGATGGTAATATTATTGAAAACAATGCCGAAGTGACAAAAGACAACTGGACAAAAGGAATTTACGGACAAATCAATAATGCCCAATGTGACAATACTTTTACTGAGCAAGTGAAAAAAGAAATACGGTTAAGCATTCCTTTGGAGACAGGTATAATTACCACACATACGGCAGAGCAAGCTTATAAACTGGTGGTAGCATACGCGGGATGCTCCAAGCAGCGCGATATTATCGACTCGCGTATCGCAGAAGAAACCCGAAACGGTACGGCGACCTATTTTGGAAGCATAGCCAAAGATGCGAAGGACAGACCTGGATTGATCGACTTGCCAAGTGATGTGAAGCCGGCAGGAGCAATGAGCGCATGGCCAGAATTGAGCAATGGGGGAATAAGCCCGGATGAGTTGAGAGATTCAGACGGAGACGGTATACCCGATGTATGGGAAATTGCCCATAAATTGAACGCGCAAGACGCTTCTGATGGTAATACTACGATATTAAGCAAAGCCGGATATACAAATCTGGAGATATATATGAATAGTTTAGTAGAGGATATAACCCAAAACCAGAATACACTGAAATAAAAGAAATGGTTAAGAGAAAACTCATAGTAATATACTTGTTTGTCAGTATGTTCGTATACGGATATGCTCAAGGTAATTCTTCCCCATTCCACGCCGTGGTAGCGGAAGACGGAAGTGGTGATTATACAAGTATTCAGAAAGCGATTGATATGGCGCCTGATAATTCTGCAACACCTTGGCTGATTTTTGTAAAAAACGGTTCGTATAAGGAACAAGTATTCATACCCAAGACAAAACCGAATATTCACCTGATAGGCCAGGATAAAGATAAAACGATCATTCACCATAGATTGAATGTCGGTGGAAAACCGGATGATAATACTCCTAATGAAAAGCGTGGCTACTGGGAGTATTCGGTACATAATCCGGCGTCTGAAATGTATAAATGTGAAGGAGCGGTCGTCAGGATAGAGGGGTCCCATTTTTATTCGGAAAACATTTCGTATATCAACGATTGGGGAGTGGATTTCCAAAGTGGCCCACAAGCATTGGCGATGAATACTCAGGCCGATTGCGTCGCTTTTAACAATTGTATTTTCCGGTCTTTTCAGGATACATGGATGACCTCTATGAAAAACGATGCAAACCGTATTTATGCGAGAGACTGCTGGATCGAAGGAGCAGTTGATTATTTTTACGGGGGAGGCGACGCCCTGCTCGAAAACTGCACATTTTATAATGTGCGCAGTGGCTCGGTAATCGTTGCCCCCAGCCATAAGACAGCCAAATATGGCTATGTGTTTCGCGACTGTACCATAGATGGTAGCAGTGCGGCGGCGGATGGCAAACAAAAGTTGGGTCGTCCCTGGCATAATTCGCCTCGCGCAATTTATATCCATACGACAATGCGTATTCCTGTCGCTCCCGAAGGATGGGCGAACATGGGAGCTGTACCCGCCTTATTCGCTGAATATGACAGCCGTGACCAGGAAGGTAATGTATTGGACTTGAGTCTTCGCAAGACAGAATATGAAGGTCGTGGAGAAAACGCGCCCAAAGGGTCTTGTCCTGCATCCATTACCCGGGAGGAAGCTGATGGATATGTGTATGAAAATATTATCCATGGTAATGACGGATGGAATCCCCGTGCAATGATGGACAGGCTCCCAGCACCCGAAAATATAAAATTTCAGGAGGGAAAAGTTACCTGGATGGCTATTCCTGAAGTAACCGGATATATTGTTTTCGATGGGGAAAATATAGTGGGTTTTACAACAAAAACATCCTGCGTTTTATCCGGAACAGTTACGGCTCTGAGTATATGCGGCATAAATCGTCATGGTTCCTTAGGATTAAAATCCCAGTAATAAAATACATCGGTTAAATAATAAATAAAGCAACATGAAAAAAACGGTTATAATCTGCTTCTTATTTTTACTGGCAGGGAGTTTATCGGCACAACAAGGATCGGGAATGAAATTATGGTATGATCGTCCGTCCGGTTTATGGGTCGAAGCGCTGCCTCTTGGTAACGGGCGTATCGGAGCCATGGTATATGGAAATCCAGTTAATGAAGAATTCCAATTGAATGAAGAAACAATATGGGGAGGTTCTCCCTATAATAATACCAATCCTTTGGCTAAAAATGCTTTGCCGCAAATCCGGCAACTGATATTCGAAGGACAAAACATGAAGGCCCAGGAGTTGTGCGGTCCGGCTATATGTACGACGGGAGCTAACGGGATGCCTTATCAGACCGTAGGTTCGTTACATCTGGACTTCGAAGGAGTGGATTCATACAATGATTACTATCGTGAGCTCGATATTGAAAAAGCAGTGGCAAAAACGACTTTCTTGGTAAATGGAGTTAAATATATTCGTGAAGCTTTTACTTCTTTTACAGACCAATTGTTGATAATAAGGTTGACCGCATCTGAAAAGAATAAAATAAGCTTTACAACCCGTTTTACCAGCCCGTATAAAGACGCGGTAAAAAGCATCGACAATAAAATGGTACGGTTGGATGCAAAAACATCCGACACTGAAGGAATCAAAGGAAAGGTATGTTTCACTTCACTGGTCAGGATAGATAATGACGGCGGAAAACAGGAGGTCTTGTCTGACAGCACCCTGAAAGTGAGCGATGCCAACAGTGTGATTATTTATGTATCGACAGGTACTAATTTTAAAAACTATAAAGACATATCGGGTGATTCCGAAAAAGCGGCAAAAGATTATTTGAAGAATGCCGGAAAAAAATCATTCGAAAAATATATGGCAGATCATTCTGCGTATTACGGTAAATATTTCAACCGTGTTTCACTTGATCTGGGAATGAACGGGCAGGCTTTAAAGACTACTGATATAAGGATAAAAGAATTTGCCCATACATTCGATCCCCAGATGGCCGCACTATACTTTCAGTTTGGCAGATACCTGCTGATATGTTCGTCTCAACCGGGAGGACAGGCCGCCAATTTACAGGGAATCTGGAATTATCAACTCAAGGCGCCCTGGGACGGGAAATATACCACCGACATAAATGTCGAGATGAACTATTGGCCGGCGGAAGTAACCAATCTGGTCGAGATGCATGAACCTTTCCTCCAGCTTGTAAAAGACGTTTCGAAAACAGGCAGGGAGAGTGCGGCTATGTATGGTTGCCGGGGATGGACTTTACATCACAATACGGACATTTGGCGTTCGACAGGAGCGATAGATGGTCCGAGATATGGTGTGTGGCCTACATGTAACGCTTGGTTTTGCCAACATTTATGGGACAGATATTTGTTTTCGGGAAATAATGACTATCTCAAATCCGTATATCCTATGATGAAGGGCGCTTGTGAATTTTATTTGGATTTTCTAATCAAAGAACCTGATAATGGCTGGTTGGTAGTCGCACCTTCATATTCTCCCGAAAACGCTCCTAATGTGGATGGGAAAAGAGATTGGGTGATAACCGCAGGATGTACAATGGATAATCAGATGGTCTTCGACCTGTTTTCAAATACGATACAGGCTGCTTCAATATTATCTGAAAACGGATCTTTTATTGATTCTCTGAAAAATGTAGTAAAACAATTGCCGCCTATGCAAATAGGGAATTGGGGGCAATTGCAGGAATGGATGTATGATTGGGACAACCCTAACGATCATCATCGTCATATATCTCATTTGTGGGGACTCTATCCGGGTTATCAGATTTCGAAATATCAGGATTCCGCCTTGTTCGAAGCTGCAAAAACTTCCCTGATACACCGGGGAGATGCTTCTACCGGATGGTCGATGGGATGGAAAGTTTGCCTTTGGGCAAGGTTGCTCGACGGAAATCACGCATATAAACTCATTGAAGATCAGTTGAAACCGACAGTCGAAGAGAAAGGGCAAAACGGGGGAACATATCCTAATCTGTTCGACGCACATCCACCGTTTCAAATCGATGGCAATTTCGGTTGTACGGCAGGCATTGCCGAGATGTTAGTACAAAGCCATGCTGGAGCTGTACACTTACTTCCGGCATTACCGGATGCATGGACAGTTGGGACTGTAAAGGGATTGAGATGCCGCGGAGGCTTTGAGTTGGAAGAACTGGCTTGGGAAAATGGAAAGGTGAAAAAGGTTGTTATCAGGTCCAATATTGGAGGCACATTGCGAATATGCAGCAGAGAAAGCCTGAGAATGAAAGGACAATCCCTGGATAATACGCAATCCGTATTATCTGTTAATCCGCTGTTAGCGACACAAGATGTAAAGAAGCCGTTGATAGCGGATAACGCATCTGTTACGGCCACGTTTCCATATCCGGAATTCCTTTATGATATTGAAACGGAAAAAGGGAAAATTTATGAATTTGAATATAATCAATAAAAATAGAAAATGAGGAATTATTTGTATAAACTATTTTGTATCATATTTTTATTATTCTTTGCAATATTACTGATTCCGGAAAGGTTTACCGCGTCCCTTAATGCCGGAAACAGATATAAATACCTTTATGAAGGCTTGCCCTTCGAAATGCCGTTTATTGACCACCCTCAATTTCCGCCGAATGAAGTTAATTTAAAGGACTATGGCGGTATTGCTGATGGTATGTATATCAATACGGAGGTCTTTGAAAAAGCATTCAAGGCTTTATCTGAAAAGGGTGGAGGAACATTAATTGTTCCATCGGGAATATGGTTTACCGGACCTATTGTTTTCCGGTCCAATATTAATCTTCACCTTGAAAAAGGAGCTTTGATACTTTTTTCATCCGATTTTAATTTGTACCCACTGGTGAAAACCGTATATGAGGGTTTGGATACATATCGTTGTCAGTCACCTGTTTCGGGTCGTAATTTAGAAAATATAGCTATTACTGGAGAAGGTTCGATAAATGGTTCGGGGGAGGCTTGGCGGCCGTTGAAAAAGGATAAGGTAACTGAATCTCACTGGAATAAAGTTGTCGGGGCGGGAGGAGTACTGAAAGATTCGAATTATTGGTTCCCGAGTGAAAAATCACTTTTGGGTGAATCTTTAAATGCCAATACGCCTAATGGACGATTCTCGGATGAAGACCGGCTATCTTTCAAAGATTATCTTAGGCCTGTAATGCTTAGTTTTATTGAATGTAAGAATGTATTGCTGGAAGGCGTTCTTTTCGAAAACTCACCCAGTTGGAATATTCACCCGTTGATGTGCGAGAATGTTATTATTGATAATATAACGGTAAGGAATCCGGCTTATTCACAAAACGGAGATGGTATAGACCTTGAATCGTGTGTAAATTCGATCATCGTAGACTGTGTATTTGATGTTGGAGATGATGCGATATGTATCAAGTCGGGGAAAGATGAAGATGGACGCAGGCGTGCGCGTCCGGCGGTTAATCTGATTGTCGACAATTGTAAAGTTTTTAAAGGGCACGGAGGTTTTGTTGTCGGTAGCGAAATGTCGGGAGGAGTACGGAATATATCAGTTTCGAATTGCCAGTTTCTGGGGACGGATGTCGGTTTGAGATTTAAGGCCAATAGGGGTAGAGGCGGCGTGGTGGAAAACATTTATATCAATAATATCAATATGTTTAATATTGCTACCGAGTCTTTTCTTTTCGATTTATATTACGGTGACAAATCTAATCCGGATGATATTCCTCCGGTTGACGAAACAACTCCGGTATTCAGGAACATTTATGTGAAAAATTTGATTTCACGCAATGCTAAACGCGCCATGTTCTTTAATGGATTACCAGAGATGAATATAAATAATATCCATGTGGAAAATGTGGTTATCACAGCGGTTACAGGTGCAGAGCTATCCGAGTTGGAGCGTATCAAATTGACGAATATCGAGATAATACCGGAGACAGGCCCTGCTTTAATTCTGAATAATGTGAAGGATATGCAGGTAAATGGCTTTAAATATCCCGAACAGTTAACTGAAGCTGTACGCATTACTGGTAATAAGAATAAGACAATACAATTACCAAAGGCTATAAATAAAAATAATATTGTGGAGAACTTAAAATAACTAGAAGATGAAATATGCATTTATAGGGTTGTTTTTACTTTTATCTCTTTGCTCATGCAGTGCACAGAAAAACTATGAAAAAATGGCAGATTCAGAGATGAGACGTAATCCGGAAGCCTGGATGATCGATTTTTCCAAAACTCCCGGATGGAATTATTGTCATGGACTGGAGATGCAGTCTATCCTGCAGGTATGGAAAAGGACGGGCAGTTCACGATACTATGATTATGTCTATGAATATGCGGATATGATGATTAATGATGAAGGTAAAATAAAGACATATAAACCGGAGGAATACAATATAGACCGGATAAATACTGGGAAAATACTATTTCCACTGCTGGAAAAAACCAGAGAGGAACGGTTTTGCAAAGCTTTGACCTTGCTTCGTAGTCAGATGAATACACATCCGCGAACTACAAATGGAAGTTTTTGGCACAAAAAAATATACCAACATCAGGTTTGGCTGGACGGACTATATATGGCTTGCCCTTTTTTGGTACAATACGCTGTACAGTTTGATGAGCCGGCTTTGTTTGATGATGTCGCTTTGCAGATAATCGATGTACACAGGCATATGTATGATAAAAAAACAGGCTTATATTATCACGGATGGGATGAAAGCCGCCAACAGAGATGGGCGGATCCCCGAACCGGATTGTCTCCTAATTTTTGGTCGAGAAGTATCGGTTGGTATATGATGTCGGTAGTAGATGCGCTTGATTTTATTCCTAAGGATCATAAACAACGTCAGGAAATAATTTCTATTTTAAAAAATCTTTCACAATCCCTTGAAAAATTTAGGGATAAAGAAACAGGTATGTGGTACCAGGTGACCAATCAACTTGGAAGAGAGGGTAACTATCTCGAATCGACCGGATCTATCATGTTTATATATTCTTGGATTAAGGGGGCGCAGAAAGGTTATCTCGACAATGGCTATTTACAGAAGGGAATAGATGCTTATGATAAATATATCGAAAGATTTATCCGGAAAGATGCTGGTGGTGAATTGTCTGTAACCGACTGCTGTGCAGTTTCCGGTCTGGGTGGCGAGAAGGTTTACAGGGACGGGAGTTTCGAATACTATATTTCCGAACCTATACGGGACAATGATCCTAAGGCGGTAAGCCCTTTTATTATGGCTAGCATATTATTAGATAGGTAATACTTATGAGAAAATATTAGTGTGTTAATGTAAAATTAAATACTTCACTAAAAAGCAGAATCGAACAAGATAAAAATATTCGTAACGCGCAAAAAATTCCATACTTTAATAAATATAGGTGTTTAGTCCACCCTCGTCAGACTATCGTATATATTCTAATAGGCTTTCACCATGTATTTAATGAGCTAGTCAAAGATTGTGTCTATTACATCTACTCATTGAGACAACTTTGGCGCCTTTCTTTTGAAATGTAGTGATGTGTTCCGCATAGTCAAGTTTTGATATTCATTATATGATGATATAGTTCTGGCAAGCATTTCCCCCTACTGGACTTCACTTGTTCCAAGTTTGGATAATCTTTTTTCAAGAGCTTTTATAGGTGGTATTTTTTATTTTCCAAATTGTCTGATAAATTTTCTTAAACCCTGTCAATGTAGGAAAAGAAAACCTCAGCTTTCTAGCCGGAATTAATGCCAAAGGATTTATTCTTTGACCTTTTAGCCTGAAAAACTTGTTCTGTATTATGTTTTGTTAATTCCAATTTAACACTCTATAAATTCCAAATTATCATCATGAAATAAAACCAGATCATATTAATATTGCGTTATGCTTGTAAAAGTTTATCATTAAACCAAATTACCTAAAGAATAAAAACATAATTAGATGCCATGTCTTTAAACAAATTTCATCTGTTAGTTCTCCTTCTACTTTTATCCCTGTCAACATTCGGGCAGGATTCCCTGAAATACGATATTGTTGTCGACCGCAACGGCTGGGGCGATTACAGAAACCTGCAAGAAGCCGTAGAATCTGTCAGAGCCTTCAATCCGGCAGGAATAACCACTATATTTATTATGGACGGAGTGTATAAAGAGAAGGTGGAAATACCGACTCATATATGCAATTTGAGGATAATAGGACAAAGCATCGAAAACACGGTGGTCAACTTTGACGACCATGCCAACATCAACAAGATGGGGACATTCAGGACTTATACATTCCTTATACGCGGCAATGATATCAGCATGGAAAACCTGACCATCGAAAATTCCTCGCTTCCATTGGGGCAGGCTGTAGCATTGCATGTGGAGGGGGATCGCATCATATTCCGCAAATGCCGTTTTTTAGGCCATCAGGATACGATATATACAGGGAAAGAAGCTTCCCGTATCTATTTTGAGAACTGTTACATCGAGGGGACTACCGATTTCATTTTCGGCCCGTCCACATGCTGGTTCGAATGTTGTGAGGTACATTGCAAGAAAAATTCTTATATAACAGCGGCAAGTACATCTCAGCATATTGAGTTTGGTTATATATTTAACAACTGCAAAATTACAGTAGGCAAAGACGTAAACAGGATGTATTTGGGGCGCCCATGGAGGGCTTATGCCATGACTTTGTTTATGAATACTGAATTACCCGAAGGTGTCAGGCCCGAAGGATGGCACAACTGGGGAAAAGAAGAGAATGAAAAAACAGCACGGTATATGGAATACAACAACACCGGTGTGGGATCAAAAACCGGGAACCGTGTGGAATGGGTAAAAATACTTACTAGCGAAGAAGCCCGGAAATATACTGTAGAAAACGTAATGAAAGGTTCCGACAACTGGAATCCCTTAGTAAATAAAAAATACAAATATTGATTATGAAACGACTAACAGCGTTAACTATCTTATCCCTGTGCTTTCTGATTATGCAAGGAAAGATTTATAACATGCAGGATATGGGTGCAGACACAACAGGGGCAAAAGCATGTACGGCCTTGATCAACAATACAATCAGGAAAGCGGCACAGGAAGGTGGTGGCACTATTTATTTCCCTGCCGGACAATACCTTACGGCAGCAATACATATGGAAAGTAATATTACAATAGAAATTGAAGCAGGGGCAACGTTGAAATTTTCAACTAACTTCGAAGACTACCTCCCTTTTGTCAGGATGCGTTGGGAGGGTGTGTTCATGAACAGCCTGTCACCTTTATTCTATGCCCGTAATGTGGAAAATATAACCATTAAAGGACGGGGAATAATAGACGGGCAGGGACATACATGGTGGGCTGAATCGAGGCGTATTATTGACGAAATAAATAACAACGGAAAAACATTATCGACAAATTCATTCCAGCAGAAATGGCTCGATGCCAACAAAGGCATAAAAGTTTCGCCATATTATGAAAAGTCGCTTGAACGCAAATTCTTCCGTCCACCGTTCATACAGTTCCTCGAATGTAAGAACATTTTGATAGAGGGCATTACAATCCAAAATTCTCCGTTCTGGACTATCAATCCCGAAGGCTGCGACAACATTGTCATCACGGGCGTAACAGTGTACAATCCGTGGGCTAATCCCAAAGGACACAATACAGATGGCATAAACCCTTCTTCGTGCCGCAATGTCCGCATATCGGATTGTTTTATCAGTGTCGGGGACGACTGCATCACCATCAAGTCGGGACGGGATGAAGACGGCCGGATTTACGGCAGGCCTTGCGAAAACATTACAGTTACCAATTGTGTAATGCTGACAGGGCACGGAGGCGTTGTTATCGGCAGCGAAATGTCAGGTAGTATAAAAAAAGTAACAATATCCAACTGCGTATTTAACGGTACGGATGCAGGCATTCGTTTAAAGGCGTCACGCGGACGTGGAGGTGTGGTAGAGGAAATAAGGGTGAATAATATCATAATGAACGATATTCAGCGCAATGCTTTCATCTTCGACCTGTTCTACGATAAAGAATCACAGGCTGAGCCTGTCAGCGAACGCACCCCGGTGTTCCGCAATATTCATATAAGCGATGTAACAGGGAGCAATATAAAAAAGATCGGATATATTACAGGTATTGATGAGATGCCTGCCGACGAAATATCATTTTCAAATATCAACATGACCGCAATTGAAGGCTTTACCGTAAAAACGGCATCCAACATACATTTCCACAATGTGGATTTTTCATCTGAAAAGGGTAGTCCTTTTTCTTTCTCCGACACAAAGAATATTATACTCGACAATGTCCGTTCAAAAAAGCCTTTGCCTAACCAGCCTGTAATCTTGTTTGACAATGTGGAGAACACACTCGTCAACAACTGTTTCCAACTGACACCCGCCGATATTTTTTATTCGGCAAAAAACAGCAATATCATATGGGGCAACAATTTCATGCAAAATGTAAAAACCATCGAAGCAGGGCAATAATATGAAAACAGCCGTATTTTTTATATCATTATTATATAGCATTTCATTTTATCCTGAAAAACTCTTTTAATATTGCATTTATTATAGATTTTCGAAAAAATATGACCCAAATCTACTTTCTTAATCACAAGAGAAACTATCAGAACGAAATAAACCAATGGAATATACTGATAATAATGCTGTTTATAAAGATGTACATATATTTCTCGAAACGGCATCCGGAACATTTCTGTCCGAGATACTGATAAATACTGTGGTATTCAGCTTTTACAATAACAATTTAAAGGTACTTTTACTCCAAACCGGGGAAGGCTGCTGTTATTTTTTGCCTGAGGGATATATTTCTTGTCTTTTTCATATTAATCCTGATTTCTTCAAAACTTTTTGCTGCGTATGCTTTTTTATGGATGTAGTTTTGTAAAGTTTGTGAAGGTTGGGGAGTTAACGAAGTGATTTTGTGAACTTCCTTTTTTGTTTAGGCTGGGTTTAGGGATTGTTTAAATTTTATTTATTCCGTTTTTTTAGATAAAAAGAGGCTGCGGGTTATATAGGATTGATGCGAGAGTGAAGTTGTAAGTATTTTCTCGTATATTTTTGCACAGACTGCTGGTCGCTTACTTTTAAATGATTAATAGCGATTTAAATAATAATCCGTATATGGAAACCATATGGTAAAAAATCCTTTCTAAATAAAAACCGGCGTCTTACGAGGTTTATTGGAACTTTCAGTAAAACGCCGGGGTGTTATAACCTAAGGAAGATACTCCTTCAGTTGGCTATCTTTCCTCAAACCCATCTGTTTGATTTTCCTTACTTTGTATCCCTTCCTTGACAGCTTTTTCGATAGCTTCCCTGCGTTGCCTGCGCAAATACTCCGATTGATGGTTCCCCGTCATAACCAAGGCAGGCGGGACATCACCGAATCCGGATTTATACTTATCCAATTGAGT
>NZ_JBHSGN010000040.1:0-34249 GCF_042654545.1 Dysgonomonas termitidis
TTTTTTCAGGGGTCAATTTAGATTTGGCACGAGGGGGCAACGCTCACTGGATTTTCCAGTAGCAGCAATAATAGCAAAAGAAGACAAAATACTATGCACTCAAAGGGGGAATGTAAAATACTTACCTTATAAATGGGAATTTCCAGGAGGTAAGGTTGAAGTAGCTGAAACTAAAGAAGAGGCCCTCATTCGTGAAATAAAAGAAGAACTAGGGTGTACAATTATAATAAAAGATCATGCTGTGGAGGTCAAACATGAATACGACTTCGCAATTATTAATTTAACGGCCTATTATTGTAATATAATAGACGGTAATATTTTACGAAAAGAACATCATGCTATAAAGTGGTGTAGTATAGATGAACTTTTCGATTTAGATTGGGCAGACGCAGACTTACCAATTGTTCAAAGAATATCTAATAGATAAATATATTAGAACAAAAGAGTCTAATGTATTGTATTTGAACATTATAGATTCTTTCAATATTATTTTTCTTTTCAACTGATAAACACCCCATTTAAAAAGAGAATAATAAAAGCAAGGTTTTGATAAATAATACACTTTCGCAGAAAGGAAGATTATTTATTCAAACTCGGAGAGCTAGACCTTGATTAAATTATTCTCTTATAATACATTTGTGTTCAGATGAAAGAAAAGAGAGTTAGAGCGAGAATTTCTTATCTACCTCTTGAATATCCCTCATTATAGAACTATCCAATACTTTTGCATAATGCTGGGTTGTGCGAACATTGGAATGCCCAAGTATTTTAGCTACATTTTCCAACGATACTTTGTTCGCTAAAAATACAATTGTTGCCGCTGTATGTCGGGCTACGTGAGTGCTAAGTTTCTTTGTAATTCCACACGAATCGGCAATTTCCTTCAAATAAGAATTCATGCGTTGATTAGTAGGTACAGGAAATAATACATTCTTTTCAATACACTCAGGATGGTTCGCATATTTATCTATAAGCATCTTTGCTGCTGTAATAAGAGGGATATTACACATATTATTGGTCTTTTGTCGGTTTTTGCGAATCCACAGTGAGCCATTATTGTCCTTTACCAAATGTTCAGACTTTAGTTGCTCAATATCCGAAAATGCCAATCCTGTAAAGCATTGGAAGAGAAAAATATCTTTGACTGTGCTTAGTCTTTCAATAGAGAAATCCTTCTGAATGATGGAATTCAATTCTT
Source organism: Dysgonomonas termitidis (assembly GCF_042654545.1). Classification (GTDB taxonomy): domain Bacteria; phylum Bacteroidota; class Bacteroidia; order Bacteroidales; family Dysgonomonadaceae; genus Dysgonomonas; species Dysgonomonas termitidis. The sequence continues at coordinate 1,199 of NZ_JBHSGN010000040.1, forward strand.
CTTGTGTTAGGAACTCAATATTCGTTTCCTCAAACTTGAATCGATAAGTCATAAAAGGGTCTTTCTGAATCCAGTCATTGGAATAAGCAATACGCATAATCTTCTTTACTTGCTTTAATCGGGTGATAGCTGTATTCTGAGCACAATTCTTCTCTGCTTTTAGAAAGGTATCAAATTTCTGAATGAAGGGTAAATCAACATCCTTTAGATTGATATCGGACTTCTTGTACTCTTTCTTTAGGAACTCCTTCAAATATCTTACTGTACCTTCGAAGCGGATAATTGTCTTTTGAGCATAACCTTTGCCTTGTAATTGCTTGATCTCTTTATTATGCTCCTCAAAAACGTCAATAAGAGTTTTGTGCTTTTCTTCAACACCACAAAATCGATTACAGATTTCTTTTGCGGATATTTCGAAATTGTCGGCTTCGAGTTGCCTATGGATATTCTGAACTTTAGCTCTGACCGTATCAATATACATATTGATCTCGGTTGATAGATTGTCTTTGGTTTTAAGCTTTCCTTTGGTCTGATCCCAATTCTCTACTAATGCACTTCTTCGGATAAACATTTCACAGAATCGCTTATCTACAGTGATTCTCATGGCGATAGGGGCTTCTCCGTTTGCTTTGATTTTATTCTTTTTGAGAAAGAATAAAACATGGAAGGATTTTTGTTTCATTTTACTACTTTTTTTGTGGTTAAAATTACGTTTAAACCATCAAGTAGTCATGAGGTAAGTTGCTGACAAATAATGACTAATGATCAAAATCGTGGACCATTTTTCGCACGCTTATTTGTCCACGATTTAGGCATGTATATACTGTCGTAAATTGCCCTTTTCTGCCTATTTGGACAAAAGAAAAAACCTTGACTTTCTACTGAAAATCAAGGTTTTACTTCTTTTTGCATCATTTGCTAGTGATCCCGCTGGGGCTCGAACCCAGGACCCCATCATTAAAAGTGATGTGCTCTACCTGCTGAGCTACGGAATCTCCCTGTTGCTTTATTAAAGCGAGTGCAAAGGTAGTAGAAAAAATTTATTATCCAAATTTATATTTCCAAAAAATGCACAGTATAAGATATCCGGCCGCTTTTATTCTTACAGAAAAGAACTATAATAATCTTATATATAGAAAATTACCATTAATTATACATTCGAACTAAAAAAAGCCTTTTTTTATATTTTATTTTATTGCTCATTCTGATTTAAAGTTATTTTTATGAAATCCATTCTTGGGATACACACATCATATAGATAATTCTATTTCGAAAAAATACAAAAAAATGGATGTTAATATAAATGAAACCTCTATCTTCGTTATATCCTTTAAACCAAATGCATCCGGTATTATATATCTTAAATAAACACCTTTAACCGATGACTATAGAAAAACACTTTGCTTTCGACGGGCCTGTAAAGGAAATACGACCTTTAGGCGAAGGGCTTATCAACGATACTTTTTTCGTAGAAACTGTAGGAGATAATCCGGATTATATACTCCAAAAGAAAAACAAGAATATCTTCAAAGATATTCCTGCCATGATGGATAACATCCATAAAGTGACCACCCACCTAAAAGAAAAGATTATAAGACAAGGAGGAGACCCTTTGCGTGAAGCCCTTACGATAACTCCTACAACAGACAATAAGCTATATTATCTGGATGAAGATGGAGAATATTGGGCTGCATGTTTATTCATCGATAATACAATTGCTTATGAATACGCAGATTCCCCGGAGTTAGCAGCGCAAGGAGGAAGAGGAATCGGCAAGTTCCAAGCCTTGCTTGCTGATATGAAAGAGCCGTTGGCCGATATATTGCCTGGTTTTCACAATATGAAATTCCGTTTTCAGCAATGGAATGAAATATTGATGAAAGATCCGGCAGGACGCAAAAAGAAGGTGCTAAAAGAAATAGAATGGATAGAGAGCCGTCGTGACGAAATGCTTGCTTTATGGAACAAATTCGAAAGTGGTGAACTTCCGGTGCGGGTTACCCACAATGATACCAAGATCAGCAATATATTGTTCGACAAACAGGGCAATGTATTGTGTGTGATAGACCTGGATACAGTACTGAGCAGTATGTGCCTCAATGACTATGGAGATGCTATCCGTTCATATACCAATGCCGGCAAAGAAGACGATGAGAATCCGGATAACGTATATATCAAGATGGATATCTTCGAAGGGTACACAGCAGGCTACCTATCCGAAGCAATTACGTTCCTTACTCCGGCTGAAACAGAGAATTTAGCCTTTTCCGCCAAATACATTACCTTCGAACAGGTTCTCCGCTTCCTCATGGATTACATTGACGGTGATAACTATTACAAAGTGAAGAATAACACCCATAACCTGGTACGCACACATGCCCAATATAAATTACTACAGTCGATGGAAGAGAACTACGGCAAAATGTGTGAAACCGTGAACAGGCTTGTTTCTAATCTGAAAGGATAGCATATAAATTGGATAATAAACCTTCAAATATAACTAATAATGAGAAAAAACAATCTGGTAATCTTTTCTTTATCCTGCCTTTTATTCTGTTATACAATGACAGTTACCGCCCAAAAACAATTCACGCTGAAATCTCCCAATGGCAAGCTGGAAACCAGCATCAGCGTAGGTAAAACAGTCGAATATTCCGTATCTCACGAAGGAGACTTGATACTTTCCAAATCGTCTGTTTCCATGACCTTGGCTGATGGTAGTGCCTTTGGTATTAATGCCAGGCTATCCGGATCATCCGTAAAAGCTGTAAATCAAACCATTGACGCCTCTGTTTATAAACGCAATAAGATCACGGACAACTACAATGAACTTGCTCTAAAGTTCAAAGGTGATTACAATATTATATTCCGGGCCTACAACGATGGTATTGCTTATCGCTTTGTCTCTACTTCGAAGAAGCCGTTCATTATAGAGAATGAACAAGCTGAGTTTAACTTCCCTGCTGACGTGAAAGTATTTGTTGCCTATGCCAACAAACCGGAAACCACGCCTCTTGAGAACCAGTTTTCTAACTCATTCGAGCAGCCGTATCACAATATAGCTCTATCTGCATGGAACAAAAAGCGCCTTGGGATTTCACCGCTAGTAGTTGAAGGAGCGAAAGGAAAAAAGGTTTGCATCACAGAAGCTGACCTGATGAATTATCCGGGAATGTTTCTGTATCCGCGTGAAACAGCAAACGGATTGAAGGGTGTTTTCGCTCCATACCCCAAAGATACCCGTCAGGGAGGACATAACGAACTCCAGATATTAGTCGGTTCCCGCGAATCATTTATAGCAAAATCCGATGGCCCGGCAAACTTCCCCTGGAGAGTGGTTATTGTTGCCGAAAAAGATTCGGAACTCGCCGACAGTGATATGGTATACAAACTTGCAACACCCTCCCAAGGGGATTATTCTTGGGTAAAACCCGGAAAAGTCGCCTGGGACTGGTGGAACGACTGGAACCTGTATAGTGTTGACTTCCGTGCGGGTATAAACAACGAGACATACAAATACTATATTGATTTTGCATCTGAATACGGCATTGAATATGTAATCCTTGACGAAGGATGGGCTGTCAACAAAAAAGCCGATCTGTTTCAGGTAATACCTGAGATCAACCTTCCGGAACTGGTCAGTTATGCCAAAGCCAAGAATGTAGACCTTATCCTGTGGGCCGGATATCATGCTTTCGACAGGGACTTGGAGAAGGTTTGCAAGCACTACAGCGAGATGGGCATCAAAGGATTTAAAGTTGACTTTATGGATAGGGATGACCAGATCATGGTAGACTTTCACCGCCGGGCAGCTGAAATGGGAGCTAAATACAAAGTACTTATAGATTTCCACGGTACATATAAGCCAACCGGATTGCAACGTACCTATCCGAATGTAATCAACTTTGAAGGGGTTAATGGGCTGGAGCAGTTGAAATGGTCAGGTCCCGAACTCGATCAGGTTACCTATGATGTTACTATTCCATTCATCCGGCAGGTAGCAGGTCCGATGGACTATACACAAGGCGCAATGCGTAATGCGACAAAAGGTAATTACAGGAATGTGTATAACGAAGCCATGAGTCAGGGCACACGCTGCCGTCAATTGGCCGAATACATCATATTCGAATCACCTCTGAACATGCTATGCGATAGTCCGTCCAACTACATGTCAGAGCCGGAATGTACAAAGTTTATCGCAGCCGTACCCACCGTATGGGATAACACTATCTCATTGGACGGGGAAATCGGAAAATGTGTATCCATCGCCCGCCAAAAAGGTAACATCTGGTATGTAGGCGCCATGACTAACTGGGATGCCCGTAGCATGGAACTTGATCTGTCTTTCTTAGGGGAAGGCAACTTCAAAGGTGAAGTATTCAAAGACGGGATAAATGCCGACCGTGCCGCCCGCGACTACAAGAAAGAAACAATAGATATTCCGTCAAATAAAAAATTACCGGTATCTATGGCTCCTGGTGGAGGTTATGTAATAAAAATAACAAGAAAGTAAGCACACAAATATAAACTGTTTGCAGGGGTGGTCATAATACGACGCCCCTGTTTCCTTTAATGTTTGAGGGGGCGGAAAAGCCCATGCCATCTTTATCTTAAAAAAGGTAACACATATTTCAGTTAACAGTAAGCAGTAAACAGTGAACTAACTTGTAACTGCCCGCAGGGCGAAGAAATAACATTCGCCGAAGCGAAGGCGAGGCAAACTCGTAACTACTTTAATCAATACTTCAAAGAACTATCAGCTATCAGCCAACCGCTAACAGCTTACTATATAGATAAACTTCTTATCAAAACATCACCATTAATCTATCCGTTTTTAATCTTATATTTGTATAAATATCAAACCATGCCTAAACTCGATAAAGAAGATTTCACCGGAGCCGTCTATGAGATTGTCAGAATGATACCTTACGGGCGGGCAACCAGCTATGGAGCCATAGCCAAAGCCATCAGCCATCCCAATATGTCGAGGATGGTAGGGCGTGTTATGGGACAATGCGACTCCGCTAAAAGCGGTATTCCTGCCCACCGTGTAGTCAATAGCAGCGGGGTATTATCGGCCAAAGAAGCTTTCGGCAATTCGGGTGAAATGCAGAGGCTACTCGAAGCCGAAGGAATCACTGTGGTCAATGACAGGATAAAAAACTGGAAAGCCGTATTCTGGAACCCGGTGAAAGAGATAAACCTTTAATTCTTCAACTTACTTACTCCGAAAGCTAATATCACGGCAAAGCAAACCAACGGAATTACAAATCCGGCAGCCATAGAATACAAATCGGCTATACGCCCCATCAGCATGGGGATAACAGCACCTCCGGCCACAGCCATAACAATAAGGGAAGAGCCTTTTTCCGTATTTTCTTTCAATCCGCTTATACCTATCGCAAAGATCGTAGGGTACATGATAGACATAAAGAAATATGAAGCAAACAGACAGACCACCGATATCATACCCAATCCCATAACCACGACAACCATCAACAAAATATTCATTGAAGCATATATTGCCAGCAGCCTCTTGGGATTAAAGAATTTCATCATGTAACTTCCCGATATACGGCCGACCATAAACATACCCATCCCGCCGAATGCAAGTATCTGGGAAGCCTCCAGATGGGATATATCGGGGCGTACTTCAATCACATAATTGATAAAAAAACTGCCTATACCTGTCTGTCCCGCCACATAGAAGAACTGGGCCACCACAGCGAATATAAAAAGGGGATGTTTCAACAGGTCTTTGTAACGGCTTTTGGTATCCGCGGATACAGCACTTCCGGATGACTCCGTATCTCCTGCCGCTATTTGAGGCAAAGGGGTGCGTATAAACAATACGGCAATAAGCAATACAACCACGCCGATGCCTATATAAGGCGTAGCTAATGCGGAAAAAGGATCGCCTTTATCCGAGAAAATAAGTAATCCTCCCACCAGAGGACCTAATATCCAGCCCAGGCCATTAAAGGATTGAGCCAGATTGATACGCCTTGCCCCCGATCTGGCCGGCCCTAAAACCGTTGTATAAGGATTAGCCGCGGTTTCGAGGCAGGTCAGCCCACAGGCAATGACAAACAGCGCTATGAGGAAAGGAAAGAATGCCTTGATTAACGTCGCCGGATAGAAAAGAAAAGCTCCGATAGCGAAGACCAATAACCCGAAAACAATTCCTTTCTTATACCCGTATCTTTTAATTATCAGCCCGGCAGGAATACCCATCACAAAATAACCGCCATAGAGGGCAAACTGCACCAACGCCGAGCGCGCTTTGGATATTTGCAATATTTCCTGAAAATGCGCGTTTAACACATCCAATAATGCATGCGCAAATCCCCAGAGAAAAAACAAACTGGTAACAAGTATAAACGGGAACAGGTAGTTCTGGCCATCTTTTCCCCTGAACATAGAATTGTTCTTCATATTATTTTGCATGGTATGTATTGATATTAAAAAGGTTAAGTTGATTAAAATTTATTGGAACAGTTGTTTTTTTTCAGTTATTGCATCAGTCCATTTTTTTGTGTTAGCGGGATAATATATTTTTTGCTCAAAACTGTTTTTTATAATATTATGTCCTTCTTTCAAGTCCTGTATTTGTTTGCCGGCTATAGCCTGCTGAATAATATTTCCTACTGCCGTTGCTTCTGTGAGGCCTGTTATCACCTCCATATTCAATGCATCGGCTATGTATTGATTCAGTAACTCGTTGCGGCTTCCGCCTCCCACCACAAAGATATGTTTTATTTCCAAACCTGTGCATTCCTGCAACCGGGCCATTACAAAATAATATTTAACGGCAAGGGATTCCAGTACGCAGCGTACCAGTGCCCCTTTCGATACGGGAATAGCCTGACCGGTATTCCGGCAGTATTCCCGGATAGCCTCCGTCATGGAAGCGGGATGGGTGAACGCAGGATTATCACTGTTTATAATACTGCGAAAAGGTTCGGCATTATTACACTCGGAAAACAAATGGGCATACGCACATTCTTCGCCGGCCTTCTCCCATTCGTCGATCAGTCTTTGCAAAAGCCAGAGCCCTGTAATATTTCGCATAAAGAGAATCTTATCGTCTACACCTCCCTCATTTGTGAAGTCATTTTTCCGGGCTTCTTCCGTAAGGACAGGTCTGTCTGTTGTCACACCCAACAGGGACCATGTCCCCGAACTCAGGAATGCCCAATCTTTACCATTCGCCGGAATAGCGGCTATAGCGCTGGCCGTATCGTGCGAACCGACTGAAAATACGTTAATACCGTCAGCACCTGTTTCTTCCGCAATTTCATTCCTTAGCTTGCCAATAAGATTGCAGGGATATATGATATTTCCCATCAATCGGTACGGTAAATCCAGTTTATCAAAGACAGCTTTACTCCAATGTCGTGTCCGTGCGTCTAATAATTGGGACGTAGAAGCTATAGTATATTCATTACAGGCGACTCCCGTAAGGAAATAATTGATGAGATCGGGAGTAAACAGCAATTTACCGGCGATTGACAATACCGGGTCTTCTTTTTGTTTAAGACTTAAAAGCTGGAAAACGGAGTTTATTTCCATCTGCTGAATTCCCGTAATTGCATACAGCTCTTCTGCAGATACAGATCCGGAAGCTACGGCAGACATGCCTTCGGTACGGCGATCGCGATAGCAAACGGGATTGGATAGTAAATGACCCGATTTGTCTATCAGCCCGAAATCGACACCCCAGGTATCTATTGCGATGCCTTCCAACGTATAGCCTTTTTTTACGGCTAACCGGATACCCTCTTTTATGTTTGAGAAAAGTGACAGGAAATCCCAATAAAGCGTATCTCCCAATCCGGTGGGAGGATTGCTGAAACGATGGACTTCATCTAAATGAACCTTCCCGTTTTCAATGAAACCGACAATCGCCCTGCCACTTCCTGCGCCAAGGTCTAAAGCCAGATATGCCATGATAATGATCTAATTGATTAATATGCAATGTGCCAATTAATTAGCAAATAGTGCAACACTTATAACTCATAACTATTATGATCCTGCTTTTCCCAGGATATAGACCTCCAAATCACGGATTTCTTCATCGCTCAAAGTCTGATAATTGCCTTCACCTGCACGCACAATTATACCGCAGGCAAATTCAAAAAAGACCGCCTTCTGGAAGGCATCATCGAAATCTTTTCCGCAAACTGCCTGGCCATGCTTGTTCATCAATACGCAGTCATGCTCTCTCAGGGCGTTTGTCACAGCATCCGCCAATTCTTTAGAGCCGGGACGGAAATAGGGTATCACCGGAATTTCACGGCCGCAATAGCAGGGAACTTCGGCCACGACATTGAAATTCTCAGGTTTCTTCTTCATACATGAAACAATTGTGGCATATTCCGACTGGAAATGAAGAACCACGTTCATGTCTTTACGCTCCCGTAATACCCCAAGATGAAAGACACTTTCCATAGAGGGCTTCGGGCCATCTATCCTCAATCCTGTTGATATATCACATATGGCTACATTTTCTTCTGCCAGACGTGGAAGCCATGATCCTGTACCCGATACCAATGCTGTATGCTCTTCCACACGCCACGAAAGATTGCCGCTGCTGCAAAGCTGCAATCGCTCTTTTCCGACACGATGAGCCTGTTCTATAAATTTTGCAATATGTTCTTTTGTTATCATTTTAATATTTAGTTTATATAAGGATTACTTCAGGGCGTCCGTAAGGGAAAATATGCGCTCTGCAAGCTGCCATTTTTCTTCCGAACGTTGCCCTTCTCCCACTATCTGGAACTGAGATACAAATTCTTCCCATTCGGTTTGTCTTTCGTATGTAGCCAGTTTACCGAAAGAAGCATCCCAGTCGAAATCGGGAGCTGTTTCCAATAACATGAAGGCTATATCATTTATCATATAGATCTCCATATCCAGAATGCCCGCCTTACGGATGCCCAGAGGAATTTCCTTCCATATATTATGGCTGTTATGCCAATATTTATATTGTTCTAAGGTATCCGGACTCAGTTTCAGGAACTGGCAGAAGCGTTTTGTCGCCCCTGCCGGTTCTTTTTTATACCCTTCTTTCAGGTCTTTCATTATTCTTTTTATTTCTTATAAAGAGGGCCGTATGTCTGGCACGCCCGGTAATCAGCACTTTCTTTATCCATACCGAACGCGTTCCATGAAGACGGACGGTAAATGTCGTCAGAGCTTACGTTATGCATGCAAACAGGGATGCGAAGCATAGAAGCTAATGTAATCAGATCGGCTCCGATATGCCCGCAGCTGATAGATCCATGATTAGCCCCCCAGTTGTTCATCACCGAATATACATCTTTAAAATTAGAATCATCTGTCAGGCGAGGGACAAACCATGTTGTAGGCCAGCCCTTATCGGTGCGTTCATCGAGTATTTTGTGCACTGCCGGGTCCAGATCTACTGTCCAGCCTTCGGCGATTTGCAATACAGGGCCTAAACCCTTTACCAGATTCAGGCGAACCATTGTACAAGGCATGCCCCCACGTGTCAGGAATTTGGAAGAAAAGCCTCCCCCTCTGAAATATTCACGGTTGGCCGGCATCCATGTTGTCGCATCCAGACAGGCTTTTGCTTCCGCCTCTGTAATATTCCAGAATGGCTTCATCGTAGGTTTTCCATCCTTATCGTTCTGACATCCGCTGCCATCCAGAGTTGCCGCACCCGAATTAATCAGGTGAATCATTCCCGCGGAGGCCAGCCCTTCCAGTTTCTTTCCGGTTACACGCTCCACAGCTTCGGGGCTCCAGTATGTCCGTACGTCTGCAAATATCTGTGCCGTATTGGTCAGTAAATAGCCAAATAACATAGCTGTGCCGTTCAGTGCATCATTTTCGGTAGCTAATATATAAGGAGAGCGGATTCCGGTCCAGTCGAAAGATGAATTCAGAATTGCTTCGGTAAAATCGCCGTTCGCGTAAAAATCCGTCCACTGGCGTTGCCCCTGAAATCCCGCAGCAATCGCATTGTGCCCCAGAGCCTCTTCGCCGAATCCCATTTCTTTCAGCTTCGGATTACCGATCATCAGATCCCGCACTATTAATGTCATCTTCACAATAAATTCCCAGTCTTTATCCCTTCCGGCCTGATCTTTCTTCAGATCGGCCCGGTTGATATTATCTTCGCCTTCCTTGCAGTTAGCTTTTGCCCAAGCCAGCGCTTTCTGATATTCATCCTTATCGTATATACCCTCGGTCATACGGCGGATAATTTCCACTTCGTCTACCCCTTCACAGCGCATACCCAGATAATCTTCGAAGAAATCGGTATTCACGATAGAACCCGCGATACCCATGCAAACCGCACCGATAGACAAATACGATTTACCCCGCATGGTAGCTACAGCCAGACCTGCTTTTGCAAAACGAAGTAATTTTTCTTTCACATCGGCAGGGATCTCCGTTGTTCCTGCATCCTGGACGTCACGTCCATAGATGCCGAATGCGGGCAATCCTTTTTGTGCGTGTCCGGCTAATACCGCCGCAAGATATACCGCTCCGGGGCGTTCCGTTCCATTGAATCCCCAGACAGCTTTTACCGTGTGTTGTTCCATATCCATCGTTTCACTACCATAGCACCAGCATGGAGTAACAGTAATGGTAACACCGACACCTTCTTTACGGAATTTCTCGGCACAAGCGGCGCTTTCAGCGACACGGCCGATAGTTGAATCTGCGATAACGCATTCTACCGAAGAACCATCGGGATATTTCAGCGTTGAGGTCAATAAGGAGACTACGCTTTTCGCCATGTTCATTGTTTGGGTTTCGAGTGATTCACGTACACCACCCATACGGCCGTCGATAGTTGGACGGATACCAATTTTTGGCCATTGGCCCTGAAATCTTTTTGTTGTCATGATATCGATTTAGATTAAAATATTTGTTCGGTATATCTTTGTCGCTTCCTTTCAAAGAAGACTAATTCAGGTTACGAAGCGAAATTAGGGATAAAAGACAAGAATCACTTTCACTTTTTCGATGAATAGATGATACAATATCGATATATAGTATTTAAAATAATTTGCTATATATTATAAATAAGTATATTTACAATTTATTAAGATAACATAAAAGCGATACACCTTATGCATACCTCTACCGAAAACCTGGATTTTATACTCCTCAATATTGGCTACTCTGAGCTCAATGCAAACTGGAACTGGAAAAATATCTATAGCCCTTTTGCCAGAATATATTATGTGAAAGGGGGAGAAGCACGTACAAGGATTGGGGGCAAACTATATACCCTAAAACCGGATCATATCTACCTGACACCGCCTTTTACCCTGCACAATGATGAATGCGACGGCTATTTCTCGCTATATTACATCCATTTCTATGAAAAAGCAATAAATAAAGAATCGGTGTTCGACAAATATGATTTCCCGGTAGGGATAAAAGCTGAATCATTGGATTTGATGCTGACCGAGAGATTACTAAAGATTAACCCTGAACGCCATTTAAGAAATTTCGACCCTGAGTTATACGACAATTTCCCGAATTTTTCGCAGTATATCGCCGACAACAACAAGATACCCAGGCATTCTATCATCGAAACGCAAGGCATATTATACCAGCTGATGGCTAAATTTTTCGAAATGGCCAAAGTTAAATCGGATAATAAGGACAGCCGGATAATCAGCGGATTAAAATACATCCATGAAAATACAGACAAAGATATATCTATAGACCGGCTGGCAGATATAGCCTGTATAACCAAAGACCATTTTATCCGGATATTTAAAAAAGAAATGAAATGTACTCCGTTGAAATATATAAACCTGAAAAAGATAGAAAAGGCTCAACTCCTGTTGCTTACTACCAGTATCTCCATCAGGGATATTGCTCTCGAACTGGCAATAGACAATATTTCATACTTCAACCGGATATTTAAGCATCATACCGGTAAAACCCCTACCGAATATAGGAATGAATATAATAAACAGCAGGCTTTCGGAAATGTCAGAGATTAACAATTCCTTCACCTCAGGTCGTTTTCAATAACAACACCTTGGGCGGGAATCAGCGAACAGGTTAAACGCCCTGTAAGGATTACAGAACAAATAGATTATACGAACCTATGAAATTTGGGCCATGTACTGTTATTACTCACCCGGAATCTATTTAATCTGAAATATACCATATTTATGGTATGAAAATACCTTACTTTAGCGATTTCAGAAATGCAGAATACCATTTAACTTTGTATCATTGAAAATCAGATATTAAAATTATAATCTTATGGGAAAAATTGCTAAAAAATTAACAGACCTTATTGGTAACACTCCATTATTGGAGCTTTCGAACTATAATAAAAAGCACGGGCTTGGAGCCCCTGTAATTGGAAAACTGGAATATTTTAATCCGGCATCCAGCGTAAAAGACCGTATTGCCAACGCGATGGTAGAAGATGCGGAGGCATCGGGTATTCTAAAGCCTGACAGTGAACTGATAGAACCTACCAGCGGTAATACCGGGATAGGGCTTGCATTTGTGGCAGCGGCCAAGGGCTATAAGCTGACACTTACAATGCCGGAAACGATGAGTATCGAACGTCGCAATTTGCTGAAAGCATTAGGCGCAAATATCGTTCTGACTCCGGGCCCCGAAGGCATGAAAGGAGCTATCGCAAAAGCTGAGGAACTGCAAAAAGAAAATCCGAAAGCTGTAATCCTGCAACAATTTGCTAATCCTGCTAATCCTGCTGTACACAAACGGACCACAGCCGAAGAGATCTGGCGTGACACAGATGGAAAAGTGGATATTTTTGTATCCGGAGTAGGTACAGGCGGAACAATAAGCGGAGTAGGAGAAGCATTGAAGAAATACAATCCGAATGTAAAGATTGTGGCTGTTGAACCTACCGACTCACCGGTATTGTCGGGGGGTAAGCCCGGACCACATAAAATACAAGGTATCGGAGCAGGTTTTATCCCTAAAACATACGATGCATCCGTAGTGGATGAAATAATTCAGGTAAGCAATGACGATGCAATACGCACAAGTCGTGAACTGGCCAGGGAAGAAGGCCTGCTGGTGGGAATATCTTCAGGAGCTGCGGCTTATGCAGCATCCTTATTGGCTAAGAAACCCGAAAATAAAGGTAAGAACATAGTTGTTATCTTACCTGATACAGGCGAGCGCTACTTATCCACAGTGCTTTATGCCTTCGAGGAGTATCCCCTTTAATCATGTATATAGTTAAATTGTTCGGTTATTAAATCTAGTTGAGTAATTGGCATTATCTGCCGGTTACTCATACTTATAATGATTATTATCGGATAAATATTTATCTATATACCTGCGAGTTATTAGCGTATCGTTTTTAACAGAGAGGAGAAACCTCCTGATTGGCTTCGCCGAACGTTGTTTTTCCATTATTAACTATTTCCTGTGTTACTTTTTAAATAGTATATATCATATAAAAATTATAGAGATGAGTAAGTATAAATTTGAAACCCTTCAGGTACATGCCGGACAGGAGAAAGAGCCGGTAACGCGTTCACGCGCAGTTCCTATCTATCAAACAAGTTCATATACATTTGACGATGCGCAGTACGGAGCCGATTTGTTCGGCCTGCGCAAGTTCGGGAATATCTATACCCGTCTGATGAACCCGACAACAGATGTTTTCGAAAAGCGTATCGCTGCCCTTGAAGGCGGGGCATCAGCTCTGGCCACTTCTTCCGGTCAGTCCGCACAATTCATCGCATTAAATAATATATTGTCGGCCGGGGATAATTTTGTTACTACATCTCATCTTTACGGTGGTACATATAATCAGTTCAAATCGCAGTTCAAGCGTTTGGGTGTAGAAGCGCGTTTTACACCGGATGACGAACCTGCTTCTTTCGAGAAATTGGTGGACAGTAAGACAAAAGCGATCTATCTGGAAACAATCGGTAATCCCGACTTGAATATACCCGATTTTGAAGCTATTGCCGCTGTGGCTAATAAACACGATATTCCGTTGATCGTAGATAATACCTTCGGCGCCGGAGGTTACCTTTTCCGTCCTTTGGAGCACGGAGCGACTATCGTTGTAGAGAGTGCGACCAAATGGATCGGGGGACACGGAACTTCTCTGGGAGGCGTTATTGTAGATAGTGGAAAATTTAACTGGGGTAATGGCAAGTTCCCAGAATTTACAGCACCTTCCGAAAGCTATCATGGTTTGGTGTTTTGGGATGTCTTTGGGGCAAATGGTCCGTTCGGTAATATTGCCTTTACTATCCGCGCCCGTGTAGAGGGACTTCGTGACTGGGGCAATACAATCAGTCCATTCAACTCGTTCCTCTTGCTGCAAGGCTTGGAAACATTATCTTTGCGTGTTGAGCGTCATGTAGAGAATACCCTGGCTATTGCACAATGGCTCGAACAACATCCGAAAGTAGAATATGTGAATTATCCGGGACTTGAAAGCAGCCCTTATCATACTCTGGCTAAGAAGTATTTCAAGAACGGATTTGGCGGTGTTCTATCCTTCAAGGTAAAGGGCCCGGGTGAAAATGCTGATAAAGTAATAAACGCTTTGGAGCTGATAAGCCATTTAGCGAATGTAGGGGATGCCAAATCTTTGATAATTCATCCTGCAACGACTACCCATGAGCAGTTATCAGAGGAAGAGAAACTAGCTACGGGAGCCATACCGGGCTTACTCCGCATTTCGGTCGGCATTGAGAACGTCAATGATATAAAGGCCGATTTGGAACAAGCTTTGGCTAAGATATAGACATAGTCAGCCAGCTTAAAATAAGAATAGGCTAATCCTTATCGGGTTAGCCTATTCTTATTTATGTTTATGTATGTGACTTATTAGTCTGTAATTCCTAACTTAGTCTTTACCATTTTACTCGCATCTGTTGCATGTGAGCCTATGTGTAATAAAGTGGCAGCATCTAAGATATATGAATAGTTGTTCTCATCACCAACATCTTTGATAGCTTGTCTCATTTTCTGCTGGATCGGCGTAATTAATGTTTGTTGTTCTTTCTCAAATTCGGCCTGGCTAGTTTGGATAAAGTTTTGATATCTGTCTCTTAGTCCATCCAATTGAGTTTGCCTGTCAAGAAGAACGCTTTCAGTTAAATTTGTAGTGTCTTTTTGGAACTCTTCTACTTTCTTTGTGTATTCGGCTTCTATAGCTGCTGCATTCTTTTTAATAGTTTCGCTTTTTGCTGCAAGTTTAGTTTCAACGTCTTTCAGTTCAGGCATCTTGGAGAAGATCTCATTTGCATTGATATATGCAATTTTATCTTGCGCGAACATCGACATTGGTGCTATTACTATAAGCAATAGGATTAGCTTTTTAAACATAGTTATAAGTTCTTTTAAGTGGTTAATTCTATATTATTGAGGACAAATATAAATAATTATTTTGAATATCCGAGTTTTGCAAGAACTTCATTACTGATGTCTATCCTTGGAGATGCAAAAATAACACTCTCCGCTGAAGCCCTGTCAAGTACGAGTTGGTACCCCTTAGCTTCCGATATTTCTTTTATAGCATTATATATGTCATCCTGAATGGGTTTTACCAGCGCTTGTCTCTTCTTAAAGAGTTCACCTTCGGGACCGAAGTATTTCTTGTTCAGTTCCTGCAGGGTCTTTTCGGTCTCTACTATTTCATTTTCCCTCGTGGTTTTTTGCTCTGCAGATAAGAATACAAGATCGGCCTGGTATTTCTTGTACATGTTCTTTACATCAAGCTGTATCTTTTCTACTTCGCCTTGCCACTTTTTAGACATTACGTCAAGCTGTTCCTGTGCAGTTTCATAGCTACTGATATTTTTCAATATGTATTCCATATCTATCAGAGCAAACTTCTGAGCATAGCTTCCAGCGGCTATTCCTATAAATAAAGTCAGTAATAATAATATTCTTTTCATAACTGTCGATTTTTGATGATATATATTAGACACACAGTTTATGCATTTGTTTATTCCGGGTTCTATAAATAATGTTAATACGATTCAATTAAAATTCCTGTCCGATAATGAAGTGGAATTGACTACCACTCTTTTCTCCGGTACTGCTAACCGAATCAAATCCATATGCCCAGTCTATACCCATGAGTCCAATCATTGGTAGCATAATACGTGCACCTACACCTGCAGAACGCTTAAGATCGAACGGATTGAATTTCTTCAGGTCATTCCATGCATTACCGGCTTCAACAAATGTAAGCAGGTAGATCGTTGATGATGGTTCCAGGATAAGCGGGTATCTCAGCTCCAGGGCTAAACGGGAATAAGCGCTTGCCTGTGTGCCCAATGAGCCGTTTTCATAACCACGCAGCCCGATCGTTTCTGTCGCATATGTACTTGAATATCCGGACATACCGTCACCTCCCATATAGAATGTTTCGAATGGCGATTTTTTATTCTTGTTGAAATATCCGACAAATCCATACTCTGTACGGGTCATCAACACCGGAGTCTTTTTAGTATCATATAAAGACGTGAAAGTCTTCGCTTTGAATTTCCATTTATGATATTCTATCCATTTGAATTTATCTCCCGGCTCATAACCGTATTCATCTGTTTTCATGCTGGCATAATCTTTCCCGTCAAAAGAAGAGAAAGGAGGCGTAATCTGCAAACTAAGAGATATATCCGTACCACGGCGGGTATATACCGGATTATCGATAGAACGCCTGTTCAGTGAAAGATTCAGGCTTAGGTTGTTGCAAACCCCATCCTTTACGATAAAGTATGCCCAGTCTTTCATCCTGTATAACTGGTAAGATAATTCAGCTTGTACAAAGAAGTAGTCATCCGGCCAGCTTAGGCGTTTCCCATATCCTACCGAAGCTCCGATCATCTGAATAGATTTATTCGGGTCGGCTGCAAAACTATAATCGCTATAACCACTTCCATAACCGCTTCCATAGCCGTAACCATAGCCGTAACCATAGCCATAGCCGTAATTGTTATTGATATACCGGCTATTGATATCGGTTTGTCTTGAATAATATGCTCCCACCGACAGAGAGTTCGGACGCTTACCTCCGAACCATGGGTCCATAAATGATACAGAGTATGATTGGTAAAACTTCGCATTCGTCTGAGCACTCAGAGTAAGAGTCTGACCTTCTCCCTGAGGAATAATCCCTTTATAAGATTTAGGGTTCAGCATATTCTTTAATGAGAAGTTGGAAAATTTCAAACTCAACTTACCGATGATACCGGTTTGTCCCCATCCGGCAGAAAATTCTACCTGGTCATTGGCTTTAGATACTAATGGTAAACTGATGTCAACTGTTCCTGACTCAGGGTCGGGAACGATACCCGGATTTAAGTTTTCCGGATCAAAATGTCCTGTCTGAGCGATCTCACGCAGTGAACGCACAATGTCGTCGCGGCTATAGAGCGCACCCGGCTTAACCCGTAATTCGCGGCGTACAACATCTTCATATACACGGTCATTACCGGCTATGGTCACTTTCCGGATCGAAGCTTTCGGGCCTTCTGAGATGCGTATTTCCAAATCAATAGAGTCATTTGCTATATTTACTTCTACCGGATCGGCATTAGAGAATATATATCCATGATTCTGGTAGAAGTAGTTCATTACAGATTCCTCATTAGCAGATAACTGCTCGGTCAGTTTCTTCTGATTATATACATCTCCCGGTTTCATATTCAGCACTTGCTGCAACTGCCAGGTAGGATACACAGCATTTCCAACCCATTTAATGTCTTTGAGAAAGTATTGTTTTCCTTCATCCACCTTGATCACTATGTCTACCTTATCCGGCTTCCGGGCATCGGCATACACTGTGTCCCATGTGATTACGGCATCCCTGTAACCCAGCTCATTGTATTTCTCTATCAGGTGTTCTTTATCTTCTTCATAGCTCTCCGATACGAATTTGGTAGAGCGGAGGAAGTTTGCTATCCAGGCCTGAAAATTACTCTTATGGCGAGTTTTTTTCATCGCTTTCTCCAATGTTCTGGCCTTAACCTCAATATTACCTTCTATCGTAATTTTGTTGACCTTTGTCTTATTCTTCTTAACTACATCAATATTAAGGATAACGTGATTTTCCTTAGATAAGTCGGGCTTGTCGCTCAAAGTGATTTCAGCTTTGGTAAACCCTTTTTCGTCAAAATATTTCTTTATGATAGTTTTGGCCCGGTCCATTTGGTTCGGTGTGATTTGCAGGTTCTTCACCATGCCTATCTTCGCCTCGATATCCTGGCGTTCACTTTTTTTCATCCCGGTATATACAATATCCGATATACGGGGGCGTTCTTTCAGATTTATTTCTAACCATATTTTATTACCTTCAATTTTGGTTGCCAGAATTTTCACATCAGAGAACAAGCCTTGTCTCCAGAAGCGTTTTACCGCATTAGTTATTTCTGGTCCGGGAATTTCAATCTTGTCCCCTACTTGCAGTTGGGCAAACCCAAACAGAGTGAAGTCTTCGTACATCGGGTTCACGATCCCGGAAAGCTTCATGTCTGCTATTTCGTATTTCTTACTGGTGCTGTATGAAATAACAGGCAGGCTGTCCACATTTACCTGAAGGGCTTTATTCACATTTTTAATTTCTGCGCTGTCTGTAATTCCCTGAGCTTTTATGGCTGCTGAAATTGAGCAGAAGAAGATAATGAATAGAAAAAATAAACTTTTTTTGAACATATTTTGTTTCGTAGTTACTTTCTAATATTTAAACCTGTTTTTATTATCTATAGTATAGAGTTGACATAAAAAGTTCAGGATTTTCCTGAAATTTGCTCACTGGTCTTTCCAAAACGCCGTTCACGGTTCTGAAAATCAACAATTGCTTTATACAAGGACTCTTCATTAAAATCAGGCCATAATTCATCCGAGAAAAAGAGTTCCGAATAAGCTATCTGCCAAAGAAGGAAATTGCTTATACGTAATTCCCCTCCGGTCCTGACCAATATATCAGGATCAGGGATACCTTTTGTTTCCAGATAAGATGCGATCAGTTCCTCTGTTATTTCCTCCGATTCTATTTTTCCGGACTTAATGTCAACGGCTATGTTTTTCATCGCCCTGGTCAATTCCCATTTTGAAGAATAGCTCAGAGCTAAAATTACAGTTGTACCGGTACATACGGACGTAGTTTCGAGACAGTAATCCAATGCTTTTCTCGTATCTTCGGGCAACCGTTCAATGTCTCCTATAACTTTTACACGAACGTTGTTCTTCACCAGTTCGGGTGTTTCATTCGCTACAGCCTGTACCATCAGGCTCATCAGGGCTTTCACTTCCTCCTCCGGACGTTTCCAGTTTTCTGTAGAGAATGTATAAAGCGTAAGATAACGGACCTCTGCTCTTGATGCACCTTCAATAGCTCTGCGTACGGCGGAAATACCCTCTTTGTGACCGAACGTACGGTCCAGATCCTGCCGTTTGGCCCATCGCCCGTTGCCATCCATTATGACAGCAATATGCTTAGGTACCCGCGTTTTATCTATTTGGTCAAGATATGACATCTGTATTTTAGTTTAATAATTAATCAATATTCAGGCAAGGACATATCCTTGTTCCAAAATCCCAGGTTAGACTTATCATAGTAAGAGAATACCAGTCGTTGTTCTTAAAAGCACCTCCGTTTATTTTGTAAGGCGCATCGAGACTCAGACCATCCCCATCCTTTGTAACGTCGAACGAATCACTAAATAGCTTCCTGAAAGAGAATTCAAATCCAAGATTCAGTCTGTCCTTTAATTTATATTTTACTCCAATCCCGATTGGAATATTAGCGTCAAAAAATGTCTTGCTACCCGAACCCAACGTAAACCCTATTCCCGTAAATACATACGGAGATATGCGTTTAGCACCTAAGTAACCGAACTTATCACTGTAATTAAAGAAGTTGAATTCTATCTGACTACCCAATTCATAAAACATCCGGCTAAAAGAGATTTCCTGCCCGAACGGATATTTATTTCCCGAATCGCGGGTGTCACCCGAAACTTTCCCAATTACAAAATTACTCTTCACAGACCACCTCAGATCTTTGTTGTATCTGAAGACGACTCCTGCCGACAATCCCGGGTTTTGATACAATTTGCTCTTATTGACATCTCCCATATAAAAGGACGTACCGGCCATCCCTCCTATCTCATACTTATAATCATCTTGCGCTTTAAGTTCGATGAATGAGAAGGGAGAATAGATGATAATCAATAGTAAAGTAAATAATATCTTCCTTTTACCCATTTATTAATCTGTATTCTGTTCTTATTTATCTAACGCAGAAAGCAGGACTAAAAGTATATCACTCAAATCTCAGATCTAGAGTTTTGTTCTAAGTTTATTAATTCTGCCTATCCAAACCTTTTGTATAGGACTTATTCCCGAATCTGGAACTCCGCCGAATACCCAGATATAATTTTTTTCATCTACAATAACCGATTGCCCTGATGCTTTCGGCATTCTTGGGTCTGGTTTTTCCTTATTAGGAGCTGTAATCCATTTGTATCCGTAGCTCTGTGTCTTGTAGAAGCTATTTCCTGTCAGGGCATACATATACCCATTGTAAAGGAAGGTTGTAACCCCATCCTTTTTAGGAATTACCGGATTAGACTGATTAAACGCAACCTGAAGACTATTATCACCGGTTATCTTTATAGACCATGTCTTCACATAACCCAAACCACTGATATTTTTTGTAACAGTCAATACACAATTATTCAGATTGCTTCTGTCGTTATGAGTCACTGACGAATATCCTGTTGCAGGGAAATCACCGTCTATTTTGGTTTTAGTGTCCAAAGTTTTCAGGTCGGTAGTCGTTGCTAACGAGTCACGAGTAATAACAAGAAGTAAATCAGTAGCGGCATTTAAAGTAGGCACTACTCCAACAATGCTTGTCACATTGTTGCTTATTCCGTCTTTACTCCATGAAGTACCCTCTATACCTGCTGTATAACCTTGTTTATTTTTATCAACAGCATAGAATTTATTGTTGAAGAATGTTATGCTTTCCAGAGCAGATGCATCAAGCTCGCCGGATACAGCCTGATTATCTCCGTAAGACAGAGCTGCCTCTATGTTATCAGGCTTATTCGCTTTAGATAAATATATTTTATTATCTGTGCGGGCGATGAATGTATAGAATGTCCCGTTAACCAGCAAGGTTTTTTGTTTATCGAAGGAGGCGGGATAACCTGTTGGCACATTTTCTTTCCAGATCAATGTATCCGGGTCTTCCTTATGTACCAGTATCTTTATGGTGTATTCCCTTGGGTCTTTGCCATTAAGAGGAGTTATCCTGAATTTGGGATACAGATAAGTAGAGAAATCCACCGAGTCGGTAGAGTTCCAGTCCACGACAGAATCTTTAGGGTATATCAACTCTACCTTTCCGATGCTTCCTGCAGTATACGAGAGGGTGACTGCGCATTTCCTCAATGTAGTCTGATAAGGCAACGAGTCGGGATTGTATATCAGCCTGTTAAACTGGTCTATAGAGAACCTGGTTGTTGACAGCGACGGATAATTTACCGTATCTATAGCAGTATAGGGTAATGCCGCTATTTTGAAGCTCGAAATCTGAGAGTCTCCCGATAATTCGGAAGTGTCGTATTCGGATGTACTGTCATTGCATGAACTTAGTGCAAAAACAGATAAAAAGATGAATGATAATTTAGTAATTTGCTTCAATCTCATTAGTTTAAACAGATTTATTCAGTATCAATGTGCAAAAATAGAAAGAATTTCGGCTTACGCCTCAATAAATCTAATATTTATATAATTTTATAAGTATCCGCAGTGCTTAAATGCACATATTCAGATGTTCCCCAATAGCCTTTATTCAAGACATATCCTCTAATATCAGGGGCCTTTACCCCTTTGCCGAAACAGACCTTCGAGGTCTCAATATACGCCTCATCCCACATATCTGCATCTATCAGGCTTTGCAACAGTTCACGTCCGCCTTCGACCAGTACCGAATCTATTTTACGGCTTCTCAATGTGGAAAATATATTATGGAGAAGGCTTTCATTAAAGTCCGTCCGGATATAAATAACGTTGCCGGATTCTTTTTCGTATAAATCCTTCTCTGTAAATATGATTGTTTTTACTTTTCCATCAAATAAGTGGTAATCCGAAGGAATCCTACCCTGCCTGTCTATTACGATCCGCACGGGATTCTCTCCATACCAGTAACGTGTGGTCAGAGATGGATTGTCGTTTACCGCTGTATTTGTCCCTATCATAATACCTGCTGTCTCTGCCCTTTTCTTATGCACGAGCATGCGTGAAAATTCGTTTGAAATAGGAGTAGGTTGCGGCTTCTCCCCGTCACATCGTTCTTTATCTATAAAACCGTCCTGAGTCTGTGCCCATTTCAGGTATATATAAGGCCGGTTCCGGATCTGTGCAGTAAAAAACGCTCTGTTAAGAGCCTGAGCCTCTTTCTCCAACACTCCCACAACGACCTCTATGCCTGCGTCTTGCAGCATCTTTATTCCCCGACCAGATACGGCAGGATAAGGATCGGGGCATGCCACCACCACCTCCGGTATTTTATTGTCTATTATAAGCTGGGCGCAAGGAGGGGTTTTTCCGTGATGAGAGCATGGCTCAAGGGAGACATAAATTGTAGAATCTTTTAGCAAAGCCTTATCTTTAACGCTGTTTACCGCATTTACCTCAGCATGAGCCTTGCCATACTGACGATGGTAACCTTCGCCAATAATTTTGCCCTGATGGACTATAACCGCGCCTACCATCGGATTGGGGCTTGTAAAGCCTCTCCCGTTCTGAGCCAATTGCAGGCAGCGGTACATGTATTTCTCTTCAATAGTCATTTTCCTGAGTTTCTACAAAATGAGAAACGCAATAATCAAAAGTATATTTTATTTCAACTATCTTTTATTCCACGATCAACGCGCAGCAATTACTTCTATCTCTACCAAAGCACCTTTCGGCAGATCCTTTACAGCAAAAGCCGAACGGGCAGGAAATGCGCCGGTAAACTGTGCGTTATATACCTCGTTCATCCCGGCGAAATTTGCTATATCATTCAGCAAAACGGTTGTTTTCACTATATTATCTTTTGTCAGCCCTGCTTGGGCTAGTATAGCTTTGATATTCTCGAAGGACTGTGCTGTCTGTTCTTTAATGTCTTCGGATGGAAAATCCCCGGTAGCAGGGTCGATCGGTAATTGTCCCGAAATAAATATCAAACCATTCACTTCTATCGCCTGGCTGTACGGGCCTATTGCCGCGGGAGCCTTATCTGTGGCTATTACTTTCTTCATCGCTTTATATTTTAAGATTATGTTTATTTCAATCCTTTCTGACGGATAACTTCATAAATAAGCACTCCCGCGGCTACCGATACATTCAGCGAACCGATAGTGCCGAATTGAGGAATTTTCACCAGATTATCAGCTATACGCAGGTTTTCGCTGGCTACGCCGACATCTTCAGCGCCCATCACAAATGCTATGGGACCGGTATAATCTACATCAGTATATACGTCTGCTCCTCTTTCACTCGCAGCTATTACTTTGATTCCGCTGTTTCTCAGGAATTGAATTGCTGAAGTAAGATTCGGCTCTTTGCAAACCGGTATTTTAAGCAAGGCTCCTGCCGATGTTTTCACCGCATCCGCATTTACGGTTACGCTCCCCTTTGCCGGAATAACAATTGCATTAACACCCGCCACTTCGCAGGTACGGGCAATGGCTCCGAAGTTGCGGACATCGGTGATACCGTCCAGTACGAGGATAAAGGGATCTTTCCCATTTTCGTAAAGGAAAGGAACGATATCTTCAATCTTTTCGTAAGTGATCGCCGAAAGGAATGCGATAACACCCTGATGGTTTTTGCGTGTAAATCTGTCCAACCGTTCGTTCGGCACACGTTGCACGGCGATTTCATGCGATTTCAGGAGAGCGAGCAGTTCTTTCGACAAGTCTCCTTGTAATTCACGCCTGATTATTACCTTATCTATTTCTTTTCCGGCTTCGATCGCTTCTATAACAGCACGTATGCCGAAAATCATTTCCTTTTCCTTCATTCTTCTTATTCTTTTATATGTGTTGCCACTGTTTTAGCAGCAGCCAGTTTACTCTTGTGATATCCGTACCCCAGATATATGACTAACCCTATTACCAGCCAGATGATGAACATGACCCAGTTGGACCAGCCAAGCTCTGTCATCAGGTATAAGTTGGTAAGAATACCCATTACAGGCAATAGCGAAAACTTATACTTGAATGCCGCCGCCGACAATCCCAGCCATACAGCCCAGAAAACAATCAACAGCGGTTTCTCGCCTATGACTGTCCGGAAATCGGTCTTACTGACGAACAAATATACTGCAACTATGAGTAATATGAAAATGATATACTGTCCATTTATATAAGGCACCTTGAATTTCGCCTTTTTACTGTCTCCTTTATGATCGAGGAACAACACTCCCGCGCATACAAGGATGAAGGCAAAGAATGTGCCCACACTGGTAAGGTCTACAACAAACTGCATATCCAGAAACAACGACGGCACACAGACGACTATTCCCGTGATAATGGTAGAGAAAGCGGGAGTCTTATATCTCGGATGAATCTTTCCAAATTTAGGCCAAAGGAGTCCGTCGCGGCTCATATTCATCCATATGCGCGGCTGCCCTATCTGAAAAACAAGGATGGCACTCGTGATCGCAATAATTGCAGTAGCGGAAATAACACCTGCGACAAAGTCCATATTCACCACCTGAAATACGTACGCAAGAGGATCATCCACACCTAACTCTTTATAGTTGACCATTCCGGTCAGGACCAGTGCTATCGTTACATAAAGCACGGTACAGATACCAAGACAGTAGAGCATGGCGCGGGGCATATCCCGTTGCGGATTTTTACTCTCTTCGGCTGTGGTAGATATAGAATCGAATCCGATAAAGGCGAAGAATACAGCAGCGACTCCTCCCAGCACTCCTTGCAACCCGTTAGGTGCAAATGGCGACCAGTTCTCAGGCTTTACGAAGAAAACCCCTACCCCGATAACCAATAATATGATACCGATTTTGAGGTACACCAGCAGGTTATTCACAAACCTGGATTCCTTAATGCCGATGAAAACAAGGAATGTGAGGGCTGTAACAACCAATCCGGCAGGCAGGTTTATCAGTATTTTCGTACCGAAAAGCTCGGGTGCATTCTGGTATGTCTGCGCTGCTTTGATGGTGTGATACGGTAAATCTGTAACGCCTTGTGATACTATGTTATACGCTTTGTAAGCTGTCGAATATCCGATGCCAAGCCAGTCGGGCCATATAATGCCAAAACCTTCGAGCAGGGTAGTGAAATATTCCGACCAGGAAATGGCGATCACCATATTCGATACGGCATATTCCAGTATCAACGCCCACCCGATCACCCACGCGAATATCTCACCCAGTGATACATATGTATATGTATAGGCGCTGCCACTGACCGAGATCATGGATGCAAATTGTGCATAACACAAGGCTGTAAACACACAGGCGATAGCCACAAATACAAAGAGAAGCGATACTGCCGGCCCTCCGTGAAATGCCGCCCGCCCGATAGTGCTGAAAATACCCGCGCCAACAATGGCGGCAATACCGAAAAGAGTGAGGTCTCTCACGCCTAATACTCTTTTCATTCCTGACCCGATAGAGTCTCCATCTCCGGATATACTATCGATACTCTTCTTTCTAAAAAAGGAATTTAAACTCATTCTATTTATGTGATAACTCTAAAGAGGGTTTTCGATTCATTCTAAAAGTTGACAAACTTGACACTTTTTACATAATTTCTTATTGTTACTTTTTCTTCTGAAAACTCCGTGTTACTCTTTTTTGTGTGTTTAAAAATCTCTCCCAAAACGCAAAGACACAAAAAGGTAACACATGTTTCAACTTTTAGCTGATAGCTATTAGCCATTAGCTTAGGCTATCGCATAAGTGGCTTTACAGTTAGTAGTCATCAGTTAACAACTTGTATCTCGTGTCTTGTTTACTTGCAACTCGTAACTGCCCGAAGGGCGCAGAAATAACATTCGCCGAAGCGAAGGCGAGGCAAACTTGTAACTGTTAAAAGGTAACAAAGGTTACATTTTTTTCTCTATTTTCTATCTGTCGACTTATACCCTCTCTGGTAGCCTCCCCTTGGGGAGGTTGGAGGGGCCAATCAATACTTCAAAGAGCTACAAGCTAATAGCTGGTAGCTAACAGCTCACTATATAGATAAATCAATTGTATAAATATTATATACAGTCCCCCGTGCTCCGAATCCCTCTTTTTGATGTATCAGGTTTTCGTTCAGGTGCCAGCCGCCGTTTTCTGTCGATATGCCATAATCGAAATATGTTTTGTGAGCGAATGCCGTATTTATTATATGGTCGATAACCAAATCTATAGCTCCGAGTTTTTTACCTTCTTCAGTTGCCGCTACATACTGAGCGTGCACCACTCTTTCAGTTTCGAAGACAAGACAACCGCCTATTATACTACTATCTGTATTCTCCACAGCAAACAGATGTATATTACGCGGAAATTTATTTTTCAGGTAATTTATTTCAGCTAAAGAATGAACAGGCTCTGTTTCGTATTTATCTTTCAGATTCCGGGAAAGTATTTGCCAGAAACCGGAATAGTCTGTGGCTTTTTTTACGGCCAAATTGTTCTTCAGGGCTTTTTTTACACCCCGTTTACGCAAGTCCGAATATTTTGTTCTGTCCGGAAGTAATAGGGTAGAAGATATATTACACGATGTGAGTATCGCCTTATATCTGAACAACGCATATAAATCCTCTTCGGCAGGACGAATATGATAAATATGCGGAACAGCCTTATACACAATCTTCCTGATTCCCTGATGCCGGAATGTCGTTGTAAGATATTCGAATATGGAAAGTACATCCGCAGCAGTAGTCTTATCGCCCATAATAAGGCCCCCGTATGTAAGCCCTTTGTGCGAATAAAATATCCTATCTTCCATATGTCCGGGCATCAATGCCACCAGTACATCGTTCAGATAAAACATCAGGGAATAATCCCTGAAACGGCCGGCATGATACTCAATAAAGTCACGATAGAAAAGAAATGTACTATTTTTGGAGTCACGTACAAATTTGTCCCACGCGTCCTTATATTCTGAACTATAAAGCTTAATTTTCATGCTGCCGGTATTTTTTAAATTCCGAATAGGTATGTATATAATTTTCCGCGTCATATACATCAGAGGCCAAAACAAGACAAACAGTTCCGGACGAATACTCTGTTTCCGTTGCCCATATACCGGGCGGTATATACAGGCCGTAGTCTGGCCGGTCGAGCACTACGTTTTTTTTAGTTGTCCCATCGTCCAGTTCTACCCGAAAACTTCCGTTTGTGGCAACCAGTACTTCGTGGCAATACTTATGGGCATGCATACCCCTTGTCTGCCCCGGCGGGATATCGTATATATAAAATATGCGTTTTATATCGAATGCGATATTTTCAGCACGATTCTGTATCAGTGGAAATTTAATGAGGACACAATCTTCTACAGAGAACGTCTTTAACTGATTTCTATCTGTTTCACCACATACGGATAATCCGGCAGGAGAAGATGCTGACGAAATAACAAGATATGTAGAACCGGCGGAAAAGCCTTCAAGCCTATAACTCATTATGGCAGGAATACAAAGAGCTTGAGCCGGATCATTCAATGTGTGACTTCGCCCGTCTTTTCCATTGTCAAGTAAAAGGGTAAAACTTCCCGATAAGGCGACTATCACTTCATCCTGGGCTTTGTGTATATCGCTGTCATTGTACTGACTACCATATTTCCAGCAGACAGACGCGATAGGAAAAGGAATATGATTTCCGGCTTCTATGAAAGAGAGGACTCCCTTCCGGTCTCTGATTCTCGGTAATTCTATAAATTGTTCTCTTTTCATAGCAGTCCGGTTACGTTATCTCAGCCAAGGCTCGGGATTGAGTTTGTTGATTCCCTGCCACAACTGGAAATGCAGTTGCGAAAGGCCTGTATCCGCATCTGTATATACTTTGCCAAGGGACTGGCCTGTTTTAACTTTGTCTCCTTGCTTTACATATATACTCTGTATATTTCCGTAGAATGTGTAGTAGTTTCCATGGCGCACAATAATACAGGTGTTATAACCCGGTATGGCCGCCACATAAGTCACTTCACCGTTAAATACGGATTTGGCCTCCGCTCCCGATTGCGACTGGATATCTATCCCGCTGCTCGATGTGGTAACGAAACGGCTGTGCTGATGGGAGCCGAATCGTGTGGTTATGGTATAATTTCCTGTTATCGGATAAGGGAGTCTCCCCCTGTTCGAAGCAAAATTATTCGATAAAGCTATATTCTCAGGTGTCGCGACAACTTTTGCGGCATCTTCTTTCGGAGGAGTCACGGTAGTTGTAGCAGAACCACTTTTCTTCGAGGTCGTTTTTGCTGCTTCCACACGGGCTTTTTCAGCGGCTATACGTTTTGCTTCCCGCTCCTGACGGGCTACTTCTTCGGCTATCAGTTTGGCTATCTGCCTGTCCAGGGCCTCTGCCTGCTGACGTTTTTGAGTCAGTATTTTTTGCAGGTCCTTTTGCTTTTTCTGAGCTTCACTAACTTCTGCCTGATAGTTGGTTTCTTCCTTCTTCAGGTTTTCCTGTTCGGTAGTGCGCTGACCGAGTAAGGCGGTTTTTTCATGCCTTGTTTTTATCAGGGCTTCCTTCCGTTCTTTTAGCTTCGCGCTTTTGTCCTTAATTTCCGAGGCTTGCTCTTTCCTCCATTCCGAGTAGTTGCGTAAATAGCGCAGCCTCCGGTACGATTCTGTCAAAGATTTCCCGGAGAGTACAAAAAGCATCTTATTTTCACTTTGACGGTTTTGAAGCATTCCGTCAATGGCTTTCGAGTAGTTTTTCTGCTTGTCTTTAAGTTCGGATTCAAGTATTGCTATTTCGGATTCAATCCGCTTTTCCTCCACATTTATACCAGTTATTTCCTGTCCCAGAAGGTCCAATACTTTTTGTCGTGAGAATATCTGATTGGATATAAGCTGTATCCTGTCCAGCAAGGTAGTAGTGCTTCTTTTAGTCTCTTTCAGCAGTTTATCGGTATTCGATATTTCACGCAAGGCGTTCTTCCTTTGCTGCTCGAGTTCTTTTATTTTCGAATTTTGAGCGAAAGAACAAATACTGATAAGGAGAATAAAGAGAAAAGCTGCTACTCTCATTTCTTTTTGATATATGTGCCTATAAGATCAGAGAAATCCACTTTGGTATATTTGGGTGATATGGAATTATCGATGCTGAAACTTTTGTCTATTTCCAATTTATCATATGTGATATTAATATCGACACGTCTTTTTTCAACGTCTACCTTGGCTTGCATGGTAGTCGGATATACGAGATTGTTGTCTTTGATGAAATCATTGTAAGACCATTGCAGGGTTATCTTTTTCTTTTCATTGTAGATCAATGTAGATGCCACATGGTTGGTGGCATCTACGGCAAAGTTGTATAACAAATCGCCTTTCCCTTTTGTTTTCAGCATATAGACATCGTTTGCCGACGATATATCATACTTCTGAAAATCCTTTTCCGCAACTTCTCTATTGCCCGGAATAAATAGTTTATTGGTAAATAAAGCCTGTAAATTGTAGAAGTTAAAATCTAGATTAGCTATAACTTTCGAATCTTTGAATCGTTCGGCGATATATTGCTTTTTCATCCTGTCGACCATAAAGATACTGTCGGGAGTGATGGTCAGCCTCATGGCTTCCCCCCCGAGTATGGGAATCCGGATCGATACCTGCAGGATGCTATCTTTTACCATTTTGAATACGGCAGGGACTTTCTGAGAAGAATTACCGGCTTTAAATTCTACATTTCCTTTGGTAGTAAGCGTTTTGAACTTAACTTCCGAAGATAACGCGTCTTCAATCACCTGCTTATGCGATTTTTCCTCCAGAGCTCCTCCGGCAGCAATTACTTTTTTCGATTTACAACTGCTCCCCGCAAATAATGCAGATATGATGAACAGGAATACAGCTATTTTATTTAATGCGTTTAGTTTCATTATTCGGCAATAAAAGTTTTCGTTTCTATTTTCTTTTCCAATGTTTTGGATTTGCTACCCCCCTTTTCCTTTGCTTTCTCCCAATACTCCAGGGCTTTTTCGGGTTCATCCGTTTTATATAAGACATCTCCATAATGCTCCAATACTTCGGCGCTAACCTCTTCCTTCTTTTCCTGGCTGTACTTTATGGCATTCTCGATATAAATTTTGGCAATCGTATAGGCCCCCTGTTCAAATAATACCCATCCATATGTATCGAGATAGGTAGGATTTGAGGGTTCGGCTTTTACCGTAATGCTGCTCATCCGTTCCGCTTTATCGAGATCTTTTTTTACTAAAGACAAATAATAACTATAATTGTTCAGTACACCCAGATTATTCGGGTCATAGGAAAGAGCCTTATCGTAAATAACAAACGCGCTGTCGCGTTTTTCCATCTGATAGTACAGATCTCCTATCTGTCCGTAGAAATCGGCCAAAAGCTTTGTATTGTTCTCATCTACATATACTACTCCTTTTTGCAGGGCACCGAGCGCCTCCTTATAATTCTCTTTCATATACTGGGAGACTCCCAGATAGAAATAGAACTGTGGTTGGTCGGTGATATAGGAAAGTGCTTGTTTACATACCTTAATAGATAAATCGATGCTGTCAGGAAAAGTGGTATATAACATCTGTTCCCATCCAACAGGGTTTGTAGGATTAGCTTCCGCAAACAACTGATATTGAAAACGGGATTCCTCTTTTTTATTCTGCATCATCAAAAGGTTACCATACATCAGGTTGAGTTTCGGTTCCTGCGGATGCTGTATCATCAGTGTATCGAACAGGGCGTTGGCTGCCTGCGTATCTTTTTGAGTCCTTTGCAGCGTACCTACATACTGCGCAAGGATGGATAGCTTAGTATCAATGTCCATTTTAGGACTAACAAGAGCAATGTGCAATTCGTTCTCTGCAGCGTCCTTGTTCCCTGTCTGCTGATAGTATTCGGCCATAGACGAGATGAGGTAGGGATCATCAGGGTCGATGGATTTGGCACGGCTGTAAACCATGTAGGCTTCCTGTGTTTTTCCTGCCTGCAGATATAAATCCCCAAGAAGGATCTGATATTTGATCTCGTGCGGATATTTGTCTATATACTTCTGAATTTCAGCAAAGGCTTGTTTCTCCTGTTTCATCATCGTATATAACTGATACTTTTGCAGGCTTATCTTTTCGTTCATACCTACTATCTGCTCCAGTTTATCCAACGTTGATATGGCACTTTTGAAGTTACCATCCATACGGTATGATTCCGATAAGTAGACGTATAGTTCTGTATTATCAGGATCTCCGGCAACCAGTTTTTCGAATTGCTCTATGGCATCGCTGTATTGCTTAAATTCGAGGCACATGCTTCCGTATGCCATATTGTAGTAATAGTTACCACTATCATATACTGTGGCTCTGCGATAATAATCGATAGCCTTATTCTTGCTTTCAATAGAATTGTAATAATTGCCGAGTTCGTACAATACATTTGCATTTGTAGAATCGATTGCCATACAGTATTTTAGATAATCGAAAACCGCATCGTATTGATTGGTAGCTTTGGCATTCATTGCCTCATAAAAGAAATAGTCGAATTTACGGCTATCGTCAACAGAAAGCTTTACTGTAACCGGACTGGATATTCCGCTGTTTTGAGCAAAGGAAAAAAGATTACCTGCAATAACAAGTAAGGCTAAATAAAAAACACGTGCTTTTTTATGCATATCAAAAATGACGTTTCTGAATATTACTGTTTGCCTGTGTGGCCAAAACCTCCGGCTCCGCGCTCCGTTTCATTGATTGCCTCTACCTCATCCCAGAGGACCTGCTCATGCGAAGCAATAACCATTTGACATATACGTTCTCCATCGTTTATAACAAAATCATCATTTGATAAGTTGACAAGTATGACACGGATTTCGCCACGATAGTCTGCATCGATAGTACCAGGTGAGTTTAATACCGTCAGCCCGTGCTTGAAAGCCAGCCCGCTGCGGGGACGTATCTGAGCTTCATATCCTTGCGGTAATTCCAAATACAGGCCGGTTGGAATAAGAGTGCGTCCCAACGGCTTCAATGTTACAGGTTCCGTAATGTTTGCTCTCAAATCTACTCCGGCAGAATAAGGTGTTGCATATTCGGGTAGCGGATGGTGTGATTTATTTATAATTTTTACGTTCATCGTTTTAAAGTCATATATTTATATTGCTGCGAAATTAGTTAAATCTTTGCAATCTACTTAGCTAATTGATAAAAATTAAGATTTTAAAATGCTTGAAGTCATTTCGTTTCAAAATATTTTTCAAAAAAAGATTTCAAATGTTTTGAAATATTGAAAAAAGCTATATCTTTGCATCGCATTTGAGAGAAAATGCATCCCAAACAAGGGCGTTTAGCTCAGCTGGTTCAGAGCATCTGCCTTACAAGCAGAGGGTCGGCGGTTCGAATCCGTCAACGCCCACTTGACTATCAAAGACTTACGAGAAATTGTAAGTCTTTTTTCGTTTATATGTACACACAATTTGCACACAACTTTTGAAATCAGAAGAAACGGAAAGAACACTATTTATAACACATCTCAAATAATATAAATTTGTTTTCTTTATTTTTCAGCTCATTATTTTCTATTGACCATACAGGCCTCTTCTAAGAATAAATAATATCTTTGTTAAATTCTAATTGAAAACACTATGATACCCAACTATCAGGCAATTATGCTTCCCCTATTGAAAACTATACAGATAATGAGATCATTATCTGTATAGTTTTCAATATCCTTTAGATAGTTATATAAATCTAAATATTTCATAATGCAAACAGATTATACATATGTTCATTTACTCTAGAATGAATTCACTTATAAGAAGAATAGAAAAATAATAATAATTAATTTAAGTTGCTATTTATAGATTGTAAATTTTATCAAAAGTATATCCCCAAATGA